>DAIQBB010000032.1:0-6142 GCA_036781365.1 Steroidobacteraceae bacterium | reverse complement strand
TGGTAGCGGGGGCAGGATTTGAACCTGCGACCTTCGGGTTATGAGCCCGACGAGCTGCCAGACTGCTCCACCCCGCAACAGGGGCGCGAATTATAGTCAGCAGTCGCCGCATTTACAAACGGGCAGTCGCTTTTTGTCGCCACATCGAGACTGCCCCACTTCCTCGTAGTCAAATCGCCTATCGAATCACGAGCTCGCAAACCCGAAGGAGCATTCCCGGATACAAGCCCAACACGAGGATCGCCAATCCGTTCAGGCTCAACATGACGCGTACGGCGATCTTGGCTTCCACCGGACCAGTCGTCGTTGGTTCATCGAAGTACATCAGTTTGACGATGCGAAGGTAATAATAGGCCCCCACCACCGACATCAGCACGGCCAGGGCGGCCAGCCAGGTAAGGCCTACGTCAACGACTGCCGCGATCACCTGCAGCTTGGCCCAAAAACCGACCGTCGGCGGGACACCCGCCAGGCCGAACATAACGAGCAGCATCACGAAGGCAAACCAGGGATTGCGCCGATTGAGGCCCTTGTAGTCGTCGAGCGCATCCGCCTCGAATCCCTTGCGCGTGAGCCAGAGCACGACACCGAAAGCGCCGGTCGTCATGATCACGTAGGTCAACGTGTAGAACATGGCCGCCCGATAACCGCCGGCGCTCACTGCAAGCACGCCGAGCAGGATGAAGCCGACGTGCGAGATGGTCGAATAGGCGAGCATGCGCTTGATGTTGGTTTGCGCGATCGCGACGACATTGCCGACGATCATGGAAAGCGTGGCCACCACGACAAGCATGTCCTGCCAGGCATCCGCGACTCCGCCCAGGCCCTCCGCCAGTACGCGCATCGCGAGCGCGAATGAGGCGATCTTCGGGGCCGACCCCACGAACAGGGTCACGGGCGTGGGCGCCCCGTGATAGACGTCCGGCAGCCACATGTGGAATGGCACGGCGCCGAACTTGAAGGCAACGCCGACCACGATGAATGCGAGGCCGAACAGCAGCCCGACCGCAGGCGCATCGCTGCGGCTGACCGACGCCGCGATGCCGTCCAGGAGGAAACTCCCCGTCATGCCGTAGAGGATCGAGATCCCGTACAGCAACGCACCCGACGCGATCGCACCGAGCACGAAGTACTTCATTGCGGATTCCGCCGCAACGCCGTCCTCCCTGTCGAATGCGATCATCGCGTACAGCGACAGCGACATGATCTCGATGCCGAGATAGAGAGTGAGCAGGCTGCCCGCCGAGATGATGACCTGGATGCCGAGCACGGCGAAAAGCGCCAGGACGAGATATTCGCCCTTCAGCAGCTCACGCCGCTCGAGGTAGTCGCGCGAATACAGGAGCGTCACGGCCGCCGCCCCGTAGGCGAAGAGCTTCAGGACGGTTCCCATCGGATCGGCGACAAAATGTCCGCCGAGGATGACGGCCCGGTCGGGGATCGCGACAGCCGAGGTGACCCAGGCGGCGCCCGCGAGTGCCGCGATCGCAAGCAGGAACGAGACGTTCCGCGCCCGCGCGCCAAATGCGGCCTCCACCAGCAGCAGCACACAGGCCACAGACGCAATGAAGATCTCCGCCGCGGCCGGCAGGACATCTGCGATCGTCAGGACCATGGTCGGGCTTTCCATCGCGCGCGCCTCAGAGCTTGCTGACCATGAGTTGCTCGACCAGGAATCCGATTGTCGGCCGCATCACGTCGAGAAGCGGCGCAGGCCAGACGCCGAGGACGAGCACCGCGACTGCCAGCACCGCAAGCACGATGAACTCCCGCGGGTTCAGGTCCTTGAGCGATGCAACTCCGTCGTTGCCGACCTCGCCCCAGATCACGCGCTTGAGGAGCCAGAGCGTGTACGCGGCCCCGAGAACCAGGGTCAGCGCCGCGACGAAGGCGTACCAGAAGTTGGCCTTGAAGCTCGCCACGATCACGAGGAACTCGCCGACGAATCCCGAGGTGCCCGGAAGGCCGGCATTCGCCATCGCGAACAGCACCGCAAAGAACGCGAAGACCGGCATGGTGTTGACCACTCCGCCGTACGCCGAGATGTCACGCGTGTGGAGGCGGTCGTAGAGTACGCCGACACAGAGGAACAGCGCGCCGGACACGAGTCCGTGCGAGACCATCTGTACCATCGCCCCGTCGAGTCCCATCCCCGCCCCTGCGACCGTTCCGGTCGCCTGCCAAATGTCGTAGGCGACGAAGGCGCCCAGTGTCACGAAGCCCATGTGCGCGATCGACGAATATGCGATCAGCTTCTTCATGTCGCGTTGCGCCAGGGCCACGAATCCGATGTAGGCGATCGCGACGAGCGAAAGCGTGATGATCAGCCAGTCGAGTTCACGGCTCGCGTCCGGCGCGATCGGCAGGCTGAAGCGCAGGAAGCCGTACCCGCCCATCTTCAGCATGATGGCCGCGAGGACCACGGACCCACCCGTCGGCGCTTCGACGTGCGCGTCCGGCAACCAGGTGTGCACGGGCCACATCGGCACCTTGACCGCAAAGGCGGCGAAGAACGCGAGGAAAATCAGGATCTGCTCGGTCATGCCAATCGGCAGCCGGTGCATGGCGGCGATCTCGTAGCTGCCGCCGTCGAGGTACAGCCAGATGAGCGCGACGAGCATCAGCACCGAGCCGAGGAATGTGTAAAGGAAGAACTTGATCGTGGCGTATACGCGGCGAGCTCCGCCCCAGATGCCGATGATCAGGAACATCGGGATCAGCATTGCTTCCCAGAACACATAGAAGAGGAGCGCGTCGGCGGCGGAGAACACGCCGATCATCAGGCCCTCCATCACGAGGAAGGAGGCGAAATACTGCGCCGGCCGCTTTTCGACGTCCGTCCAGGCGGCGATCACGACGAGCGGCGTCGTAAAGGCCGTCAGGACGATGAGCGGGAGCGCAATGCCGTCGATGCCGAGGTGGTACCAGGCGTTTAGCGCGCCGATCCACGGTTCGCGTTCGACGAACTGCAGCGCCGGCGTCGTGAGGTCGAACCCACTCCAGAGCGGAATGCAGAGCCCGAGCGTCGCGAGTGTCGCCGCGAGCGCGACCCAACGTCCGAAGGCGATTCGCCGCTCGCCAAGGAGCAGCACCAGCAACCCCGCCACAATGGGGAGCCAAACGAGCCAGCTCAGGATCTTCGCTGGTACCGCCATTTCAGGATCTCAGCAACAGCCAGCCGAGCAGCAGCGACAGGCCGATGATCATGGCGAAGGCATAGTGGTACAGGTAACCCGACTGAACCTGGCGAACGATGCCGGCAAGCGCGCCAATCGCGCGGGCACTGCCATTGACGAGCCAGCCGTCGATGACGGTCTCGTCGCCGCGCTTCCACAGGCTGGTACCAAAATTCCTTACTCCTACGGCCACGACGTTTTCATTGAACCAGTCGAAGTAGTACTTGTTGACCAGGAGTCGGTAGACCTTCGAGAAGCGCGTGGCGATGCGATCCGGCAATTCCGGCCGCCTCAGATACAGATACCAGGCGGCGGCAATCCCGCCGAGCGCGAGCCAGAGCGCCGGTGAGCGCAGCGAATGCACGACGAAGGTCGCGGGCCCATGGAACTCCTCGCCCAACATGGCCAGGGGACCGTCCGGTGCCTGAGCAATCGCGCCCGCGAAGAAATCGCCGAATACGACGGGTCCAACGGTCAGCCAGCCGATCACGATCGACGGAATTGCGAGCGCGATGAGCGGCATCGTGACAACCCATGGATTCTCGTGCAGGTGCTCGCGCGTGTGCTCGTCCATCCGTTCCTTGCCGTGAAAGGTCTTGAACACGAGCCGGAAGCTGTAGAGCGCAGTCACGAACACGCCGAGAAGTACGCACACGTAGGCATACTCCGAGCCTTTCGTGTCGCTTTCCTTGATCGCCTCGATGATGATGTCCTTCGAAAAGAAGCCCGAGAAGCCCGGGAAGCCGACCAACGCGAGCGCGCCGATGAGGCAGGTCCAGTACGTGATCGGCATGTACTTCCTGAGCCCGCCCATGCGCCGCATGTCCTGCTCGTGGTGCATGCCGATGATCACGGAGCCGGCCGCGAGGAAGAGCAACGCCTTGAAGAAGGCGTGGGTCATCAGGTGGAAGATGCCCGCCCCGTAGGCACCTGCCCCCAGCGCCGCCGTCATGTAACCGAGCTGGGACAGGGTCGAATAGGCGATGACACGCTTGATGTCGTTGTTGACGAGGCCGAGCAGGCCCATGAACAGCGCAGTCGTCGCACCGATCACGATGACGAAGTGCAGCGCGTCCGGCGACATCTGGAAGAGCGGTGACATCCGCGCCACCATGAAGATGCCGGCGGTGACCATGGTCGCCGCGTGGATCAGGGCGGAAATCGGCGTCGGGCCCTCCATGGAGTCCGGCAGCCACACGTGCAACGGAACCTGCGCCGACTTGCCCATGGCGCCGAGGAAGAGGCCCACGCAGATCACGGTGATGACTTTGCTCGGCTCGCCGGGCGTCAGGTAGAGGTCGCGCCCGATGGCACGCGGAATGCGATCAAAAACCTCGGCGTAGTCGAGGCTGCCCATGTAGGCGACGACGACGGCGATCGCCACGATGAAGCCGAAGTCACCGATGCGGTTGACGATGAACGCCTTGTAGTTTGCAAAGATCGCCGTCGGCCGCTGGTACCAGAAGCCGATCAGCAGGTACGACACGAGTCCCACCGCTTCCCAACCGAAGAACAACTGCAGGAAGTTGTTCGACATCACGAGCATCAGCATCGCGAAGGTGAAGAGCGATATGTAGGCAAAGAAGCGCTGGTAACCCGGGTCGTCCCGCATGTAGCCGATCGTGTAGACGTGGACGGCGAGCGAGACGAAAGTCACGACCGTCATCATCAAGGCGCTCAGGTTGTCGATCAGGAAGCCGATCTCCATCCTGAGGCCGTCGCTGACGCCCCAGGTGTAAATCGCCTGGTTGAATACCGGCGCGCCGTCGAGCATTCGGTCCAGGATCCAGGCAGACGCCGCGAACGACAGCGTCACCCCCGCGATGCAGATCGTGTGTGCGCCGGTGCGGCCAATGAGGCCGCCTCCGAGACCGGCGACGACGGCCGCCGTGAGCGGCGCCAGCACGATGAGGAGGCAAAGGCTTTCGATGCTCACGCTCAACCCTTCATGGTGTCGAGTTCCTCGACGTTGATGCTGCGGCGCTGGCGGAAAAGCACGACGAGGATCGCGAGGCCGATTGCGGCCTCGGCCGCCGCCACGGTCAGGATGAAGAACACGAAGACCTGGCCGTCCAGGTCGCCGAGGAAGCGCGAGAATGCGACGAAGTTGAAGTTGACCGCGAGCAGCATGAGCTCGATGCACATGAGCAGCAGGATTACGTTCTTGCGGTTGATGAAGATCCCGGCCACGGCGATCGAAAACAGCACACCCGCGAGCAGGAGATAGTGCGATAGCGTAATCATGGTTCGCGCTCGACGGGCATGTTCACCAGCCGGACGCGGTCGGCAGCCCGTACGGCGACCTGGCTCGCGATGTCCTGGACCTTCTGTCCAGGGCGGCGGCGCATCGTCAGCGTGATCGCGGCGATGATCGCGATGAGAAGTACGACGGCGGCGAGCTGGAACGGATAGACGTACTCGGTATACAGCACGGCGCCGATCTCGGCCGTATTGCTATGCCCTTCCGCGACGGGGACGACGCTGCCTGGCAGCTCGATGCCGAGCCGCCGCACCCACAGAACGTAGGCGAGCTCCACGACCATGATGAATGCAATCAGCGCACCCAGCGGGGCGTTCCGCGCGAATCCCTCGCGCAGTTGCTCGATGTTGATGTCCAGCATCATCACGACGAAAAGGAACAGCACCATGACCGCGCCCACATAGACGAGCACGAGCACGATCGCCAGGAACTCGGCCTGGATCAACAGCCACAGGACGGCGGCATTGAAGAAGCAGAGGACGAGGTACAGCACCGAGTGCACGGGATTCCGAGACAGGATGACGCCGAGCGCGGCGCCTACAAGCACCGCTGAGAATGACCAGAACAGGATCTCGACGAGCATGGCGGTTACCGGAAGCGCGAGTCCGACGCCTTGTCGGCGGCGATCATCGCCTCGTACTTCTCGCCGATCGCGAGCAGCTTGTCCTTGGTCATGATGTTCTCGCCGCGGTTCTCCATGTGGTAC
>DAIQBB010000031.1:0-6912 GCA_036781365.1 Steroidobacteraceae bacterium | reverse complement strand
TGCACCGTTCCGCCACCAGCGCCACGACCTTCTACTACGACGAGATGACGGTCGACCCGAGGTTCGAGGCCCTGGGTCCGGGGCTGCGCGACGGCGACCTGCCGACCAGCGCCGCCTAGCCGGCGTACTCAGGTTTTTTCACTCTTTGTAGCCTTCCTCCCCGACGGCAGAGGACATTTTCACGCGGCAAGGCGGCCGCTTGCGCCTACAGTGGCGCTCATGAAGACCCTTCTCGCCATCGCCGTCACGGCAACCCTCGCGGGTTGCGGCCTGGAAACTGCCAGCACCGCCGCCACCGCCGCCTCGATCAAGAAGCAGGAGGTGCAGGAAGGGCAGAAGACCCTGCATAACGCGCAGCAGAAGATCGACGGGGCAATGCAGCAGATGCAGACCCGGGCCGACGGATCGACCGACTAGCAAGGTCTCGCGCCAGCCATCAGCGGACACGCTGATAAGACTGAGCCAAAAAAAAAGAGTAGCTTTCCCGCGTCGTTAACAACTACAGGGGGGCACATGGGGGTCCGCACGATTTTCATCCGCCACGCCGCAATGCTCGCGGCGAGTTTCCTGCTCGGGGTTCTCCCGATGCGGGTCGAAGCGGTCGATTCCGCTTTGTTCTCTCCGTATACGGCGACGGTCACTGGTTCCTGGCCAGAGGCGGTCGCGGTGGGCGATGTCAACGGCGACGGGCTCGCCGACGTCGTCCTGACCACGTCCTTCTACTTCGACCCGGCGCGCGACTTCAAGCTCTACGTGTTTCTGCAGCAGCCCGATGGACAACTCGCGCCGCCGGTGCTCTATCCCACGAACAGCGCCTATTCGAGCCGGGCGCAGTCCGTGCAGATCGGCGACGTGAACGGCGATGGCCGCAAGGACATCGTGCTCGGCAATACCAGCAATATCGAGGTATTTCTCCAGGGGACTGACGGAACGCTCGCGCCATCCATGGTCTATGCGACTTCCATGGCGTCGATCATCCGGATCGGGGATGTCAACAACGACGGGCGCGCCGACGTGGTTGGACTCGACTGGAGCTCGAACAACGTGGCGGTATTCCTGCAGACCGCGGGCGGAACGCTCGCGCCCGCCGTGATGTACAACGCGCCGCACGGAGGCTACAACGACCTCGACCTGGGAGATGTCAACGGCGACGGGCTGACGGACATCGTGGTCATGAGCGGGCAGAGCTTCCTCCCGAACGTCGTCGTGCTCACCCAGGCGGCGACCGGCGGCTTCAATGCCCCCGTGTCCTACAGTGTCGCTTCCGGTGTTCTGACTCAAGGGGTCGCCGTCGGGGACGTGAACGGCGACGGGCGCAACGACATCGTGGTGACCTACGGCGGCAACAAGCCCTACTCGAAGATCGGCGTGTTCTACCAGAACGGCGCCGGCAGCCTGGACCCGGTGGTCAGCTTCGATTCACTCGACGTACCCGAGTCGGTGGAAATCGCGGACGTGAATCGCGATGGCCGCGCGGACATCATCGTGCTGCACGGGGGATGGGTCAACGCCGGGGTCTATCTTCAAAACGCCGACGGCAGCTTGCAGGCGGAGGAGCTCTATCCCATTCCTTATGCCAGCCACTATCAGCGGCAAGGCCTGGCGATCGGCGATTTCAACGGCGACCGCCTGCCCGACATCGCGATCGCCGACTACAACTACGGCCTGGTCACGCTGCCGCACACCGCGTCGGCGGACATCGTGGCGACGGCGTCCGCGAGCCCGGCTCCCGTCCCCGTCGGAGGCCTGCTGACCTACGGCGTATCGATCGGCAACCCGGGTCCGGACGCCGCCCGGAACGTGCTCGTGAGCGCGAGCGTTCCGAGCGGGGTCACGGTCGCCGCGACGTCGCCGGAATGCACGGTCTCGGCTGGCGCGTGGCAGTGCACGCTGCTCCGCATCGACGCCGGTGCAGCGCCCGCGGAGCTGCAACTGGCCGTGCAGCCTCAGGTCGCGGGCAGCCTGGTGTTCTCCGTGTCGGCCGTGAGCAACGCGCCCGATCCTTACTCGGCGAACAACACGGCGTCGGTCACGACGAGCGTCGTCGTGCCGAACCAGGCGCCCGTCGCGAACGCGGGCCCCGACAGGACCGTACGCCGCAACAGCGGGAGCGTGACGCTGGACGGCAGGGCGTCGTACGATCCGGACGGCAGCGTCGTCTCGTATCAATGGCAGCAGCTGTCCGGATATCCGGTGACGCTGTCGAATGCGTCCTCCGCCCAGCCCTGGTTCTCGATAACCAAAGGCATCTCGCCGCTGCCGAACGCGCTGGTCTTCAGGCTTACCGTCACGGACAACGCCGGTGGCGCGGCAAGCGACACCGTGAGGATCACGGTGAAGCGATAGCCTGAAAGCGTGGGCCGGGTTGGACTCGAACCAACGACCAAGGGATTATGAGTCCCCTGCTCTGACCGACTGAGCTACCGGCCCGCCGGGAGCGAGGTTACTGCAAGCCGCGGTATTTCGGCGCGAACCGGGCGAGGAAGCCGTAGCCGACGCCGGCGAGCTCGTGGCCGCGGAACACGAGCGGAGTCAGCTCGTCGTCGGTGATCTTGTCGTCCCGCGACTTGAGGTCGGTGTAATAGAAGAGCACGTCGTAGACCGCGCCCTGCGGGCCGGTGACGCGCTCCTCGCGTTGCGGGTTCTTCACCTCGAGATACTGCAGGCGGCCGAACGCGATGTCGCCGAGCTTGCCGCCGGCGGAGGCATCGCCCATCAGCTTCTCCACCTGGGCGCGCGGCGTGCCGATCGAAAGCTGCGCGATGTTCTTCTTGTTCGTCTCGCGCAGCTGCTCGACGCTGTCGATCATGAACGTCGAGCACGCCGCGACCAGCGGCACGGCAAGCAGAAGGAGCCGGCTAGCCTTCCTGGTCAAGGAAGCTCTTCAGCCGCTCGGACCGCGAGGGGTGGCGCAGCTTCCTCAGCGCCTTGGCCTCGATCTGCCGTATGCGCTCGCGCGTGACGTCGAACTGCTTGCCGACCTCTTCAAGCGTGTGGTCGGTCGACATCTCGATGCCGAAGCGCATGCGCAGCACCTTCGCCTCGCGGGGCGTCAGCGTATCCAGGACTTCCTTGGTGACGTCGCGCAGGGAAGCGTAGGTTGCTGCTTCCGAAGGGGCGACGGTCGAGGTGTCCTCGATGAAGTCGCCGAGGTGCGAATCGTCGTCGTCGCCGATCGGCGTCTCCATGGAGATCGGCTCCTTGGAGATCTTGAGGATCTTGCGGATCTTCTCCTCGGGCATCTCCATCTTCACCGCCAGCGTCGCGGGATCCGGCTCCTGGCCGGTCTCCTGCAGGATCTGGCGCGAGATGCGGTTCATCTTGTTGATGGTCTCGATCATGTGCACCGGGATGCGGATGGTGCGCGCCTGGTCGGCGATCGAGCGCGTGATGGCCTGGCGGATCCACCACGTGGCGTAGGTCGAGAACTTGTAGCCGCGGCGGTATTCGAACTTGTCGACCGCTTTCATCAGGCCGATGTTGCCTTCCTGGATCAGGTCGAGGAACTGCAGGCCGCGGTTGGTGTACTTCTTCGCGATCGAGATCACCAGGCGCAGGTTGGCCTCGGTCATCTCGCGCTTCGCCCGGCGGGCCTTCGCCTCGCCCGTCGACATCTGCTTGTTGATCTCTTTCAGGTCCTTGATCGAGATCCCGATCTTCTGCTGCACGCTCTGGATCTTGCCGAGCAGCTCGAGGATCGACGGCTCGACCCGGCGCAGCGACTCGGTCCAGGGCTGCTCGGAATTCATCTCGGTCGACAGCCAGCGCTTGGAGCCTTCGGTGCCGGCGAAAACCTTGATGAAGTGCTGGCGCGGCATCTGCGCCTTCTCGACCGAGATGTCGTGGATCTCGCGCTCGTGGCGGCGGATCTCGTCGACCAGGCTGCGCACGCTGTCGGAGAGCCGCTCGACGGTGCGCGCGGTGAAGCGGATGGTCATCAGCTCGGTGGAAATCTGGTCGCGGGCGCGCAGGTAGTCCTTGTCCTTGGAGCCCTTGTTCTCGAGCGCCTTGAGGAGCTTCTCGAACAGGCGGCGAATACGCACGAACTTCTCCAGCGCCTCGCCCTTGAGCTTGAGCATGCTCGCCGATTGCGCCGCCTCGGCGGCTTCCTCGTCCTCGCCCTCTTCCTCCTCGATCTGCGCTTCCTCGTCTTCCGGCGTCGGTGCGGCCCGCTTCGGATCGAAGTCGTCCTTGGCGTTCGGGTCGATCAGGCCGTCGACCACCTCGTCGATGCGCAGCTCGTCCTTCTCCACCTTGTCGGCGAGGTCGAGGATCTCGCGCACCGTGGTCGGGCAGGCGCTGATCGCGAGGATCATGTGGCGCAGGCCGTCCTCGATGCGCTTGGCGATCTCGATCTCGCCTTCGCGCGTGAGGAGCTCGACCGAGCCCATCTCGCGCATGTACATGCGCACCGGGTCGGTGGTGCGGCCGAATTCGGAATCCACGGTCGACAGCGCCGCCTCGGCCTGCTCCTCGACGTCCTCGTCGGGCTGGGCCACCGGCTGGGCGTCGGAGGCGATGAGCAGCGTCTCCTGGTCGGGCGCCTGGTCGTAGACCTGGATGCCCATGTCGCCGAACGTGGAGATGATCGCTTCGATCTGCTCGGCGTCGACCAGGTCGTCGGGCAGGTGGTCGTTGATCTCGGAGTAGGTGAGGAAGCCGCGCTCCTTGCCGAGCTTGATCAGGTTCTTGAGGCGCGTGCGGCGCGTCTCGGCGTCTTCCTTGGGAAGCTCGGCCGGGATCATCCACGCGTCTTTGCCGCGGCGGCCGCCGCGGCCGCGCTTGCCCTTGCCCTTGACCTCGTTGACCTTCGCTTCGAGGAGCTCGAGCGCCTGCTTGGCGCTCGTCTTGATCGGGGTCTTCGCACCCTTCGGCGCCCGTGCGTCGACCTTCGCGTCCGCCCTGGCTGCGGCCGCGGGCTTGGCGAGGAGCTTGCGGCCCTTCAGGACCGGCTTGGCGCGCCCGAGCTTCTTCGTCGCAACCGGCCTTGCGGCGCGTCCCTTAAGCTTGATCCGCTTGACAGCCTTCTTCTTCGCTGCCCGGACCTTCCTCACCTTCTTGCGCTTCTTGGCCATCCATCCCCCGCGTTAACCGCCTGAATACCCGCTAAAAATAGAACCCGCCATTATATGTGACCGTTCAGTGGCTTGGAAGTGCCCCGCGCAGCCTTTGGTAGGCGAGGTTCTTCTCGTTGAAAACCACCAAGTCCTCCTTGGAACTGAGCCGTCCACGCAGCTCGTCGAGCTCTTTCTTCCGCTGCCGAATGTCGATCTGGACCAGGGCGTGCTGGAACTCGCTGCGCGCCGCGTCGGCATCGAAGGCGAGGTCCTCGCCATATCTCTGGGCTTTCAACACCGTTTCAAGACATGAATTCCCGCTCAGCGCCTCCATCAGCAGCGGAAAGCTCACCTCGTCCTGGGCCGCCTCGCATTGCTGGCGGATCGCGAGGAGCGCTTCGGTTTCGGCACGTTCCGGGGCGAGCCGCGCCGGATCGATGTGCTCGACCAGCGTCAGGTCGGACAGCAGCGCCGTTAGCAAGCTCCATTCCAGCGAGTTCGGCGCATCGTAACTAGGACGGCGCGGGGATGCCCGCGCAAAAGCCGGGCGCCGCGGCAACTCGAGCAGCCCGTGGATTTCGCTGTCCGCGACCCGTCCGAGCTGCGCGATCTCGTTGATCAGCTGCAGGCGCAGCGCCGGCGCGGTGATCTTCTGAACGTGCGGCTTTGCCATGGAAAGGAAGCGCGCACGCCCCTCCGCCGTACCGAGGTCGCATTCCGCGCGCAATTGCGCGAGCAGGAACTGGGAAAGCGTCTCGGCCTCGCGCACGCGCGTCTCGAACGCTTCCCTGCCGTGCTTGCGGATGTAGGTGTCCGGGTCCTCGCCTTCGGGCAGGAAGAGGAAGCGGATCGGCTTGTGGTCGGGCGCGAGCGGCAGGCTCACCTCGAGGGCGCGCCACGCCGCCTTGCGTCCCGCGGCATCGCCGTCGAAGCTGAACACGAGCTCGTCGGCGAGGCGCAGCAGCTTCGAAACATGCACCGGGGTCGTGGCCGTGCCGAGCGTGGCCACCGCGTAGCCGACGCCGAACTGCGCGAGCGCCACTACGTCCATGTATCCCTCGACCACCAGGACCCGCCCGGCCGTCCGAATCGCGTCGCGCGCCTGCGGCAACCCATAGAGCTCGCGTCCTTTCTCGAACAGCGGCGTCTCCGGGGAGTTCATGTACTTCGGCTCGCCCTTGTCGAGGATGCGGCCGCCAAAGCCGATCACCGCGCCGCGCGCATTCAGGATCGGGAACATCACGCGGTCGCGAAAGCGGTCGTAGCGCTTGCCCTCTTCGTTTTGGATCACGAGGCCGAGCTCGACCAGGCTCTTGTCTTCGTAGTTTGAGAACGAACCCTGCAATGCCTGCCAGTCGTCAGGCGCATAGCCGATGCGGTAACGCGCCGCGATCTCGCCAGTGAGGCCGCGCCCCTTCAGGTACTCGATCGCGCGCGGCGATTTCTTCAGCTCGGCGCGGTAGAAGTCCATCGCCTTTTCCATCAGCGCGTAGAGGTCGGGCTCGCGCTCCTTGCGCGCCGCCTCTTCGGGACTGCGGGGTTGCGATTCCGGCACCTGCATCCCGGCCTGCGAGGCGAGGTCCTTCACCGCGTCGACATAGCCGAGCGAGGCGTAGGCCATGAGAAATCCGATCGCGTTGCCGTGCACGCCGCAGCCGAAGCAGTGATAGAACTGCTTGGTCGGGCTCACGCTGAACGACGGGGTCTTCTCGTTGTGGAACGGGCACAGCCCGACGTAGTTCGTGCCTGCCTTGCGCAACTGGACGTAGCGTTGCACCACGTCCACGATGTCTACCCGATTGAGCAGGTCCTGCTTGAACGAATCGGGAATCACGCTCCCGATTCTCGCAAATTT
>DAIQBB010000030.1:0-8650 GCA_036781365.1 Steroidobacteraceae bacterium | reverse complement strand
CCTGCTGCGCTCCGGGCCGTTCGACGAGGTCGAGACGCCGCCCAACCGGCTGCGCTGGGACCCTTTCCCGCTGCCGTCGCGGCCCACGGATTTTCTCCAAGGGTTGATCACCATTGCAGGCTCGGGCGAGCCCGCGGCACAGGCCGGGGTGGCGGTGCACATCTACCGCGCCAACCGCTCGATGAAAGATCGCTGCTTCTGGAATGCAGACGGCGAGCTGATGTTCGTCCCGCAGCAGGGGTCGATTCAATTGTTCACCGAGCTTGGCCTGCTCGAGGCAGAACCGGGAGAAATCGCGGTCGTGCCCCGAGGCATGAAGTTCCGGGTGGATGTCGAAGGCCCGGCGCGCGGTTACCTGTGCGAAAACTACGGCGCGCCTTTTCGCTTGCCCGAGCTCGGCCCGATCGGCTCCCAGGGCCTCGCGCAGGCGCGCGACTTCCAGGCGCCGACGGCGGCGTTCGAGGAGCGCGGCAGGTGCCAGGTCGTCGCCAAGTTCATGGGCGCGCTGTGGGTGAGCGATTTCGCGCACTCGCCGCTCGACGTCGTCGCCTGGCACGGCGACTACGTCCCGTACAAGTACGACCTCGCGCGGTTCATGGCGATCGGCACCATCAGCTTCGACCACGCCGACCCGTCGCTCTTTACCGTGCTCACCTCGCCGTCGGGCCAGGCGGGCGTCGCGAACTGTGACTTCGTCATCTTCCCGCCGCGCTGGCAGGTCGCCGAGAATACCTTCCGGCCGCCGTGGTTCCACCGCAACGTGATGAGCGAGCTCATGGGCCTGGTGCACGGCGTGTACGACGCCAAGGCCGAGGGCTTCGTGCCCGGCGGGGTGTCGATCCACAACTGCATGTCGGCGCACGGCCCCGACCTCGCCACGTACGAGAAGGCCGTCGCCGCCGGGCTCAAGCCGCACAAGATCGAGGACACGCTCGCCTTCATGTGGGAGTCGCGCTTCGTGTTCCGGCCGACCCGGTTCGCGCTCGGCGCGCCGCAGCTGCAGAAGGACTACGACCGGATCTGGGACGGATTCAGGAAGAACCGCCGGTGACCCTCGATGCCACGCATGATCCCGGGCTGAAAAGCTGGGTCGAGTCGGCGAACGCGCCGGGGTGCGACTTCCCGATCCAGAACCTGCCGTTCGGCATCTTCAAGCGCAAAGGAGCGCGCGAATCGCCGCGCGGCGGCGTGGCCATCGGCGACCAGATCCTCGATCTCGCCGCGCTCGCCATCAAGACCGGGCCGACGCTGAACGGGATCGCTGCCCTGGGCCGCAGTAGCTGGAAGCGCCTGCGCGGGCAGCTTTCGCGAGGATTGTCGACGAAGAAACGCGACCAGCGGTTCGCGAAATACCTGCTGCCGATGAAGCAGGCACAACTCTTCCTGCCTGTCGACATCGGCGATTACAGCGACTTCTTCGCCGGCATCCATCACGCTGCCAACATGGGCAAGATGCTGCGGCCGGACAACCCGCTGCTGCCCAATTACAAGTGGGTGCCGATCGGCTACCACGGCCGCAGCTCGTCGATCGTGGTGTCGGGCACCCCGGTCGTGCGGCCGCACGGCCAGACGAAGCCGCCCGATGCGGCCGCGCCTTCCTTTGGTCCCAGCAAGAGACTTGATTACGAAGCCGAGCTCGGCTTCGTCATCGGCCCGGGCAATCGGCTCGGACGAAGCATTCCGGTAAAGGATGCGTTGAACCATGTCTTCGGCGTGGTGCTCCTCAACGACTGGTCGGCGCGCGACATCCAGGCCTGGGAATACCAGCCGCTCGGGCCGTTCCTCGCCAAGAGCTTCGCCACCACGATCTCGCCGTGGATCGTCACGCTGGAAGCGCTCGAGCCCTATCGCTGCGCGGCCTTTGCGCGCGCCGACGACGATCCGAGGCCGCTGCCCTATCTCTGGAACGACGACGACCAGCGCGCCGGCGGTCTTGCGATCGAGGTGGAGATGCACCTGCAGAGCTCGAGGATGCAGGCGCCGGTGCGCCTGTCGCGCTCGAGCTTCCGCGATTCGTACTGGACCGCGGCGCAGATGGTCGCGCATCACAGCTCCAACGGCTGCAACCTGCGCGCGGGCGACCTGCTCGGCTCGGGCACGCTCTCGGGCGCGGCGCCGGGCTCGTTCGGCTCGATGATGGAGCTCACCCAAGGCGGCAAGAAACCGCTCGCGCTGCCCGGCGGCGAAACGCGCGCTTTCCTCGAGGACGGCGACGAAGTCACGCAAAAGGGGTTCTGCGAGAAGGACGGCGCGGCGCGGATCGGTTTCGGCGAGGCGGCGGGTAAGATCAAGTCATGAGTTTGCGCGTAGGCGCGGCGTTGGGGGCTCTCACCTGTGCCCTGCTCCTCGGGTTCGGCTATTACCTGCAGTACGTGCAGGGGCTCGACCCCTGCCCGCTCTGTCTCGTGCAGCGCGGCGGCTACTATGCGGTCATGGCAGCGTTCGCGGTCGCGGCCATTCATCCTCACCGTTCTTATGCAGGGCTCGCGGCGCTGTTTGCTGTCGGCGGCGTGGCAGCCGCCGGGCGACAGGTCTGGCTTCAGCACCTGCCGCCGGAGAAGGTGCCGGCGTGCGGCCCGGACCTGTTCTTCATGATCGAGAATTTCCCGCTATCGCGTACGCTGAAGACGCTGGTGGCCGGCACCGGCGAATGCGCAGTGGTGGATTGGACCTTCCTCGGCCTGTCGATCGCCGAGTGGTCGCTCGCTTGGTTCTTTGCGCTTTTTTCCTACGCGCTCTGGCTGGCGATCGGCGCCCGGCGGGAAAGCAGGAGCTCCTGAAATGCCGCGAACGATCCTCGTCACCGGCGGACTCGGCTATATCGGTTCGCACACTTGCGTCGAACTCGCGGGGGCGGGCTACGACCTCGCCATCGTGGACAACCTGTCGAACGCCAAGCGTTCGGTGCTCGAAAGGATTCACGAGCAGGCCGCAGGCCGCAGCATCCGCTTTCATCATGCCGACGTGCGCGATCCAAGCGCTCTGCAGGCGGTGTTTTCCGCACACCCGATCGCGGCGGTGGTGCATTTCGCCGGCCTGAAGGCGGTCGGCAAGTCGGTCCGTGAGCCTCTGCTCTACTATGACCACAACGTCGCCGGCACGCTTGTGCTGCTTCAGGCAATGGCCGCGCGCGGCGTCTCGCGACTTGTATTCAGCTCCAGCGCCACGGTTTACGGCGAGCCCGAGCGCCTGCCTCTCACCGAGCAGCATCCGCTGCGGCCGGTCAACCCCTACGGCAGGACCAAGCTGGTCGTCGAGCATCTGCTCGCCGACCGATCGGCCGCCGGCGACGACTTCAGCTACGCGGCCCTGCGCTATTTCAATCCCGTCGGCGCGCATCCGTCGGGGCGCATGGGCGAGGATCCGCATGGCTTGCCCGACAACCTGCTCCCCTACGTTGCGCAGGTCGCGGTCGGAAAGCTTCCGGCGTTGCGCATTTTCGGCAACGATTACTCCACGCCAGACGGCACCGGAATCCGGGACTACGTCCATGTCACGGACCTTGCGCGCGGACATGTCGCCGCGCTCGAGTTCCTCGAGCGCAGGCGCCGCCCGATCACGGTGAATCTCGGGACCGGGCGCGGTTACTCGGTACTGGAGGCGGTGAAAGCGTTCGAGCGCGCGTCGGGGAAAACCATTCTCACCGAATTCGTCGCGCGCAGACCGGGCGACGTGGCCGCTTGTTATGCGGATGCTTCGCTTGCCGCTACAGAGCTCGGCTGGAAGGCCCGGTTCGACCTGGACGCGATGTGCAGCGATGCCTGGCGATGGCAATCGCAGAATCCCGACGGCTATCCCTGAGCCGCATCGCCTTCACCAAAAAGTAAGCCCCGTGGCAGGGGGGAAGGATAGTCTGCGCGCCGGGGCCGAGCCGCAAGGGGGGAACCTTGCGGGAAGCGCGCACGGTAGCGCCAAACAGGGGACGTTTGGAACTGATTCGCTATCTTTGTGGATAAGGCTGTGGGAAAGCTGTGACTTTGCCCGGAAGAACGCGCCCAGTTTGCAATCGCAACGATGCCTTGCCGAGCATTCCTCCAGGCCGAAGCAGCTCTTGCAAGGAAGCTGAAGAGAAGGCCCTATGCATGCTCACCCGCCGCCCGGATGGCCTCGTTGTAATGCGCGGCCGCCTGGGTTCTGTTGTTGACGCCGATCTTTCGAAAGATCCGCTGCAGGTGGTTCTTCACCGTGTGCGGGCTGATCCCGAGCGCGGTGGCGATGTCGACGTTGCTGTCGCCCCGGCACAGCCAAGCGAGAATCTCCTGCTCGCGGCGGCTGAGGTCGCGCCACTTGGCGCCCGACTCCCGCAGCGGTTTGGACCGCTCGCGCGGGAATGTGGCGACGCGGCGGAACGCAACGTCGACCTGGGCGATCAGGCAATGCACCAGGAACTTGAAGCCGTCGGCGCGCGGAATGGCGCCGAGGGACTCGGTGTCGAGCGCGATGTACAGGCTTTCGCTCCGGCTGCGCTCGTCGCGCACGCCGTGCACCACCGCGGAACGCATGCCGCGCAGTGCGACATGGATCGGACAGCTGCAGGCGCGCGGCGCCGCGAAATCCGCGGTCTCGAGCAGCACCGGCTGGCGTCCCGCGTCGACCCATTCGGCGTGCGCCTTGTGGACGAAGTCATCGACGCGACAGCGCGCGACTTGCGCGGTGCGCACCCCCGGAAGGGCCGAGGTTACGTCGAGCTCGAGGTCGTGCTTCGCGAAATCGCCCCACGCCGCGATCAGGATCTGGTGCGGAAGGATCTGCTGCACTTCCCCCCTCAGCCACTGGTAGATCCCGTAGTGCCGGCTGACCAGCGCGCCCTGGGAAACGATGCGCAATAACGCCGTGCTCTCCTCGGCGGTCAGGCGATACGGCGCGAGCGCCGAGGCTCTCGCCGCGTCGGCCTCGCCGCCCCACGGGCGCGTCGAGTGCCGGGCGTCAATGGGAAACTTGCGTGCTAGGTAAGCATCCATGGTCTGTTCGCTTTCTGGTTACGACGACGCGTCGGCTCTGGGCAGGCGATGGAACTCGAAGCTCTGAATCGCCGCCGCAACGCCTTTCTTGTCGCCTTGCTCCTCGACCCGCACGACGCGCGCGACGCAATTCACTTGAATCGGGCCCCCCGGGAAACTCTGGAAGTCCAGCGTGAACTGCACGGTTGCCCCCGCCTCGAACGCCACGTCGGTCAAGAAATAAATGCCGTTCGCGCTGACATTGCGCGCGACGGCTCCCCCCTGCTTGAGCCTCACGGCCAGCGTGGTGTCGAACCGCTCCTCTTGTCGTCCGGCCACGAGGTTCATTCCGCGGGCGAAATGGTGAACCGATCGGGACTGTCGCGAATCAGCGACAAGTACTCTTTTCCTAGGTAGGAATGTCATGCCCAGGCATGACAAATGTCATGGGGGCCGCGTGAGGCGGCAGCGCGCTCGACTAGGGGAAAAAGCTAGAGGTGTTGCGGGGTGAGACGGGTGCTACGCGTGCGGCCGACCGTTACCGTCGAGGCCGTGGCGTTGCGCGAAGACGTACAGCTCGAGGCGGTTGGGCACGCCCAGCTTGTCGTAGATGCGGCTGAGATGATTGCGCAGCGTGTGCTCGCCCATGTTCAGGGTGTCGGCGAGCTTGCGGTTGTCCGCGCCCGGCTTGGTGACGAGCGTGCGCACGACCTCCGCTTCGCGCGTCGTGAGCGACGCCAGCTTCCGCTGCTCTGGATCTTTGGCCGGTTCAGCCTTCTGCTTTGACAACTCGACGAACAGCCGCCCGGTGGTGGCGCGGTCCAGCCACAGCTGACCCTCATGGACTTTCCGGATCGCATTCAGCAAGGTGCTCGGCGGCGCCTCCTTGCGCACCACCCCGCAGGCGCCGCGCAAGACCGCCTCGTCGTGCAGCTTGCCGTCGCGTGCACCGCTGAGAATCAGCACCCGCGTGGTCTGGCTCTTCGCGAGCGCCGGAATCGTGCCGCCCTTGTCCTCGCGCAGCAAATCGACGTCGAGAACGACCACGTCCGGCGTGGACGTCTGCGCGAGCTCGATGGCGCCTTCACAAGTCGTTGCGGTGGCGACGACCTCCATCATGGGTCTCTCGCCTTCGATCAATCGTTCCATGCCCCACAGAACGATGCGATGGTCGTCGACCAACATGACACGGATCCGCCCTTCCCCTTGCGGATTCATGAACCTTCCCCCTGACGCAAATCATACCGTACGGAAAGGTAAAGGCGGAAGCAGACTGGCGAGACGAACGTCAGTATTTGCAAAGGCTCCGAGCGAGCCCCCCCTGGGCGGGGGAGTACGCGCTCAGTTCAGGCGGGCTTCGGTCGCGATCAGGCCGGTGGGCGCCGTCCGAAAGACCAGCTCCCAGTAGCCGTCCGGCCTTTCGCGCCACTCCCCCCCTATGATGCAGCGGCCATATTCGTCCTCGACGGTCACCAGGGTCGGCATATCGCGCCCCGGCGGCGCGTCGAACACGACGCGAATCTCTGTCGTCTCGTTGATGCGTGCCTTGCGGACTTGCGGTTGCGGCATGCGTGCAAACATGGGCCGATTTGCGACAAAGCGCAATGGCACGTTTGTACTAGGTATTTAAGAATGTGTTCAGGAAGCGGCCGCTTTGCGCAGCGCCTCGCGAGCGAGCTCGAGCACCTCCCCATACACGTCACCGAGCAGAATCAGCACGGGTCCGCCGCTCGAGCTGCAAGCGAGTCGCGGTAATTCCCCCAGCGTGCCGGCACGCACGTCCGATCCCTCCAGGCTAACGTTCTCCGCAACCGCGACCGGCGTCTCGGGACGAACGCCCGCGGCGATCAGCGCGCGTTTCACGCCCTCCGAATCGCTTGCCGCCATGTAGAGAACGGCCGTGTCCGCCGCCGCGACCGCCTTTTCCCAGCCCGAAGGCGCCACCCCGGCTGCCGTGCGCGGCGTCGCGAAGACCACGCTGCGCGCGAGGAGCCTTTGCGTCAGGGACACGCCGAGCTCCGCGCTTGCGGCGAGGGCGGCGGTGATGCCAGGAATGATTTTTACGGGGATATTTTTGCTTTTCAGAAAGGCGATCTCCTCGTGCGCGCGGCCGAACAGCATCGGATCGCCGCCCTTCAGCCGCACCACGACCCGGTAGCGGCGCGCGGCGTCGGCGAGGCGCTTGTTGATGAAGCGCTGCGCAGTCGAATGCCTTCCGGAACGCTTTCCGACGAGAATTTTTTCGGCGCGCGCGGCCAGTGCAAGCGTGCCTGGATGGATCAGCGCATCGTGGAACACGATGTCGGCCTCGCCGAGCAGCCGGGCCGCGCGCACCGTGAGGAGGTCAGGTGCGCCCGGACCGGCGCCGACGAGGTAGACAGTACCCGCTTGGACGGTATTCAAACGGCACGGCGGCGGAAGAGCGGCACCGGCCGCGCGACGGACGCCTGATAGGCCTCGCTGAAATCCTCGAACGAGGCGAGCGCCTCGCGCGGATCCTCGCCTTCGCGCAGCTCGAAAGCGTCGAAGCCGCAGCTCTCCAGGAAGAAAAGCAGATCGCGGGTGATGTGGCCGACGGCGCGCAGCTCGCCGCGGTAGCCGTAGCGCGTGCGCAGCAGGCGCGCGATCGAATAGCCGCGCCCGTCGCCGAACTTCGGGAAGTTCACCTCGACGCGCGCGACGCCTTCCAGGGAAATGGCAGCCGGATCGTCCGCGGGCTCGAGGCGGACGACCTTGTCCTTAAGCGAGAACGGGTTCTCGCTGACTACGCGGCGCCCTTTGATGAGCGTGGCCATAGACGCGTTCCTTGAAAGGTTCGATGCCGATGCGGTGCACGACGTCGACGAAGCGCTCGGCTTCGCTGTCGCGCCGGTCCAGATAGCAATGGATCAGCTTCTCGATCGCGTCCGGAATGTCGGCGCGAGCAAGCGAAGGGCCGATCACTTTTCCCAGCGATGCAGGGGCTTGATTGCCGCCGATTTCGACCTGGTACCACTCTTCGCCGTTCTTATCCACGCCAAGGATGCCGATGTGGCCGACGTGGTGGTGGCCGCAGGCGTTCATGCAGCCCGAGATGTTCAGATCGAGCTCGCCGATTTCATGAAGATAGTCCAGATCGTCAAAGCGCTCCTGGATCGCCTGCGCCACCGGGATCGACTTGGCGTTCGCCAGCGCGCAGAAATCGCCGCCCGGGCAGCTGATGATGTTGGTGAGCAGGCCGATGTTCGGCGTGGCGAGGCCGAGCGCGCGCGCTTCGCGCCAGAGCGGGGCAAGATCGCGTTGGCGCACGTCGGCGAGCACCAGGTTCTGCTCGTGCGAGACGCGCAGCTCTCCGAACGAGTAGCGGTCCGCGAGGTCGGCGATGGCGTCCATCTGGTCGCTGGTGACGTCGCCCGGCGGCACGCCGGTCTTCTTGAGGGACAGCGTGACCGCGGCGTAGCCGGGTACTTTGTGGGGGTGGACGTTGCGCTTGGCCCAGGCGAGAAAGGCCGGTTCGCCGGCCAGGTTTTCATTCTTCAAAGACTGATACTGCGGTCGAGTGAAGCGGGCCTCGACGCGCGCCACCTCCTTCTCGGTCAACGTGTCGAGGCCGTGCTTCAGGTGGGCCCATTCCGCCTCGACTTCCTCGCGGAACTTCTCCGGCCCGCGCTCCTTCACCAGGATCTTGATGCGCGCCTTGTGGATGTTGTCGCGCCGGCCGTAGCGGTTGT
>DAIQBB010000029.1:0-9739 GCA_036781365.1 Steroidobacteraceae bacterium | reverse complement strand
GGATGGTTGTGGGCGAGGATCACGGCCGTCGCGTTCCGGGCGAGGGCCTGCTTGACGACCTCCCGGGGATGGACGCTTGCCCCGTCGACGGTGCCGCGGAACAACTCCTCGCAGCGAGTGAGGCGATGGCGGCTGTCGAGGAAGAGGCAGCAGAACACCTCGTGTTCCAGGTCGCGCAACCGCGCAATCAGGTAGTCGCGCGCGGCGCGCGGGCTTGCGAGCAGCGGGCCTGCCTGGAGCCGTTCCAGGTGGTGACGGCGCACGATCTCGAGAGCGGCCTGCAACTCGGCCCAGCGTGTCGGACCGACACCCGACTGGCCGCAGAGGGCTTGCCGCCCCGCGGTCAGAAGGCCGCGCAGCGAACCGAAGCGCACGAGGAGAGAGCGGGCGAGATCGAGCGCATTCATGCCGCTCGTGCCGTGGCGCAGCCAAATGGCAAGCAACTCCGCTTCCGACAAGGCGCCGGATCCGAGCGCCAGCAATTTCTCGCGCGGCCGCTCGGCCGGCGGCCAGTCCCTGATGTGCATGGACCGATTCTGGTGGCGCTCTACGCGTGAGGCGGGTCGCAAATTGCACCGGTACTGCGATAATCGCCGCGTGAGGAAACTGCAGGTCCGAATTCTTGACCCGCGCCTCGGCCGCGATTTTGCGTTGCCGGTTCACGCGACCGCGGGCTCTGCCGGTCTCGATCTCCGCGCCTGCCTCGATGCCGTGAAAGTCCTCGCACCCGGCGAGACGATGCTCGTGCCGACCGGCATGGCAATCCATCTCGAAGATCCAGGCCTCGCGGCCGTGCTGCTGCCTCGCTCAGGGCTTGGCCACAAGCACGGCATCGTGCTCGGCAACCTGGTCGGGCTGATCGATTCGGACTACCAGGGGCAGGTCATGGTCTCGGTCTGGAACCGCAGCGATCACCAGTTCACGATCGAGCCCGGCGACCGCATTGCGCAGATGGTCGTCGTCCCCGTCGTGCAGGTGGAGCTCGACGTCGTAACGGAGTTCGAGGAGAGCGCCCGCGGAGCCGGCGGATTCGGAAGCTCCGGCCGCGGCTGAGGAACGTCAGCGCGGCTTGATCGAGCGAAGCTCCTGGTAACGCAGTATATCCGCCTCGAAGTTGAGGCGGATGCTCTCGCGCTCCTGGCGTCGCTTCTCGAGATTCGCTTCCTGCGTCTGGATGTCGTTCGCCGATCGCTCGAGATCCGCGACTACTTCGTCTGGCATGGGTGGTGCACCGGTATCCTGATTCATCGGCGCGAAGCGCGAAGCCTGGCGCTCGATCTGCTTGCGCTGCGCGCGCAGGTTTGACAGCGACTGTTCCTGGATCGTCAGCTGCGCATCGACGAGATCGAGGCGGTTGTCGCGCAGAGCCTCGAGTTCCTTGGTCGACTGGTAGGTCTGGAGCAGGACGCGGTCGCGAAGCTTGCGCTTCTGCTCATCGCGCGCCGCCTTGTCTTCCGCCGCCTTGGCCGCGGCTTCCTCCGGCGTGATCGTGCCTTCCTCGCGGCCCACGGGCAGGCCCTGCTTGTTCAGCACGTCGCGGTCCTGTTCCGCGTACTCGGCCGGCACGCTGTCGCCGTAATGCACCTGGCCGTTCTTATCCACCCAGCGATAGGTTTTCTTCTGCTTGTCCGACTGCGCGTTGGCGCCGCCCGCGACGAGCGCGAGCAGGACGAATGGAAGCAATGCCTTCATGGACCAGCGGTTCATCCATGCACCTCGATACATATCATTCTCGGTTCCCGGCACCGGTGTCGACCGTGCGTGCATCACGCTTCGCTATCGACACAGTAGGTTCTGCGGTGGTTCTTGAGGGAGGCGAGCTCGTCACTGTCATCTCCAGCTTCCAGGTATTCGATCAGGTGATCGAGGTTGATGATCTTGATGACCGGGATGCTGAACGAGGCCTGAACTTCCTGGACCGCCGATAGCTGGCCCGGTCCCCGTTCCTGCCTGTCGAGGGCGAGGACGACGCCCGCAGGCGTCGCTCCCGCGGCGCGGATCGTCGTGACCGATTCGCGCACGGCCGTCCCCGCGGTGATTACGTCGTCGACGATCAGGACCCGGCCCTCGAGCGGTGATCCGATCAGCGCGCCGCCTTCGCCATGCGGTTTCACTTCCTTGCGGTTGTAGGCAATCGGTACATTGCGGCGATGCTTTTCTGAGAACGCCACGGCGGTCGCCGTCGCAAGCGGTATGCCCTTGTACGCGGGCCCGAACAACATGTCGAAGGCCGTTCCCGAATCGACGATCGACTGTGCGTAGCAGGCGCCGAGCCGCGCCAGCGACACGCCGTCATTGATGAGGCCGGCATTGAAGAAGTAGGGGCTCGTTCGGCCGGACTTGAGCGTGAAATCGCCGAAGCGAATCACCTGCTTCGAAAGGATCATCTCGATGAATTCTTTCTGGTGTAAACGCATTCAGGTCTCTGGCGTCAGTGCGTATCATGGCCCCCGGCGGCCGGACCACAATGCGCATCATTACACTCAACTGCAACGGTGTCCGCTCGGCGGCCAGCAAGGGGCTGTTCCAGTGGCTGCCCGCGCAGTCTGCGGATGTCGTCTGCCTCCAGGAAACGAAGGCCCATGAGCACCAGCTCGGCGACGAATGTTTCCGGCCCGCCGGCTTTCACTGCCGGTACTTCGATGCCTTGCGCCCCGGCTACAGCGGCGTCGCGATCTATTCGAAGCGGAAGCCCGACCGCGTGATCACGGGCTTCGGGATTGACGAGTTCGACCGCGAAGGGCGCTACCTCGAGTTCCAGTTCGGGCGGCTGTCGGTCGTTTCGCTCTACCTGCCCTCGGGTTCGGCCGGGCCCGAGCGGCAGGCGTCCAAGTACCGCTTCCTCGACGCCTTCCTGCCTTACCTCAGAAAGCTCGGCCGGCGCGATCGCGACTACGTGCTCTGCGGCGACGTGAACATCGCGCACCGGGAGATTGACCTGAAGAACTGGAAGTCCAACCGGAAGAACTCCGGCTTCCTGCCCGAGGAGCGGGCCTGGCTCGACCGCGTGTTCGGCGAGCTGAAATGGGTCGACGCATTCCGTGAAGTGGACCAGCGTCCCGAGCAATACACCTGGTGGTCGAACCGCGGCCAGGCGCGCGCGAAGAACGTCGGGTGGCGGATCGACTACCAGATCGCGAGCCGCTCGCTTGCCGGCCGCGCCCGCGCCGCGTCCATCTACCGCGACGGCTGGTTCTCCGACCACGCGCCGCTCACGATGGACTACGAGCTTTGAAAGCCTGGGCGGCGGTCAAGCCTTACCTCGAAAGGGAATCGCTCGCTGCATTTTTCGTCGGGATCTCGTCCGGCTTTCCATACGCGATGATCGGCGCGACGCTGACGACGCGGCTCGCGCAGGACGGTATCGACAAGCGCACGATCACGGAATTCACGCTGGCATTCCTCGTCTACAACCTCAAGGTGTTCTGGGCCTGGATCGTCGATGGCGTCCGGATTCCGCTGCTCGGCCGGCTCGGCCAGCGTGTTTCCTGGCTGCTGCTTGCGGGCGCTGCCGTCATTGCGGCCGTCGTCAACCTTGCGCTCGTCGACCCGAAGGCGAGTATCGAAGCGACGATCATTGCGGCGGTCCTTGTCGGCATTGCGGGTGCCACGTATGACATCGTCATCGACGCGTACCGCATCGAGACGCTGAAGCCGTACCAGCTCGGTGTCGGCTCCGGCATGTCGCAATATGGCTGGCGTATCGGCGCGGCCGCGGCAGGCGCCCTCGCGCTCTTGGTCGCGGGTCGCGCGGGATGGGCGGCCGCCTATGTCGCCTGCGCGGCTTTTGCGCTTCCCGCGATGCTCACGGGGCTGATCGTTGGCGAACCCGCCAGGCACGTCGCGATCGAGAAAAAAGGCGTGGCTGCGGTCTGGGCCTCGATCATCGGGCCATTCGTCGAGTTCATGCGCCGCACCGGCGCCTGGCTCGTGCTGCTTTTCATACTGCTCCACAAGATCGGGGACACACTCGCGAACTTGACGATCCGCTTGCTGTTCAATGACCTTGGCTACAGCAACGACGAGATCGCCGTTTTCGACGTCGCCTTCGGCTTTTGGGCGTTTCTCCTCGGCATCTTCATCGGCGGTATCGCTTACTCGAAGCTGGGGCTGAAGCGCTCGGTCCTGCTGTCGCTCGTACTCATGTGCGTATCGAACTTCGGCTTCGCGTTGCTCGCCGCCGCGGGCCACAGCAATACCGGACTCGCGGTCGCCATCGGTTTCGAGAATTTCGCGAGTGGCTACGGCGGCGTCGTTGTGGTCGCATTCCTCTCCTCCCTCTGCAACCTCCAGTACACGGCGGCGCAGTACGCCCTGATGTCGGCCGTGGCGAGCGTACTCGGACGCTTGTTGACGGGCGTCTCGGCCGGCGCGCTGATCGAGGCGTTCGGTTACGTGAACTACTATCTGTTGACGACGGTGGCTGCGTTGCCGGGCATCCTCCTGTTCTGGTTCATGATGCGCGCGGGTATGATCGATCGCGCAATGGGGACAGCAGGGCGGGTTGGGGAATGATCGATGAACTGCTCAAGTTCTTCGTGCTCTTCTTCGTGATCGTCGAGCCGGTGTCTCTCGTGCCGCTGTTCGCCGCGTTGACCGAGGGTGCGGACGAAGAGTTCCGGCGCCGCATGGCGCTGAAGGCGGTGCTGCTGGCAGGCACCATGTTCCTGTTGTTCGCAGTCGGCGGTGCCTGGTTCCTTCGTGTCATGGGCATCAGCATCGAGGCGTTCCGCATCGCGGGCGGCATCATGCTGTTCCTGATCGCGCTCGAGATGGTTTTCGCCCGCGAATCGGGCACGCGGCAGACCACGAAGGAGCGCGTCGAGGCGAGGAAGCGCGCGGACATCTCGGTTTTTCCGCTCGCATTCCCGTTCATCGCGGGTCCCGGGGCGCTCGCGATCGTGCTCCTGACTTTCGGCGCATCGCGCGGAGACATATCGCTGTCTGCGGGATTCTTCGGCGTCGTGCTGATCGTTCTCGCGATGACCTACGTCCTGATGCGCCTGACGCCCCTCGTGATGCGGGTCATGGGCGTGACGGGCGGGAATGTCGTCAACCGGCTCTCAGGCGTCGTGCTGGCTGCGCTCGCGGTGCAGTTCATCATCACCGGCGCAAGGACCGCTTTCTCCTAGCGCCGCCGGTACTCGAGGTCGAAGACCTGGTGGCCCAGCCGGCGGCCACGATTCTCGAATCGCGACGCGCCGCGTTCCGGCCTTTCGACGTATCGCCCGTCGGGCGCGACGTTCTCGAGGTCGCGCTCTGCATTCAGGATTTCCAGCATCCATTCCCCGTAAGGCTCCCAATCGGTCGCCAACCGGAATCGACCGCCGTGCTTCAGCCTGCTCGCGACCTGCGCGGCGAACGCGGGCTTGACGATGCGCCGCTTGTGGTGGCGCTTTTTCGGCCAGGGATCCGGGAAGTAAAGGAGTACTTCGTCGAGAGATGCCGGCGGCAGCTGGTTTGCCAGCACCTCCACCGCGTCGTGCGAGACGACGCGCAGATTCGAGAGTCCCAGGGACTGGACCTTCAGCAGGCAGTGTCCGACTCCGGGTGGATGAACCTCGACGCCGATGAAATCGGCATCCGGAAACTTCGTCGCGAGCGCGACGAGGCTGTCGCCGTTGCCAAATCCGATCTCGAGTACGCGGGGCGCGGTCCTGCCGAACACGCGGTCGAGATCGAGGGGAGAAGCGGCGTAGGCAATTCCAAAGCGCGGAAGCAGCTCATCGAGCGCACGCCGCTGCGCCTCCGTGATCCGCCCGGCCCGCAGGACGTAGCTCCGGACGGGCTGCCTTGGAGTGTTCACGCGCCCGAGATCAGGTCGGCGGTGAGCGATTCGATGTCCCGGCATCCGGTCAGCGCAAGCGTGCGATCGAGTTCGTCGGCAAGAATCGCGATTGCCCGTTCCACACCTGCGCGTCCGCCGGCGGCGAGCCCATAGACCGGGGCGCGGCCGAGCAGCACGCCTTCGGCACCCAGGGCCACCGCTTTTGCAATGTCGCTGCCGCGGCGGACGCCGCCGTCCAGGAGAATTGAAGCGCGACCCGCGACCGCACGTGCAATTTCGGGGAGGACGTCGATCGGGCTGACCGCGCTATCGAGTTGCCTGCCGCCGTGATTCGAAACCACGATGCCGTCGACGCCCGCCGCAATGGCGCGCTCGGCATCGTCGGCCCTCAGCACGCCTTTCAGCATCAGCTTGCGCGGCCAGCGGTCGCGGAATCGCTTCACGTCGTCCCAGGAGAACGAGGGATCGAACATGCCGTGGCCGACGAATGAATTTACGTTGCGGCCGGGCTCGAGCTCCCGTTCGACGTTGACGAAACGCGGACGGCGCCTTGCAACCGTGGCGATCCAGTGCGGATGCATCAACATGTCGATCCGCGTCGCGAGCGTAAACCGCTGGTGCGGCAGCAGGCCGGTCCGCAGGTCACCCTCCCGCTTGCCAGCGACGGGGAAATCACTGGTCAGGACCACGCTCTCGAAGCCGGCGTCACGCGCGCGCGCAATGATCGCGTCCGTGATGCGACGCTCCGCGAACACGTAGGCCTGCAGCCACAATCGTCCGGGCGCTTCCCGGGCGACATCCTCGAGCAGGCTCATCGAGACGGTGGACATCGCGAACGGAACGCCGGCAGCGGAGGCAGCCTTTGCGAGCTCCATGTCCCCGTCGGGCCAGGAGAGGCCGTTGAGCGCCGTCGGACCGACGACGAAGGGAAGCGCGGACGGCGCGCCGAGCAACCGCGTCGTCAGGTCGCGCTTCGATACGTCGACCAGCGTGCGCGGGCGAAACAATAACCGTTCAAAGGCCTCGCGATTTCCGCGGAGCGTGATCTCGTCTTCGGCGCCGCCGTCCACGTAGGTGAATACGAATCGCGGCAGGCGCCGCTTCGCAATGGAGCGCAGGTCGCTGACGTTGATCGCGTCCTGGTAACGCATCGGGGAATTCTAGACGTTTCGCCCGGCGATGCGGCCCGTGAGAATGCAGCCGCCGAGGAAAGTTCCTTCGAGGCCGCGCTTGCCGTTCATGCCGCCGCCGCCGAATCCAGCCGCTTCTCCTGCCGCGAAGAGGCCTTCGATCGCCTGCCCATTTTTCCCGAGAACGCGGCATTGCAGGTCCGTCTGGAGCCCGCCCATGCTCTTGCGGCTGATCACATGTTCGCGGATCGCCATCAACGGGCCGGCGCCGCGATCGCGGATCGGCTGGAATGCGCAGGTCCGGAGCCGGTCACCCGGCCAGCGCCTGAGCCAGGCGATGCGCCGTAGCTGCTCGTCGTTGTGGAACCGTTCGCCGCGGCGAATCGCGGCGTCATAGTTTTCGACTGCGGCCTCGACGCTTGCAAAGTCCACGACGTCGTCGCCATTCAGCGCATTCATGCGCTCGACGAGTTCGGGCAGGGTTTCAGCGCTCACGATGTCTTCGCTGTTTCGCGTCAGTTCCTCGTAGAGCCAGCGGTTGCCGAATAGCAGATCGCGGGCGAAGCGCAGGCGCTTCTGGTCGCGGATCGCGGGATTGAACTCGGCGCCCGATACGGCAAGTTCCTTGAGCGCAATCTTCCGGTTGAGGAGCTGCCAGCTGTAGCCGCCGGGCTCATGGCATATGCGCGCGACGAGGTCGTGCGTATCGAAGCCGGAGACGAGCGGCATCGGCCCGATGCGCTCGCCGCGCGCGTTGAGCCAGAGGGCCGATTTCGGCGGTATCAGGGAGAGTCCGTGGCCGGGCTTGCGCGGGCGCCAGTGCCGGATGCCCGCCGCATAATTCCACTGCCAGTCGAGGTGCGTCACGTTCGCGCCGGCGGCCACCGCCGCGTCGTGTAGGCGCCCATCGGCGAATCGGTGCGAGCCATTCAGGATCACGGCCGGCGGTACGCCCCAGTCCGCATGCCAGTGCCGTCGAACGCGCTCGATGTCGCCGTTGATCCCGCCTGCCGCGATGACGACGGACTCGCTCGCGATCTCGAATGCTTCGCCGCCGGACTCGATCGTGCCGCTGAGGCCGGCGACCTTGCCGGCGCGCGTGACGAGCGCATCCACGCGATGGGCGAATCCGAGTTCGAGCAGGTCGCGCCGCGGATGATTCAGCAATCGGTCGACGAGGCTGTCCGAGAGTGCCCGGCCCGTGCCCCAGACGAGATGGAATCTCGGCACGGAGTTGCCTGGCGCATACAGGCCTCGCTCGACCCACATCGGCATCGGCATGAAACGGATGCCGAGCGTGGCGAGCCAATCGTGGACATCCGGTACACAGCGTTCGACATAAGCTCGCGCCCAGGCACGCGGCCATTCGTGTCCGGGTTCGAGCTCGCCGAACGCGAGCCAGTCGGAGTAGCCGAGCTCGACGCTGTCCTTGATGCCGCGACGCCGCTGCAGCGGCGTCCCCGCAAACCAGAGCCCGCCGAAGGCGTCTTTCGCCTGGCCACCGAAGTTCTCTTCGATATCCCGGTCGAGGAGGATCACGCGGCGTCCGCGATCGAGTGCCTCGATGGCCGCGGTAATCCCCGCGATTCCTGCGCCGGCGATCGCGACGTCGGTGGAATGGCTACAGGCGCGCATGAGGGAGTATATTCCGCGCGATAATCGACTCAGTGGAGGGGACATGAATTCACGAACATTCGCGCTGCGCCCGGTTGCAGCGTTGCTGGCCGGATTGTTGACCGTGAGCGCCCAGGCACAGGGTGTGCTCGATGCCAAGAAGGGCCAGGGTGGCTCGGATGTCCAGGGTGCCGCCGGTACCCAGGGCGCGCAGGGCGCCGCCACCGATCTCGAAAGCTGCGACAAGCCGATGGGCGCCGTGGCCGTCGTCGAGCCGCAGGATTACGTCATGGGCGCGCTCGCGCGCTACAACCTGCAGTCTCCGGTCGGACTCATCCGCATGATGATCCAGCAATCGAATTGCTTCATCGTCGTCGAGCGCGGCCAGGGCATGCAGAACATGATGCAGGAGCGCGCGCTCGCCGGCGGCGGCGAGATGCGCGCCAACTCCAACATCGGCGGTGGCCAGATGGTTGCGGCGGACTTCATCCTGACGCCCGCAGTCGTCTTCTCCGAAAACAACGCCGGCGGCGTTGGTGGTGCGCTCGGCGGAATGCTCGGAGGCAAGGCCGGAGTGCTCGGCGCCGTGGTAGGCGGCCTGAAATTCAAGGAAGCACAGACCAGCATGCTGGTCGCCGACGCCCGGTCCGGCGTGCAGGTCGCCTCGGCCGAAGGCAGCACGAAGAAGGCGGACCTCGGACTTGGCGCCGGGCTTTTTGGCGGCGGGGCCGGTGGCGGCATCGGCGGCTACGGCAGCACCAACGAGGGCAAGATCATTGCGTCCTCGTTCGCCGACAACTACAACAACGTCGTGCGCGTCGTCCGGAACGACCCGACGTTGCACCGTGACGTCGGCTCCCTTGCGCAGGAAGCGGCCGCGGGCGGCTCGACCAAGGCGGGCGCCGTATTCAACGAAGGAGACGTGCTTTACCCGAAGATCGCGGGCGTGAAAATCATGGGAGCCGCGGGCGAGGCGGGCAAGACGGTCGCGACACTCGACAAGGGCGAGGAGCTCATTTACATGGGAGCCGAGGAGAACGGCTTCCTGAAAGTCGAGTCAGGCAAGGGCGGCGGCTGGGTCAAGAAGATCCTCGTCACGAAGTAGCGGGCTCTACTAAAATCCGCTGACGAAAGCGGGTGTAGTTCAATGGTAGAACTGCAGCTTCCCAAGCTGCTAACGTGGGTTCGATTCCCATCACCCGCTCCA
>DAIQBB010000028.1:0-10725 GCA_036781365.1 Steroidobacteraceae bacterium | reverse complement strand
GGAACGCCTGTGCGGTGTTCGACCTGACGCCGATGACCAAGCACCTGATCAGCGGCCCCGACGCGCTCGCATTCCTGAATCGCCTGGTCACGCGCGACGTTACAAAGATCAAGCCCGGCAAGGTCGGCTATTGCATCTGGTGCGACGACAACGGCCAGGTCATCGACGACGGCACGATCTTCCACCTGCGCGAAGGTGTCTACCGCCTCTGCTCGCAGGAGCGCCAGCTCGACTGGCTCACGCGCTCGGCGTTCGGCTTCAAGGTCGCGATCGTGGAGGACACGCACGACGTCGCAGGCCTCGCGCTCCAGGGGCCGACGAGCTGCGCAGTGCTGAAGGCGATCGGCTGCGAAGGCGCCGAGAGCATGAAGCCCTTCGACATCCGGTACTTCCCGTTCGCCGGCGGCGAAATGATGGTCTCGCGCACCGGCTTCACCGGCGACCTCGGCTATGAGCTCTGGATCGACCCGCCGCGCGCGCTCGACCTGTGGGATGCGCTGTTCGACAAGGGCAAGATCCACGGCATCCGCCCGATGGGCACGCATGCGCTCGAAGTCGCCCGCATCGAGGCCGGCTTCATCCAGGCCCAGGTCGACTTCCACCCGGCCGACCAGGCGATCATGCTCGACCGCTCGCGTTCGCCCTTTGAACTCGACCTGGCCTGGCTGGTCGACTTCAGCAAGCCGAATTTCAACGGCCGCCGCGCGCTCCTCGAGGAGAAGCAGAAGGGTTCGCGCTTCCGCTTCGTGAAGCTCGACGTCGAGGGCAACAAGCCCGCGCGCTCTGCCTACATCTACGACAAGGACAAGAACGTCGTCGGCACCGTGACCTCGGCGGAATGGTCACCGTCCGCGAAGGCGAACATCGCCTACGCCTCCATGCACATGCCCTGGGGCCGGCCGGGCGACGAGCTCTGGGCCGAGATCTACTATCAGCGCGAGCTCAAGTGGTCGCGCGTGATGGCGCGCTGCCGGGTCGTTGAAGGCGCGTTCTGGGATCCGCCGCGCAAGCGCGCGACGCCCGCGATGGACTTCTGACCGCGTCGCGCGGGGCCGGCATGGCTCATCGGCTCGATCCCCTGCTCCGCCCGCAATCGATCGCGGTCCTCGGCGCGACCGAGCGCGAGGGTACGGTCGGCCGCCATACCATCGAGAACCTGCTGAAGGGCGGCTACGAAGGCGGACTATACGCCGTCAATCCGGGCCGCAATTCGGTCCTGGGCGTGCCCTGCTATCCGTCGCTCGCGACCTTACCGGAACCCGTCGAGCACGTGATCTTCGCGATCGCCGACACGCGCGTCGAGGCGGCGCTTGACGAAGTCATCGCGCATGGCGCGCGCGCCGCGACGATCATGTCCTCGCTCGTCATCGAGGGCGACACCGATCCGCCGCTTCGCGATCGAGTGCTCGCGAAGATCAGGAAGTCCGGCCTCGTGGTCTGCGGCGCGAACGGTATGGGCTTCTACAACTTTGCCGATGCCATCTGGGGTTGCGGCTTTCGCACGCGCATGCACCGCCGCGGCGGCAATGTCGCCTATATCAGCCATTCCGGTTCCGGCATGTGCGGCATCGTCGACAGCGAGGAACGGATCGACTTCAACCTCGTCGTCTCGACCGGCCAGGAGCTGGCTGTCTCGATCGACGAGTACCTCGATTACGCGCTCGACATGCCGGGCACGCGCGCGGTTGGCCTCTTCATGGAAACGGCGCGGAATCCCAACGGCCTCGTGCGCGCGTTCGACAAGGCGCGCCGGCGCGGCATCCCGGTCGTCGCGCTCAAGGTCGGACGCACCGAGCTCTCCGCGCGCCTGACGGTCTCGCACTCCGGTGCAATCGCGGGCCAGGACGCGGTGTACGACGCAATCTTCGATCGCTACGGCGTGCATCGCGCGCGCGACATGGATGAGCTCGCAACCACGCTCATCCTGTTCGCCCAGCCGCATCCGGTCGGCGCGGGCGGCCTGGTTTCCATCCACGATTCCGGGGGCGAGCGCCAGCTCCTGATCGACCTCGCTCACGATGCGGGCGTGCCGCTCACGCAGCTTTCCCCCGCCTCCACGGCGAGACTCGAGTCGCTGCTCGATCCGGGCTTGCCCGCGGTCAACCCGCTCGATGCCTGGAGCAGAGGCGGGCCCGACTATCACCAGACCATGGAACAGTGCTTTGACACACTGATGAGCGATCCGCAGGCGGCATTTGGCGCCGTGGTGCATGACCGCATCGCGGGCGGGGGCATTCACGGGGGCTATCTGGACTACATGCGCGCGGGCCATCGTGCCTCCGGCAAGCCTGCGTTCCTGGTCGCCAACCGCCAGGGAACAGGGGCAGATCCCTTGATCGTCGACGCAACACGCGAAGGCTTCCCGGTGCTCGACGGGCTCGAGTCTTTCCTGCGCGGTGCGCGCCATCTCCTCGATCATCGCGATTTCGCGGCGCGCACCCACGGAGATGCCCACGTGATTCCGCCGGCAGCGCTGGCGCGCATGCGGGCGCGACTCGCCGACCGCCGCCGATTCGACGAAAACGACGCGCTCATGCTGCTCAAGGAAGCCGGCCTTCCCGCGAACGCAGGCCGCGTGGTCGAGAGCGAGGCTGCCGCTCTCTCAGCGGCGCGCGAGATCGGCTATCCGGTCGTGCTCAAGACCGCGAAACGAGGCCTTGATCACAAGAGCGACCAGCAGGGCATACACCTCGCGCTCGCCGGCGACACTGCGGTCGCGGCGGCCTACCGCGACCTCGCGAAGCGGATCGACGCGCGTGTGCTGGTGGCGCCCATGATCGCCGCCAAGGGTGTCGAGATGCTGCTCGGCATGATTCACGACGAGCAGTTCGGGCCGATCGTGCTGTTGGGCGCCGGTGGCGTGCACGTCGAGGCGCTCGCGGATGCGGTGTACGTCGTGCCGCCGTTCGATGCCACCGAGGCCGCGCGTCTCGTGGACCGGCTGCGCATCGCGCCGCTGCTCCACAGCCGGCGGCATCCGCAGCCGCTCGCCCTCGCGGAGTTCCACCGGGTCGCCGCCCAATTCTCTGCCCTCGCGGCAGCACTCGGCGACGAGCTCGCCGAAATCGACCTGAACCCCATGATAATCCACGCGGACGGCTGCGCCATCGTCGATGCGCTCGTCGTTCCGCGACGCGTAGAGCAACATGAACCCGATCGACTGAGGCAAGCGCAATGAGCATACAAACCGTCGCAAAGCATGACCACGCCCGCTGGCAGGCCGTCGCATCAAAGGCGCAGAAGAAGCCTGAGACACGCTTGTTCATCGACGGCAAGTTCGTCGACGCGAAGAAAGGTGGCCGCTTCACCAGCATCAACCCGGCCGATGGCGAGCCGATCGCCGAGGTTTCAGCCGGCACGGCCGAAGATGTCGACCGGGCGGTGCAAGCCGCGCGTAATGCCTTCAGGTCGGGCGTCTGGTCGAAGATGGCGCCGCGCGCGCGCATGGAGGTCATGAACCGCTTCGCCGCGCTCGTGGACGAGAACGCCGAAGCGCTCGCCGTGCTCGAGACGCTCGACATGGGCAAGCCCATCGCGGACGTTGTGAACATCGACCTGCCAGCCGTCGTCGAGACGATACGCTTCATGGCGGAATGCATCGACAAGGTGGACGGCGCAGTCACGAGCACCGAGTCCGGCGTCGTGCACATGGTGCTCCGCGAGCCCTTTGGCGTCGTCGGCGCGATCTCGCCCTGGAACTATCCGCTCCTGATGGCGACGTGGAAGATCGCGCCCGCGCTCGCGGCTGGCAACACCGTGGTGCTGAAGCCCGCCGAGCAGGCACCACTCAGCTGCCTGCGGCTCGCCGAACTCTTCATCGAGGCCGGCGGCCCAGCAGGCGTCTTCAATGTCGTGAACGGCCTCGGCGAGGAAGCCGGCCGCGCGCTCGCGCTGCACGAGGACGTCCGCAAGATCACGTTCACGGGATCGACCGCGGTAGGCAAGCTGATCCTGCAGTACGCGGGCCAGTCGAACATGAAGCAGGTCGCACTCGAATGCGGCGGCAAGACACCGCAGGTCTTCATGGCCGATATCGAGGACCTCGACCGCGCGGTGACCGCGGCGTATCGCGGCATCTACTCGAACATGGGTGAGGTCTGCAATGCGGGTTCTCGCCTGCTCGTCGACCGCTCGATCCGGAAGAAATTCGTCGAGCGCTTCGTCGAGCTCGGCCAGGACGCCTTCAAGCCGGGCGACCCGCTCGACCCGGACACCAACATGGGCCCGCTCGTGACCCACGGCGACCAGAAGCGCGTGCTCGGCATGATCGATAAGGGCCGCAAGGAAGGCGCGAAGCTCGAGTTCGGCGGCGACACGCCCGCGAAGCTCAAGAAGGGCGCGTACGTGAATCCCACCCTCTTCACCGGCGTCAAGAACGACATGACGATCGCGCGCCAGGAGATCTTCGGGCCGGTCGCATCGGTGATCGAATTCAACGGCGTGGACGAGGCGATCAGGATCGCGAACGACACTATCTATGGCCTCGCCGCAGGCGTCTGGACGCGCGACCTCGACACCGCCTTCCGCCTCGTGCGCGGGATCGAGGCCGGCATCATCTGGGTCAACTCCTTCGACGAGGGCGACATGACGCAGCCCTTCGGCGGATACAAACAGTCCGGCAATTCGCGCGACAAGTGCCTCGACAGCTTCAAGAGCTACACGCAGACAAAATCGGCGTGGTTCCGGCTGAAGGAAGGCTGATCGTGGCGGAATCGCTCGTCCTTTCGGAGAGGCGGGGCGCGGTCGCGCTCCTGACGCTCAACCGGCCCGACAAGCTGAATGCCGTCAATGTGCAGATGATCGAGGCGCTCGACCGCGCGCTCGACGCGGCCGAGGCGGACGAGTCGGTGCGCGTGATCGTTCTTGCTGGGGCCGGTCGCGCGTTCTCCGCGGGCTTCGATCTCGACATGGGCGTCGGCGATGGGAAGCCCGATCCGGCGGCCGTGCGCCGCGCACTCGAGAACGACTTCCGGATCATCGTCCGCTTCTGGGATTGCGCGAAGCCGACCATTGCCGCCGTCCATGGTTATTGCCTTGGCAGTGCGATGGAGCTCGCCCTTGCCTGCGACCTCACGATCGCCGCAGACGATTGCCGCTTCGGCGTGCCCGAAGTGAAATTCGGCAGCGGCATCGTCGCAATGCTCCTGCCCTGGCTCGCCGGACCGAAGGCGGCGAAGTATCTGCTGCTCACCGGCGAGGACCGCGTGAGCGCGGCCGAGGTCCAGGCAATGGGTCTCGTCAACCGCGCCGTACCGGCGGCAGGCCTGCTGGATGAGGCGCTAGCGCTCGGGCAGCGCATCGCCGCCAATGACGCCAACGCCGTCCGCATGACAAAGCAGGCGATCAACCGCAGCCTTGATATCGGCGGCATGCGCCAGGCCATGCGCAATGCGCTCGAGATCGACATCGCGATCGAAACCTCGGAAACGGCGGAATCGCGCGAGTTCAACGAAATACTGAGACGGGACGGCGCCAAGGCGGCGATTGCCTGGCGGGCCGGGAGGAGTTCATGAGCAAGCCGACGAAGCGCGTTCCGGAGGAACTTCAGACATTCCTGGAGAAATACCCCGACACGCGGCAGCTCGAGCTGCTCCAGCCCGACATGCTCGGGATCCTGCGCGGCAAGCGCGTCGGTCGCCGCGAGTTCGCGAAGCCTTTCACCGATGGCCTGAATTTCAGCGGCGCGACGGTACTGCTCGACGCCAAGGGCCTCACCTTCGACCGCATCGACAACGGCGGTCGCGACGGCGATCCCGACGCGATCTCGACGGCGGTCCCGGGCTCACTCGCGCCCGTGCCCTGGGCACATGTGCCGACGGCGCAGGTCCTGCTCGCGATGAACGACTCGAAGGGCAGGCCTTTCTTCGCCGATCCGCGCCAGGTGTTGCGGCACGCGATAAAGCCGCTGCAAGAGATGGGACTCACGGCGGTCGCCGCGATCGAGCTTGAGTTCTACCTGCTCGAGCCCGACACCGAGCGGCCGACGCCGAAAGTCGGAATGATTCCCGGCACGCGGCAGGTCCAGACCGGGCCGCAGTACGGCAGCATGGAGGACGTCGAGGACGCCGATCCATTCCTCGCGGACCTGTTCGCCACCTGCCAAGCGCAGAACATCCCCCCGGGCGCGACGCTCAAGGAGTTCGCACCCGGCCAGTTCGAGATCAATCTCCACCACGTCGCGAGCGCCGAACTCGCCGCCGATCACGGCGTGTTGCTGAAGCGCGCCGTAAAGGCCGTCGCGCGCAAGCACGGCATGGCCGCGAGCTTCATGGCGAAGCCGTTCGCCGAGTGGGCCGGCTGCAGCATGCATGTGCACATCAGCCTCGTGGATGCAGCCGGCAAGAACATTTTCGCCGGCACGAGCAGCGACGGTCCGTTCTCGGACACCCTGCGCCACGCGATCGGCGGCCTCGCGGCTGCGATGCCCGAGTCCATGGCCATCTTCGCGCCGACCGCGAATTCTTACCGGCGCTACCGTCCCGGCGTCTTCGTGCCGGTCGCGCCGAACTGGGGACGCAATCACCGGGGGGTGGCGCTGCGCATCCCGATTTCAGGCGTCGAGGACACGCGCCTCGAGCACCGCCCGGGCGGCGCGGACGGCAATCCGTATCTCGTGCTCGCCGCCATCCTCGCGGGTGTCCACCACGGAATCACGAATAAGGTCGAGCCGGGCCCGATGGTGGCCCAGGAGTCGATCATCGACGAAAAGTTCGCGCTGCCGGTGCGCTGGCATGCGGCGCTGGACGCGTTCGATGCCGGCAGGATCCTGCCGAAGTACCTCGGGGAGAAGTACCACAGGCTCTATGGCACCTGCCGGCGCGAAGAAGAAGAGCGATTCCACGCGGAGATCAGCGACCGCGATTACGATTGGTACCTGCGCGCGGTCTGACCGGCGAAAGCGGCAGTGGCTGCCGGGTCGGTCGGCGATCAGCCGCCGAGAAGGATAGCCACCCAAACCAGGGCAATGCCACCGACAAGAAACATGAACCCCACGCGCCATGGCTTGCCGAGGGTATAGCGGGCCCACCAGTAGCCCGTGACGAACAGGATTGCGAGCAGGATGGCGTTGGAAATGCGTAGCGCGAAGTGCGCTTCGTCGAACAGCAGGAACGGAATCGCGGCCGGCGCGCTCGAAAGCACGACCAGCCAGAAGCTCGCGAACGCCCCCATCAGGTCGGCCTTGCTGACCGGATTCTGCGCCGGGGGCTTGTCGCGGACATTGGCTGCGATTCGCCTGTAAAGCGCTTCCCGCTCGGCCTGTTTCGTCACGCCTTCGAGCATCTCGTCGAGTTCACCCGCCACCAGGGCAACCGCGGCACGCTCATCGGGTGCTTCGCGTACGGCCACTCCCACGCGTCGCGCCCGGCCACGATCGAACAGCTGCCCCACCACGTATAGCGCCCCGTCGATGACGCCCCAGGCAATGTTGCAGCCAATGAGCGCGATGAGGAGCTGGCGCGCCCCTTCGCGACCCTCCTCCTCGATGATGATCCCGGCACCCAGCGTGAATGTGAGCGTCATTATGAGGCCGAACAGCACCTCGCCCAGGCTCGAGGCCGGGTCGAGATAGCGTTGACGGACCGAAGAACTGCTTTCTGTATTCAAGTCAGCCATTCACGGCCCTTCGCCCGTCAGAAGCTGTAGGCGGCGAAGATCATGCCATACCAGAACGTATCGGTGCGGCCCGATGACTGCTCGACGGCATCCCCAGGCTCCGCGACTGCTGCAACGAAACTGATGATGATGTTGTCATTGACCGACCAGTCCATGTACCAGTCGAGTTCGTTGGCTACATCCTTGGAGGTGACCAGCGGGCCGAGCGACTCGGGATGGTCCAGCTGGAAATCGTAAAAGATCAGACCCGTCGAAATCGCGTCATTCGGCGTTACGTGCAGGCGTAGCTGATGCGAGACGAGGTTCGAGTTCGAGACGAAGTACTCGCCCGCGATCTCGCCCTGCCACCAGGTTCCCCAGTCGTAGAATCCGGTCAGCAAGCCGTCGAAGGCCTCGTTCTTCGCGGTCCCGGGATCGTCGCCTTCGAAAATGGCATAGCGATAGGAAAGCTTGGGCTGCCAGGCCGAGCCGAACTGATACGCGGCCAGTGCGTTCCACGCAGTGGAATCAAGCGCATCGCCGTTGTCCTCATTGACGTACTCCGCTTCGAAGGAGAGTCCCTTCAGGCCCCGGAACGGCGCCATGTAAGCGCGCAGGTTGTAGACCTCGAGCCCGTCGCGCTGGGGAGCGTCATCGGCGTCGGCGGACCAATTCATGTACGTCGCCCCGAGCGTCGTATCCTCGCCGAATGCGTACTCGTAGTTCGCGCCCCAGAGCTTGCTGTCCGAGTCGGCCTCCGCCATGTCGTCCTTGTCGAGATAGAACGCCTCGATCGTGTGATTGCCGGGCTTGAAGCGGCCGATCGCGGCAAACTCAAAGGCCTTGCGCGCGCCGGTCCAGTATCCACCCCGCGAACCGCCGTCCGCCGAACCGTCATACAGGACCATGCCGTGACCGAGCTTGTACTGGGTGCGGCCGATCGTGAAATCGAGCACATTCTCGCCGCCCCCTACACTGTTGCCTGAGCGCCAGCCGATGTAGGCGTCTTCGATATCGAACGAGGACGCGTCCTCGCCCACCAGAGTGGGCGCGGCGCCAAAGGTGCGCGTGCCGACGGCACTGAACTTCCCGTAGATCTGTGCAGAGCTGTCAGTCGTGTACTCCGCGCTGAGCGCCGGCTTGATCGACGCTTCGGACCAGTTGTCGCTGAGATCACCGGATGGCTGTTCAGGCTTCGGGTCCGTGTAGAGGGAATCCCCAAAGCCGAAAGTGCCTGCGCTCGCATCGAAATTGAATGTCCACTTCAGTCCCGCGGGCAGGCCGGGCAGCGTTGGCCCCGCCTCTGCCACGACCGCCGGCGTCGTCGCCGGATCCTCGGCGAGGACGGGCATCGCCGTAAACGCGAGCAGGATGGCGGCCGCGAGTGCATTTCGGTCGATGAGCAACTGCATGGCTAAACTCCTTTTGGTCATGCTTTCGCCGCGTTGCGCTTCGCGGCGGCCTCCATCGAACGGATGAAGAACGGATAGAGAGGTACGCTGATCAGCAGCGCCACCATCGCGTTGACTACCGTCGGTGGATCCCCGCCGAGAACGACCCACAGGCAATAGACAACGGCGGTAATCGCGATCAACTTGTAGGTAATGAACGTCCTTGCCGGAAGCTGATGGTCATGAATGACTTTCACGACAGCGACCGCTGAGTAGATGTAGGGCACGATGATCAGGATGACCGCGAGGTTGACCAGGTTGTTGAACTGACCGGCCAGGGTCGGCGACATCGTCGCGAAGAGGACGACGGTCATCAGCACCGCCACGATGACGAGCCCGCGGCCCGGGACGCCGTTCGCATTGAGCTTCGCGAAAACGCGCGGAAACATCCCATCGTCAGCAGCAGCCTTGGCTGACTGCCCGACCAGCAATATCCAGCCGCCGAGCGATCCCATCGACTTCAGCACGGCACATACGCTGATCACGATCACTCCCGTCGTTCCCAGCGCGAGTCGCCCCGCCTCGGCGAAGGGCGCGTGGGAGGTCCGCAGCTCTTCATTCGGCAGGATGCCCATGATAACCGTCGAACTCAGCATGTAAACGACAGCGGCCAGGCCCAGGCCGATCAGCGTGGCAAGCGGGACATTGCGCTTCGGGTTCTCGATGACCCCTGCTGAAACGGCCGCGCTCTCGATACCCATGTAGGCCCACAATGCCATCGACGCGGCCCGCGAAATCGCGTGCATGTCAGACCCGCCGCTCACGTTCCAGCCTGCCATGAACGTCTCGGTGTTGAACCAGAACCAGCCAAGCAGCGCGATCGCCATGATCGGAATCAGGGCGAGCGCCATTGTCCAGGTTTCGAGCGCACCGACGACGCGCGGGCCCAGGATATTGGCAAATGTGAGCGCCCAGATGACTGCGGCCGTGGCGAAAACGCTGGCCGGCGGGTCGGTGATCGCCGGAATCAGTTCAGCCAGGTAGCCGACGGCCGCGACTGCGATCGCGATGTTGCCGATCCAGTTGCCGAACCAGTACACGTAGTTCGTCTGAAAACCCGCGAACGGGCCGAGGAAATCGCGCGCGTAGGCGTACGGGCCGCCCTGCTGCGGATCGAGTTCGCCAAGTTTCGCGAACACGAGCCCGAGCCCCGCAACCCCGATGGTGGCGACCACCCACCCGAATATGGCGATGCCGCCGACCTGGGCAAGATTGACGGGCAGCAGGAAGAGGCCTGTGCCGATCATGTTGCCGGCCACAAGCATCGTCGCCTGCATCAGCGACATCTTGCGGCCAGGTTCGCTCATGAACGCCCTGCACCCGCCTTCAGGCACTGTACGTACTGGACGCCGTCGCGGTGCTCGATTCCGTGAGTATCGTGCCCAAACCCGGGGAATAACTTGTCCCAGGACGCCAGGGCCCTGAGGTAACCCAGATAGGGGCCATCCTTGGCTCCCGTGGACTCACCCGGCATCAGCATCGGAATTCCCGGCGGGTACGGTACGACGCTGGTGGCGAGTACCCGGTTGGCCAGCTTGTCGAGCGGCACGTGCTCGATCTCGTCGCGGACCAGGTGCTGATACGCCGCGGCTGGCGTCATGGCCAGTGTTGGCAGAGTCGAAAACGCCTCGGCCAGCCAATGGGTCTGCCGCGAGTCGCGCAACTGCGCAAACATCTGGTC
>DAIQBB010000027.1:0-11514 GCA_036781365.1 Steroidobacteraceae bacterium | reverse complement strand
TCCATGGCCATTCTCAGGAATCGCGATGAATGCACCGCCGGGCGGAACGGAAGAGTTCCGCGAGGCCGAGCAGGAGCAGCGACAGGAATCCGGCCGCGCCGCCGCCTCCACCGCCTCCGCCACCGCCACTCGGCGGCGGCACCGGCTGGTCGCTGGCAGCAATCGCAATCGCATGGCTCGTGTTGGTGCCGAGGATCGCGCCGCCCGTCGGATCGGAGAGCTCGATCCTGAGAGTCTCGGAATCCTCCCGCGCATTGTCGTCCGGCAAGGCGATTTCCACGCACTGCCCGCCCGCCTCGCCTGCGGCCCAGGTCACGGTCACCGGATTCGCGTTGAAATCGGCACCGGCCTCTGCGGTGATTCCCGTGGGCGTGATGGTCACCGAGACCTCCCCTTCTGAGTAGAAGTAGCGGCCCACACAGATTGGCGCGACCCCCGCCTCCAAGACGACTGGTTCGACGTAGTCGAGCATGATCTGTCCCGCGGGTGCGCCGTCCGCCTGGATGTAGATCGTCGCGTTCTGCGTGCCAATGCCCGCGCCGCCCTCAGCATCACCGAGAGCGATACGAAGCGATTCGTATGCCTCCGGCGGACCGTCGTCATCCGCAATCTCGACGACGATCTCGCGCTCGCTCGTGTCACCGTCGGCCCAGTGCAGCGTGCCGGATGCGGCCGTGTAATCCGCGTCCGGGCTTGCTTCGCCTGCGACCGTGCGGTACTCGACGTTTACGTCGCCTGCACTTCCGCCCGAGCGACGCACTCGGACCACCGACTGACCGTCGGATTCGGCCGCTTCGACGTAGTAGTCAGTGATGCTCAGCACGCCGGCGCTGTCACCGCCGCCGTCGCCGAGGAGACGAACGACGAAGGGCGAGTCGTTGTTCAAGTCCCCGCCCGCAGCGATTACACTGCCGTCCTCGCGAACGGCCATGTCGCGCACGATCGGCGCGCTGCCGTTTTCGGAGAGCAGGTCGATCCAGGTGCGGCCGCCGTTCCCGAACAGCGAATCCAGCTGGCCGGTTGCCTGGAGCCGCATGACCGATGCGCCGCGCAACCCCAATCCGGCAATCAGGATCCGGCCATCGGCCGTCGTCGCGACCGAAGTCGCATCGTCCATGGACTCGGCGACGGCGGCATCCGGCGCGAAAGACGGATCGCTCGTCCCGTTCGACAGCAAGCGCGCCGCGAATCCATGACCCGCCGCGTTGCCCGCCAGGAGCAATCGTCCGTCGTCCTGCACTGCGAGCGACTGGCAGAAGACGCCCTCGCCCGGCGCAGACTCGACCTGCGCGATTCCGGAGTCTCCGAAAGCGGCGTCCAGCGCGCCGCCCGCCGTGACGCCGACGACCGCGCAGCCCGCATCCATCGTATTCGCGACGCGATAGGCGCCTGCGGCGGTGCGCGCGAGGCGGATGTTGTTGTCGAACGGCACGGCCGGGCCGACGAAGACGCCCGCGGCGCCGAATGACTGGTCGAGTCGGCCATCGGCCCTCAACCGCAGCGCAATCAGTTCGCTTACGAGCACGTCGTCGACGACGATTTCGCGCACGCCCGCGACCACGATGCGCCCGTTCGGCTCGAGCTCGAGTGCATGAGCCTGGCTGTCCGGTCCGAAATCGCTGCTCGAGAGTTCGAACAGGCCGTCGTTAGCGAATGCCGTATCGAGCGATCCATCGGTCGCAAGCCGGAACACGAGGAGCCTGTTGCTCCGGTGCCTGAAGTCGCCGGTCACCTTGCGGCCGGCCGCCACGATCTTGCCGTCTGCCTGACGCGCAATCCCGAACACCTCGACGTCCGCGACACCAGCCGCCTGAAAGGCCGCGTCAATCGAGCCATCCTGGTTCAGCCGGCTCGTGAAGTTCGACGCCTCGATCTGGCAGTCATAGGCGTAGTAGTAGCAGTACCAGCCGAAGTCGAAGTCGAGGTCCCCGCCGCCGACGAGGGCGCCGCCGTCGTCGAGCGCCTCGACCGACCAGGCAGCACCCTCCAGCCCGGGTATTGGCCCGAGCCGGCCTTGACCGGCGAACGTAGGATCAAGGTCGCCACTCGCCGCCTGTGCGAGCGGGGAAATCAGGCTCGTTGCGACGGCCGTGGTGGGCGCGATGCCTTTCACGAGTACAGAGATCAGTTCGGCGAGCGGCTTCCTCTTCATGACGTTCTCCCTAATCGTTTCGGAATTTCGATCACGGAAGAATGGTCCGGCTGTCCCGCACTCGGGCTCTGTCATCCACGCGACACTGCAAAAGAAAAACCCCCCGGTTTCCGTCGGGGGGTTCATTAGCATCCTGGCAGTGACCTGCTCTCGCCTGGCCTACGGCCAAACTACCATTGGCGCAGAGCGTTATCACTTCAACGTCGTAGTCTTCGACGGCCCTTCCGGCGGTAGACTCCCCGCGTGGTCGGCGCGCAGCTGAAGCTGGAGCGAGTTTCAAAATCCTACCTCCCGGCGGCGGCGGCTCCGAGGGTGCTCGATGACATCAATGTCGAAGTTCGCGATGGCGAATTCGTGGTCCTCGTCGGTCGGAGCGGGTCGGGCAAATCCACGCTGCTGAACCTGATCGGCACGATCGATACACCGACTTCGGGTGAGATCTACATCGACGACGTCGCGCTGTCCGCGCTCGACGAAACGGGCCGCGCCTTGCTCCGCCGTCGCCGGATCGGATTCGTCTTCCAATTCTTTAACCTGATTCCGACGCTGACCGCCGCCGAGAATCTGCAGTTGCCCCTGGAGCTGAACGGTGTCACGGGGCCCGAGGCCACCCAGCGCGTCGCCGACTGGCTCATCGCGGTCGAACTGGCCGATTACGGGCATCGCTTTCCTGAGGAGCTTTCCGGTGGTGAGCAACAGCGCGTGGCGATCGCCCGCGCGTTAGTGCATGGACCGGGCATCGTGCTGGCCGATGAGCCGACCGGAAATCTCGACCTGGAGACCGCGACCTCCATGATCGCCCTCCTCGATCGCCTGTGCCGCAGGACCGGCACGACGCTCATCATGGCGACACACAGCCAGGAAGTGATCGGCCTCGCCGACCGCGTCTTCGCGATTCGCGGCGGTTGCCTGATCGAGGAGCCTGCGTGAGCCGGCTCTATGCGCGCTCAGGCCGGCGCTTTCTGCAGCGCCACCCGGGACAACTCGGGCTGGCGCTCGTCGGCATTGCACTCGGCGTCGCGGTGGTTGTCGGCGTCGATCTCGCGAACGACAGCGCCCGCCGCGCCTTCGAGCTGTCGTCCGCGCTCGTGACGGGCCGCGCGACGCACCAGCTCGTCGGCGTGGACGGTACGCTGCCCGAGCGAATCTACGCGCGCCTACGGCGAGAGACGCGGATTCATCGCGCGGCGCCCGTCATCGAGGCGAGCGTGCGCTTGCCGCGCCTTCCAGACCGGTCGTTCACGCTGCTGGGCGTCGACGCGTTTTCCGAGTCGCCGGTGCGCGATGAAGTGACGCACCGCCCCGGCCGGATCGATCTCGCTAAATTCCTGACGGTGCCGCGTACGGTCGCGTTGCCGGAGCCGCTCGCGAAGACTCTCGGCGCACGCATCGGGTCGCGGCTCGCGCTCGTGGTCTCCGGGGGCGAACAGATCGTCGAAGTCGCGGGCATCGTCGAAGTGGATGCCGCGCGCCGCGAAGTCGCGGGCAACTTCCTGTTTGCGGACATCGCGACCGCGCAGGAATTGACCGGCCTGACGGGGCGCATCACGCGTATTGACCTCGTCCTGACTGCGGCGGAGACCGCGGCCCTCGAGTCGCTTCGGATTCCCGGAACACTGTTGCTCGAGGCCGAGTCGCAGGGCACGGCCATCGTCGAGATGACCCGCGCCTTCCGGATCAATCTGACGGCACTCAGCCTGCTCGCCCTGGTCGTCGGGACGTTCCTGATCTATTCCACGCTGTCCTTCCTGGCGGTGCGGCGACGACCTGTCGCCGGCACGGCCCTGGCGCTCGGCCTCACGCCGAGGCAATTGTTCGGGACGATGCTGGTGGAGGCGATGACGCTCGGCGCCATGGGTACGGCACTGGGACTGGTTCTCGGCCATCTGCTGGGCGCTGGGATTACGGGCCTCGTGCTACGGACGATCGAGGACCTCTATTTCGCGGGCGCGACGGCCGTGCGGCCTGAAGCGTGGATCTATGTGAAGGGCGCGGCGCTCGGTCTCGCCGCAACCGCGCTCGCCGCCATCGCGCCGGCACTTGCCGAATCGCGCACGTCGCCGCGCGCATTACAAAGCCGGGCGCAACTCGAGGAGCGCACGCGCCGGCGCCTGCCCTTGCTGGCCGGCGCCGGCGCGGTCGTCGCAATCACGGGCATCGCCTTGCTGGGCCTCGATACGCGAAGCCTGACAATCGGCTTCATCGCGCTCTCTTGCATCGTTGCCGCCGCCGCGCTGGTGATTCCCGGCCTGACGGCGTGGCTGCTGCAGATCCTGCGGGCGCCCGCCCGCTGGACTGGCGCGCTGCCGGTCCGGCTGGCCGTGCGGGGCGCCCACGCGTCGCTGAGCCGGACGGGAGTGGCGGTCACGGCTCTTTCAATCGCGATCGCGACCGTGATCGGCATCGGCGTCATGATCGAGAGCTTTCGCGGCAGTGTCTCGCATTGGCTGGACGCCACCCTGCAGTCGGATTTCTACTTGCGCCTCGCGCCGGGCGCCGCACCACAGGCTGCATCGCCCCTGGATCCTGAGGCCATCGCGACGTTGCGCGCGATGCCGGAGGTCGAGGGCTTGAGTTTTGCGCGCACGCTGCGGATTCCGACGACGTCGGGCGGGCTGCAGCTGCGCGCCGTCGAGCCCGGCCCGGAAGGTTGGGGCCTCCAGATCGTCGAGGGCGATCCCGATGCGGCGTTGTCTGCGTTCCGGACAGGGCGGGCGGTCGTCGTTTCGGAATCGCTCGCGCGGCGCCGCGGCATCGCGATCGGCGAGGAACTCGTTTTGCCCGCTGCGAATGGCCCGCTTGGATTCGTCGTCGCCGGCGTGTTTCGTGACTACAGCAGCGACCGCGGCGCGGTCGTGATGCGGCTCGAGGCCTTCCGTCGTCACTGGCAGGATGACCGCCTCACCGGTGTCGGCATCTATCTTCGCGACGGCGGGGACGCTGTCAGGCTCCGACAGGAGCTCGAGCGATTTGTCGCGGCGAGCGGGCGGCTCCAGCTCGCCGGCAGCGCGGAACTGCGCGCGGTATCGATGCGGATTTTCGAGCGCACATTCAAGATCACGGAGGTGCTGCGCTGGCTCGCGGGGCTGGTAGCGTTCCTCGGCATCCTGAGCGCGCTGCTCGCGCTCGAGCTCGAGCGGACTCGCGAGACCGCCGTGCTGCGGGCGATCGGTTTCGCGCCGCGCGACGTCCGGCGGCTGGTGCTCGCCCAGACGGGGCTGCTCGGCCTGGTCGCGGGACTCGTCGCGGCTCCGCTTGGCGTCGCGCTGGCCGGCTTCCTGGTTTTCGTCATCAACGAGCGCGCCTTCGGCTGGAGCATGTCATTCGCGATCCCGCCCGGCATGCTTGCGGGCGGCATCCTGATGGCGGCTGGCACCGCACTGGCTGCGGGCATCCTGCCGGCGGTCAGGTTGTCGCGGGTGCCGTTGGCCGCTGCACTGCGCGAGGAATAGATGCGACGCATCCTCGTACTGGTGCCTGCCTTGGCCGCAGCGGCGGCCATGGCGCAGGTGGACGTGACCGGCCTCCTCGGCAGCCGGCCGGCAGCGGGCTTTGCGCGGGCCACGGCGCCGCGCACATTCACGTTTCCGGCAGATCACGGCCCGCATCCCGATTTCCGCAGCGAGTGGTGGTACTTCACGGGCAACCTTGCGGCCGCGAACGGGCGTCATTTTGGCTTCCAGCTCACGTTCTTCCGCGTCGCACTGGCGCCGGATGCCACGCTGCGCGAATCCGCTTGGGCGACGAACCAGGCATGGATGGCGCATTTCACGCTGACCGACACCGAAGCCGGCCGGTTTCACTCGGCCGAGCGGCTCGGGCGGGGCGCGCTCGGCATCGCCGGCGCACAGGCCTCGCCATTTCAAGTCTGGGTCGACGACTGGCACGCGACGAGCCGCGCGTCGACGGGCCTGTTCCCGCTGCGGCTTCGCGCGTCGCACGGCGATGTGGCCGTCGAGCTCGAGCTCTCGGCGACGAAGCCATTGGTGTTGCAAGGCCAGCAGGGATGGGATCGCAAGGGGCCGGAGCCCGGCAATGCCTCCTACTACTACTCGTTCACGCGGCTCGCGGTACAGGGCAACGTGCGAACGCGCGATGCGCGCTTCGACGTGACCGGATCGGCCTGGATGGATCGCGAATGGAGCACGAGCGCGCTCGGCCCCGACCTCGCCGGCTGGGACTGGATCTCGCTGCAGTTGTCGGACGGCCGCGAGCTCATGCTCTATCGGCTGCGCAGGAAAGACGACAGCGCCGGCACCTTCAGCAAAGGCGTATTGATCCTGCCGACCGGTGTACGGATTGCGCTGTCGGTTCGAGAATTCGAGCTCGAGCCGCGTCGATGGTGGACTAGTCCGACCACCGGTGTCCGCTATCCGGTCGGGTGGTCCATTGAGATTCCATCGCTCGAATTGTCGCTCGATATTGCCCCGCGACTCGATGAGCAGGAGCTTGACTTGTCGGTCCGCTACTGGGAGGGGGCTGTGCTCGCGGAGGGACGCCTCAATGCCGCGCCGGTCACCGGTCAGGGGTATCTGGAACTGGCGGGCTACTGAGCCTTGCGGCCGCAGGCGCTACCTACCTCGATTCCGGAATTGACAGCCCGTATTTCTCGATCCGGTAGCGCAAGGTGTCGCGAGAAATGCCGAGTAAACGCGCAGCCTGGGTCACATTTCCCCGGGAGGATTCCAGTGCGCGCAGAAGCGCGTCGCGTTCGATCTTTTCCAGGTTCATAGTCTCCGCGTCCGACTGACCCGGCGATTGCTGTGGAGCCACGCTGCTCGCCGGCAGCCAGTCAAGATCAGTCGATTCAACGACTGCTCCGGACGACATCAGGACAGCTTGCTCCATGACATTGCGCAACTCGCGCACGTTTCCAGGCCAGCGGTGTTGCATCACTGCGCGCCGCGCGCCAGGCGATAATTTCAGGCCGTCCCGCCCGTAGCGCTGCGCATGTAGTGCAAGGAAATGCTCCGCCAGCAGCAGGATGTCCTCCCCGCGGTCGCGCAATGGCGGGATCGTGAGATGAACCATCCGGATCCTGAAGAGGAGGTCCGCGCGGAAGCGGCCTTCCTTTACCAGGGTTTCCAGCTGGCGATGCGTCGCGGCGACTATCCGGACATTGACGGCCTGGTCACGAAGGCCGCCGAGGCGCCGGATGGACCGATCCTCGAGCAGGCGCAGGAGCTTGACCTGAATGGCGAGATCCATATCGCCGATCTCGTCCAGGAACAGCGTCCCCCGTTCGGCGGTCTCGACCAGCCCCAGCTTGCGCGTCTTCGCATCCGTAAAGGCGCCGCGTTCGTGCCCGAAAAGCTCCGACTCAAGCAGCTGGGCCGGTATCGCCGCGCAGTTGATCTCGACGAAGGGCTCATCCCGCCGCGGTCCCTCAAAATGCAGTGCGCGGGCCACCAGTTCTTTCCCGGTGCCGGTCTCCCCGGTAATGAGGACGGCTGCTGGATTGCCGTCGCGCACGGCCTCGTCCCCGGCGATCACTTTCCTGACTGCGCTTTGCAGGTACTGCATCGCATCGCAGTTGCCGATCAGCTTGTCGAGCCCGCTCGTCCGCGCATCGCGCGACTTGTAATAGGCGAGGGCCTCGCGTTGCCGTTCCTCCGCACCCATCTTGTCCAGCAACAGCCGCAGCTTCGACAATGACACCGGCTTGGTGATGAAATCGTAGGCGCCCGCCTTCATCGCATCGACCGCGAGTTCGACCGACGCGTGACCGGTTATCATCACGACCCGGATTCGCGGATCGTGATCGAGGATCAGCCCGATCGCCTTCAGCCCGTTCAATCCGGGCAAATTGAAATCGAGCAGGACGACGTCCGGTTTGTAGGATTCCAGTTTGCCGAGCGCGTCCTCGGCCGATCCGGCGCTGCGCACGTCGTAACCACAGCCGGACAGAAATCCGACGATGTTCTTCGCCAGCGCGGCTTCATCCTCCACCACCAGCACCGCACGGCTCATCGGCCCACGACCGGCAGCACCAGCTCGACCGTGGTGCCGGCTCCTGGCTCGCTGGAAAGGACGATTCTTCCACCCATGCGCTCCACGATCCGCTTGGCGAGCGGCAGGCCAACGCCGAGTCCCTGCGACTTCGTCGTATGAAACGGCTTGAACGCCCGGCTGAGCTGCTCGCTCGTCATGCCTGTGCCGGTGTCCCGGATGCGAAGCAGCACGAAGCCCGATGGTCCGCCGGCTCCTTGAAGCCTCAATTCGCCGCCGCGCGACATCGCCTCGACGGCGTTCGCCATCAGGCTGTTGATCACCTGGCCGAGAAGTATCGGGTCACCGCGCACCGGCGGAAGATCGGCCGCGAATTCGGCAAGTCCGTCGATGCCGCGGCGACGCATTTCCACAGAGAAATGAGCCAGGCACCCCCGGGTCAGGGGCTCGATGTCGATCGATTCCTGCTCGCCGGCGGGCAGGTGAACATAGGTCAGCAGCTCCCGGACCCAGTGCTCGAGCCTGTCAACCTGGTCCATGATGTCCATTGCCGCTTCACGGTCCATGTCCGGATTGCTCCTCTCCTTCACGATTTCCGCCGACGTGCGTATCACTGCAAGCGGATTTCTGATGCCATGTGCGACAGCCGAACCGAGGTCTCCCACGGCGGCTTGCGTCTCGGCCTCGACAATTCGATCCTGTTGCGTCCGGATCATGGACTCGGTCCGGCGAACGAGGGGCAGCAAAGCAAAATACAACAGCAGGCCAGCCCCGATTGCGCCGGCCCATATCAGTTGCGTCCCGGAGCGGATCGCGACTTTCAGCAGCCCCGGCGCCCGATAGAGCTCGACGGCGCCGACGACGTTTCGCCTGGCCTTATCCCAGACCGGGACATACAGCTCGATGAAATAGTCATCGCCGCTTTGCAAGTTCGTGTGCTCCGCCTTTTCTTCGCCCAGTTCGTCGCTGTCCTCCCGGTGAATCTCCAGCTCACCCTTGAGTGCGGCATCAAGCTCCTCGTTCGCGTCATCCGCGAACGACCGCCCCGTGAGCGTCGGGTCGCTTGACCAGATGAGCATCCGGTCGCGCGAGTAAAGATTGGTCCGAAAGACATCCGGTGAACCCGAGATGTGGGCTAGGAGGTCTTCCATGTAGCTCGTGTCATCGGGCGCCGTCGACGAAAAATAGGACGCAGCATCCTCGACGTCGATGATGCTCTGCACGAACTGCATCGTGAGTCGGCCCTCCTGTAGCAGCATGTTATTGACGAACAGGCGGGACAACAGCACGGCGCCAATGACCGCAAGCAGCAGGATTGACACAAGCCCGATCGTCGCAAACCACCGGCTCAGGCTGAATGACGCGAGCTTCGGGTCTGCCGTAGCTGGAGTACGCCGCCCGAATAACGTGGCACCGCTGATCGCAAGACGTTTGTGACTCATGTCGATGTGGCGCCTTGGCCTGATTTTCTGAAGTGGCTCGTCGAGGCGTGATCCCTTCGGCAACTTTAGCATTGCAATTGCGCGTGTCGGCGCTGCCTTGCATCCCTGTCAAGACGCGCGGCGAGACACGTAATGCTTCGAGATGGGTGGTGACACCCAGGCATCGGGTCAAATGCCCCGCTGCGTCGCTTCACCTTCGATTCGCCCACTCCGCGCTCTCGGCAATTTATGCCGCTGGCGCTTGCACTTGTGTTGATAGTTCGCCGCCGGCTCGACTGTGGCATGGGACTTGCACTTCAGGAGGTACCTACCAAACACGTCGAGTGAATCGACAGGAGTATTCCGATGATGACCAACAAATTCGCAACCGCCAGTGCAGCGGCAGTCCTCGCTCTCTTTGCCTTCACGGCAACCGCCGCGGACGTGCAAGTGACCTGCGAGAAGCGCGGAACCCGCCGCTCGCGCGCGTCTGTCGACGGATCCGGCCTTGTCCAGGGCTCGTATCGCGCAGTTCTGAGGTCGGGCGACGGAACTGCCCGCACCGCTTTCGTACCGGCCATTGGCGACGAAGCCGAGTTCGATTTCGACAGCAATCCCAACGAGGTCGCCGAGGGCGCGACGGCCATCCCTGCAAACTTCATCGTGGACGGCCGCGTCAGAGGTTACCTGGTGAATACCAGCGGAAAGCGCGTGACGCCGATCGTCACCGCAATCTGCCGCATCCGCAGCTGAAGCGATCCGCTTCGGCAAAAAAGAACCCCCGGACGTTTCCGTCCGGGGGTTCGCATGGGATCCTGGCAGTGACCTACTCTCGCCTGGACTACGGCCAAACTACCATCGGCGCAGAGCGTTTTCACTTCCGAGTTCGGAATGGGATCGGGTGGTTCCCGCCCGCTATGACCGCCAGGAAAACTGTCGCCCGCGCCGCTCGATCGCCGCCGCGCAGGCCTGTCCGAAATGTGGAGAAACACAACATATGTGTCGCACTCACGGAGCCTCAGGCTCCTTGGGTGTTATATGGTCAAGCCTCACGGGCAATTAGTACTGGTTAGCTGAACGCATTACTGCGCTTACACATCCAGCCTATCAACGTCGTAGTCTTCGACGGCCCTTCAGGAGGATCAAGTCCTCAGGGAGATCTCATCTTGGGGGGGGCTTCCCGCTTAGATGCTTTCAGCGGTTATCCCGTCCGCGCATAGCTACCCGGCAATGCCATTGGCATGACAACCGGAACACCAGAGGCGCGTCCACTCCGGTCCTCTCGTACTAGGAGCAGCTCACCCTCAAATCTCCAACGCCCACGGAAGATAGGGACCGAACTGTCTCACGACGTTCTGAACCCAGCTCGCGTACCACTTTAATCGGCGAACAGCCGAACCCTTGGGACCTGCTACAGCCCCAGGATGTGATGAGCCGACATCGAGGTGCCAAACTCCTCCGTCGATGTGGACTCTTGGGAGGAATAAGCCTGTTATCCCCGGAGTACCTTTTATCCGTTAAGCGATGGCCCTTCCATACAGAACCACCGGATCACTATGACCTGCTTTCGCACCTGCTCGACATGTTCGTCTCACAGTTAAGCACCCTTATGCCATTGCACTCTATGCGCGATGACCGACCGCGCTGAGGGTACCATTGCACTCCTCCGTTACTCTTTAGGAGGAGACCGCCCCAGTCAAACTGCCCACCATACGCGGTCCCCGACCCGGATAACGGGTCTAGGTTAGAACTCCGAACGCACCAGGCTGGTATTTCACCGTTGGCTCCACCAAGGCTAGCGCCTCGGCTTCAAAGCCTCCCAGCTATGCTACACAGGCAAATTCAAAGTTCAGCGTAAAGCTACAGTAAAGGTTCACGGGGTCTTTCCGTCTTTCCGCGGGAACGCCGCATCTTCACAGCGATTTCAACTTCACTGAGTCTCGGGTCGAGACAGTGGGGCCAGCGTTACGCCATTCGTGCAGGTCGGAACTT
>DAIQBB010000026.1:0-18591 GCA_036781365.1 Steroidobacteraceae bacterium | reverse complement strand
CCTCTCTCTCCGCCAATTTTGCGTCCCGCGGAAACACGCGTCGACTCGTGACGACCTGGACCTGCAGCCTTACGCTCGAACAGTACAGTCAGCGACGTGACTGGTCGCACTCGAGCTCGACCATCTCCACCTCGATCGGGCAATTGAGCCACTGGTAATGGCCACTCGGCGCTGCGCCTGGCACCCGGCACTTGGTCCGAATAGCGAGATGGCGCTCATGATCCTCGATGAACTGCTAGATCTGTCGACCCTGGCCAATCACCATTCGCGTTGACAAGGCCTGCGCCCAAAGGCATCGATGCGCGATGCTGCTCACCGTCCACGAAATCCTGGGAACTCCACTTGTAGACTTTCGTGCGGAAGCCTCATGGACCAATTACCTCTCAGAACGTAAAGCGCGACCCGAGATGAATGTAGATGCTCTGGTCGTCCGTATCAGCGAGGCCATAGCCGATGTAAAGAGGCCCAATCGGAGTATCGAGGCCCAGAAAGACACTACTGGAGAAAATTGTGTTGTCGAGCGAGGCGGCATCCGAGTTCTGCCACACATTTCCGAGCTCGAGGCTCGCGCCGGCAAATGTGCGCAGTATCTTGACGTTGAGAAGCTGGCGCATGTAAATAAGGCTCGCGAGTCCAGCGTGCTGACCGCTCAGCTCGTCTTCGTTGAATCCGGAAAGTTGCAGGAAGCCGCCGAGCGGGAAAAGACCTTCTGGTGGCGCGTCGTCGTTCAGGGTGGTGGCTCCCGCGAGCCTTCCGATGACCGTATTGTCACCCCAGGAATGGGCGAATCCGTATCCGAACAGGACCTGATCGTAGTCGATGTTCGCACCCAGGCTGTCGCGTGCCGTGCGCCATTCGAGCAGGCCGATTTGGCCACGGCGGGGAAAATACAGGCTGTCGAACGTGTCAACGGAAAACCTTGCAAAGATTTCACCCTGCGCGGTGTCGAAATCAGGTGCCGGCGCACCGGTAATGATCTCGCCGTTCCCGCTGGCCCACCGATACCCGATCCTACCCTCGCCCCATGTCCCGAACTCGCGCCCCGCTCCAAATTCTGCCAGGGGCCCGGACAGGCGGACTTCAGCAAGTTTCATTCCGTCATCGTCAAAAACATTCCTAACTTCGGTGACGTAGCCCACTTTGCCGGACACGAAATAGCGGGAGAGGGGATCCAGCGGCTGGTGAATCTCCGTGAACAGAGCCGGCTCCTGACCTAGTTGCGCGCCGGTGCGCCACTCGCCGTTGAGCAGGTTTATGCCTGTCTTGGTGAAAATGGCGCCGAGGGTGAGCGTGCTGTCGCCTTCGAGATTGTCGGAGGAAGTCATGCCGAACTGCAGGAATCCTGGCCCCCAGTACTTCTCCTGTGCGCTGATGACCAGGCCGCTCGCGCCATTTTCAGTCACGACGTCGTAGCGCACCGACTGAAAATTCTGGAGCCCATACACTTTGCCGATATCCCGCTCGATCGCATCGACGTCGAGTGGCTTGCCCGGTTGGGCTGAAATACGCTCGGCAATCACCGCATCGCCCAGCCGCGAGTGGTTCTCGGTGCGCACGAATTCTATTTCCGGTACGCCTGATCGAATGCGATCGCGGTTTGCCTCGTAGCGCGCGTATTCCTCCTCGCTGACGGAGTAGCGTTGCAAGGCGTCGGTTGCCTGCCGCGCGGCGACCTCCCCGATCGGCATGACGTCCGCCGCCTTCTCGAATTCGCCACCGCGCAGATCGCCAAGCGCCGGGCGGATGAGCACGTCACGAGGCCCCAAAGTGCTCAGCTGCGACTCGGTGTTTAGGGTGAAGAGAAAGTTGGTCAGCTGTGCGGTGACGTCCAAAGCGCTGTTGATGTCGTCGCGCTTGAAGAGCCCGCTCCCCACGTCGACAACGATGAGGACATCGGCGCACATGCTTCGCGCGACGCTCACGGGCACGTTATTGGCCAGGCCACCATCAACCAGCAGGCGACCGTCGATTTCGACCGGGTCGAATGCGGCGGGCACCGCCAGACTGGCGCGAATCGCCCTTGCCAGGTTGCCTCTGGCGAGCACGACTTCCTTGCCGGTTTCCAGGTCAGTAGCGACAGCCCGGTATGGAACCGGCAATCGGTCGAAGTCGTCGATTCCGACCACCGGCAAAGTGAGGCGGTTGAGCAGCAGGTCGAACTTCTGTCCCCGGATGTAGGCCAGCGGAATCTTGACCTTTCCTTCGTGAACGCCGATCTTGGCCTTGAACGCATAAAGATCGTCGTCCCGCTTGCGACGGAAAGACCGGACATCGCGCGCAGAATCGTCGTGGAACAGGTCGTCCCAATCCATGGCGCGGATTTGCCGTTCGATCTCCTCTGCGTCCATGCCAGAAGCGTAAAGCCCGCCGACGATCGAACCCATGCTGGTACCGGCGATGCAGTCGAGTGGTATGCGCAATTCCTGCAAGACCTTCAGCACGCCGACGTGGGCCGCGCCGCGAACGCCTCCTCCACCCAGCACCAGCCCGATTCTCGGCCGCTTGGTCGCAGCCGATTCATCGGCAGCTCGCGTTGCGGCTGCCATTGACAGGTTCAACAGGACGAGCGCGGCCATCCAGAGCAATTTCGCTTTTCGATGGTTTCGTTGCACAGCATTGTCTCCCTCATCTACAGGGACCTGCAGGCGCAGATTCGGGCAACCCCGAAGCCACCGCGATAAGAAGCGACATGTAACGTTGGCTGCGCCACTCCTGCTACGCCAGTAGCTTCAGGCAATGCAGATACTGCTCCCCACCGCGTATTTCGACACCATGAGTCTCATGTCCAAAGCCGGGGAAAGAGTGATCCCAGTCGCGGAGCGATCTCAAATAGCCAATGTGCGGCCCGTCAGCGGGTCCCAGATTCTCACCGGGCATCATCATCGGTATGCCGGGCGGGTACGGCACTACGCTCGTCGCGACGACGCGATTTGCGGCCTGGTCCAGATGCACACGCTCGACCTGGTTACGCACCAGGCGGCGATAAGCTCCGGCCGGAGTCATCTCCGGAGCCGGCAGGCTTGAGAACGCTCGCTGCAAATGCTGCATCTGATTCGAGCGCTTGTAGTGTTCGAACATCTGCTCGCTGAGATCGCGCAACCCCATCGCCGCGTAGCGATCCGGGTACTGGACCAGCAGATTCGGCAGGACCACGCCTAGCTCTGCGTTGGCATCGTAGTCCTCCTTGAACTTGATCAGCGTCGTCAACAAAGTGCCCCACTTGGCCTTGGTCATGCCGATCGAGAACAGGAACATGACAGTAAAGTCCTGGGACTTTTCGTATTCAAAACCATGGCGCACGAGATAGGCGGCGATCAGAGCTGCGGGGATGCCTATCTTCTCGAAAGTTCCGTCGGTTGAAATGCCGGGCGCCACAACCGTGACCTTGATCGGATCGAGCATGCAGTAGCCATCCTCCAACCCTTCGAATCCATGCCAAGCCTCGTTGGGATGCAGCACCCAGCAATCCGGATCAGTGACTAGCAATTCCTCCGGCGCATCCTCGAACGCAACACGCTGACGAGTCGCCGGATCGGTGATCTCGGTCGCGTTCCAGGTGCTGAAGAACCAGTCATTCGACTTTGCATACTCTCGCCGGATACGCCCCACTGTCTGGCGGAAACTTACCGCTTCGCGAATCGACTCCGTCGTCAGCGAGACACCGCTGGCGCCATCCATCATCGCGGTGGCAATCTCATTCGAGGCGATGATGGGGTAAAATGGCGAAGTCGAAGCGTGCATCATGAACGACTCGTTGAAGCGAGCATGCTCGATGGGGTCCCGTCCATCGCGAATGTGGATGAACGAGGCCTGCGAAAGCGCCGCGAGCAGCTTGTGCGTCGAATGCGTCGCAAACAGAGTCGGTCCGTCCTTGTAGGCCGCCGGATCGCCATGCATGGCGTAGCGACCTCTGTAGAGGGGGTTGAAACGCGCATATGCATACCACGCCTCGTCGAAGTGCAGGCGATCGATAAGATGGCCGCCGATCTCAATCACACGCTCGACGTTGTAAATCAAGCCGTCGTACGTCGAGTTGGTGATAATCGTGTGCTGCGGCTTGGGCCGGTTCGCGGCCGACGTCAGCGGGTTTGCGCGAGCACGTGCTTTGACGGTCTCTGGTTCCAGGTCTTCCGGGTAAATGGGACCGATGATGCCGTAGCGATTGCGGCGCGGCACCAGGAATACGGGAATGGCGCCAGTCATCACCAGACCATGTTCGATGGACTTGTGGCAATTGCGATCGCAAAGCGCGATGTCGTTTTCTGTCAAGCTCGCCATAAAGATCACACGATTCGAGCCTGATGTGCCGTTGGTGACGGTGTAGGAGCGGTGCGCACCGAACACGCGAGCCGCATACTTCTCGCTTTCGCCAATCGGCCCGCTGTGATCGAGCAGCGAACCTACGGCAGCCATGCCGATCGACAGATCCGAGCGGAACATGTTCTCGCCGAAGTAATCAAAAAAGACCTTTGACACCGGCGTCTTCAAGAAGGCCGTCCCGCCGAGGTGCCCAGGAGTGCCGAATGCATACTCATGGACGTTTGCTTGACTGAGCATCGAGGCGAACATGGGCGGCAGCAGATTCTCCCGGTAGCGCTGCAACGCGGCTTCAATGCGGCCGGCAATGAGCGTGGAGGTGTCTTCGGTCAGCCAGACTAATTCGTTAGCCAGCCTGAGCGTCTCCAGCGGAATCTCGGAGATTTGACTGCGCTCACCCAACAGGAAGGCTGGCGCGCGATCGTTGCGTGCACGAAACGCCCTCAGCACCGCTGCTGCGCCCCCTGACTCATCCAGTTCAGAATCCACCAGGATGGCGCCGATCAACGGATCGGCTCGAACCGCAGCGATGCCATCGGACGCGGAGCGCGAGGCAAGCACTGTGAAGCCGTGCTCACGCAGTCTCGCCACCAGCTCGAGCCCGGCGCGCTGCAGCGTCGTTCCGCGCTCGATTTCTCCGACGACCAACAGAATGCTCAACGGTGACACGGGGATCGACTGTGACATCAGGCTTCCCTCGTCTCCAAGCTGGCAAAGCGCCGGAAATCCTTGGCGCGGGTGTGCAACCGAGGCTTGCGGTCCCGCACGCCCACCGGCATCGCAAGCCCGACACGATGCCGACCCATGGCGCTGTCGCGATCGAGGTTGGTGAGCATGAGTGCCGCAGCATCGACGTACGGCACGGTCATCTGCGGAACCAGAGAGGCGAACGCCGGTAGAGCGAGTGGTTCGGGCAACGCACGGACAAACAAAGGCATCTCGACCGGCAGTCGGTCGAGCGAGATACGCAGTCTATCCAGCCCGTGTGCTGCCCGATCGACCATGGGACCTGGGCATAGCAGACGCCAGTCTATGCTCGAGCGCTCTAGGCGCTGGTAGTTTGCGAGATGCGGCCAGTAGGTCGATCTCACCTGTGGCATGTCGACGGCGCGGCGCCCTGCAGCATCGATGTCGAGCAATGCGGCCCCTGCCAGGAACCAGCAGACGGGTCGCTTGCCCGCGGGCAGCGATTCCACAGCCGTGACGACGCGGTCGACGAGGCTGACGAACTGCTCGCCTTCCGCGACGTGGCCCGCGCAGCAAATGAGTACGTCGTGGCCGCTTATGACATCTGATGGCAGGCCGACGCTGAGATCACCCATGTGGACTGCGGCTTGCTGCTCCAATGCTGCCGGGAGCCTTGACGCGTCGCGCACCAGCACGCTCACTTCATGGCCGGCATTGAGCGAAAGGCGTAACACGTGGCTACCCAGCATGCCGGTCGCGCCGAGAATCAGCACCCGCAGTTTGTCGGCTGCGGTCATCAGTAAAACCAGGACACGCTCAATGTGCCGAACTCGGCGTTCTTCTCCTGAGTTTCGAATGCCTTGCTGGAGAAGGTCGTCGCCAGGCTCAAGACAAAGTTGTTACGCCGCACGTTCAAGCCGATCGTCGCGTGGCCGACGAAGGGCTTGGTGTCCACCGACCGGCTGTCCTTGAACACCGTGCCGTCGAGTGGCAGATAGTGCGCAACCGCGTGGCCGCCGATGCCGCCGAAGAACGATACGGACCAGCCCTCAATGGGGCCGACACCGACGGTCGATGCAGCCGTCAGCCCATCACGCAAAGAGGTGCCGCCCAGCGCGTCCACCAAGTTCCACCCGAACTCGCCGTACATGCCGAGTCCGACACCCGTGAACAAGGTCCCGAGACCGACATTTGCCACCGGGACGAGGCGCCACTCGGCCGATTCGCCTGCATGGCCCTTGGCCAGCAGATGTGCTGACGTATATCCCAGGTTGATGATGGGCTCGTCGGGGAGCTGAGTGTCCCAACCCATCGGCTCATCGCCACCGACGAAGTCGTGGATCGCCTTCTGTACGTCGTCGGCCTGCGAGGCGGGTCCGACCACGCCCAGTTTGAGCTCCCACGCATGTGTCCAGCGCTCAGATCGCGCATAAAGTACGCTGTCCACATACAGAAGTCCCGCGTACGGCTGGTCGTCCAGCGGTGGATCTGGAATCTCGATATCGTCGGGCGTGTGCATCTCCTGCGCGACGGACCAGGATGCGTACGTGGTGTAGCCCTCATCCCCGACAAATGGCAGGAACTCCCAGAATTCGCTCCATTTGCTCACGAATGCGTCTTCGTCGTAGCTTTCCAGATCGCGCGACACCCACGTGACGCCGATCCCGTTCGTGTAGTTGTTGTCCGAGCCGGTGAGGAGGTCGTTCTCCAGCGTAACTGTAATGGCTTGATTGTCGGCGGCGCTCGCTTGAGTTACGTAACCGACGGCACAGAAAGGCACCAAGGCCAGCGAGGCGAGTTTTGTAAACAGTGTCATGGTCGTCTTCCTATTCCACGTGAATCTTCAGCCGTCATGCGGGCAGCGGGTCGACCGTCGGTCCAGTCGCCGCGGGCACACGCTGCCGCACGACGCTGAACGAGGCCGCGTAAAGTGCCGGCACGAAGAAAATCGTAAGCACGGTAGCCACGGTGAGACCGCCCATGATGGCGATCGCCATCGGACCCCAGAACACGCTTTTAGTCAGCGGAATCATCGCGAGCACGGTGGCGAGTGCCGTGAGTACGACAGGGCGCGTCCGATGCACGGCCGCGTCCAGCACGGCGTTCCACGGATCGCTGCCTGCAGCCAGCTCGGTTTGCACCTGATCGACCAGGATAACCGCGTTCCGCATGATCATCCCGCTCAGCGCGATCACGCCGAGAATCGCCACGAAGCCAAGCGGGGCGTGGAACAGCAGTAGAGCCGGGACCACGCCCACGAGCCCAAGAGGCGCTGTCAGAAACACCATCACCATGAGTGAGAATCTCTGGAGCTGCAGCATGAGAATCGTCAGGATGGCCAACAACATCACCGGGGCCACGGCGGCGAGAGCAAGATTTGCCTTTTCGCTCTCCTCGACGGCGCCACCCACGTCGATGCGGTATCCGGCAGGCAGCTTCGCGGAGACTTCTTCGACGGCCGGGCGGATCGACTGAGTCACCGACACGCCCTGTTCGCCATCCTTGACGTCAGCGCGCACGGTGATCGCCATGTCGCGGTTGCGGCGCCGCAGCACCGGCTCCTCGAGTTCGTGTCGCACGCTCGCGACTTGCGAGAGCGGCACGACGGTGCCCTGCCGCGTGTACACATTGACGTCCTCGAGCGATTCGACGTCGAGCCGCTCGGCGGGTACCGCGCGCGCGACGATTTCGATCAGGTCCTCGCCCTCGCGTAGCTGCGAGAGCGTCACACCATTCGTCACGCCCTGGGTGACCAGGGCCACATCGGCAGGCGTGAGACCGAGCGCACGCGCCTTGTCCTGGTCGACATCCACCCGCAGGGTGCGAACGGGATCGTTCCAGTCGAGCTGGACGTCGCGCACGAGCGGACTGGCCGCTACCACGCGCTCCACGTCGCGCGCGATCGATCGCACGACCTGTGTGTCGGGCCCAACGACCCGGAACTGCACGGGGTAGCCCACCGGCGGTCCGAGCTCCAGTCGGGTCAATCGGACCCAGGCCTGCGGAAACTGCTCGTCGACGATCGCCATCAATCGTGCGCGCACCTGTTCGCGCGCTTCGAGATCACGCGTCATCACCACGAACTGCGCATAGCCGGGGTTCGGCAGTTCGGGGTTCAGGGAGAGATAGAACCGCGGTGCGCCGGCGCCCGTGTAGGCCGTGAAGAAGCGGACGCCCTCGTCCTTGGAGAGAACGGCCTCCATCTTCTTCACCTGCTCGGTTGTCGCCGCGAAGGACGCGCCCTCTTTCATGCGGAGCTCGACGAGGAGCTCGGGCCGCGAGCTGTTAGGAAAGAACTGCTGCGGCACGAACTTCATGCCCGAAATGGCCAGCACCAGTGCCGCAGCCGTGGCGCCTATCACCCACCAGCGGCGCTCGAGGGCGAGGTCGATCAGCCGGCGCAGCTTCTTGTAGAACGGAGTCTGGTAAGGATCGCCGCCCTGGTGATGCTTGCCGAGATCCTTCGGCAGCATCTTGATGGCGAGATAAGGCGTGAAAAGCCCCGAGACGACCCACGAGAACAGGACCGCAGTGCCGACGATCCAGAAGATGCCGCCGGCGTACTCGCCCGAGGTAGACTTCGAGAAGCCGATCGGCATGAAGGCAGCGACAGTAATCAGGGCGCCCGTCAGTCGCGGAATAGCCGTTGAAGAATAGGAGAATGCCGCTGCCTTGGCCTGGTCCCAGCCCGCCTCGAGCTTCACCTGCATCATCTCGAGGGCGATGATCGCGTCGTCCACGAGCAGCCCCAGCGCAATGATCAGGGAGCCGAGTGAGATGCGCTCGAGGTTCCATCCCATTGCGAGCATCACAATCGCGACGACGCCGAGCACGAGCGGCACGGACATCGCGACCACAAGGCCCATCCGCCAGCCGAGGCTCAGGAGGCTGACAGCGAGCACGATCGCCAGGGCTTCGAGCAGCGAGCGCTCGAACTCCCAGATTGCTTCGCTTACCGTAGTCGGCTGATCGGCCACGCGCTCGAGTTCGACGCCATACGGCAGCTCCGCCTGGATCTTCGCAATCGCACTCTCGATTGCCTTTCCGAGATCCACGATGTTCCCGTCATCGGTCATCGAGATACCGAGTATCAGCACCTGCTGGCCGTTGTGGCGTACCGTGTAAGTCGGCGGATCCTCGAAGCCGCGGGAGACCTCCGCGAAATCTCCCACCCTGATCACGCGGCCGCCCGCCTCGATCGGGAGATTGCGAAGGTCGTCCACGCTCGCGAACTGGCCGCTGACGCGCACGAACACCCGGTCGCTTCGGGTGTCGATCGAGCCCGTCGGCAGCACGCTGTTCTGGCTCCTGAGGCTCTCGATGATCGCGACTGGCGTGATGCCGAGCGCGGCGAGACGCTCGTGCGAGAATTCCAGGTAGAGGCGTTCGGCCTGCTTGCCGAGGACGTCCACCTTTTTCACTTTCGGTACCTTCAGCAGGCGGCGCTTCACGACCTCTGCTGCGTCGGCCAGCCCGTCCAGACCGATGCCGTCGCCCTTGACGGCGTAGAGCAACCCGTACACATCTCCATATTCGTCGTTGAAGATCGGACCGACGACGCCTTCCGGGAGCTCGAGCCGAATGTCATCGAATTTCTTGCGAGCCTGGTACCAGGCCTCGAGCTGATCCTCCTTGGAAGTGCCGCCGACGACGGTTATCGTCATGCCGCCGAATCCCTGGCGCGCGAAGGTCACGACTTTCTCGAAGTGGTCGAGCTGCTCGAATTTCTTCTCCATGCGGTTGAGCAGCTCGTCCTGCACCTGCTGGGCAGTCGCGCCGGGCCAGACGACGATCGCCGTCATCGATGGCACCGAGAACTTCGGATCCTCCAGCTGGCCGAGCTTCGAGACCGAGACCACGCCGCCGACCCCGATTACCAGGATCAGGAACAGCACCACGGCGCGATGGTTGAGCGCCCACTCGGTGAGGTTGAAGTTCTTCACGGGTTCTTCGCCGACTGCGTGGCGGCCGGCAGCGCAACGCGCAATCCCGGCGCCATCTTCTGCACGCCGGCCGTGACTATCAGCGCGCCTGCCGCAGGCCCGGAGACGAGGATTTCGTCGCTGCGATATCCGTGCACGGTGACCCGGACCAGCTCCACGGTCCCGATCGGCTCGGCGCCAGTGCGACGCACGGCCCACAACGCCGGCTTGCCCTGGTGCTGCGTGATCGCTGAAGCCGGAATCGCGGCTACGGGGGGGCCCGACGAGATGCGCTCAGCGATGAGCGTCGCCGTCGCACCGAGCGGAAGCGTTCGCGGTGTCGTGGGGTTCAGCCGGGCGCGATAGGTGCGGGTCTGCGCGGCCGCCTGCGCCGAAAGTTCGCGTAGCGAAACTTCGAACAAGTCGTCAGGCGCGCTCGCGAGCGACGCTCGGTAGCGGGCGCTCTTGAATGCCTCGAGGTGGGCCTCCGGCACGTCGACGACGATCTCGGGCTCGCCCTCGTTGGCGATCGCGATGACCGGCTGGCCGGCGGCGACGACCTGGCCGACCTCGAGCTGCACGCTCGTCACCACACCGTCGCTCGAGGCGCGCAGCACCGTGTACGTCACCTGATTGCGAGCCAGTGAGAGCCTGCGCGTCTCGGCCTCGGCGGCCGCGCGCGAAGTGCGCAGGTTGCTCTGCGCGTGCTCCTCATCCGATTCGCTCACCGATCCATCGACCTTCAGCGCCTCGAGGCGCCGGGCGTCCGACTCGGCCTGGCGCGCGCGTGCGGTCGCGGCCTCGAGCTGCTGGCGGGTGGCCTGTTCCGTGAGGCGGTAGTCGACGTCGTCGAGCACGGCAAGTACGTCGCCTTCGCGAACGGTCTGGCCAACATCAACGCGCCGCTCCGTGACTTTGCCGCCGACGCGAAACGCCTGTTCGATCTCGTATCGTGCCTGCACGGAGCCGAAGTAGCGGCTCGCGTCCCGCGCGCCGTCGTAACGCACTATGGCGATGTGGACCGGGCGTAGCGTCTCGTCGGCCGGCTCATGTGATCCGCACGCGGCGAGCAGCGAGACTGCAGTTACCGCGACTGCGAATGAGGCGAAAAGTGCTTTCAAGACGGTTCTCCCTCGGAGGAGACGGGTTCGAATTTTTCCCAGCCGCCTCCGAGCGCCTTGAAAAGCTGCACGCTGGCGAGATATAGCTGAGTGCTGCTGTCGTTGGCGCCGATCCGGGCGCCGAGGCGCGAACGCTGCGCATCGAGCAGGGGCAGAAGATCGATCTGGCCGCGGTCGTAGAGCGCCTGCGCACGGGTGAGCGCCGCATCCGCGGAGTCTGCGGCGCTCTGAAGGGCGTCGGCGCGGTGGCGCTCGTCACGAAGCGCGACCAGCGCGTTCTCGACGTCTTCGAGCGCGCGCACGATCGCATCCTCATAGCGCAGCAGTGCCTCGCGCTGGCGGCTCTCGGCCACCTCGTTGATGGCCTTCGTCCTTCCCCAATTGAAGATCGGCATCGCCAGCAGGGCGGACGCGTTGGTGAAGCGCGCCGCTCCAAAGTCGACCCCGTTCATCTCCACGTCCTGGCGCCCGAACAGGGCGTTGACGAAGAGACGCGGGAACCACTCGGCGGCGGCCTCGCGGCGCCTGAAGTTGGCTGCCTCGAGCTGCGCACGCGAGGCGAGCAGGTCCGGTCGGCGCTCAAGGAGCGTGGCCGGCTGTCCGGGCTGCACGTCGGGAAGGACTGTGGTGCCGCTCCACGGGGCCACGGCCTTCGTGGCATTGGATGCCTGGTCTCCGATCAGCACGGCGATCCGATGCCGGGAAACGGCGACCAGCGTTTCGAGCGGCGGGATTTCCGCCTGCGTACTCGACGCTGCCGTCCGCGCACGCTCGACGTCGAACTTGGAGGCGAGGCCCACGCGATGCCGCGCACTGATCAGACGGAGCGTCTCGTCCTGTGCCGCCGAGATCGCACGGACGGTCTCGAGCTGGCGCAGAGCGCCGACCAGCGTGAAGTAGTTCGTCGCGACGTCCGTCAGGACGAGCAGCCGGACGCCGCGTGCGCCGCCTTCAGTTGCGATCCTTTCATAGGTGGCGGCGGACGCGCCGGCACGAAGCCCGCCGGCCAGATCGATCTCCCACGACACACCGAGCCCGGCCGAGCCGCTCTCGAACGCGGGAGCGCCCCTCGGATCATTGTCGACCGCGGAGACGCTGGCATCGATGTTCGGCAGCATGGCGGAGCGCCGAATCGTCTCGCCGGCGCGCGCGGCACGCACGCGCTCGGCCGCGATTCTTACATCGCGGTTTTCGCGAGCCGCGCGCTGGATGAGATCGGTCAGCACGGGGTCGCCGAAGCCCTCCCACCAGGCGACATCCGGCGCGGACTCGGACTGCGCCGCGGCTGTGAAGCTGCCCGGCACATCGACTTCAGACCGCAGGACCGGCGTCTCACATCCCGCGATGAGCGCTGCGAGTCCCGACAGGAGCGCGGGAACAATACGCATTAGTACTGAGGGTCCAGGCATTTTTACGCTCGCTCGCTGTGAGACCGTTCGGGAAACAGCGTACGAACCCGGGAGCCGCGAGTGGTCAGGGAAGGGTCGCCCTCTGGTCGCCCTTTTGTGAGCCTGCCCTGGGGGGCGGGGCGAGAATGGCCCCGGCCGCCTGCGCAGCCATGATTTGACGGGCAAACACCTGCTGGAGGGTCATGACGCCCTCGGCGCGGCCGCCGCCCGGCAGGCTCGCGGATGCCCCCACGGTAACCGGCGTTGGCAAGTTCAGCCTGCAGCATCCCCCATCAAGGGGAGTTACTTCGCATGTCCCATGCGCCAACCTTCGCATCACACGCGTTTCACTCCGTCCGTTGCGAGGCTCATATGAAAGTGTTGCTCGAAGGTACTCACCCTCCGCTGTCCGGATTCATCACTCGTGCCGTCGTGACGAGCATCATGTTGCTCGGCGTGGCACTGGATCTGCAAGCGCAGGAATCACCACCGACCGACGTGCAAAGCGAGCAGGAAGCGCGCCCCACGGGGTTGCCCGATGCCGTCGACTGGACTTTCAATATCAATGCGGGGATCGGCGCGTTCGCGTTCAGCAACTCCCTGTACGCAAACGGAAGGCCCGACCCTTCAGGAGACCTGAGCTCCAACTGGCAGGAGAGCTACGTCAAGCCGGCGCTGTCGGGCGACTTCAATCTGGACAACGGTAGCACTGTATTCGGCAAAGTCAGTATCGTCGGCGCACGCACGTTCTCGGCGCCGCCGGGCATTGTCGGCGAGAGCGCCTCCGGGTACCACGCCGAAGACTTGTACATCGGCTGGCGCTCCGGCACCTCGCTGGGCCTCGCCGAGGATGCCATCGAACTCACCTTGGGACGTGCGCCTTACAAGCTTGGACATGGCTTTCTCGTGTATGACGGCGCGGGCGATGGTGGCAGTCGCGGCGGATTCTGGACTGGCGCGCGCTCGGCGTGGGAGCGTGCCGCGATCGGGCGTTTCAAGGTAGAGAATCACACCTTCGAGACGTTCTATCTCGAGCGGGACGACGTGCCCGAGTCCGAAACCGATACCAAGCTGTGGGGCGCAAACTACGAGTTTGCGGTCGGGGAGAACTCGACCCTCGGGCTCACCTATATCAAGGCGTCGGCTGACGAGGAAATCCTGCCGCTGCGCGACGAGATGGACGTCTATAACGCGCGCGCTTTCCTGGTGCCCTTCAGCTCGCTCCCCGGGCTGTCGTTCGAGGCGGAGTACGCCCTCGAAGACAACGGCGACGTCATGGAATCTACGGCTTGGATGGCGCAAGTGGGCTATGAGCTGAGCAACGTCTCATGGAAGCCCCGGCTCTCCTACCGCTATGCCTTCTTCGAAGGCGACGACCCCAACACGCCGGAAAGCGAGGCGTTCGACGCTCTCTACCTGGGTTTCTATGACTGGGGCACCTGGTGGCAGGGCGAAATTGGCGGCGAGTATTTCCTCGCCAATTCCAACCTCATCTCGCATCAGCTCCGGTTGCATGTGACGCCGAGCGAATCCCTGAGCGGTGGTCTCATCGCCTACGACTTCATCCTGGACGAACCGGAGTCATTTGCACCAGGCGTCACGTCGGACGACGTCGCTTTCGAGCTCGACGCCTATGTCGACTGGAAGATCAACTCGAACTTTACCGCGAGCTTTGTGTTCGCCTACGCAGATCCTGGCGATGCCATCGGCCAAAGCTTCGGCGAGGACAAGTCCTTCAAGTACGGAATGGTGTATCTCACATACGCCTACTGAGTCGTCGATTCCATTGTCGTGGCGCTTACCGAACTGCGACTGAAGGATTGCGCCACGCTGACGACTCGGTGCGCTGCCGGGAACTAGCATCGGCAACGGGCAAATGACAAAGCAAGACAAGCGCGCAGCAGTTTAGCCGCCAACGGGTTTGTAAGGAGACAGTTATGGCAGATCAGAAAAAGAAGATGAACGTCGTGCAACTCACGTTCATCGTTGCCGTCAACATGATGGGCTCCGGCATCATCATGCTGCCGACCAACATGGCGAAGGTCGGCGCGATCTCGCTGTTGTCCTGGATCGTGACGGCGCTCGGCTCGATGGCGATGGCCTACGGCTTCGCACAGGCGGGCATCTACAACCAGCGCCCTGGGGGCCTTGCGGCATACGCCGAAGACGCCTACGGCAAGGATGGCTACTTTCAGACTTTCTTCCTGTACTTCGTGTCCATCGCGATCGCGAACGTCGCCGTCGCAGCCTCCGCGCTGGGCTATCTCGCAGGCTTCTTTCCGGCGCTGACGGCCACGCCCATGGCGACCTGCGCCGGCATAATCGGCCTCCTGTGGCTCACGGCCATCGCGAACTTCGGCGGGCCAAAGCTCACCGGGCGCATCAGCTCGGTCACCGTGTGGGGCGTGATCCTGCCGGTCGGCTTCATGGCAATCTTCGGTTGGTTCTGGTTCAAGGGCACGACCTTCGCCGAGGCATGGAATCCGAACGGCCTCAGCATCGTGCAGGGCATGGGTTCGAGCATCTCGCTCACGCTCTGGGCGTTCCTCGGACTCGAATCCGCATCGCAGAACGCATCCGCCGTCGAGAATCCGAAGCGCGACGTGCCGATCGCGTGCCTGTTCGGAACGCTCGGCGCCGGGGTGATCTACGTGCTGTCTACGACGGTGATCCAGGGGGTCGTACCCAACGCCGAGCTGCAGGCCTCGACCGGCTCGTTCGGAACGGCGTTTGCGCAGATGTTCAACCCGGCGATCGGCTCGATCGTCATGGGTCTTGCCGTCATGGCGTGCGTGGGCTCGCTGCTCGGCTGGCAGTTCACGATGGGGTCCGTAGCGAAGGACGCGGCAGACAGCGGTATGTTTCCGCGCATCTTCAGCAAGGTGACGGCCGCTGGCGCGCCCATTGCGGGCATGGTCATCATGGGCGTCGTGCAGACGCTGCTCGCGTTCATGACGATCTCGCCCGATCTATCGTCGCAGTTCTCAGCACTCGTCAATCTCTCCGTCGTGACCAACGTAATCCCGTACATTCTCGCGCTGACCGCGCTGACCGTGATTCTGCAAAGCGGCGGCGTCACCGGCGGCGCTTACACGCGCACGATTGCGATCAGCGTGGTCGGCATCGTGTACAGCGTGTACGCGCTGTATGCGTCGGGTGGCCAGGCAGTCATTGGCGGCATGCTCGTGATGGGACTCGGCTGGCTGATCTGGCTGTTCATAGCCCCGCGGTTCGTGGCGACGCGCCCCGCCACGGCGCAAGCCGCTGCGGCCGCGCGAGCGAAGTGAAAGGCAAAGGAGATCGAACATGGCGAAGACCACACCATCAGCTCGTCGCGCGACGGCGCTTGCAAGTCCGATCGCGGCCGCATGCGCGCTGTCAGCACTCGCCGCAGTCGGGTCGGTGCTCGCAGCCGCCGATACCCCGCCAACAGCCACCGGCGATGCACAGCCGAAGATGGCCCAAGCGGTGCACCCAACGGGCACGCTCGATCGCATCGTGAAGGCCAACCGGATTGCCATCGGTTATCGCGCTGAAGCGGCGCCGATGTCGTATCGCACTGCATCGGGACAGCCCGATGGATACTCGGTGGCGCTCTGCGATCGCGTCGCGGACATGCTCAAGCGCACTCTTGCGCGACCGTCGCTCGCCGTCGAGTGGGTACCGGTTTCCAGCGGCTTCGCGGACCTCACGAATGGTCGCGTTGACCTGATATGCGGCGCCGACGAAGTTACCCTGGCGAATCGGGCGCGGGCGTCCTTCTCGATACCGGTCTTCCCCGGCGGCGTCTCCGCGCTTGTCCGTACCGGCGCCGATGCCGCGTTTCAGGATGCACTCGAGGAGCGACCGGCGCCGTATGCGCCGCTGTGGCGCGGCACCCCGCCGCCTACGCTCGGGCAGCGGACGTATTCGGCGCTCGTCGGCTCCGACACGATGGAAGCCCTCAAGGAACACGTCGCGGAACTGCGTCTCAAGGCGAACGTCGAGTCAGTAGCCGACTACGATGCCGGCATTGCCGCCGTGCTTAAGCGCCGGTCGGACGTGCTGTTCGGCGACCGCGAAAAGCTCCTGCAGGCCGTGCGGCGCAACCCGGCCGGAAAGGACCTGCGTGTGCTGACGCGGCGCTTCACGTTCGCCTTACTCGCGCTTGCGACGCCCCGTAACGACGACGACTTCCGGCTGGCGGTCGATCGTGCGCTCTCCGAAGTCTATGCGAACCCATCGTTCGGCGTGTTGTACACGGACAACTTCGGCGTGCCAGATACGGATACGGTCGCTTTCTTCAGGAACGTCGGCGTACCGGCCGACGTGCCGATCCGCGAACCGCGGTAGAACGGTGTCGAGTCATGCGCCACACCAACACCGCCCTACCGCAAGACATCGCGCGAACCTTCCCGGTCCTGGTCGTCGGCGAAGTCTTGGCCGACCGCGCCGAGGCGCGCAGCGCCCATGCGATCGAGGAACGCCTGCTGGAAAAGGATCTGCACGTATTGCGGGCGAGCTCGCTGTTCGATGCTGAAACGGCGGTGGCTTCCGATGCGGGTTTCAGTTGCGTGGTGCTGTCATGGAAGCTTTGTGCCCAGGACCTCGCGCAGGGCTTGCGCGTGATCGAACTGATCCGCCGTCGCACGTCGGGAATGCCTATTCTGCTCGCGATGACGCGCGAGGATAGAAGCCGCGTGCCGCTCGCGTATGTCGAGTGCATGGACGAGGCGTTCACGCAGCTGCCGGACGCCGAACTCAGCCCGCACGCCACCTACAGCCAGCTCGTCAGGCGCAACGTCGAGAAGATCCCGGTCAGCGCGTTGCCCGATTGCATCGTCGCGGTGCAGCTCGTGCCTTACCCCCCCCGGGCATTCCGATCATGATGCCGGGCGAGAGAGTCACGGCGAAAAAGTGCGCCGTCGTCGATTATCTGCTCGCACTGCAGCATTTCGACAGCCGGTTCCCCGGCTTCGGGCACGACACTCATGGCATCGAAGTGGAGCGCGATCGCGACGGCAAGGCGATTTACATGACGCGCTGCCTGAAGGCATGACAAAGGACAGAACATCCCGAGCGGGTGATGCGCACCCACCTGCGTGTAAATGGAGATACCGAAGATGACATCTCAGCCAGTCAAGGTGCCGACGATCCCGATTCCGTTCCACAAGCTGTTGAAGATCGTTGCGATCGTCGATTCCAACAATATGCAGACGAAGGAACTGCTCGATCAGCTCGCCGCCGAGCACTACGTGGTGGAAGTCACCGATACGTTCGATCGCGATGTCTCCGAAGATGCGTCGGTAGGCGCCTACATCGCGCTCGTCGACGGGGAGCGCGTGGAGAACGCACGGCGGCTCGCCGAGGCCGTTCGGGAAGCCGGCTTCGAGACGCCGCTCTGGGCGCTCGCCGATTCGCATCGCATAGCCGACCTCGCCGTCCTCACCGGAATCGGCGAGGTCGCCGGTTACATCTATCTCGGTCAGCAGACCCCCGCGTTCTACGCGAAGCAGGTCATCGCCAGCGTCATGCGCTATGGCCTCTCACTGCTGCCGCCGTTCTTCGGCGGGCTGATGGCCTACGACGCCGAGGCCAACATCGCCTTCGATTGCCCCGGGCACCAGGGCGGGCAGTTCTACCGCAAATCCCCCGCAGGCCAGCTGTTCTTCAAGCATTTCGGCGAGGGCATCTTCCGCAACGATCTCTGCAACGCCGACGTCAAGCTCGGCGATCTCCTGATCCACGAAGGCCCGGCCGCCGACGCGCAGAAGCACGCCGCACAGGTGTTCGGTGCCGATCGGACGTACTTCGTTCTGAACGGCACGAGCACTTCGAACAAGGTCGTCACCGGCGCCGTGCTCAAGCCCGGCGATCTCGTGCTGTTCGATCGCAACAACCACAAGTCGATGCACCAGGGCGCGCTCGTGATGGCGGGTGCGATTCCGATCTTCCTGCCGACCGCACGCAATGCGTTCGGCATGATTGGCGCAGTCGACTGGGAAGCGTGGGACGAGGCGTATTTGCGTGAACAGATCCGTGCCAATCCGCTCGTGACCGACAAGTCGCGCGCGAGCGCCGAGCGGCCGTTTCGCCTCGCGTGCATCCAGCTCGCGACTTATGACGGCACGATCTACAACGTCCGCAAGGTGATGGAGAAGATCGGCCACCTCTGCG
>DAIQBB010000025.1:0-20502 GCA_036781365.1 Steroidobacteraceae bacterium | reverse complement strand
TTCTACATCTATGGACTGCTCCCGAAAAGCAAGGCCCGATTGGTGATTGACTGAACCGGACGAATGCGTACATCTATTCGGCGTCATCTGCGAGATTGCAGCGCGCCCGGAAGGGAAAGCCGCACGCGCACGCCTTTACAAATGGCCGGCCCCGAAGGCCCATATAAAAAGCAGGTTCCGTGCGCGTCGGTTCGACCGGTGTGTCCATCGTAATCAGTGTCTTCGCAACCGTCTCCTGACAATCGAATCTAAGCTGCGCGGAGATATGGCTCCTCGCGGCGCAGCACCGCCCACATGATCCGGGCGTTCTTGTTCGCCACCGCGATCACGGTCTTGTTGAACCCACGCCGCTCGCGCAGCCTGTTGACCCAAAGGCTCCTAGGGTCGGTCTTGCCTGCTGCCGTGCGCACAACCGCTCTCGCGCCATGTACGATCAAGGTGCGCAGTTGCTGGTCGCCGCGCTTGCTGATACCGAAGAGCTGGGTTCGATCTCCGCTAGAATGCTGGCGCGGCACCAGTCCAAGCCATGCAGCCATGTGCCGCCCATTATCGAACTCGCGCCCGTTGCCGATCGCCGCCACGACCGCGGTTGCGATCTTCGGTCCGACGCCCTCGATCCGAGCGATGCGCTGTGCCGGTTCACTAAGGCGGAAGGCAGCGTCGATCCGTCGATCGAAGGCGGCGATCCGCTCGTCGAGGTTGCGCAGCAGATCGAAGAGCTCCGCGATCGTCTCACGAGCCGACGCTGTGAGACCATTCTCTGCGTCCTCCAGGATGCCTGGAACGTGCCGGCGCGTCTGACTGATGTTGCGCGCAAAGGCGATCCCACGGTCGCGCAGGAAGCCGCGGATCTGGCTCGACACGCCGGTTCGGTTGTTCACCAGGCGTTGGCGTGCCCGGTGCAGCATCTGCACGTCCTGCTGCTCGATCGATCGCTGCGGGACAAAGCGCATGTTCGCTTGCTGCACTGCGACGCAGATCGCCTCGGCATCATTGCCGTCGTTCTTTTGGTTGCGTCGAAACGGTTTAACGTACTGCGGGCTGATGATCCGCAGCGTGTGGCCGAATCGCTCGAACTCCCGGGCCCAGTAGTAGGCACTGTTGCACGCTTCGATCCCGATGACGCATGGTTCAATCTGCGCGATCGCCTCAAGCAGCTTCTCGCGGTGAACACGTTTGCGCAGACAAACCTGACCGGCTTCATCGACACCGTGCAACTGAAATACGTTCTTCGCCAGATCAACACCAGCCGCCGTGATCGTCATGGCACACCCCCTCGCTACAGAGACCCCGACTACAACCTAAGGCCCAGGGAGCAGTCCATCCCATCAACTGGAAGGCCAAGTACGGCGGACTGGATGTCTCGCAGCTGCGGCGGCTTAAGGAACTCGAAGCCGAGAATGCCCGGCTGAAGCGGATGTACGCAGAACTGTCCCTGACGCATCACGCGTTGCAGGATGCCGTTGAAAAAAAGCTATAGCACCGGCCGCACGCAGTGAGCTGGTGAACGTCATGGTGCAGGATCATGGTGTGTCGATCCGCCGCGCCTGCCAGGCGGCGCGTCTGGCGCGCTCGGCGTTCTACGTGCCGCGACGGGTGCGGGACGATGGCCCGGTGATCGCTGCGATCGAGGGCTACGTGCACGACAACCCGCGCCATGGCTTCGACAAGCTGTATCCGTCGCTGCACGGCCAGGGCTTTGGCAAGTGCCGGCTGTATCGCGTGTACCGGGCGCTGCGGCTCAATATCCGGCGTCGCGGCAAACGCCGGTTGCCGGCTCGCATCAAGATCCCGCTGCTGATCCCGGCGCAGCCCAACGAAATCTGGTCGGCAGACTTCATGGCCGATGCGCTGTGGTCGGGCCGCCGGTTCCGCACCTTCAACGTGATCGACGACTACAACCGGGAAGCGTTGCGGATCGAAATCGACACCAGCTTGCCAGCCAAACGCATCGTCCGGGCCCTGGACGAGCTGATCGAGATCCGTGGCAAGCCCGCCGGACTGCGTATGGACAACGGTCCCGAGTTGATCAGCGACGAGCTCGAGCGCTGGGCGCGGCGGCACGGCATCGAGCGGCGCTTCATCCAGCCTGGCAAACCGATGCAAAACGGCCTGATCGAACGCTTCAACCGAACTTACCGCGAGGAGGCGCTCGATTGCTATGTGTTCGAAACCCTGGGCGAGGTGCGCCGCATGACCGCCGACTGGATCACCCGCTACAACGAGCTCCGGCCGCATGAGTCCCTCGGCGACATCGCGCCGCGGCAATACCTGATGGCACAATCCCGATAGCCCTCTACTTCTGAGTGGTCCGGAAAAACGAGGGGGTTACAAAGGAGATCAAGAACGTGCTGGCGGTCATCAAGGAGCGCGGCTTGGGCGGGTCTAGGTCTGTGGCCGATGAACTGCGCAAACTTGAGGATGAGCGTGACGCGCTGGCGGCTCAGCAGCGGCCCGCGACCAACGGCGTGAGCCTCCTGCCGCGTTTACAGGAGCGGTACAAGGCGTTGTTAAAGGACTTGCCCGCCGTCGCCGCCCGCGACCCGAACCGGGCGCGTGCGCTCTTTCAGCAGCTCACCGGAGGCGTGCGGCTGGTACCCGGCAAGGATGGACTGGTCGCCGAAATGACCCTCACCGGGGAGCGGCTTGCGGCCTTTGCTGGCGTGAGTGGTGCGAATGGTGCCGGTGGAGGGACTTGAACCCCCGACCTCTCGCTTACGAAGCGACTGCTCTACCAACTGAGCTACACCGGCAACGGGGCGCGAAGTATAGGCAAGGCCCGGGACGCGGGCAACGCGTCAAGAACCCTGCTTGCGCACCCGGATCACGACATCGACGGACACCCGTTCCGTGCCCGGCGGCAGCGGCGGCAGGCGCGCGAATTCAACGGCGCCGGGCGGTACGTCGATCAGCTCGCCCGTGTCCTCCACGTGGATGTGGTAGTGCGGCTGCATGTTCGAGTCGAACACCCCGCGGTCCGGATCGACCTGCATCGGTTTCAGGAGCCCTTTGGCCGCAAACAGGTTCAGCGTGTTGTAGACCGTCGCCTTCGAGACTTGGGTCCCCGCCTCGGTCAGCGATTGGATGATCTGCTCGGCCGTCAGGTGCTGGTCGCGCGCGAACAGGAGCTCCGCGATCAGCATGCGCTGGGCGGTCGCCTGGATGCCTCGCTGCGCGAGGAGGCTCCGGGTTCGGTTCTGCGCCTTGGCGTGACTCATGGGAGGGAAATATACGCTTTGGCGGAAATTCGCTCAAACACGCTGAATTTGCGCGCGGGAGGTTCGCGGTCCCATCGCTAGCCTTGCCGCATGCTTGACAGTACCAGGGCATCACGCGGACACACGCTGCCTGAACTTCTCACGATGCTGGGCATCGTGGCGGTCATCGCAATCTCGGCGGTCCCGGTCTTCTCCAGCCTCCTGCTCGATAGCCGGATGAATGCCGCGGTTGCAACCGCGATGCACGCCGTCAACCTCGGACGACAATTCTCGGCGACGCGAAGCGAACAGATCCAGCTTTGCGGCAGCGACGACATGCAGGAATGCACCGGACGCGCGGACTGGTCCGCCGGAATCCTGCTCACGGACGAAGGCCATCGGTTTCGTCAAAGCGTCGCGCTTGCCGGTGGCGCGGGCGCACCTCGCATTCTATCGAATCGCGAAATCCTGAGCTTCGAGGGCGGCTCTGGATTCGCAACGCCGGCGACGCTCACGGTCTGCGACCGCCGCGGCGCCCGCGCCGCACGCGCCATCATCGTCAGCCGAAGCGGCCGGCCGCGCACGAGCAACCGGGACGCCTCGGACCGTGTGCTCCAGTGCTGAGTCAACGGAGTGCCGCAGGATTTACCCTGATTGAAGTGCTGGTCGCACTCGCGCTGATGCTCGCGGGACTCGCCGGAGCGGGTATTGTGCTCGGTCAAAGCATCCAGAACGAGCGCGATTCGTCGCACCGACGCGCTGCCATTCGGTTCGCCAGTTCGCTGGCCGAGGAATTGCGCGCGCTCGATCGCGATTCCAGCACCTCGCTGCCACTTGATGCTCAGGAAATCCTCGACTGGTCGGCCGAAGTCGAGGCGGCGCTGCCGATGGGCGCAGTCGCAAGCGTGGTCGTCGACGATGGGATGCCTGCAGCCTACATCATCTCAATCCAATGGCCGGTCGCCGGCCTCGGCGTCCAACGGCTCGTACTTCCGGTGACGACATGAGTCGCGAGGCGGGGCTCACGCTCGTCGAAGTCCTGGTTGCCATGCTGCTCGTATTGATCGTGATCGCAGCATCGACGACGTTTGTCATACGCGGCCGGGCGGCGCATCGAACGGGCGAGGCTGTTGCCCAGCTCGAGGAAGCACTCGATGCCGCATTCAGCCTGCTGGTCGACGAAATCCGTCTCGCCGGTTACCTTGGCCTTGCACCGCCGGCAACGACGGTAGCTGGATCAAGTTCCCTCGGGGGAACAGAGCGATCCGATCTCGTCGTCGCCGGGAGTTGCGGCAGCTCGCTGGCGCATGATCTCGGATCACCCATCGTGGCCGTGAATGCGGCCTATGCGGCTCGAGCAGGCGTGCCGCTCGGCTGCCGCGCCTCACCGGAAGGCCGCGCGCTGCCGCTCGCCGATACGCTCGTCCTGCGACATGCCTCGACCGAGCCCACGCGCGCGGTGACCGGGCGCCTGCAACTCGAGACAAATCTCCGCGCCGCCGCTCTTTCCGCAAATGGGGTGGCAGCACTTGGGCCCGACGCGCGCCGGCATGACCTCGAAATCGGCGTCTACTACGTGAGCCGCGACTCGACGGGGCGGCGCGACTGGCCGTCGCTGAGGCGCAAGCGACTGGTCGGTGGAGCCCGGCCGTCCTTCCAGGACGAGGAACTCGTCAGCGGAATCGCCGACCTGCAACTCAAGGTCGGCCTGGACGATCCGGTCGACTCCGACCTCGCGGTCGACCGCTGGATCGATCCGGACGAACCCACCATCGGCGGCACTCCGCGCGCGATTCGACTCGAACTTGAAGTGCAGAGCGACGTTCCGGAGCGCGACCAGCCGGGTATGAAACGCCGGAAGCGCGTCTCGCGCGTCGTCGAGTTGCGTAACGCCGGAGCATTGCCTTGATCTGCAAACTGCGAGGATCGGCACTGGTCGTCGTGCTGGTCCTGCTGTCCGGCCTTGGAGCACTGGCACTCGCCGCCGCGGCGGCCGCCATGACGGCCCTCGCGCTCGCGGGCCACCAGCAGATGGCGCAGAACGCATTCGAGGCGGCCGAAGCCGGTATCGCAATTGCGCTGCTCGAGGCCTCGGAGGCGCGCCGGGGCGGCACGGATGCGGCGACGATTCTTCCCGATGACGCCACCGCGCGTGCGGACTATCGAACCGAGACTCGTGAAGCGGACGGGCAAGGCAGCCTGCCGACGGGATTCAGCATCGGCGAGAACGCCGGAACGTTCACGGCGCGCCATTTCTTCATCACCGCCGAAGCAGAGTCGGGCCGCGGAGCGAGAGCGCGACTCGAACAGGGCTTCTACTTCGTGGTGCCCACATCGTGAGCCTGCGAAATTACGCCGAGTTCGCGCGCGTCTTGACGCTTCTTGCGGGTGCGCTCGTAACGCTTGTCGGCAGCGCCGACACGGATGAAGCCTGGCTGCACCGCGCACAACTTCCAGAAGACGTGAGTCCGCTTCTCGGCGTAATCCTGGACCGGTCAACCGCGACGTCCAGCATCATCTCGGTCGACGAGCCGTACGATGCGCTTCGCAATTACGGCGGAAGCCTGGCGGCCGACTTGCGCTGCGACGCGACGAAAGCATACTGGAGGCGCGGTCCGGGTCCCGCCCCCGATTGCGCGAAGCAGTCGGGCCTCGACATTTCGCCGGGAAGTGCCGCGTTCGGCCTGCAATGCGCGGCAGCGCGCGCACCGCTCGGGCGCCAAGGCTATTTCATTGCATCGCGCGCCGCCCAGTGGCATGCGACCGGCGGCAGCGGTGCCTGGGGCGTTCCCCGTCCGGCCAGCGCCGGGGCCGTCGAGTGCCGCGCGGATCGCGGAAGCCACGGCGCCGCGCCGGGCAACTGGTATGCAAGCGACGAAAACGGAATGCCATGGACCGGCCAAGTCGCTTTCGAGATCGCCTGGGACCGGCCGCCGCTTGCCGATCCCTACATCTTCTACGCCGGCAATTTCCTCAATTACCTGCGATCCGCCCGCGCGCCGGGCGAGAGCAATGTCGCCGACCTGATGTCGAGCCAGCTCGCCGAGGCGCTTGCCGCGACCAGCGACCTCGAAGTCGCCCTGATACGGGTCGATGACGATGGTCCCGATGGCGGATACGTGGCACGCGCGCCTGCAGCCAATGAACTTGTGGCGGCCCAGGTGCAATCGATCTTGGGCACGGCTCCGGCCGGTGGAGCGCCGCTCGCGGAGACACTCATCGAGGCGGCTCTTTGGCTGCAGGGCGGACAAAAGCAATTTGGCGAGGATGAGCGCGCCGATCCCGCCGCTCTGAACCCGCTTGCGCCCGACCGGTATTTTTCTCCAGTCAGTCATGCATGCCGTCCTGTCTCGCTCATCTATCTGACGGCGGGCGAGCCGTCCGGAGACGAGCTGGCTGCTGTCACGGCGAGCAGCCTTCAAGGCTTCGACGAACTGACGGGCGGCTGCGGAACGAGCTGCCTCGGTGCACTCGGGCATTGGCTGGCAGCAGCGGACTTGCGCGAAGACCTGCCTGGTTCGCAGTCAGTGCCGATCAGCTGGATCGCGCCATTGCCCCCGCCGCCCTCGATCGACGCAGATGTCTCGTCGCTCGCCGATCCGCTCGCCTACGTCAACCTGATTGCGCGCGCATTTCAGCACGATGCTGCGATCGCCGGCGATCCGCAGCTTTCCGCGGCGGGCCTGATGCCTTTCGATTCCAGTACCGGCGAACCCGGCGTCATTCTGGGACTCACTGTTCCAGTCGCCAGGGAACGCTGGTTGGGCAATCTGATGCGCTATGCGTTGCGGTCGCCTGCAGGCCCGCTCGAACCGCCGCTACTCGTCGATCGCGACGGCCAGGCCGCAATCGATCAATCGAGTGGATTGCCACTGCCGGGCACGCGCAGCCTCTGGAGCGACGCGCCCGACTCGAACCTGCTCGCTGGCGGCGCCGCCGGCAGGCTGCCGGACCCCGATGCAAGGCGCATTCACACGGATATCGCGCCCGGCCGGCTGCTGGATGCAGCCACTCGGCTGGAGCCCGGCAACGCTCGCATCGATCGTTCGGCCGTCGGCCTGGGTCCTGGAGACCCGGAAACCCTGGACGAGGTGCTGGCCTGGACCGCGTCGCAAGGATCGGTCGGTGATCCGGGCCCTCATTCGCCGATCGTCGTCGAGTATCCGGAATCCAGCCGCGTAGTCGCATACGCGGCAACCCACGACGGCATTCTGCAGGCCTTCGACGCCGAGAGCGGCGTTGAGCTCTGGGCATGGATGCCGAAAGAGATGTTGCCGCGCCTTCCGGCTCTCATGCGAAACGAGTCGACGACTGTCCGCAGTCATGGAATCGATGGTCCACTCGTGCTGCACCGCCACGATGCGGATCGCGATGGGAACATCGCGATCGCGAACGGTGAGCACCTCTGGCTGCTCTTTGGCCTTGGCCGGGGCGGCGACCGCTACTACGCGCTCGACATCGCGACGCCGACAGATCCGCAACTGCTCTGGACGCTTGCCCTTCCCGACGCGGGTTTGGAAAGCCGTGCTGAACCTGTCGTGACGCGGCTCGCGATCGCCGGCTCCGGGCAAAGCGAAGGAGAATGGGTCGTTCTGCTCGGCGGAGGCCATGACCCGCGCCTCGATTCGGGACTCGCGCCGGCGACAGCCTATGGCAGTTCGCAGCATATAGCCGATGCACTCACGGGCGAGATCCTGTGGTCGGCCGGCGGCAACGGCCCGGAACTCGCGATCGCAGGGCTCGCCGGCCTTTCGAGCGCGCCGCGCGCACTCGATCTCGATGGCGATGGCTACCTGGATCGAAGCTACGTCCTCGACGTGGCCGGCGGCCTATGGCGATTCGACTTCACGACGGGCCGCAGCTCGGCCGAACTCGCGACGGCCCACAGGCTCGCCCGGCTCGGTACTGGCGCCCATCGTTTTCATGCTTCGCCCGATGTTTCGATCACGCGGATCGGCAATGAAAACAGAATCGCAATCGCAGCCGGCTCCGGCGGGCTCTCGAAGCCCGGGGACGCGACGATCGTGGACCGCCTCTATGTGATCTTCGATCGGGAGGCCGCGGGCGGTCCGCAGGAAATCTCCGAGTCCGATCTTCACGACGCCACTGGCGCCTCGGTCGCACTGCCTCCCGATTCACCGGGCTGGTTCGTCCGGCTCGACGCGCACGGCCCGGGCGAAAAAGTCATCGGCTCCACGGTCACATTTGACAGTGTGCTTCGATTCCAGACGTACCAGCCTCTGGCGATCGATGAAGCCGCGCCCTGCGGCCCGCCGCAATCCGTGTCGCGCAGCTATGCGCTCGACGTCCAAACTGCGCTGCCGCATGCGACAGGCGTGGAGTCGGAAGACGATCAGCCCGATGAGATTCCTGCTTCCGGTCTTCCGGTCGGCGCCCGATTCGGATTTCCGGGGCGTTGGCAGGAAACCTGCGAAGGCTGCCGGCCACGTCCCTTTGGAATCATCGGCGGCGAAACCTTTGATCCCGGCTATGCCGGAGATCCCGTGAGAACCTCGTGGCGAAAACTCACGCCTCCGCCGGTTTCACCCTGATCGAGGTGGTGATCGCGCTTGCCATCGTCGCGATCACGACGATGATCGCGGCATCCTCGTACCGCAATCACGTGTTGCGAAGCCATCGCGTGCAGGCGGTCCAGGCGCTGCTCGTCGCGGCCGTGGAGCAGGAAAAGTTTCACCTGGCCAATGGTCGCTACGGCGATCGACTCGACGCGGTCGCGGGACAGGATCCTCCGGGACTCCCCGTCTCCTCACAGACACCCGGCGGTCACTACGCACTCGCCATCGCGATCGCCACTGCAGCCGAATTTCGGGTCGTGGCGACAACTGCCGGTGATCGCGCGGATCCCCTGTGCCAGATACTTTCAATCGACCAGAGTGGTCGCCGTCTGGCCTCGGATTCGCAGGGCTCTGACAGTTCCCGGCGCTGCTGGTAGGGCCCTAGCGGCCGGCGGACTCGGATTTCGCAACCTGGCGCAGCGCCTGCGGCAGGCCGAACACGATGCGCTCCTCGCGGCCGACGATTTCAACCGCTTCGCGCCCGCCCCATTCGCGCAGTCGCTCGACGACTTCCTTCACCAACGATTCCGGCGCCGATGCGCCTGCCGTCACGCCCACCGCCCGCTTGTCCTCGAACCACTCGCGCTTGAGGTCTTCCGCCCCGTCGACGAGATAGCCGGGAATCCCGCGCGTCGTCGCGATCTCGCGCAGGCGATTTGAATTCGAGCTTGACCGCGAACCGACGACGACGATCACGTCGCACTGCGAGACGAGCTCCTTGACCGCGTCCTGGCGGTTCTGCGTCGCATAGCAGATGTCTTCCTTGCGCGGCGTCGCGAGCGTCGGGAAACGCCCGCGGAGCGCGGTCATCACCTTTGCCGTGTCGTCGACCGAGAGCGTCGTCTGCGTCACGACGGCGAGCTTCGCCGGATCGCGCACGGCGATCTTCTGCGCATCCGCAACTGTCTCCACCAGGTGGATGTGCCCACCGTGCGCCGTGTCGAAGCGCCCCATCGTGCCTTCGACCTCCGGGTGCCCGGCATGGCCGATCAGGATCACGTCGAGCCCGTCGCGCGCGTACCTGCCGACTTCCATGTGCACCTTGGTGACGAGCGGGCAGGTCGCATCGAACACCGTGAGCCCGCGTCGCGCAGCTTCGTTCTCGACTGCGCTCGGCACCCCGTGCGCGCTGAAGATCACGGTCGCGCCTTCCGGCACGGCATCCAGCTCATCCACGAACACGGCGCCGAGGTCGCGCAGCCTGTCGACCACGAACTTGTTGTGCACGACCTCGTGGCGGACGTAGATCGGCGCGCCAAAGAGCTCGATCGCCCGCTCGACGATGTCGATCGCCCGATCGACCCCGGCGCAGAATCCCCGCGGGTTCGCGAGCAGCACTTTCACGGCACCGCCGCCCTGTTACGCTGACTCACAAAAAGGGCATCGATGATCAGCATGATCGCGCCGCTCGTGATGCCAATGTCGGCGACATTGAATGCCGGAAAGAAATGTCCGCCCCAGTGGAAATGCAGGTAATCGACGACGTAGCCATCCGCAAAGCGGTCGTAGGCGTTGCCGACCGCGCCGCCCAGGATCAGCGCGAGCCCGATCGAAAGCCAGTAGTGGCCGCGCGCCGGCAGCGAGCGCAGCCACCATAGGATGGCGAGCGCGATGGCGGCCGCGAGCCCGAGGAAGAACCAGCGCTGCCAGCCACCCGCGTCGGCCAGGAGCCCGAAAGCAGCACCTTCGTTATGCAGGCGCGTGAGGTCGAGAAAGGGCCCGACGGGCCGGATCTCGTAAATCTGGAAGTTACCTACAACGTACCACTTCGTGAACTGGTCGAGTGCAACCACGATCGCCGAGAGCCAGACCCAGATGAGCGCGGTTTTCTCCTGGATGTGCGGGAGCTTCATGCGTAGCGCCTCGTTTCACCGGCGCCGTCGAGATTCGTCACGCAGCGCGCGCAGATTTCCGGGTGCCTTGCATCCTGGCCGACGTCGGTGCGGCGATGCCAGCAGCGCGCGCATTTGGGCGCGTCCAGCACGGAGACCGAAATCCAGGCGCCCTCCTTCGCGACGGATTCCGCTGCGACCGCCGACGCTGGCCGCTCCGCGGCCGGACGGAGCCTCGCCTGCGAAGTGATCAGCACGAAACGCAGCTCGTCGCCGATGGCAGCCATTCGACGATGCTGCGCCTCGTCGAGATAGACGTCCACCGCCGCCTCGAGCGGAGCGCCGAGCTCGCCCGCGGCACGGAGCCTCTCGAGCTCGCGTGCGACGTCGGCCTTGAGCGCGATGACCGCATTCCAGTCGATGGCGCTCTCCTTCGCGACGGCGGGGAGTTTCCACCACGTCGAGAAGAATACGGACGGGTCGCGCTCGCCCGGCAGGAATTTCCAGATTTCCTCCGCGGTGAACGAGAGGATCGGCGCGAGCCAGCGAACCATGGCTTCTGCGACGTGGTACATCGCGGTCTGCGCCGAACGGCGGGCGTCGCTCTTGGCCGGCGTCGTGTAGAGCCGGTCCTTCAGGATGTCGAGCCAGAACGAGCCGAGCTCGACGACGCAGAAGTTGTGCACCTTCTGGTAGATCAGGTGGAACTGATAGGTCCGGTAAGCCTCGATCACCTCTTCCTGGAGCGCGACCGCCCGCGCGAGCGCCCATCGGTCGAGGTCGACGAGCTTGTCCGCCAGCACCGCATCGCGCGCCGGGTCGAAGCCCGCCAGGTTCCCGAGCAGAAAGCGAATGGTGTTGCGCATGCGCCGATAGCTGTCGGACATCCGCTTCAGGATCTCGTCGGAAACATTCATCTCACCGCTTGTGTCCGTCGCCGCGACCCAGAGCCTGAGCACATCGGCGCCGAGTGTCTGCATGACCTTCTGCGGCGCGATGACGTTGCCGAGCGACTTCGACATCTTCCGGCCCGTCTCGTCCACGAAAAATCCGTGCGTGATTACTTGGCGGTAAGGCGCGACACCGCGTCCAGCAACGGACGCGAGCAGCGAACTGTGAAACCAGCCGCGATGCTGGTCCGAGCCTTCGAGATAGACGTCGGCCGGAAATGGAATGAGGCCGGGCCGCAGGGCCGGCAGGCAGTGATGAACAGAGCCCGAGTCGAGCCAGACGTCCATCACGTCGTCGCATTTCTCATACGCGAGCGCCTCATCGCCGAGCAGGTGTCGGGGATTCAGCGCGAACCAGGCCTCGATTCCGCCCTCGGCGACGATGTCGGCGACCTGCTCCAGCAACTCCGGCGTTTGCGGATGCGGCTCGCCTGTTTCCCTGTGCACGAACATGGCGAGCGGCACGCCCCAGGCGCGCTGGCGCGAGATGCACCAATCGGGCCGCGTCTCGATCATGCTCGTGATGCGTTGTTCGCCCCAGCCGGGAATCCATTGCACGCCGCGGATCGCGGCCAGGGCGTCGCGGCGAAGCCCCGCCTTTTCCATGCTCAGGAACCACTGTGGCGTGGCGCGGAAGATCACCGGCGACTTGTGGCGCCAGCAATGCGGGTAACTGTGGCGATACGATTCCTGGTGAATCAACCTCCCGGCCTTATCGACTGTCTCGACGATCTTCGGGTTCGCGTCAAACACCGAAAGTCCTTCGAAGAGCGGCGTGCCGGCGACGAAGCGCCCGTCGTTCCCGACCGGATTGTCGATCGGGAGGTTGTAGCGCCGCCCCAACTCGTAGTCGTCGGCGCCGTGGCCGGGCGCCGTGTGGACGGCGCCGGTGCCGGCATCGAGCGTCACGTGCTCGCCGAGTATCACGGGCACCTCGCGTTCGTAGAACGGGTGCTCGAGGCGCAGCCCCTCGAGCGCCTGGCCCTTGGCCATGCCGAGCACCCGATGGGCCGTCGAGCCAATGCGCTTCGCAAACGACTCGAGCAGCGCCTCGGCGACGATCATGCGTTCCGTGCCGCCAGCACGCTCGAACTCGGCGATCACGTAGTCGTACAGCGGGTGCAGACACACCGCCTGGTTCGCGGGCAGCGTCCAGGGCGTCGTGGTCCAGATCGCCACCGCCGCCTTCGCCACCTCCCCGCTCGTCAGGCCGAAGCGCCGTGCGGCATCGAGCGGATCGACGACTGGAAAGCGCACGTCAACCGACGGTGAATCGCGGTCCTCGTATTCGACTTCCGCCTCGGCAAGCGAGGAACGGCAGTCGAGGCACCAGTGCACCGGCTTGAAGCCGGGCACCAGGTGACCACGGCGGATAATTGCGGCGAAGGCACGAAGCTGCTCCGCTTCGTAGCGCGGGGCCATCGTGAGGTACGGATCGTTCCAGTCGCCCATCACGCCGAGGCGCTGGAAATCGACGCGCTGGGCATCGACCTGGCTTGCGGCGAACTCGCGGCAGGCCTTGCGGAATGCGTCGGCATCGAGCTTCTGCCCTACGCGCCCGTACTTCTTCTCGACCTGCTGCTCGATCGGCAGGCCGTGGCAGTCCCAGCCCGGCACGTAAGGCGAATCGTAACCGTCGAGCGTCCGCGACTTGACGATGATGTCTTTCAGGACCTTGTTGATCGCATGCCCGAGGTGGATCACGCCATTCGCATAGGGCGGGCCGTCGACCAGCACGAACTTCGGCCGGCCGGCGGCGCGGCGCCGAAGCTCCATATAAATGTCATCGCCGAGCCAGCGGGCGACCATCTCCGGCTCGCGACGCGCCAGGTCCGCCTTCATCGGGAAGGCGGTGTCCGGCAGGTTGAGTGTCGGCTTGTAGTCCACGCGATTCCTCAGGTAGCCAGGAGCTTCCGCGCCCTACGCGCGTCTTCATGCATCTGTGCAGTCATTGCCTCGACGTCCGGAAAGCGGACCTCGTCGCGGAGCCTCGCGATGAAGTCGACGGCAAGCCGCTTTCGGTACAGGTCCCCATCGAAATCGAACAGGTGCGACTCGAGCAGCCACTCCGCGCCCCCGATCGTTGGCCGCGTCCCGACCGAGGCAACACCGGGATGGCGATCGAGACCCGCGCCGGAAACGCGGACTGCGAAGATCCCGGCGACCGGCGACACGCGCCGGTGCAGACGCATGTTGGCCGTGCGAAATCCGAGCCTGCGGCCGAGCTTGGTGCCCGTGATGACGCGCCCGCTGATCCTATAGTCCCGTCCCAACAAAGACCTCGCCTCCTCCATCTGACCGGCTGCGATCGCTGCACGCAGGCGTGTCGAGCTGATCGGCTGACCATCGGCCATGCGCGGCGGCACCGCGTCGACGGCAAATCCGCAACCGGCGCCAGCGCGGCGCAGCATCGCCACGTCACCGCCGCGGCCTCGTCCGAACCGGAATCCTTCGCCGATCACCACCCGCTTCGCCCTCAATGCCCCGACGAGCACACGCTCGATGAAATCGCCCGCCTCGAGACCGGCAAGCTTCGCGTCGAATCGCAGGACTCGCAGTTCATCGACACCGGTTTCGGCGAGGCACTCCGCCTTGTCCGAGAGCCGCATCAGCCGCGCCGGCGGTGCGGCCTTCGCGAAAAATTCCTTCGGCAGGGGCTCGAAACAGACCACGGCCGTCGGCAGCCGAGATTCGCGGCCGCCCTGCTGCAATACCGCCAGGATCGCCTGGTGCCCGAGATGCACGCCGTCGAAGTTGCCGATCGCGACGGCTCGCCCGCGATCCGCGTCCCGGCAGGATTTGAAACCACGTCGAATCAGCATGGCCCTGCCGGATCGCAAATCGTGCTTAGCAATTATAGATGCTTCAGGTGCCGCGGGCGCATTCCGGCGAGACCGAGCACACCGAAATAGACCGCCGCTCCGCCGATCACGCAGAGCCCCAGCCAGGCAGCTCTGCGCGTCGCGGACCAGTCGGCCCAGTCCGCCCAATTGCCGGAGATCCACCAGAGGAAACCCGCCATGGCCAGACTCGCGAGGGCAATCTGTGACAGCAGTTTCTTCCATGCGGCAGACGGCCGATAGATTCCGTCCCGGCGGAGCCCGCGATAAAGGAGCGTCGCGTTGATGAGCGCCGAGAGACCCGTGGACACCGCGAGCAGCACGTGTGGAGCCGGCAAGCCATAAAGGTAAGCGGGCACCACGACGCAGACATTGAAGGCCATGTTGATGGCGAGTGCGATCACACCGACCCTGACGGGCGTCTTCGTATCCTGGCGCGCGAAATAGCCGGGCGCGAGGACTTTCACCATCGAAAATCCTATCAGGCCAAACGAGTAGGCCATCAGAGCGTAGCTGGACATGAGGACATGGTGGTCGGTGAATTCGCCGTAGCCGAAAAACGTCGACATGAGCGGGCCCGAGAGCATTAAAAGGCCGACTGACGCAGGTGCCACGATTGTGAGCGTGAAGCGGAGCGCCCAGTCGAGGGTCGCGTTGAATTTCTCCGGCGACTTCTCCGAATGATGCGATGACAGGCCCGGCAGGATCACGGTCGCGAGCGCGATCGAGAAAACTCCCATCGGGAACTCGACGAGACGGTCGGCGCTGTAAAGCCAGGTGACGCTGCCGACCACCAGGAAGGACGCGATGATCGTGTCGAGCAGGAGCGACACCTGCGCGACCGAGGAGCCGAAGATGCCAGGCAGCATCAGCCGCGCGATCCGGCGCACGCCCTCGTGTGCGCGATTGAGTTGCGGCCGCGGCAGCAGGTTCAGCGCACGGAGCGCCGGAAACTGCGCGACGAGCTGGACGACGCCTGCGGCGAATACGCCGATCGCGAGTACGAGGCCCGGCTTCGGGAAGTGCGGCGCGACCACGCCCGCCGCGACGATCATCACGAGGTTCAGCAGCGTCTGGTTGAGCGCCGGCACCGCGAAGCGGCCATAGCTGTTCAGCACGCCGCTTCCGAGCGCGACGAGCGAGATGAAGAACATGTACGGGAAGGTGAAGCGCAGCATCTGGATCGTCAGGTCGAAGCGATCGTCTTCCCCGTGAAACCCCGGCGCGAACAGGAAGGCGAGCACGGGCGCCGCAACGACTCCGATGAGCGTGATGACGAAAAGCAACAGGCCGAACACGCCGGAAACACCCGCGACCAGCTCGCGGACTTCCGCGTGGGTCTTGTTCACCTTGTACTCGGAGATGACCGGCACGAAGGCCTGTGAGAACGCGCCTTCAGCCGTCAGCCTTCGAAGGAAATTCGGGATCTTGAACGCCACGAGGAAGGCGTCCATGAGGGGCCCGGCGCCGAAGGAGATCAGGTAGACCATGTCCCTGATCACGCCCGTGATCCGGGAAAGCAGGGTCAGCAGGCCGACGATCGTCGTATTGCGCAGGAATGCGTGCGACATGCCGGCGGCACTATACCGCGTTGACATTCAGGGCCCGCATCCGGACAATGCGCGCCCTTATGGCCAACACCAAGTCAGCCGAAAAACGGGCCCGTGAAGCGGTCGAACGCCGCGCGCGGAATGTCGCTCACCGCTCGAAAGTGCGCAGCGCCGTGCGCAAGGTCCTCGAGGCGATTCGAGCCGGCAAGAAGACCGAGGCTGCGGCAGCCCTGAAGGCCGCCTCGCCCGTCATCGATTCGATGGCCCGCAAGGGAATCATCCATCGCAACAAGGCCGCGCGGCACAAGAGCCGTCTCGCGAGCCAGGTGAAGGCGATGTCGGCCAAGTAAAATGAAGGGGACGCGCCCCTTCATTTTTCCAGTTCCTTCATCACCGCCTGGCAGAGCTCGCGTGTCCCGGCGCCGGTCGCGCCGGAAATCCGGAATACCGGCCCCTTGTAACGCAGCCTGCGGACGATCCCGGTACACCGATTCTCCAGCTCGTCGCCACTCAGCAAGTCGATCTTGTTGAGGACGAGCCAGCGCTTCTTCTTCGCAAGCTCGGGACTGAATTTCTTCAGCTCCTTCACGATGGCGCGAGCGCCTTCGACCGGGTCCGCATCCGGATCGGGCGGAGCGATGTCGACCAGATGCAGCAGGACCCGAGTGCGCTGCAGGTGTTTCAGGAAGCGTATGCCGAGTCCGGCGCCCTCCGCTGCACCCTCGATCAGTCCGGGGATGTCCGCCATCACGAAGCTCTTCAGCGGGCCGACCGCGACGACGCCGAGCTGTGGGTACAGGGTCGTGAACGGATAGTCGGCGACTCTCGGCCTCGCCGCCGAAACGGCGCGAATCAACGTGGATTTCCCGGCGTTCGGCAGTCCGAGGAGTCCGACGTCGGCAAGCAACCGCAGCTCGACGCGAAGGCTTCGCGCCTCGCCTTGCAGCCCGGGCCCGCTCTGCCGCGGCGTGCGATTGGTCGAGCTCTTGAAGCGCTGATTGCCCCATCCGCCCTTGCCGCCCTTTGCGACGAGGAGCATCTGCCCCGAATTGGAAAGGTCACCGAGCGTTTCGCCGGTCTCGTCGTCGAACACCACTGTGCCGACCGGCATGGGCACGAAAAGGTCGTCTCCACCCCGTCCGGTGCAGTCCTGGCCCCCGCCCGGTTCGCCATTGCCTGCGCGGAACGTACGCTGGACGCGGTAATCGACGAGCGTGTTCATGCCGTGCTGTGCGCGCAGCCAAACGCTTCCACCCGCTCCGCCGTCTCCCCCATCGGGGCCGCCGAACGGAACGAACTTCTCGCGGCGAAAACCGATCGCGCCGCGGCCGCCGTTGCCGGCCTTCACCTTGACGATTGCTTCATCGATGAATTTCATCGTTCACTGCCGCCGTAACGAAAAACCCCGGCCGGGCCGGGGTTTTTCATCGAAACTTGCGGCCCTTCCTTACTCCGGCAGGACGCTGACGAAGGTGCGCCTTTCAGCGCCCTTCTTCTTGAACTGGACGCGGCCGGTCTTCAGCGCGAACAGCGTGTGGTCCGTGCCGACGCCGACATTGTCGCCCGCGCGATACGGTGTGCCGCGCTGGCGTACGAGAATGTTTCCGGCGAGCACTTTTTCACCGCCGAACTTCTTGACGCCGAGCCGCTTCGACTGGGACTCGCGCCCGTTCTTGGTACTGCCGCCTGCTTTCTTGTGTGCCATGCTCGACTCCTCAGGCCGCCTTGATGCCCGTCACCTTCAATTCGGTGTATGGCTGGCGATGCCCCTTCTGCCGCAGGTAGTGCTTGCGGCGCCGGAATTTCACGATGCTGACCTTGTCGGCCTTGCCATGCGCCTGCACGGTCGCGGTGACGAGCGCGCCGGTCACATAGGGCGAGCCAATGGCGACGTCGGCGCCCTCGCCGATCAGCAGGACCTGGTTGAACTCGACGGTTGCGCCCGCGTCGGCGTCGAGTTTCTCGACCCGCACGACGGTTCCCTCGCTCACCCGGTACTGCTTGCCCCCGGTGGCAATGACGGCGTACATGATTGTCTGGACTCCGAAAAGAGCCGGCAATTGTAGTGACGGGGCCCCTCTGGGTCAAACCGGGCGGGCCAGTCCCGCATTTCCCGCAAGGCCGAATGCCGCTACCATGCCCCTGCCCAGCGGGGATGCCGCGAATCCATGCAACTCAACGACATACGGGCCCTCGTCGCCAGCGACCTGACCGCAGTCGACGCCGAAATCCGGCGTCAGCTCGGCAGCGACGTTGCGCTCGTCAACCAGGTCGGGGACTACATCGTCGCCGGCGGCGGAAAGCGCCTCCGTCCGCTGCTCGTCGTCCTGGCCGCCAAGGCCGGCGGGGCCCGGGACTCGGCCCACGTCCAGGCCGCCGCGCTGATCGAGTTCATCCACACAGCGACGCTTCTGCATGACGACGTCGTCGACGATTCCGCCCGCCGGCGGGGTCGCGAAACAGCGAACCATGCATTCGGGAATCCTGCCTCGGTGCTGGTCGGGGACTTCCTCTATTCGCGCGCCTTCCAGATGATGGCGTCGCTCGACTCGGCGCGGGTCATCCGCGTCATGGCCGACGCGACCAACACAATTGCCGCCGGCGAAGTGCTCCAGCTGATGAACTCCGGCGATCCGGACACGACCGAGATCCGGTACATGGAAGTGATTTACCGAAAGACCGCCCGTCTCTTCGAGGCCGGCGCCCAGATCGCTGCGATCGTCGCGCGCGCGCCTGCGGAGGTGGAGGCCTCACTCACGCTGTACGGAAAGCACCTTGGGATCGCGTTCCAGCTGATCGACGACGCGCTCGATTACCGCGGGGACAACGAGGAGCTCGGCAAGGATATCGGCGACGACCTCGCTGAAGGCAAGCCGACGCTGCCCCTGATCCACGCGCTCGCGCACAGCGACGCCGAGTCAGCCTCGCTGATCCGTAACGCAATCGAGCAAGGCGGAACAGAGGAACAGGGGCCGATCCGCGCCGTCATCGAAAGCACCGGAGGACTCGACTACACCGCGCAGCTCGCCGAGAACGAAGTCGACAAGGCGCTCAAGGCCCTGGCCGGCGTTCCGCCGTCCCGCTATCGCGACGGGCTGGAGGCCCTGGTCCGCTTCGCAGTCACCCGCAGATCCTGAGCCTACAAGCCCGCGCCTTCCACGACGATTTCCCCGTTGCTGATGACGAGGCGTGGCTCGAATAACGTCGTGCTGTCGGTGAGCGGATCGCCGTCGTAGGCGGCGAGATCGGCTTCGAGTCCGACTCGCACCGTGCCCGTTCGGGACTCGATGCCGAGCACACGTGCTCCATTCTGGGTGGCGGCATTGATCGATTCGATTGGCGTGAACCCGCCGTGCTCGCGCAGCATCGCGATTTCATGCGCGATCCGGATGCGGCCGGTGTCGTCCTGATCGGCGTAGCTGCCGTCGGTCGCAGCCGCGATGCTCACGCCGAGGTCATGTGCCTTGCGGACGGCCGCCCGCAGCGGCCCCATCATTGACTGCGTCCGCAACTGGAGCGCCACATCATCGGCGGAATTGCCGCGCGGATCGCCGAGCGGGCTCATGACCGCGAGCGTCGGCACGAAGAACGTCCCGCGCCGCTTCATCTCGGCAAGGGTTTCGTCACCGACCCAGGTGCCGTGCTCAATGCTGCGCACGCCGGCGCGGACGGCATTCGCCGCGCCTTCGCCTGCGTGCGCATGCGCCGCAACGTAGAGGCCTTTCTTTGCCGCCTCATTGACGGCTGCGCGCATTTCGTCTTCCGTCAGTTCGGGCTTGCGCGGATCGGCGTTCGCGAGCCCGGCACGTTCGCTGGCGCCGACCTTGATCACGTCGGCGCCCCTGGCCATCAGCGCGCGCGTGGCCTCGGCAATACGATCGGGGCCGCGAAGCTCGCCTTCGATCGCGTCGCCGAACTGCGGGTAGACGATGAAAAATGCGAGGCCCGGCTTCGGACGGATGTGACCGGGCGACACCAGGAGCTCCGGGCCGTGCACGTGACCCGCGCGAACGAGATCTCGCGTGCCGATCGCCTGCAGGTAAGTGTCGCCCAGCACGCGCGCGGTCGTGACGCCTGATTGCAATGCGCGGAGCGCGGCGGCGGGCGACTCGATGTGCGCATGGGCATCGATGAGCCCGGGCATGAGGTAGCGGCCAGCCAGCTCGATTCGACGGACACCTTCGCTTGACGCCGACGTGCGATCGGCAATCGCCGCGATCCTGCCGCCTCGCACGCTGACGGTGACATGCGGACGCGCTGCCGCGCCCGTGCCGTCGATGAGCGTCACGTCGACCAAGTCGATGTCCTGCGCCATTGCGAGCAACGGGAGGGCCGCGAAAACCAGCGCGGTGACGCAGCCGGCGAAGCGGAGAAAACGGGTCATGCGTGGTCTCCCCCGATGGATCGAGCACGCAAGATACGCGGAATCGCGGCCGTTGAAAGCGCGGGGGGCCTTGTTTACACTGCCCCGCTCTCATTTCGGGGTGTAGCTCAGCCTGGTAGAGCACTACGTTCGGGACGTAGGAGTCGCAGGTTCAAATCCTGTCACCCCGACCA
>DAIQBB010000024.1:0-20767 GCA_036781365.1 Steroidobacteraceae bacterium | reverse complement strand
CATGCCCGATCGTCCCCACGTTCACGTGCGGCTTCGAACGAATGAATTTTTCCTTGGCCATCGTCTTTTCCTCAGGAGGCTTTCTTCAGGACGGTCTCGGCGACGTTGTTCGGCACCTCGACATACTTCTTGAATTCCATCGTGAACGTCGCGCGGCCCTGGCTCATCGAGCGCACGGTCGTCGCGTAGCCGAACATCTCCGCGAGCGGGACGTCGGCGGTCACGATCTTGCCGGACGGCGATTCGTCCATTCCGGTGATCTGGCCGCGGCGGCGATTCAGGTCGCCGATCACGTCGCCCGAGTATTCCTCGGGAGTCACGACCTCGACGTTCATGATCGGCTCGAGCAGCACGGGCTTCGCCTTGGCAAAGCCTTCCTTGAACGCCATCGAACCGGCGATCTTGAACGCCATTTCGCTCGAGTCGACGTCGTGGTACGAGCCGTCCGTCAGCGCGACCTTGACGTCGACGATCGGGAAGCCGGCGATCACGCCGTTCCCCAGCGCTTCCTTGATGCCCTTGTCCACGGCCGGGATGTATTCGCGCGGGATCACGCCGCCGACGATTTCGTTGACGAACTCGTAGCCTTTGCCCTCTGCGAGCGGCTCGAGCCGGATCCAGACGTGGCCGTACTGGCCGCGGCCGCCGGACTGGCGCACGAACTTGCCTTCCTGTTCGACGGACCTGCGGATCGTTTCGCGGTAGGCGACCTGCGGCTTGCCGACACTCGCCTCGACCTTGAACTCGCGCTTCATGCGGTCGACGATGATCTCGAGATGCAGCTCGCCCATGCCCGAGATGATGGTCTGTCCCGACTCCTGGTCGGTCGAGACGCGGAACGACGGGTCTTCCTTGGCAAGGCGCTGCAGCGCAATGCCCATCTTTTCCTGGTCAGCCTTCGTCTTCGGCTCGACGGCGACCGAGATCACCGGCGCCGGGAATTCCATCTTCTCGAGCACGATCACGTCGTCCGGATCGGACAGCGTGTCGCCGGTCGTCACGTCCTTGAGGCCCACGGCCGCGGCGATGTCGCCGGCGCGGACTTCCTTGATCTCCGCGCGCTCGCTCGCATGCATCTGCAGCAGGCGGCCGATGCGCTCCTTGCGCGAGCGGTTCGGCACGTAGACCTGGTCGCCCGAACTCAGCGTGCCGGAATAGACGCGGAAGAAGGTCAGGTTTCCGACGAAGGGATCGTTCAGGATCTTGAACGCGAGCGCAGAGAACGGCGCGTCATCCGTGGGCGGGCGCGTCATTTCCTCGCCTTCCTCGGACTGGCCCTTGACGTCGGCCACCTCGGACGGCGACGGCATGAAATCGATGACCGCGTCCAGCACGGCCTGCACGCCCTTGTTCTTGAATGCGGAGCCGCAGGTCACGATGCAGATCTCGTTCCGGATCGCGCGCTCGCGAAGGCCCTTGCGGATGTCCTCGGTCGAGAGCGTGTTCTCCTCGAGGTACTTGTGGAGGAGTTCCTCGTTGCCCTCGGCAGCCGACTCGACCAGCTTGGTGCGGTACTCGTCGCACTGCGCCTTCATGTCCTCCGGGATGTCCCGGTACTCGAAGCGCATACCCTGGGTATCGTCGTCCCACCAGATCGACTTCATGCGGATCAGGTCGACGACGCCGGCGAAATTCTCTTCGGCGCCTACGGGTAGCTGGATCACGACCGGGTTGCCCTTCAGGCGCGTGCGGATCTGGTCCACACAGCGCAGGAAGTTCGCGCCGGCGCGGTCCATCTTGTTGACGAAGGCGACGCGGGGCACCCTGTACTTGTTCATCTGCCGCCAGACCGTCTCGGACTGGGGCTGCACGCCGGACACCGCGCAATATACGGCGACCGCCGAGTCGAGCACGCGCAGGCTGCGCTCGACCTCGATCGTGAAGTCGACGTGCCCGGGCGTGTCGATGATGTTAATGCGGTGCTCGGGGTAGTGGTTGTCCATCCCCTTCCAGAAGCAGGTCGTCGCCGCGGCGGTGATCGTGATGCCGCGCTCCTGTTCCTGCTCCATGTAGTCCATCACGGCGGCGCCGTCATGGACCTCGCCAATCTTGTGCGAGACGCCCGTATAGAAAAGCACGCGCTCGGTCGTCGTCGTCTTTCCGGCGTCAATGTGCGCGGAAATGCCGATGTTCCGATAGTGCTCGATGGGCGTATGGCGGGGCATGAGCCTCTCTTACCAGCGGTAGTGCGCGAAGGCCTTGTTGGCCTCAGCCATGCGGTGCGTGTCTTCGCGCTTGCGCACGGCCGTGCCGCGGTTCTCCGCGGCGTCCATCAGCTCGTGGGCGAGACGATGCGCCATCGACTTCTCGCTGCGTGCGCGCGCGGCCTCGATCAGCCAGCGCATCGCGAGCGTCTGGCGGCGGGCAGGCCGCACTTCGACGGGCACCTGGTAGGTCGCGCCGCCGACCCGGCGGGACTTTACCTCGACCGCCGGCTTCACGTTCTCGAGCGCAACCGACAGGACCTCGAGCGCGGCTTCGCCGCGGCGGTCCGTCTTCTCCGAGATGCGGTCGATCGCACCATAGACAATGTGCTCGGCGGCGGACTTCTTGCCGCTCGTCATGACCATATTCATGAACTTGGCCAGCATCTCGCTTCCGAACTTCGGATCCGGAAGCACGACGCGCGTCGGCGCTGATGTACGACGGGACATTGCTGAATGACCTCGTTATTTCTTCGGGCGCTTGGCGCCGTACTTGGAGCGGCTCTGCTTGCGGTCGCCGACGCCGGCGCAGTCGAGCGTGCCGCGGATCGTGTGATAACGGACACCCGGCAGGTCCTTGACGCGGCCGCCGCGGATCATGACCACCGAGTGCTCCTGCAGGTTGTGCCCTTCGCCGCCGATGTAACTCGTGACTTCGTAGCCATTCGTCAGGCGCACGCGGCATACCTTGCGAAGCGCCGAGTTCGGCTTTTTCGGCGTCGTCGTGTAGACGCGCGTGCACACACCGCGGCGCTGCGGCGAGCGTTGCAGCGCCGGCACCTTGGACTTGTAGGTAGCTGCCACGCGGCCGCCACGAATCAGCTGGTTCGTCGTCGACATACCGTCCTACTGCCCCGCACCGGCGCAATTGCCGGACGCATGAAACGCCGGGCCGCCCAGTGGCGGCCCGGAAACTTGTTGTTTGGCTATTCCGACCCGCCCGTGTTGGGGGCGGGTGCCGAAAAAGGCCCGCGATTGTAGATACCCGGCCTTTGGGGCGTCAAGCCGAGTTCAGGCGCTGCCAATGGTCTCGACCGAGTCCGCGCTAAGGGGTTGTTTTTGCTGAGCCAATCCCCTGGGACGGCCGGTTCCTCGAGGACCTCGACGTCTGGCAGACTGGAGTCCAATCCCCAATGCCAGGATTGACTGGCCAAACATCAATGAAAAGCTGGCTGATGGGCGCTTTTGCCGCTGTGGCACTGTTCACCGGTTCCGCATATCCGCAGATACGCGAGTTGCCCTCGCCCGCCGGACCCGGCAGCGGTCAGCCAAACCTGACGGTCGCAGCAAATGGCCGCGCCTTCCTCAGCTGGATCGAGGCGCTGGGCGAAGGACGTTTCGCGCTTCGTTTTTCAGTCAGGGACGCCGCGGGATGGTCGGAGCCACACGTCATCGCCGAAGGCTCGAACTGGTTCGTGAATTGGGCGGATTTCCCCTCGATGCTGGCGCTCCCCGACGGTTCATTGGCCGCGCACTGGCTGGTCCGCAGCGGACCCGGGTCCTACGCATACGACGTGAATATTGCGCGCTCCTTCGATGGCGGAAAAACCTGGGGCAAGCCGATCGTGCCGCATCGCGATGGCACACCGACCGAGCATGGCTTCGTATCGATGTTCGCGGCGCCGAGTGGCGGGCTTGCGGCGGTATGGCTCGATGGGCGCGAAACGAAACCGGAGGCCGACGATCACGATCAGGGCGGCGGCGACATGACGCTGCGCTACGCGACAATGGGCCGCGAAGGGACGCTCGGCGAAGAAGCCGCCCTGGATACGCGCGTTTGCGACTGCTGCCAGACATCGGCGGCAATGACCACTGAGGGGCCGGTGGTGGTCTATCGCGACCGCTCAGATCGGGAGCTTCGCGATATTTCGATCTCGCGCCTCCAGGGCGGCCGCTGGAGCGAGCCACGCACGGTGTTCAAGGACGGCTGGGAGATCAGCGGCTGTCCCGTCAACGGCCCATCGATTGCCGCCTCCGGCCGCCGCCTGGCGGTCACGTGGTTCACTGCGGCCGACGACGTGGAGCGCGTCAAGCTGGCCTTCTCTGACGACGCCGGCGCGAGTTTTGGCGAGCCCATCGTCGTCGATGACGGCAAGCCGCTCGGTCGCGTGGAGACGCTCCTGCTCGATGACGGCAGCGCACTGGTCTGCTGGCTCGAGTGGCTGCCCGAGGGCGGAGAGATACGGATGCGGCGAATACGGGCGAACGGCACGCGCGATCCGGCCATCACGGTCGCGCCATCCGGGACCGCGCGGTCAAACGGATTTCCGCAGCTCGCTCGCGCGGGCGATCAGCTCATACTCGCGTGGACAGCCGACCGCGTCCTGACGGCGACGATGACACTTCCCGAGAATTGATTCCCGGGCATCATAGCCGCCTATGCCGCGCCGACTGTCCCTGAGCCTCGATGCAGTCATCGTGGCGGTTACGGCCGGCGAGCCGCGCGTCCTGACGACGACACAGGCGGTCGACGGCATCCCCGCCCTGCCCTCCGGGCCGCTCGATTCGGAAATCGACGCGACGCTCGAGCTCGGGCTCCGGCGCTGGATCGCGGCGCAGACCGGCCTCGCGGTCGGCTATGTCGAGCAGCTCTACACGTTCGGGGATCGCGACCGCAGCCGCGACGCGGGCAGCACGCGCCACCTGTCGGTTGGCTACCTCGGCCTCGTCAAGGAAGCGCAGCCGGCTCCGGTCGCAGCCTGGCTCAACTGCTACGACATCCTGCCCTGGGAGGACCGCCGTGGCCGCGGGCCGGCGATCCCCGTCAAGACACTGTCGTCCCTGCTCGAACGCTGGGCGGGAAAGGACGCAGCGCGTCAGCGGCGGGTCGTGGCGAATTTCGGCAGCCGCGGATCCTGGGACCCGATCCGTGTCCTCGAGCGCTATGAGCTGCTGTATGAATCGCAGCTCGTACCCGAGTACCAGCGCGATCGCGGCCTCCCTCCACAGCCCGGGCCGGAGCTCGGTACCGAGCTCGCCTACGATCATCGCCGGATCACGGCGACGGCGCTCGGGCGGCTTCGCGGCAAGCTGAAATACCGCCCGGTCGTTTTCGAACTGCTCCCGGAGACCTTTACGCTGCTGCAGCTGCAGCGCACCGTCGAGGCGCTGACCGGAATGCGGCTGCACAAGCAGAATTTCAGGCGCCTGGTGGCCAGCGGGCGATTCGTCGAGCCCACCCGCACGCTGGAACGCCCTGCCCGCGGGCGGCCGGCCAAGCTTTTCCGGTTCCGGCGCGAGGTGGTGCGCACCCGCCTTTATTGATCTATAATACTCACTCCGAGCATAAATGGAGTGAGCCATGCGCAGCCTGGCCGGAATCCTGCCCGACGTCGAAATCGCCGTCATCGAGCCGCTGATCGCCGAGATCGAGGCGCTGAAGTCGAAGCGCCACGCCGTCGTCCTCGCGCACAACTACATGACGCCCGACATCTTTCACGGCGTTGCGGACCTGCGCGGCGATTCGCTCGCGCTCGCGCGCATGGCGGCCACGACCGACGCGGATGTCATCGTCATGGCCGGCGTGCATTTCATGGCGGAGACCGCAAAGCTCATGAATCCCGGCAAGACCGTGCTGATCCCGGACCAGCGCGCCGGTTGCTCGCTCGCCGAGTCGATCACGGGCGCGGACGTGCGCCTGCTGCGCGAACGCTATCCCGGCGTGCCGGTCGTGACCTACGTCAATACCTCGGCCGAGGTAAAGGCGGAATCCGACATCTGCTGTACCTCCTCAAACGCGGTCGCCGTCGTCGAGTCGCTCGGTGTCGAGCGCGTGATCTTCCTTCCGGACCAGTATCTCGGCCGCTGGGTCGCTTCGCAGACCGGCGTCGAGGTGATTCTCTGGGAGGGCAGCTGCATGGTCCACGAGCGGTTCACCGGCCAGGAGCTGCGCGCCTATCGCGAGGGCCATCCCGGAATCCGGATCATTGCCCACCCGGAATGCCCGCCCGACGTGCTTGCCGAAGCCGATTACGTCGGCTCGACCGCCGGAATGATTTCCTGGGTCGATCGGCACCGGCCGCGCCGCGTCGTGATGGTCACCGAGTGCTCAATGTCCGACAACGTCGCGGCCGAAATGCCCGACGTCGAGTTCGTGCGGCCCTGCAACCTGTGCCCACACATGAAGCGCATCACCCTCGAGGGCATTGCCGCATCGCTGCGCGAGATGCGGCACGAAGTGACGATCGATCCCGCGATCGCGCTCCGTGCGCGGCGGGCCGTCACGCGGATGCTTGCGATCAACACATGATCGCGCAGGATTTCATCACCGCTCCCGCCGTCGTCGTCGGCGGCGGCATTGCGGGACTCGCGACGGCGCTGTCGCTACGGGGATGCATCCTCGTCGCCAACGAGCCGGTCGGCGGCGGCGCCTCGAAACTTGCGCAGGGCGGAATCGCCGCCGCGCTCGAATGCGGTGACTCCCCTGCCCTGCACGCAGCGGATACGCTTCGCGTGTCCGCCGGGCTGACGGACCCGGAAATCGCCGCACTCGTAACCCGGGCCGCCCGCACGCGGATCGATTGGTTGCGCCGGCTCGGCGTCGACTTCGACCTGGACGATTCTGGCGAACCCGCGCTCGGCCGCGAAGCCGGGCACAGCCGTCATCGCATCGTTCACGCCGGTGGCGACCGCACGGGTGCCGCAGTCATGCGCGCAATGCGGCATGCGGCAATGCAGCGGCCCGATATCCGCGTGCTGGAAGGCCTTGATCTCGTTGACCTCATCCGATGCGGGAATCGCGCCGGCGGCGTACTGCTCGAAGCTCCAGATGCAAGCCGGCTTGCCGTGCTGGCCCCGCATGTGGTGCTGGCGACGGGAGGCATCGGCGCCTGCTTCGACCGCACGACGAATCCCGGGATTTCGCGGGGCGCGGGCCTTGCCGCCGCGGCGCGCAGCGGCGTCTGCCTCGCCGACCTCGAATTCATGCAGTTTCACCCGACCGCGCTTGCGGTCGAGGCCGATCCCCTCCCCCTGCTGACCGAGGCGCTTCGCGGCGCCGGTGCGGTGCTGCTCGACGATTCCGGCGACCGCTTCATGCAAGCCGCCCATGCCGACGCGGAACTGGCGCCGCGCGACGTCATCGCTCGCCGCGTCGCTGCCCTGCAGGCCGCGGGCCGGACCGCCTGGCTCGACGCCACCGGCATCCCGGATCTCGCCACTCGCTTCCCGGCTGCCTTTGCGCTCGCAGCGCATGCGGGACTCGATACAAGCCGCCAGCCTCTTCCGGTCGCGGCCGCGGCACACTTTCACATGGGCGGGATCGCAACCGATGCCGAGGGCCGCAGTTCGCTGGCCGGGCTGTGGGCCTGCGGAGAGGTGGCGGCTTCCGGCTTGCACGGCGGCAATCGCCTCGCGAGCAACTCGCTGCTGGAAGGCCTCGTGTTCGGCGAACGCATCGCGCGGGCGATCGGGGCCGAGGAACTTTCACCCCCGCGCGGGCAGCTCGAAATTCCTCGCCGCCGGATTTCGGGAGAACCCGACCCGGCGCTTGTCGCCTCCTTGCGCCGATTGATGGGCCACAGTCTCGGCCCGCTTCGCAGCGGACTCATGATGGCGCAGGCGCTCAAGCGGCTCGATGACTGGAAGGCAGTCTCGCGGACTGAAGACGATCAGCAGCTCATCGCTCGTCTCATGCTTCGCGCCGCGCTCGAGCGCCGTGAATCGCGCGGCGCGCACTATCGCCTGGATTATCCCGATCCGGCGCCGGGCCGACCCGTGCGCAGCTTCGTCGAGCCGCTACCGGATGCGGTCGAGATCCTGGCCGGCGCAAGCAGCCAGGTCGCGTGACTCACGCCCCGCCGTTCGAAGCATTCGCCCGGATCGTCGATATTGCGCTCGCCGAAGATCTAGGTGGGCGGGGCGACATCACGACGCGGGCCGTGGTGCCGGACGATACGCCGATGTCTGCGTCCATCCGCAGCCGCGAGGCGGGACGCATCGCAGGCGTCGACATCGTGCAGCTCGTACTCTCGCGCCTGCCCGGTCCGGCGACGGCAACGATCCTTGCAAAGGATGGCAGTGAAGTTTCCGCCGGGGACACGGTTGTCGAGCTCGCCGGCGCGGCAGCCAGCCTGCTCACGGGCGAACGCACGATCCTCAACCTGATGGGCCGGCTGTCCGGTATCGCGACCGCGACGGCGGCCGTCGTCCGGGCGGTCGAAGGCACCGGCGTTGCAATCAAGGACACGCGAAAGACGACGCCCGGATTGCGGGCACTGGAGAAGTACGCGGTCGCCGTCGGCGGCGGCGTCAATCATCGCTCGGGCCTCTACGACGCCGTGCTGATCAAGGACAACCACATCGGCATCGCGGGTTCGATCACGACGGCGGTGGAACGGGCGCGGACAGCGCTCGGCGCGCAGGTGGCGATCCAGGTGGAGGTCGAATCGCTGGCCGAGCTCGAGGAAGCGCTGCGCACCGGAGTCAGCGCAGTGCTGCTCGACAACATGGCGCCGGCGCTGCTGAAGCGCGCGGTTTCTCTCGTCGCCGGGCGCTGTCACACGGAGGCTTCGGGCGGCATCACGCCCGCCAACGTCCGCGAGGTCGCGGAGACCGGTGTCGACTCGATTTCGCTCGGCTGGCTCACCCACTCCGCGAAATCGCTCGACCTCGGACTCGATCTCCGCTAGCCGGTCACTCTCCCACGGCCTCCTGCACCACCGGCTCTTCGCCCGCCACTTCGGCGCCCGAATCGAGGAAGCCGCGGTGGGACTCGTCCCCTCGCTTGCTGCGGCGCTGCGCATGGAACGAGAAACCGGTGCCGGCCGGAATCAGGCGGCCGACGATGACGTTCTCCTTGAGACCGCGCAGGTCGTCCTTGATGCCGCGGACGGCTGCATCGGTCAGGACGCGCGTCGTCTCCTGGAACGAGGCCGCGGAGATGAACGAGTCGGTCTGTAGCGAGGCCTTGGTGATGCCGAGCAGCATCGGCTCATACACCGCCGGCGCCTTCTTCTCGGCCTTGATGCGGTCGTTGAGCTCCAGGATGCGTGCGCGCTCGAGCTGCTCGCCGCGCAGCAGCGTCGTGTCGCCGGATTCCTTGATCTCGACCTTGCGCAGCATCTGCCGGACGATGACCTCGATGTGCTTGTCGTTGATCTTCACACCCTGGAGCCGGTACACGTCCTGGATCTCGCGCGTGAGGTAGTTGGCGAGCGCCGCGACACCCTGCAGGCGCAGGATGTCGTGCGGGTTCGGCTCGCCTTCCGCGATCACTTCGCCGCGCTCGACGTGCTCGCCCTCGAACACGTTGAGCTGCCGCCACTTCGGGATCAGCTCTTCGTAACGCTCGTTGTTCTCGCCGGTGATGACAAGGCGGCGCTTGCCCTTGGTCTCGCGGCCGAAGCTGACCGTGCCCGTGACCTCGGCGAGGATCGCCGGCTCCTTGGGCTTGCGGGCCTCGAACAGGTCCGCAACGCGCGGCAGGCCGCCCGTGATGTCGCGGGTCTTCGAAGATTCCTGCGGGATACGCGCGATGACGTCGCCGACTGAAACCTTGGCGCCGTCCTCGAGCGAAACGAGCGCTCCAGCCGGCAATGTATAAACCGCCGGAATGTCGGTGTTGGCGAAAGTGATCTCTTTTCCCTTCGCGTTGACGAGTTTCAAGACCGGCCGCAGGTCGCGGCCGGCCGCCGCGCGCTGCTTCGGGTCGAGCACCTCGACCGAGGAAAGGCCCGTGACTTCGTCCACCTGCGACTGCACCGTCACGCCGTCGACGAAGTCGTTGAAGCGGATGAAGCCCGCGACTTCGGTGACGACCGGGTGGGTGTGCGGGTCCCAGTTCGCGACGATCTGGCCCGGCTGCACGGCACCGCCCTCGTCGGCGACGATGGTCGCGCCGTAGGGGATCTTGTAGCGCTCGCGCTCCCGGCCGAACTCGTCGATCACGCCGATCTCGCCGGAGCGCGAGGTCGTGACGAGGTGGCCCTTTTCGTGCCGCACGGACTTCACGTTGTGGAAGCGCAGCATGCCCTTGCCCTTGATCTCGACGAGCGAGATCGCGGCCGCGCGGGAGGCGGCGCCGCCGATGTGGAAGGTCCGCATCGTCAGCTGCGTGCCCGGCTCGCCGATCGACTGCGCGGCGATCACGCCAACCGCCTCGCCGATCGAGATGAGCCGCCCGCGCGCCAGGTCGCGGCCATAGCACATGGCGCAGACGCCATAGCGGACATCGCAGGTGATCGGCGAACGGACCTTGATCTGGTCGACCCCATGGTGCTCGAGTTCCTGCACCCACTGCTCGTCGATCAGCGTGCCCGCCGTGATCAGGGCTTCGTCCGTGCCGGGCTTCGGCACGTCGGTCGCGGTGACGCGGCCGAGCACGCGCTCGCCGAGGCCCTCGACCACGTCGCCGCCCTCGACGATCGGCGTCACTTCGAGCCCGTGCTCGGTGCCGCAGTCCGTCAGCGTAACAACGAGGTCCTGGGCGACGTCGACGAGACGACGCGTCAGGTAGCCCGAGTTCGCGGTCTTCAGCGCGGTGTCCGCGAGGCCCTTGCGGGCGCCGTGGGTCGAGATGAAGTACTGCAATACGTTCAGGCCTTCGCGGAAGTTTGCCGTGATCGGAGTCTCGATGATCGAACCGTCCGGCTTTGCCATCAGGCCGCGCATGCCGGCGAGCTGGCGGATCTGGGCCGCCGAGCCTCGCGCGCCGGAGTCGGCCATCATGAAGATCGAGTTGAACGAGCCCTGCTGCACTTTCCTGCCCTTGCGGTCGGTGCCTTCCTCATGGCGCAGCTGGTCCATCATCGCCTTGCCGATCTGGTCGTTCGTGCGCGACCAGATGTCGACGACCTTGTTGTAGCGCTCGCCGTTCGTGACGAGGCCGGACTCGTACTGGTCCTGGATCTCCTTCACTTCCTTTTCGGCCGTGGCCAGGATCTTCGTCTTCTGCGGCGGCACCATCATGTCGTCCACGCCGATCGAGATCGCGGCGCGCGTCGCGTAGGAGAAGCCCGTGTACATCAGTCGGTCGGCGAAGATCACGGTCTCCTTGAGGCCGAGGGCCCGGTAGCAGGAGTTGATGACCGCCTGCACGCGCTTCTTGGTCATGTCCTGGTTCACGAGCTCAAACGGGAGCCCGCGCGGCAGCAGCTCGGACAGGAGCGCGCGCCCGACGGTGGTCTTCACCAGCCGGCGCTTCTCCTTCAGCTCGCCCGTCGCGTTCTTCTGGTACTCGACGATGCGCACCTTGACGCCGGCGTGGAGGTCCGCCATGCGCGTCTCGTGGGCGCGATGCACCTCGCGCACGTCCGTGAATATCATTCCCTCGCCCTTCGCCCCGGCGCGCTCGCGCGTCAGGTAATAGAGGCCGAGAACGACGTCCTGCGACGGGACGATGATCGGGTCGCCGTTCGCCGGTGACAGGATGTTGTTCGACGACAGCATCAGGGCCCGCGCCTCGAGCTGGGCCTCGAGCGAGAGCGGCACGTGCACGGCCATCTGGTCGCCGTCGAAGTCCGCGTTGAACGCGGTGCAGACGAGCGGGTGCAGCTGAATCGCCTTGCCCTCGATCAGCACGGGCTCGAATGCCTGGATGCCGAGGCGGTGCAGGGTCGGGGCGCGGTTCAGCAGGACCGGATGCTCGCGGATGACTTCCTCGAGGATGTCCCACACCTCGGGGCCTTCGCGCTCGACCAGGCGCTTGGCCGCCTTGATGGTCGTGGCGAGGCCGCGCAGCTGGAGCTTGTGGAAGATGAACGGCTTGAAGAGCTCGAGCGCCATCTTCTTCGGCAGCCCGCACTGGTGCAGGCGGAGCGTCGGGCCGACCACGATGACACTGCGTCCCGAGTAGTCGACGCGCTTGCCGAGCAGGTTCTGGCGGAACCGGCCCTGCTTGCCCTTGATCATGTCGGCGAGCGACTTCAGCGGGCGCTTGTTCGTGCCCGTGATCGCGCGGCCGCGGCGGCCGTTGTCGAGCAGCGCGTCGACCGATTCCTGCAACATGCGCTTTTCGTTGCGCACGATGATGTCCGGCGCGTTCAGCTCGAGCAGGCGGCGCAGACGGTTGTTGCGGTTGATGACGCGGCGGTACAGGTCATTCAGGTCCGAGGTCGCGAACCGGCCGCCGTCGAGCGGCACCAGCGGCCGCAGGTCAGGCGGCAGCACCGGCAGCATGGTCAGCACCATCCACTGGGGGCTGTTGCCGGACTCGATGAACGACTCGAGCAGCTTGAGGCGCTTGGTCAGGCGCTTGATCTTGGTCTCGGAGGTCGTGGCTCCGATCTCGGTGCGCACCTTGCCGGTCTCGGTCGCGAGGTCGATCGACTTCAGGAGCTCGAGGATCGCCTCGGCGCCCATGCGCGCGTCGAACTCGTCGCCGTACTTCTCGATTGCCTCGAGGTACATCTCGTTCGACATGAGCTGGCCGCGCTCGAGCGGCGTCATGCCCGGGTCGACGACCACGAAGGCCTCGAAGTACAGCACGCGCTCAAGGTCCCTGAGCGTCATGTCGACCATCAGGCCGATGCGCGAGGGCAGCGACTTCAGGAACCAGATGTGCGCGACCGGGCTTGCGAGCTCGATGTGCCCCATGCGCTCGCGCCGGACCTTCGATTGCGTGACCTCGACGCCGCACTTCTCGCAGACGACGCCGCGGTGCTTCAGGCGCTTGTACTTGCCGCAAAGGCACTCGTAATCCTTCACGGGCCCGAAGATCTTGGCGCAGAACAGCCCGTCACGTTCCGGCTTGAAGGTCCGGTAGTTGATGGTCTCTGGCTTGCGCACTTCGCCGTACGACCAGGACTTGATCATGTCCGGCGACGTCAGCGCGATCCGGATCGAGTCGAAATTCTCGACCACGGTCTGGGGCTTGAAGAACTTCATCAGGTCTTTCATTCGATCACCCTTCCTGCTCGAGCTCGATGTTGATCGCGAGCGAACGGATTTCCTTGACCAGCACGTTGAAGGACTCGGGCATGCCCGCCTTCATCTCGTGATTGCCGTCGACGATCGCCTTGTACATCTGCGTGCGGCCCTGCACGTCGTCCGACTTGACCGTCAGCATTTCCTGCAATGTGTAGGAAGCTCCGTAGGCCTCGAGCGCCCAGACTTCCATCTCGCCGAAGCGCTGGCCGCCGAACTGCGCCTTGCCGCCGAGCGGCTGCTGTGTAACGAGGCTGTACGGTCCCGTGGAACGGGCGTGCATCTTGTCGTCCACCAGGTGGTTCAGCTTCAGCATGTACATGTAGCCGACGGTCACCTGGCGATCGAAGGCCTCGCCGGTGCGGCCGTCGGTCAGCATGGTCTGCCCGCTGACCGGCAGGTCCGCGAGCTCGAGCAAGCCCTTGATCTCGGCCTCGCTCGCGCCGTCGAACACGGGCGTCGCCATCGGCACCCCGTCAGTCAGGTTGCGCGCGAGTTCCTGGACCTCGGCGTCAGACAGCGAATTGATGTCTTCCTTCTGTCCTCCCGTCGAGTTGTAGATGCGGTCGAGGAGCTTGCGCAGATCGACAATCGCCTCCTGTGCCTCGAGCATCTTGCCGATCTTCGTGCCGAGCCCGCGGGCGGCCCAGCCGAGGTGAGTCTCGAGGATCTGGCCGATGTTCATTCGTGAGGGAACGCCAAGCGGGTTCAGCACGATGTCGATCGGCGTGCCGTCCGCGAGGTAAGGCATGTCCTCGACCGGGACGATCGTGGAGACGACGCCCTTGTTGCCGTGCCGGCCCGCCATCTTGTCGCCCGGCTGGATGCGGCGCTTCACCGCGAGGTAGACCTTGACCATCTTCAGCACGCCCGGCGCGAGGTCGTCGCCGGCCGTGATCTTGCCCTTCTTGCCCTCGAAGCGGCGCTCGAACTCCTTGACCTGCTCGGCGAGCCGCTTGCGCGCACCCTCGAGCGCGGCCGAGGGGCCCTCGTCTCGCATGCGGATCTCGAACCACTCCTCGCGCGGCACCTCGTCGAGGAACTCCGCGGTCACGGTGCTGCCCGCCTTCAGCCGGTGCGGGCCGCCGCTCGCGGTCTCGCCCACGAGCGCTGCACGCAGCCGCGAGAACAGGTCGTCCTCGAGGATGCGGCGCTGGTCGTTCAGGTCCTTGCGGACCTTCTCGATCTCCGCCTTCTGGATCGCGAGCGCCCTGCTGTCCTTCTCGACGCCGTCACGCGTGAAGACGCGCACGTCGATCACGGTGCCGTCCATGCCCGGCGGGACGCGGAGCGAAGTATCCTTCACGTCCGACGCCTTCTCGCCGAAGATCGCGCGCAGCAGCTTCTCCTCGGGCGTCAGCTGGGTCTCGCCCTTCGGCGTGACCTTGCCGACCAGGATGTCGCCCGCCTTGACCTCGGCGCCGATGAACACGATGCCGGCCTCGTCGAGCTTCGCAAGCGCGGTATCGCCGACATTCGGGATATCCGCGGTTATTTCCTCGGGCCCGAGCTTGGTGTCGCGGGCAACGCAGGTCAGCTCCTCGATGTGGATCGTCGTGAAGCGGTCTTCTATGACCACGCGCTCCGAGATCAGGATCGAGTCCTCGAAGTTGTAGCCATTCCAGGGCATGAACGCGACCATCATGTTCTGGCCGAGCGCGAGCTCGCCGAGGTGGGTCGACGGGCCGTCCGCCAGCACGTCGCCCTTCGCGATCGTGTTGCCGACTCGCACCAGCGGCTGCTGGTTGATGCAGGTGTTCTGGTTCGAGCGCGTGTACTTCGTGAGGTTGTAGATGTCGACGCCCGGCTCGCCGGCCGTGACCTCGCCCTCATTGACCCGTACGACGATGCGCGACGCGTCGACCGAGTCGACTGCGCCGCCCCGGCGCGCGATCACCGCGACGCCGGAGTCGATCGCGACGGTGCGCTCTATCCCTGTGCCGACCAGCGGCGTGGACGAGCGCAGCGTCGGCACTGCCTGGCGCTGCATGTTCGAACCCATCAACGCGCGGTTCGCGTCGTCGTGCTCGAGGAACGGGATCAGCGCCGCGGCGACCGACACGATCTGGCGCGGCGAGACGTCCATGTACTCGATGCGCTCGGAAGGCATCAACGTGAATTCGTTCTGGTAGCGGCAGGAGACGAGTTCATCGGTGAAGCGGCCCTTTTCGTCGAGCGGCGCGTTGGCCTGCGCGATCACGAATTCGCTCTCCTCGATCGCCGACAGGTAGTCGACCTCGCCGGTCACGCGCATTTCGCGCACGCGCCGGTACGGCGTCTCGAGGAAGCCGTACTTGTTGGTGCGGGCATAGACCGCGAGCGAGTTGATCAGTCCGATGTTCGGTCCTTCCGGCGTCTCGATCGGGCAGACGCGGCCGTAGTGCGTCGGGTGCACGTCGCGCACCTCGAAGCCCGCGCGCTCGCGCTTCAGGCCGCCCTCGCCGAGCGCCGAAACGCGGCGCTTGTGCGTGATCTCGGACAGCGGGTTGTTCTGGTCCATGAACTGCGAGAGCTGCGAGGATCCGAAGAACTCCTTGACTGCCGCGGCCACGGGCTTCGCGTTGATCATGTCCTGCGGGTTGATCTCCTCGTTCTCCGCGAGCGTCAGGCGCTCCTTGACCGCGCGCTCGACGCGCACGAGCCCGATGCGGAACGCGACCTCGGCCATCTCCCCGACGCAGCGCACGCGGCGGTTGCCGAGGTGGTCAATGTCGTCCACCTTGCCGTCGCCGTTCTTGATCGCGATCAGCGTGCGCAGCACGTCGACTACGTCGGACATGTCCGGACCGTACTTGGCGACGAGCCCCTTGCCGGAGTCGTCCTTCCGCTGGTCGGCGACGGTCGAGAAATATCGGCCGTCGTAAAGGATTCCCGGCTCTTCGAGCCAGCGCTCCGCCTCGGCGCCCGAAAGCTCCGGGGGGAACTCGCGGTTCACGCGGCGATTGAACTTCATGCGGCCCACGGCCGACAGGTCGTATCGCTCGCCGTTGAAGAACAGGTTGTGGAACAGGTTCTCGGCCGCGTCCTTCGTCGGCGGCTCGCCCGGGCGCATCATCCGGTAGATCTCGATCAGCGCCTCGAGGCGGGTCGTCGATGCGTCGATCCGGAGCGTGTCCGAGACATACGGGCCGCGGTCGAGGTCGTTCACGTAGAGCGTGCCGATCTCGGGCACGTTCGCATTCACGAAGCGCTCGACGAGCGCGGTCGTCAGCACGTCGTTCGCCGAGGCGAGCACCTCGCCGGTCTGCGGGTCGGCGACGTCGTGGGCCAGGACCTTGCCCTCGAGGTACTCGACCGGCACGTGCAGGCGGCGCACGCCGGCCTCCTCGAGCTGGCGCACGTGGCGCGCGGTGATCCGGCGGCCCTCCTCGACGATGACCTTGCCGTTCGCGCTGATCTCGAACATCGCGATCTCGCCGCGCAGCCGCTCGGGCACGAGCTCGAGTTCCGGGCCCTTCTTGGTCAGGTGCACCGTGTTGCGGTCGAAGAAGAGCCGCAGGATGTCCGAGTTCGAGTAGCCGAGGGCGCGCAGCAGGATCGTCACCGGAAGCTTCCGGCGGCGGTCGATGCGCGCGAACACGCAGTCCTTCGCGTCGAACTCGAAGTCGAGCCAGGAGCCGCGGTACGGAATCACGCGCGCCTGGAACAGCAGCTTTCCGGAGCTGTGGGTCTTGCCCTTGTCGTGGTCGAAGATCACGCCTGGGCTGCGGTGCAGCTGCGACACGATCACGCGCTCGGTGCCGTTCACGATGAAGGTGCCGTTCTCGGTCATGAGCGGCAGCTCGCCGAGGTAGACCTCCTGCTCGATCGCGCGCTTCACGCGCGAGGCGCCCGGCGATTCCTTGTCCATGACGCGCAGCCGCAAGCGGACGCGGAGCGGCGCGGCGTAGGTCAGCCCGCGCATCTGGCATTCCTTGACGTCGAACACCGGCTCGCCGAGGTAGTAATAGACGTACTCGAGCGTCGCATTGCCCGAATAGCTCTTGATCGGGAACACGCTATTGAATGCGGCGTGCAGGCCCGCGCGCCGGAGGTGCTTCTCGATGATGCCCCTCTCCTGTTCCTCCGAGAGCAGCCGGCCGCCGGCGACCTGGCCGCCTGCATGCGCGGACAGTTCCGCGTGCAGCGCGCGGGACTCGACCAGCTGCAGGAACTGCGCGTACGAGTCGGTCTGGATCGCGAGCAACGGCGGCACGTCCAGAATGCCCTGGCGCTTGCCAAAGTTTTTCCGGATGCGCTTCTTCTCGGTGAACGTATAGGCCATCTTCATCACCTGTCTGTTATCAATAAGGCCGAGCCGGGCACGCGTAGGCGGCCGTCTCCCCACCGGGAAACGGCGCGCCTGATTCCAGTGCCGCGGACTGCGGGGCAGTGCCCTCGCATGGAGGTCGTTACTTGACCTCGACCGTGGCGCCGCCGTCTTCGAGCATCTTCTTGAACTTCTCCGAATCCGCCTTCGAAGCGCTTTCCTTTACGGTGGAGGGGGCGCCCTCCACGAGGTCCTTGGCTTCCTTGAGTCCAAGGCCCGTGATCTCGCGGATCACCTTGATGACGCCGACCTTCTTCTCGGCCGGGTACGCCTTCAGCGTGACCGTGAATTCGGTCTTCTCTTCTACGGCGGGAGCGGCGGCACCGCCACCCGCGGCGGCGGCAACCGCCACCGGGGCGGCAGCCGTCACTCCGAACTTGTCTTCCATCAGCTTCACGAGGTCGACCACTTCCATGATCGTCATGTTCGAAATCGCCTCGAGAATCTGTTCCTTGCTAGCAGCCATTGCCATCTCTCCAGATATATATGTGTCGTTGAACCCGTAATCAACCGGTCAGGCGGCCTTCGTGGCCTTGATCGCCGCGACGGTGCGCACGAGCTTCGCGTGAGGCTCGGCGAGCGTCCGGACGAATTTCGTGACCGGCGCCTTCATGACGCCGAGGAGCATCGAGAGCGCCTGCAACTTCGTCGGCAGGCTCGCGACCCGGTCGATTTCCGCGGGCGGATAAACCTGCCCGCCGAGCGCGACCAGGGTCGGCACCAGCTTGTCGTTGCCCTTAGCGAACTCCTTGACGACGCGGGCGGCGGCGCCCGGATCCTCCTTGGAGAACGCGAGGATCAGCGGACCCTTGAGGTTGCCCGCGATGCACTCGTATGGCGTACCCGTGACCGCGCGGCGCGCCAGCGTGTTCTTGACGACCCGCATGTAGACGCCGGCCTGGCGCGCCTTCGCGCGCAGGCCCGTCAGCTGCGAGACCGTCAAGCCACGATATTCCGCCGCAACGACCGAATGCGCGGTCTGCGCAACGGCCTGCACCTCGGTCACCATCGCCTGCTTGTCTTCCAGTTTCAGTCCCATCCAACCCTCCTAGCGGTGGGACCGGCCAGCGAACGCTGTCTCGGGTTCCACCATCTGCGCTGGCGTCCATTAAGGGGCATGGCCCCGCCTGCGGTCTTCGATGGCCGGGGTTCGCAACCCCGGACGTTCAAAACTCTTCCCTTAAATACCGATCGACGCCCGGTCCACGGCAATGCCGGGACCCATCGTCGACGACACCGACACGCGCTGCATGAACACGCCCTTCGACGTCGAAGGCTTGTGCTTCTGGATGTCCGCGACCAGCGCGAGGAAGTTTTCCTTCAGCGCCTCGGGCTTGAAGCTCGCCTTGCCGATCGTGCAGTGGACAATGCCGGCCTTGTCGCAGCGGTAGCGGACCTGGCCCGCCTTCGCGTTCCTCACCGCGCCAGCGACGTCCGGCGTCACCGTGCCGACCTTCGGGTTCGGCATCAGGCCGCGCGGGCCGAGGATCTGCCCGAGCCCGCCCACGACGCGCATCGCATCGGGGCTCGCGACCACGACGTCGAAATCGATCTGGCCGGCCTTCACCTTCTCGGCGAGGTCCTCGAGGCCCACGATGTCGGCGCCCGCTTCGCGGGCGGCGTCGGCGTTCTTGCCCTGCGTGAACACGGCGACACGCACTTTCTTGCCGGTGCCGTTCGGCATGACCGTCGAGCCGCGAACCTGCTGGTCCGACTTCGCAGGGTCGATGCCGAGGTTGATCGCGACGTCGACCGCCTCGTCGAATTTCGCATTCGCGAATTCCTTGACGAGGGCGACGGCCTCCTCGAGCGTGTACGCGTGGCCGGGCTTCACGCGGTCGGCCCAGGGCTTCTGGCGCTTGAATAGTGTGGCCATGTCAGGTGCCCTCCACGTCGACGCCCATGCTGCGGGCGCTGCCCGCGATGGTGCGCACGGCCGCGTCGAGGTCGGCCGCGGTCAGGTCGGGCATCTTTGCCTTCGCGATCTCCTCGAGCTGCTTGCGCGAAATCTTGCCGACCTTCTTCGTGTTCGGCGTCCCGGATCCCTTCTCGATTCCGATCGCCTTGCGGACGAGCACGGCCGCGGGCGGCGTCTTCAGGATGAAGGTGAAGCTGCGATCGCTGTACACCGTGATGATCACGGGGATCGGCAGGCCCTTCTCTTCCTTCTGCGTCGCCGCATTGAACTGCTTGCAGAACTCCATGATGTTGACGCCCTGCTGGCCGAGCGCCGGCCCAACGGGAGGGCTGGGATTCGCCGCCCCCGCAGGAATCTGCAACTTGATGTAACCCTGTACCTTCTTTGCCATTTTCTAGACCTTCTCCACCTGGCCGAAGTCCAGCTCGACCGGCGTCGACCGGCCGAGAATCTGCACCGCGACCTGCAGGCGGCTCTTCTCGTAATTCACGCTCTCGACCACGCCCGTGAAATCGTTGAACGGGCCATCGACCACGCGCACGACTTCGCCGGGCTCGAACAGTACCTTCGGCCTCGGCTTCTCCACCCCTTCCTCGACGCGCCGAAGAATCGCATTCGCCTCTTTTTCCGTGATCGGCGCGGGCTTCTCCGGCGTGCCGCCGATGAAGCCGAGCACCTTCGGCGTCTCCTTGACGAGATGCCACGCTTCGTCGTCCATCGCCATCTGCACCAGCACGTAGCCGGGGAAGAACTTGCGCTCGCTCTTGCGCTTCTGGCCGGCGCGCATCTCGACGACTTCCTCGGTCGGCACCAGCACTTCGCCGAACTTCTCGTCGAGGCCGTGGAGCCTGATGCGTTCTTTCAGGCTGTTCGCGACCTTGTGCTCGAAGTTCGAGTAGGCGTGCACGACGTACCAGTTCAAAGACACCTGATCAGCCTCCCTGTCCCGTTACGTGCCGCATGCCCCAGGCGAGTCCCATGTCCACCAGCCAGAAGAACACGCCCAGCATCAGTACGAACACGAACACCACGAGCGTCGTGCGCCAGGTCTCTGCGCGCGTCGGCCAAACCATCTTGCGGAGCTCGACGCGCGAAGACTGGACGTAGGCCCACAGCTCGCGCCCCGGCTCCGACCAGTAGAGCAGCATGAGGCTCGCGATCAGCCCGCCGAGCACCATGAGCACGCGCAGCACCTGCGGCTCGTTCTCGTACCAGTAGTACGCGATGACGCCGCCGAGGAGCGCCGCGGCAGCCAGCACCAGCTTGAAGGCGTCGACCAGGGCGACACCGGATTTTTCGGCTTGCTCGTTCATGCGCTTCCGTTACGACTGCTGGCAGGGCAGGAGGGAATCGAACCCCCAACCTGCGGTTTTGGAGACCGCCGCTCTGCCAATTGAGCTACTGCCCTGTCGTTTCGCCCTTACTTGATCACCTTGGAGACGACGCCGGCACCGACGGTGCGGCCGCCCTCGC
>DAIQBB010000023.1:0-20808 GCA_036781365.1 Steroidobacteraceae bacterium | reverse complement strand
CCCTCAAGGCTGGTTCGAGGGTTTGAATCCCTTTGGGAGCGCCACCGTGACGAACGCCCGCAGGCCAGGCCCGGACAGTATCCGATCGTGCAGCACTGGCGCGAGCGTGCGAGCGTAGGTCGCCGTAACGTGGCTGCCGTGCCGGTAAACCATGATGTTTCCGATCACCGGCATGCACGTGATTTTCGTGCAGAAATAATCGGTCAGGTCGACGAATTGCACGTTGGCCGGAGGGTCCGCGAGTAACTCCACCGGGCTCGGTCGCGCGATGATCTCGTCCCGTGCCCACCGGCACATCGGCGATTCCTCGCCATGCAGCTCCACGCAGTCGGAAACATCGATATAGAAGTGGGGATTGAGGCGCATCGCGATGACCTGGATGCCGACGTCGCCCAATGCGCGCCAGGCGGCCAGATAGCCCTCGGGTACCCATTCCTCGCGCCCGGTGTAGCGCGTGGATGTCATGAGAACCATCGCGGGGTTCAACTCCTTCACGAGCTCGAGCACTTGCCAGTTGTATTCACGGCAACCATCCCATTCGCTTTCCTGGGTTTTGGCTTCTCCCAGGTAGAACGGGCAGTTGCTCTTGGTGTAGCTCACGATTCGCCAGCGTTCGCTGGCAGCGATCTCCCGCAGGGCCGGCAGCCACTGCGCGGAATGGGAGCCGCCGACGACGGCGATGGTCGGCATGCCTGGCTCACCGGCAATCGGACAAGGCCGCGGAACCTCGCTCAAGGTTTCTCCGCATGCGTCGCCGAGCCGTTCGAGATCCCGATCTGCGGCAATCGGCCCGGGGGAAATTGCGATTCCGGGATCGTCCTGGAACGTGAAGCCCGGATCGAATACGCGCGCCCCGGGGTAATCCGGGTTGGCGGCGACTACGATGCGCCGCTCCGCATCACGTTCCTCGAGATAAATGGCGCTCCATGCGGCGAGCCCGACAACGACGGGGGCGCCGCACAGCGCGCCGAATGCGAAGGCGCGCCAGGGCGCGGCGGAACCAATCCTGGCGCGCTTCACGGGTCGCTCGAGGAAACGATGCGTGAGCGCCGCGAGCGCCACGGTGGCGGCAAGCATGCACGCGCCCACGAGGAAGCTCACTGGCCCGCGCGTGGTATGTGTGCGGTAGAACTCGAGTATCGGGAAATGCCAGAGGTAGATGGCGTACGAAATGGCGCCGAGATACACCATCGCCCGCGAACCGAGGAAGCGGTCGACGCCGAAACGGCTCCCGGACGTTCCCGCAACAACGATGAGCGCGCCGCCGAGAGTGGGCCAAAGCGCCGCGTAACCCGGGAAAACATGAGAAACCTGCAGCACGAAGCCGCAGCTCAGGACGGCGAGCAACCCGACCCACCCTGTCAACAGCCGCGCGGCAGGCGGCAGTGCGATGCGCGCAATGACAATCGCCAGCAGGCCGCCGAGCGTGAATTCCCAGATGCGCGTGAAGGTCGAGAAGTAGGCGACCGGCTGGTTGTGCTGGGTAAACCACACGGAATACGCGAGTGAGATCGCGAACAGCAGCAGCAGGACCGCGGTCGCCAAGCCGCGGAAACCAACCTTCATCCGCCGCGCAATGAATGCGAGCGAAGCGAACAACAACGGCCAGGCGAAGTAGAACTGGCCCTGCACCGCGAGCGCCCAGTAGTGCTGCACCGGGCCGACTGCCGCGTCCCTCCGGAGATAGTCGACGGCGTCGCGCTCGAGCATCCAGTTCTCGACGTAGAGAGCCGAGGCGGCGACGTTCTTGATCGTATGCGACCAGCGGGACTCGGGCAGCAGGAAGATCGATGCGACGATGACGGCGCACAGCACCAGGTAAGCCGCCGGCAGCAGCCGGTTGATGAGGCGGCCCCAGAACTTGGCTATCTGCATGACGCCAAGACGGTCTATCTGCGTCAGTAGACTCGTGGTGACGAGAAAACCGGACAACAAGAAGAAAACGTCCACGCCGCCCGACACGCGGCCCAGCCAGATGTGAAAGGTCGCCACGAGGATGGCGGCCACTGCACGGACCCCTTCGATCTCGGGGCGGTAAACGGCTCCGGATGCGGTGTGCTGAACTCGCTGCATGTCTCGTCGGGCTTTCTGGTAAGGGCAGGAGCCGCACTCGGGCCGCAGGAATGTACCGCAACCGCGGGGCGCGCTACGAGTTCCGCGTCACACGGATTAACACGAAGCGATCTGATTCAATAGCTTACGTTTGCTATGGCCCTTCCGGTTCGAACCAGTCGGCCGGCGGTATCGGATCGACGCCGTGTGCAACGAGTTGGGCCGTGAATGCATCCTGCTCGCGACGATGGGCCTTGATCAGGCTCAAGTATTCCTCCGCATTCGCCTCATCCCAGTCTCCAATCGATCCAAGATTGCCGAGTGCCGTGCTCCGGTATTTGGACACGCGCCGGGCCTCCACCGCCGATCGCCACTGCGTCGAATCGACCGGCCAGGCGCGTTTCGCGATGGCCACGCCAATCATTTCTGCAATGATTGTGTCTCCCGCCATCAGGGATGCGGCGAGCTGCCTGCATGATTCGAGGAGCCCCGGTCGCTGCAGTCGCTCAGCCGCACACCCCTTGGAAATCGACAGGTAATCCGGAAGGCCGAAGCCCGCCATTTCGCCGGAAACGGCGATGATCGCGTCGCTGAGCGGCATGGACTTCGATTTCGCGGTTGCCTCGCTCAGGCTCGCCACGAGTGTCACGAAGTAGCTGTTGAATTGGCTCGCGCGACCGGCGGCCGCAATCGCGGCATCCAGCGCCTCTTCGTCTTTCGCTTCATAAGCGCGAGAGAGATCTCCTGACCAACCGATCCCGTTCGTTGGATCCTGCTTTCGCATTTCGGACTCGACCGGCTTTGCATCACAGCCGGCCGCCCGCGAACAGACCTGCATATGAAGCAAAGTGAGTTCCGGACGGTCAGGCGCAACTTTCCTGGCTTGCTCAGTGAGTCGCAGCGCATCGACAGGATCCGTTCTGACTGAAAAAAGTGCAGCCGCCGCGAGGGAATCGGCATCTTTGCGCTTGCGCAAGTCCCTGGCCGCGCGAACAAGGCTTTGCTGGTAGACAGCCAATTCTTGTCCATAGGCCGCGAGTTCCCGCTCCGGCGTCTGTGCCTGCCCCTCGATCGCGAAAACGAAAGTCAGCAGCAGCCAGGCTGGCGGCGCTCTACTCATCAGCGGAGTATATGATTTCGCATGCAACGAATCGCCATGTGGTCCGGCCCGCGAAATATCTCGACCGCGATGATGCGCTCTTTCGGCAGCCGGCCCGACACTTCCGTCACCGACGAGCCGCTCTATGCGCATTACCTGAAAGTCACCGGTGTCGCCCACCCGGGCCGCGATGACGTCCTATGCGCGCATGAATCCGATTGGCGCAAGGTCGCGAGCCTGCTGACAGGACCGATACCGGGCGGGCGCGCGATCTGGTACCAGAAGCACATGGCCCATCACCTGCTGCCGATGATCGAGCGCGGCTGGCTCGACGGGTTGACGCACGCCTTCCTGATCCGTGAGCCCCACGAGATGATCGCCTCGCTTCTCAAGACTTTCCCCGGCGCCGGCCTTGTCGATACCGGCTTGCCCCAGCAATGCGAGATCTTCGACCGTGTCGCGGCGCGCCAGGGCCACGCGCCGCCCGTCGTGCTCGCGAGCGACGTACTCAAGGATCCGCGAGCGCAGCTCGAAGCACTCTGCAACGCACTCGGCATCCCGTTCCTGCCAGCGATGCTCGCCTGGCCCGCGGGACCACGCGACACGGACGGCGCCTGGGCCCCGCACTGGTACGCGGCAGTCGAGTCGTCGACGGGCTTCGAGCCCTACCGTCGACGTGTGTTCGATCTCACTGCGGAGCAGGAGCGGCTCGTGGACGAATGCCGGCCGTGGTATGAGAAACTTTACGCCCTGCGCCTTCGCGCCTGAGGATCGCCGATGCAGCAGAAATTCGACGAGCGCAACCGCGACCTGATCGTCAACGTGAATGGCAAGCTCGCGCACCGTAACGAGGCGGGCGTGAGTCCTTTCGACAGCGCGGTCCAGGGCGGCGACGCCGTGTGGGAAGGACTCCGGCTCTACCAGGGCCGGATCTTCGCGCTCGAGGAGCATCTCGCGCGCCTGCGCTCCTCCGCCCTCGCGCTCGCCTTCGAGAGCATCCCGTCCAACGATACGATCACCAAGGAAATCCGACGCACGCTCGAGGCGAACCGGATGACCGACGGCGTCCACATCCGGCTCACGCTGACGCGGGGCGTGAAAGTCACCTCCGGCATGGATCCGCGCCTGAACCAGGCGGGCCCGACCCTGATCGTGCTCGCCGAGCACAAGCCGCCGGTTTATTCGAAGAAGGGGCTAAAACTGGTCACGAGCAGCCAGCGCCGTTCGCCGCCGGACTGCCTCGACCCGAAGATCCACCACGCCAACCTGCTCTCCTCGATACTCGCGAAGATCCAGGCGAATGTGGCGGGCGCGGACGACGCGGTCATGCTGGACCTGCGCGGCTTCATCGCGGAAACGAACGCGACACACCTTTTCATGGTGCATGCAGGTGTCGTGAGCACCCCGACGCTCGCCGCCTGTCCCGAAGGCATTACACGCGCGACCGTCCTCGAGATCTGCCGCGAACAGAAGATCCCGCACGTGGTCGGGGACCTTTCGCTCGCCGAGTTCTATCGAGCGGACGAGGCGTTCTGCACGGGCACCATGGGCGAGCTTGCGGGCGTGACGGAAGTCGACGGTCGGAAGATCGGGAATGGCAATATCGGCCCGATGACGGAGCGGCTGTCTTCGCTCTACTCGAAACGGACGGCGAGCGGCGGAACGCGCGTATTGGACTGAATGAGACGCAGCCGAAATCTGCCAGCCTGGCCGGTCCTCGCGTTTCTGGCGTCCGGATGCGCGACGCAAGCGCCGGCTCCGGTGCCTGCGTCAATACCTGCGCCTGTCCCTGCGCATGTTTCAGTGAAAAATCAGTGTGGGTCGGCACCGGCGTTTGCCGCTGGCGGCGAACGCGCGACGCTCTGGATCCGTAGTTCCGCTGAATTCCGTGCAGCCAGCGAATCGACGTATCGAGCCGCGCAAGCGGCGCTCGAGGCCGGCCTCGCCGAGACGTCCTGGACTGCCGAACCGACGCAGACCGGCGACCTGTCCGCGCTGCCGCCCGCGCTCGTCATGGACATCGACGAGACCGTGCTCGACAACTCCGAGCCGCAGGCGCAGATGCTTCTCGATGGCATCTGCTTGGAGGAATTCCCGGCGGCCTGGGACGCCTGGATCGCGTTGCGGCGCGCTCCCGCCGTCCCGGGTGCTGCGGAGTTCATTCGCACCGCGCGCACGATGAGGGATCCTGCGGGGCGGGCCGTCCGTGTTTTTCTCATCACCAATCGCGAATGCGCCCGCCGCGACGGTGACGATGCCGCGTGTCCACAGGAAGGCGACACGCTGGCCAACCTGCGTTCGCTGGGTCTCGACTCGCCGACACTGGCCGACGATCTGATGCTGAAGGGCGAGCGCGAGGATTGGGGCAGCGAAAAACTCGCGCGGCGCCGCGCCATCGCACCGGAGTATCGCATCGTCCTCAACATCGGCGACGACCTCGCCGATTTCCTGCCGGACGTACGGCGCGCCACGCCGCTCGCTCGTGAGCAGGCGCGTTGCGCGGCCGATGCGCGCTGGGGCCGGCAATGGTTCGTGCTGCCGAACCCGATGTACGGCTCCTGGCTGGTGGCGCTCGGGCCGGATCTTGACGCCGCCCTCGCCGCCGAGCCGCGGGTACAGGCGGCTTGCCCGGGCCGATGAGCGGCAGGCCAATGTGACGGTTGTCTCGGACTGCGGCGAATCCGCGGCGGCGGACGCGCCCGTCATTTATGTTGACTCGCCATGACGCCCGCCGACGACCGCGTGCTGCAACTGCTGCAGAAGTGGCAGAAGAGCCTGGACCTGCATGCCCGCTACGCGGACTTGCCGGAGGACCAGTACTGGCTCGTCCAGCCCTGGCCCAATCACCAGCGGCCGACGAAATGGGTCGTGGATCTCGCGCGGCAGCGTCTCGCAGACCTGCAGAACATCGTCAAGACGCGCCTCGCGACTGCAGATCCCTCGCTCTCCGAGGCGCTCGAGCTCATGTCTTTCCTGACGAACCTCGTCGGCTCGCAGCACGTCGAGCGCTTCGTGCCGATCGCCGAGCCGGAGCGCGAGCGCCAGCTCGACAAAGCGCGGACGACGAAGGCGACGAGCTCGACCTCGACCGCGACCGTCCTCAAGCCGGCGCCATCGCCAAAACCCGCGCGCGCCGCCGCCGGCAAGCAGAAAGCCGCCGCCAGGGCCCCGAAGCCGGCCAACGACACGACGGTGACGGCGGTCGTCAAGGACGCCGCGCGGCTCCTGACATGGGGCCGCGACTGGCACGAGTTGCCCGAGGCGATCGCCCGGATCGCCGGGCGTCCGAGCGTGCAGCAGGTGCGCCAGATCCTTCGCGGCTACAAAGGGGAGATCGAACAGCGCATGGCGCAGCAGGACAAGCACTGACACATTAAGATCAGCGCCCGCATGGATGAAGAATCCGCGACGGGCACCAAGGCTGGACTCCTCCGCCGACTCGCGGCGCTGTTATACGACCTGCTCCTCGTCATCGCCCTCGCATTCGTCACGTCCTTCGCGTGGCTTCCGCTCACGGGTGGCGAGGCAATCCTGGCCTCGACCCAGGGACTGGTCGGACACCTCTATCACGCCGTGGTCGTTCTCGCGCTCTTCGCTTACTTCGGATGGTGCTGGACCCGCGGCGGACAGACGCTCGGCATGAAGGCCTGGCGAATCCGGCTCGAGTCCACGGAAAACAGGCCACTCAACTGGGCCGATGCGCTCGTCCGGTTTTCGCTGGGCGCCGCCATGTTCTGGATGGCTGCGGTCGGCGTGTGGTACCTGGCGAAGTCCGATGGCTTGCTCGCCGTTTCCGGCGCTGCCGCGATGCTCCTGCCCCTGGCCGCCAGTTTCGCGTGGATTCCCTTCGATTCGGCGGGTCGCAGCCTCCTGGACCTCGCCGGCCGTACGCGCGTCGTCCGCTGCTAGCGGGTCCGCCAGATGGCGACTACGGAAACCGCCGACAGGAGGAGCGTCGGCCCCCAGGCGACCAACAGCGGATTGAGACCGTAGACCTGCCCGCTGTTCTCCAGTGTCCGGGTGATCAGCACGAACAATACCCCCGCCAAGATGCCGAGCACCGTGCGTGCGCCGGCACCCGCCGAGCGCAAGGGCCCGAAGGCGAATGGGACTGCGAAGACGCAGACGACGACAGCCGCGACGAGCCTGGAGATTCGCGACCAGAACGCGATCTCCCAGGCGGAAGAATCGAGGTCGTTTGCCTTGAGGTGCTCCTTGTATGCGTAGAGATCCGTGAGCGGCAGCGAATCCGGCTGCGTGACCGCGACACCGAGGAAATCCGCATTGAAGCGCTGGTCGGTCACGAGCCGCGCCACGGTGCGCGCGTCCACGCGCTCCTCGCCGAGGCGGGTCTCCGCATAATTCGAAAGCACCCAGCGGCCGGTTGGATCCTGCGTCGCCGTTTCTGCGCGGCCGACGAGCTTCAGGCGCCGCTCTTCGTCGAGCTCGTAGACGTAGACACCGCCGAACAGGTTTTCCGCAGCCTGCCGGCGCACGTTGATGAACCAGGGGCCTTCGCGAATCCAGGCGCTGCGACTGCCGGTGATCTCGAGCTGGGAATAGCGGCTGAAGATCTTGTACTGGCGCGCGTACTGGTCCGCCGGCGGCGCGAAGTATTCGCCAATCACCCAGAGAAGCGCGGCGACAACGAGTCCCGCGAGTCCCGCCGACAGCGCGATGCGGCTGACCGAAACGCCGGCGGCGCGCACCACAGTGAGCTCGCTGTCGCGGGCGAGCCCGCCGAGCCCGGTGATCGCGCCGATCAGTGCGCCTATCGGCAGCAGTTCGTAAGTCTGTTGCGGCAGCTGCAGCAGGGTCACGAGGAAGGCACCCGATACGTTGTAGCTGCCCTGCCCGATGTCGTCCTGTTGCCCGATGAAAGTGACGAGCGTCATGAGTGCGAGCAGCACGGCCATGACCATGAGCGTGTGCAGAAGTATCGTCTTCGCGAAATAGCGGTCGAGGATCGTCATGTGGCGGACCGCGCGCTCCGGCCCCAGCCTGAGATCGGGCTCTGGCGATGCAGCATCACGAGACCGCCGATCAGGAAGAGCGCGTGCACCCACCAGGTTCCCGCCTCCGGCGGCAACCGGCCTTTCTCGATCCACACCTGCGCAGCCGACAAGAGGTTGGCGTAGATGAAATAAAGCAGCACTGCGATCGCGACACGTGCATAGCGGCCCTCGCGCGGCCGCAGCGCCGAGAGCGGCACGGCGATGAACGCGAGCACGAGGACCATGACCGGCAGCGAGATGCGCCGCTGAAGTTCTGCAATGTCCACGAGCGAAGCCGAGCCAAACAGTTCCTGGCTCGGCTTGCGCTCCGGCACGGTGCGGCCTGCGCCTGCTTCCGGCACGACCACTGGGATGCCGTGCTCCGCAAAGCGGATGCGCCGGAAGCCGGCCTGCCCCGGAATGCCCTCGATGCGCTCGCCGTCGTGCAGGACGACGATCTGCGTACGCCCGCCATGCAGGATGCGTTGTTCCGCCCAGGCGGCGGTCGCGATCTCGACGCGCTCGCCCGTGTTTTGTTGCGTAAACACGTGAATGAGACGGCCGTCGTCACCGCTCTGTTCGGCGTAGAACACCGCCTTGCCATCCGCATAGGTGCGGAACGTCCCGGGCTCCAGCTGGCCGAACTCGGCATCGCGCATGCCGCGGCCGCGCAGCGCCTCGGCGCCATTTCGCGCCTCGGGACCGACGATGAAAGTGAGCCAGGCGAGGGCGACCGCGACCGGCAATGCGAGCGCGTAAACGGGCAGGTACAGCCGTTCCGGGCCGATGCCGCAGGCCCGCACGGCTACCATTTCGCTCTCGTGGTGGAGCCGGCCGAGCGCCAGCATCGCAGCCAGCAACATGCTGATGGGCACCAGCACCATGAGATTCTCGAGCGTGGTGAGGCCAATCAGCGCGAGCACGATGTCGTGCGGGAAACCGAGCTCTGCCGCGATTCCGAGGATCCGCGCGAGCTGGTAGCTCACGAGGATCGCGAGCAACACCACCGTGACGCCCGCGAGGGACATCGCGACTTCTCGCAGCACGTAGCGCTCAATGGTGGCAAACAAGGCCGATTCTGCGCGGTTCCAGGAAGGATTTCGATTAAAATGCCAGGGACACGGTAAACCAGCGCGACAGCGCACTCAACGTGCCCGCGCGTCGGCGCGGCATTCGGGGGATCGAGGATCATGCAGTTTCATGTGATCAAGGGCGGTGCGGTGCGTAAGCCCACTGCCTGTGCAATTGTCGGAATTCACGAAAACGCGACGATGACGGACTCCGCGCGGCAGCTCGATCGCGCGAGCGGTGGCGCAATCGCCCGCCTGCTCCGGCGCGGCGATTTTGCGGGCAAGAATGCCGAGACACTGCTGATCGTCGCTTCGCGGCGCGGCCCGGCGGAACGGCTCCTGCTCGTGGGCCTCGGACCCCGCGGGAGTTTCGGCCGCAAGGCTTACCGGCGCGCGATTTTTGCGGCAACACAATCGCTCGCGAAGAGCGGCGCGGCGAATGCCGTGTCCTACCTGGCGCGCGAGCCGGTGCCGGGCCTCGATTCCTACTACGCCGCACGCCACGCCGTCGAGAGCGTCAATAACGCGCTCTACCGCATTCCGGACCTCAAGACCGCAAAGAAGCCGCCGCGGCCGAAGCTTGCGCGCTTCGGCATCGTAGTGCCGGATGCGGATGCCGATGCTGCAAGTCGCGGCGTCCGTGACGGGGCCGGCATCGCTGCCGGCAGCGCGTTCACCAAGGACCTCGCCAACCTGCCGGCCAATGTCTGCACGCCCTCCTACCTCGCGGACGCCGCGCGCGCGCTCGCGAAGGAGCACAAGAGCGTGCGGGCACGCGTGTTGGATGCGCGCGAAATCAAGCGCCTCGGCATGGGCTCGTTCCTTTCGGTCACGCGGGGCTCGGACGAGCCTCCCAGGCTCATCGTCCTCGAATACAGCGGCGGCAAGAAGGGCGATGCGCCCGTCGCATTGGTCGGCAAGGGGATCACCTTCGACTCCGGCGGCATCTCCCTAAAGCAGCCGCCCGGCATGGACGAAATGAAGTTCGACATGACCGGCGCTGCGAGCGTCTTCGGCGCAATCAAGGCGATCGCGACGATCGGTGCGCCGGTCAATGTCGTCGGAATCATCCCCACCTGCGAGAACATGCCGGGCGGCCGCGCCACGAAGCCGGGCGACATCGTGACGTCCATGGCGGGGAAGACCATCGAGGTCCTGAACACCGACGCCGAGGGCCGCCTCATCCTCTGTGACGGAATAACCTTCGCGCGCCGCTTCAAGCCGCGCGCCGTCGTCGATATCGCGACACTCACCGGCGCGTGCGTGATTGCGCTCGGTGCGCACTACTCGGGCCTTTTCTCCCCGGACGACAGGCTCGCGGCATCGATCGCGGCCGCCGGCGAACGCGCGGACGACCGCGCGTGGCGCATGCCGGTTGCCGAGGAATACGCCGAGCTCCTGAAGAGCAATTTCGCGGACATGGCGAACGTCGCGGGCCGCGAGGCCGGGGCGATCACGGCGGCCTGTTTCCTGTGGCGCTTCGCGGAAGGGTTGCGCTGGGCTCACCTCGACATCGCCGGCAGCGCCTACCTCACCGGCAGCCACAAGGGCAGCACCGGGCGGCCGGTGCCGCTGCTGGTCGACTGGCTGTTGAGCGGGGACTGAAGCTTTGAGCGCACCGCGCGTCGACTTCTACGTGCTTGCCGGCAGCGACGCCGAGGCGCGGTTGCGCTTCGCCTGCCGCCTCGTCGAGAAGGCCTGGCAGAAGCGCCACCGCGTGCGCGTGCAATTCGACCCGGGTGGCGAGCTCGCGGCTTTCGACCAGCTGCTCTGGACCTTCTCTGACCGCAGTTTCATACCGCACCGGCGCGCGGGTTCTCCCGACGATACGCCTGCTCCCGCGCCGCCCGCGGTCGTGATCGCGGACACTGCGGACCCCGATGCGGCCGACGGCGATCTCGTCGTCAACCTGGCGGCTTCGGTGCCGCCCGACATCGGCCGCTGGGAGCGCATCGCGGAGGTCATCGATTCCGATGCGGAACGCAGGCAGCGCGGTCGCGAGCGATTCCGCGCGTATCGCGACCGCGGCGTCGAGCCCTCGACGCACGAGATGAGGAGCGAATCATGAGCAGGGATCCCGTGCGCGAACTGCCAATCCTGACCGACGTCGTGGAGCTCCATGCCACGGGCAGCTTTCCAAAGCCCGAGCGCCCGCCCGAGCCCGAGCTGCCCTACGCTTCCGGGCTGCTCTCGGAAGAAGACGTGGCGGCACTGCAATCGCTGCTCGTAAGCCGCACCCTGAACCTCACAGACGAGCTGCTGCACGCCGCCGCGCGCGAGATCGAGGCCGTCATGTTCGAACGCGTGATCGATCGCCTGCGTGCTGCGCTGCCGGACCTCGTCGCCGCCGCCATTCGCGAGCAGCTCGCGCCCGGCGAGTGAGGCGGCTTCGCCCCTCTGCATGGACAAGACCTACTCTCCCCGCGACATCGAAGAGCGCATCTACAGCCGCTGGGAGGCCGAAGGTCACTTTGCGCCCGCCGGCGATGGACCACCTTTCTGCATCGTGATCCCGCCGCCGAACGTGACGGGGACACTCCACATGGGCCACGCGTTCCAGGACACGATCATGGACGCGCTCACCCGCTTTCACCGGATGGAGGGCGACCGCGCGCTATGGCAGCCCGGCACGGACCATGCGGGCATCGCCACGCAGATGGTCGTCGAGCGGCAACTGAACGCCGAGGGCCGGACACGCCACCAGCTCGGGCGCGAGGCTTTCAACGAGCGCGTCTGGCGATGGAGAGACGAATCCGGCGGCACGATCGCACGCCAGATGCGCCGGCTTGGCTGCTCGGTCGACTGGAGCCGCGACCGCTTCACGATGGATCCGGGCATGTCGCATGCGGTCCAGGAGGCCTTCATCCGGCTCCACGCCGAAGGCCTCATCTATCGCGGCAAGCGGCTCGTCAACTGGGACCCGGTATTGAAGACGGCGGTATCGGATCTCGAAGTGCAGGCGGAGGAGGAAAACAGTTCCCTCTGGCACCTGCGCTATCCATTCGCCGACGGCAAGGGCCACGTCACCGTCGCGACGACGCGGCCTGAGACGATGCTCGGGGATGTCGCGGTCGCCTTTCATCCGGACGACGAGCGGTACCGGGGACTCGCGGGCAAGACCATCAAGCTGCCATTGACGGGCCGCGAAATTCCGCTGATCGCGGACGAGTTCGTCGATCCCTCCTTCGGCACGGGTTGCGTCAAGCTGACGCCCGCGCACGACTTCAATGACTACGAAGTCGGCCAGCGGCTGGGACTTCCGCTGATCAACATACTGACGGCGGACGCAAGGATAAGCGACGAGGCGCCTCTCCCCTATCGCGGGCTCGACCGCTTCGAGGCGCGCAAGCGCGTCGTGAATGACCTCGAGGCGGCTGGCCTCCTGGAGAATGTCGAGCCGCACCGGCTCACGATTCCGCGCGGCGACCGCAGCGGAGCGGTCGTCGAGCCCTGGCTGACCGACCAGTGGTACGTCCGGATCGCACCGCTCGCCGAGCCTGCGATCCGCGCCGTCGAGGACGGACGCATCCGCTTCGTGCCCGCGAACTGGGACCGGACGTACTTTGAATGGATGCGGAACATCAAGGACTGGTGCATCAGCCGCCAGCTCTGGTGGGGGCACCGGATTCCCGCGTGGTACGGGCCGGACGGCGCCATCTACGTTGGCGCGAGCGAGGACGATGCCCGCAAGCGTCATGGGCTTGCGGCCGCGCTGCCGCTTCGGCAGGACGAGGACGTGCTCGACACCTGGTTTTCGTCGGCCCTCTGGCCGATATCGACACTCGGATGGCCGGAGAAGACGAAGGAACTCGCGACCTTCTACCCGACGAGCGTGCTGGTGACCGGCTTCGACATCATCTTTTTCTGGGTCGCGCGCATGGTCATGTTCGGGATGCATTTCACCGGCGAGGTACCGTTCCGCGAGGTCTACATCCACGGCCTGATCCGCGACCACGAAGGCCAGAAGATGTCGAAGTCGAAGGGCAACGTCATCGATCCGCTCGACATCGTCGACGGCATCGGGCTCGAAGAACTCGTCGCAAAACGCACGACCGGACTCATGCAGCCACAGCTCGCGCCCGCCATCGAGCGCTCGACGCGCAAGCAGTTCCCGAAGGGCATTCCCGCGAGCGGCACCGATGCCCTGCGCTTCACGTTTGCCTCGCTCGCGACGCTCTCGCGAGACCTGCGCTTCGACCTCGGACGTGTCGAGGGCTACCGGAACTTCTGCAATAAACTGTGGAACGCCGCGCGCTTCGTGAACATGTCGACCGATTCGGAGATGTCCGCAGGCGATGAAAAGCTTTCCGTCTACGACCGCTGGATCCGCTCGCGGCTCTCGACCGCGATCGCCGCCGTGCGCCAAGGATTCGCGGAGTTCCGATTCGATCTTGCTGCGCAGGCCGTGTACGAATTCACGTGGTACGAGTTCTGCGACTGGTACCTGGAGTTCAGCAAGCCCGTGCTCCAGTCCACCGGCAGCGACCCGGCGGAAGTCAGGGGTACGAGGCGGACACTGCTCGAGACCTTCGAGACACTGCTGCGGCTCCTCCATCCGCTGATGCCATTCATCACCGAGGAGATCTGGCAGCGCGTCGCGCCGCGCGCGGGCGCGAGCGGACCCTCGATCATGCGGCAGCACTTCCCGGACGTACTGCCGGATGCCGTGGACGCCGCAATCGATGCCGAGATGCGCTGGGTGATGGAATTCATATTGGGCGTGCGCCGCATCCGCGGCGAGCTTGACATCGCGCCCTCGGTGCAACTTGGCGTGCGCTTGCAAGGCGCCGGCACCGCCGACCTCGAGCGCCTTGCGCGCCACGACGCCGTGATCCGGCGCATGGCTGGCATCGTATCCGCGACTCCGCTCGCTGCGGGAGAAGCGCCGCCGAAGGCGGCGGCCGCGCTGCTCGGCGACATGCGCATACTGGTGCCGATGGCCGGACTCGTCGATGTCGCTACGGAACTCGCCCGCCTGGGCAAGCGTCGGAGCAAAATCGAACAGGAGCTGGCGCGAGCGATGGCGAAGCTCGGCAACGAGAGCTTCGTCCAGAACGCGCCTGCCGAGGTCGTCGCGCAGGAGCGCGAGCGGCTCGAGGGGTTCAAGCGTGAATTGGCGCAACTTGCCGAACAGCACGAGCGGGTAGCCTCGCTGCGATGAACGCGCAGTCGCAATCGTCGGACACCGAGCGCAGCCAGCTGCTGGCAGCGCTTGCGAGCCTGAACCAGGTTCTGCTCGGTAAGGACCGTGAGGTCCGGCTCGCGCTCGCCTGCCTGCTGGCGCGGGGACATCTGCTGATCGAGGACATTCCCGGCGTCGGCAAGACGGTGCTCGCGCATGCGCTCGCGCGCGTGCTTGGCCTCTCCTACCAGCGCATCCAGTTCACGAGCGACTTGCTGCCGGCGGACGTCATCGGCATCTCGGTCTACGACCGCGCCAGCGGCCGCTTCAAGTTCCATCGCGGTCCGGTCTTCGCCCAGCTCGTGATGGCTGACGAAGTGAACCGCGCGACGCCGAAGGCGCAGAGCGCGCTGCTGGAAGCGATGGAGGAGCGCCAGGTCACGATCGACGGCGAGACACATCCGCTGCCGGAGCCATTCTTCATCGTGGCGACGCAGAATCCTTCGTTCCAGATCGGGACGTTTCCGCTTCCGGAATCGCAGATCGACCGCTTCCTGATGCGGATCGAGCTTGGCTACCCGGCGCCCAGCCACGAGCGACAACTGCTGCGCGGCCGCGACCGCCGCGACCTGCTCGCAGACCTGCCTGCCGTGCTCGACCCCGTGGCGATTCCCGCACTGCAGAGGCGCGTCGCCGAAATCCATGCCAGCGACGCGCTGCTTGACTACGTGCAGTCGATCGCGCGGGCGTCGCGCGACGGGAGTAAGCATCAGGCCGGGCTGTCGCCGCGCGCGGTGATCGCCCTGCTGAGGTCCGCGCAGGCCTGGGCTTTCCTGCATGGTCACGCAGGCGTGCTTCCCGAGGACCTGCAGGCCGTGCTGCCCGCGGTCGTCGGGCACCGCCTGCGCACGCGCGATACCTCCGATGCAAAGAGCCCCGGCGAGGTCGCGGCTGCGCTCCTGAAATCGGTGCCGATACCCTAGGAGCCGGCTCCCAGATGCGCATTCGCGCCCGCCTCGATCGTTTCGCGCGCGACTGGATCCGCAGGCGCCAGGGACCCGACCGCGAGGCCGTGACGCTCCGGCGCGGCCGCATCTACATCCTCCCGACGGGCCTGGGCGCGGCTTTCGGGCTGATGCTCTTTGCAATGCTCCTCGGATCGCTCAACTACGCCAACAACATGGGCCTCGCGCTGACCTTCCTGCTTGCCGCACTGGGCGTCGGCGCGATGCACGCCTGTCACCGAAACCTCGAGACCCTCGTTGTTCGCGCTGCCGGCGCCGAGCCTCCGTTCGCCGGCAACGACGCGGTGTTCCGGATCGCGCTCGCAAATCCGGGGCGCGCGCCGCGCTGCGACCTGGAGGCGGTCGCGACCGGCGTCGCGCACGCGCCGCTCGCGGTCGCAGCAGGCGGCGAGTCGGTCTTCTCGCTCCGCGTGCCGACGCGTCGCCGCGGCAGCATCGTGCTCGACCGGATCGAGATCGCGACCCGGTTTCCGTATGGCCTGTTCCGCGCCTGGGCGGTGCTGCACCCCGCGATGCAGTGTCTCGTCTATCCGCGGCCAGCCGCCGATTCACCGCTGCCGCCGCAGGCGCCAGGCCTTGCAGGCTGCGGCACGAAGCGGCGCGGTGAAGACGATTTCGCCGGGCTCAAGGACTATCACGCCGGTGATCCGCCGCGCCACATTGCCTGGAAAGCTTTTGCGCGCTCCGACGAGCTCCTGGTCAAGGAGTTCAGCGGCGATGCCGAGGCGCTGCCGGTCTTCGATCTGGCTGATGCGCCGGGGCCCGACCTCGAGTCGCGCCTGTCCGTGCTCGCGCGCTGGATCGTGGACGCACATGCGCGCGGCATGACCTTCGGGCTCCGCCTTGCTGACGGGGAGATTCCGCCGGAACCCGGTGACGCGCAGCGCCGCCGGTGCCTGGCCGCGATCGCGCGCTTCGATGCGCCTGCCCCCGATGTCGCCTGAGCGCGAAGCAGGATTCCGGCGGCTTGTCTGGACCACCGCCGGGCTCGTCGCCGCCCTCGGTCCTCACATCCTGCGCCTGCAGCTCTGGGTATCGGCATTCGTGCTCGCCGCATGCATCTGGCGGCTCATCGCCGAGCGACGCGCCTGGCCCATGCCGAACGCGCTCGTGCGCGGGCTGATCGCGGCGGCAGTCACCGTGGGCGTGGTGCTTGGCTATTCGACGATCACCGGTCTCGACGGCGGCACCGCCCTGCTCGCGCTCATGTCCGCGCTCAAGCTGCTGGAAACCCGTGGACCGCGGGATCATACGGTCCTGATATTCATCGGCTGGTTTCTGTGCCTCGCCTCGTTTCTCTACGTGCAGGACGTTCTGACCGCTGCGTGGGTCCTGCCGACCGTCTGGCTGCTCGCCGCTGCGCTCCTCGTGGTTTCGCGGCGCGGCGAGGACGGCCCCGCATTGCGGCCGTTTCGCACGACCGGCGCGATGTTCCTGAAGGCCGCGCCGGTCGCGCTCGTCCTGTTCGTGTTCTTTCCGCGGATCGCCGGAAGCTTCTGGGGTGCGCCATCGGCCGAGCGGGCGTTGTCAGGGCTCACCGACGAAATGTCGCCCGGCGACATTTCGGACCTCACCCTCAACGACGTCGTCGCATTCCGGGCCCGCTTTTCGGGGAATCTGCCGCCGCCTCCGCAACGCTACTGGCGCGGGCCCGTGCTCAACGAGTTCGACGGCTATACCTGGTATCGAGGTGACGCACAGCCGATACCCCGCTCCGCAGTCACCCCTGCCGGGGCACCGGTCGACTACACGGTGACGCTCGAGCCGACCGGGCAGCAGATGCTGTTCGCGCTCGACATGGTCCAGGACTGGACGAGCGGCGTTGCGACGCAATCCTGGGACTATGGACTGCGGACGCGGAAGCCCGTAAATGCCGTTATCCGCTACGACGCGCGCTCCTACACACGCTACCGCGCCGGCGCGGGCCTGTCGGCAGCGCTCAGGAACCTGAGCCTCCAGCTGCCGCCGAACCGCAACCCACGCACGGTCGAACTCGCTCGCGGCATGCGAAGCGCCGCCGGGAGTGACGCCGTCTTCGTGCAGGCGGTGCTCAACCTCTTTCGCGAACAGGAGTTCTACTACACGTTGACTCCGCCAGGACTCGCGCGCGATTCGGTCGATGACTTCATGTTCAACACGCGCCAGGGCTTCTGCGGGCATTACGCGTCGGCCTTCACGACGATGATGCGTGCAGCGGGAATCCCGGCGCGTGTCGTCGGCGGCTACCAGGGCGGAGACTGGAACCCGGTGGGCGGCTACCTGATCGTGCGCCAGTCGCATGCGCACGCGTGGTCCGAGGTCTGGCTCCCGAACGCGGGTTGGCACCGCGTCGATCCCACGGGCGCGGTCGCGCCGGAACGCATCGAGCGCGGCATCGAAGCCTCGTTCGCGGAATCGGACCTCCTGCCCGGCGGCCTGATCCGCGATTCGGCCCTGCTGTGGCAGGCGCACATGCTCTGGGACAACTTGAACGCGCGGTGGAACGACCTGATCGTCCAGTTCGACCGCACGGCCCAGGAAGAACTCCTGCTTGGCCTTGGGTTCGACGATCCGGGCTGGCGCGCTTTCGCAACCGCGCTCGGGATCGGACTCGCACTCGCGGCCGGCCTGCTCGCCTTGTGGCTCGCCTGGGAGTTCAGGCCGCGGCGCACCGATCCGGCGGCGGTGACCTACCGGCGCTTCCTCGGCCGGCTTGCACGCCGCGGAATCGAGCGGATGGTCGGCGAGGCGCCACGCGATTTCGCCCGGCGCGTGCGGAGGCTCCGTCCGGATCTCGGGGTTCCCGCCCTCGCGATCACCGAGACCTACCTGCGGTTGCGCTATCTGCCGGAGCCTGCGGCAGCGGATTTCCGGCTCCTGCGCGGGCTGGTGGCGCGCTTCCGGCCCTGACCTTAGTCCGCGGGTCTCGATCGAGTAAGCAGGATCGCCCCGCCGACGAACAGGACGATGATCGACAGCATGCCGGCGCGCGTGTTGTCAGTCAGGAGCGCCGTGATCCCCACCATCGCGGGCCCGAGCACGGCGGCGAACTTGCCCATCATGTTGTAGAAGCCGAAGAACTCGCCCTGTTTCCCCTCCGGGACCAGCGCCGCGTAATACGAGCGCGACAGGGACTGGATGCCGCCCTGCACGAGGCCGATGACGGCTGCGAGCATGTAGAAATGCGTGACGTCCCGCATCCAGTACGCCGCGACCGTCACGACCGAATAGATCGCGATCGCGATGAAGATGCCGTTCCGCGCACCGATGCGCTTGCCGAGCCAGCCGAATGCGAGCGCCGCCGGGAAGGCCACGAACTGTGTTATCAGCAGCGCCGCGATCAGGCTCTGCTGCGGGAAGCCAAGCGACAGCCCATAGTCCACGGCCATCTTGATGATCGTGTTCACGCCGTCGATGTAAAGCCAGTAGGCGAGCAGGAACCAGAGCAGGGGGCGGTAACGGCGGATCTCTGTGATCGTCGCGCGCAGTTCCCGCCAGCTAGCGCGCGCGGCCGCTCCGGCAGGCAGGGATCGCTCCGGCTTTTCCTCGCGCACCCACAGGAGGCAAGGCACCGTGAACAGGATCCACCAGATGGCGACCATCGGGAAGGCGAGCCGGACGGCATCGGCAGCACTCGCGAGGCCGAAACTTGCGGGGTTGGTGACCATGGCGACATTCATGAGCAGCAACAAGCCGCCGCCCGCATAGCCGAGGGAATAACCGAAGGCGGAAACGAGGTCGTACTCCGCGGGCGCCGCGACATCGACGAGGAGCGCGTCGTTGAATATGACGCCGCACCAGAATCCGACGCCGGCAAGCGAATAGACGACGATCGCCGCGACCCATTCTCCCTCGCCGACGATGTAGAGCGCCGCCGTCATCGCCGCGCCGATCAGCGTGAAGAATGCGAGCAGACGGACCCGTGCTCCGCCCCGGTCCGCCATCGCGCCAAGGAAAGGCGCCACCAGCGCGATCAAGAGGCTCCCAATGCTATTCGCGATTCCGAGCTGCGCCGTGCTGACGGAAGCCTCCGCGCCCACGCTCCAGAACTGCTTGAAGAAGACCGGGAAGAACCCCGCCATCACGGTGGTCGCGAACGCCGAATTGGCCCAGTCGCAGAGCGCCCAGGCGATCACCGGCCGGCGCAACAGGGCGCGCCTCACGCCGCGACCGCCAGGTGCTCGCGAGTTTCGCGGAACGTGATGTCCGGCCAGCGCTCCAGGGTCAGCGACAGGTTGATCCGGCTCGGCGCGAGATAGACGAGCTCGCCCGCATGATCGAGTGCGAGATGTTCGTACACGCGCTCACGGAATTGTTCGACCTTCGCGGGATCGCCGCCGCCGATCCAGCGCGCGGTGACGACATGGACCGGCTCGAAGGCGCAGGTGACCCCGTATTCGTCAGAGAGGCGGAATGCAACCACGTCGAACTGCAGCGGCCCGACGGCGCCGAGGATCAGGTCGTTGTTCCTGAGCGGGCGGAAAAGCTGCGTCGCGCCCTCCTCGCAGAGCTGGTCGAGGCCCTTCTGCAGCGCCTTCATGCGCAGCGGATCCTTGAGCACCGCGCGGCGGAAGAGCTCCGGCGCGAAATTGGGGATGCCGGTGAAGGTGAGTGCCTCGCCCTCGGTGAAAGTGTCGCCGATGTTGATCGTGCCATGGTTGTGCAGGCCGATGATGTCGCCGGCCCAGGCCTCGTCCGCCTGCTGCCGGTCGGCGGCCATGAAAGTCAGCGCGTCCGCGATGCGCACTTCCTTGCCGAGCCGCACGTGATGCATGCGCATGCCGCGCCGGTAGGAGCCCGAGCAGATGCGCAGGAACGCGATCCGGTCGCGATGCCCGGGGTCCATGTTGGCCTGGATCTTGAAAACGAATCCTGCCAGGGCAGCTTCATCGGGTTCGACGACACGGGTCGTCGCGAGTCGCGGTCGCGGCGGCGGCGCATGGTTCACGAAGGAGGTCAAAAGCTCTTCGACGCCGAAATTCGAGATCGCCGAACCGAAGTGCACGGGTGTCTGCCGGCCGGCGAGATAGGCGCCGGCATCGAAGGCAGGCATCGCGCCCCGGACGAGCTCGATCTCTTCGCGGATCTCCGCGGCACGGTCGCCAATCAGCGCCCCGGCTTCGTCGCTCGCAAGTCCATCGATCGCCCGGTTCGTCCCGACACGGCCGCCGCGGCCGCCCTCATAAACCAGGATCTGGTCCCGCTGCAGGTGATAGATGCCGGATAGTTCGCGGCCCATGCCGATGGGCCAGGTAATGGGCGCGCAACTGATCCCCAGGATGCGCTCGATCTCGTCGAGCAATTCGACCGGCGGGCGACCGTCGCGATCCAGCTTGTTGATGAAAGTCATGATCGGCGTGTCGCGGAGTCTGCAGACTTCCATCAGCTTGATCGTGCGCTCCTCGACGCCTTTCGCGCAGTCGATGACCATCAGCGCCGAATCGACGGCGGTCAGCGTGCGGTAGGT
>DAIQBB010000022.1:0-24744 GCA_036781365.1 Steroidobacteraceae bacterium | reverse complement strand
CTCTTCCGTTCCGCCCGGCGGTGCATTCATCGCGATTCCTGAGAATGGCCATGGACTATCCAACGCGCCCGCGCCATCGGACGAAGAGGGCCCCCGACGGCAGCGTCGGGGGCTACCTCTTCAGGCTGAGGACGGCAGAGTATTTGCGGCCGTACGGAGTGGCGATGGCCGTCCGCATCCTGGCGACGGATCGTGCCGATCGCTCCGAATGCCTCTGCAGGCCGGACCCGAAACGGGAGTGCCTGCACTGAGTCCTGCGACCGCGCGCGGCGGGCGTTCTTCGGTTATTGTCCTACAGCGGCCGGCAAATGGCGCATGGCCTGATACCAGGATGAACCCAGTGCACGCTGCCAATATCAGGATGGTGTCCGCGATCGTTCCAGCCCGCGACGAAAGCCGGACGATAGGCAACGTCCTGGACGCCCTGCTCGCCAACGAACTGGTGGATGACGTCATCGTCGTGGATGACGGCTCGACCGACGCTACCGCAGCGATCGCCCGTTCCCGCGGCGCCACCGTCATTTCACTGCCGAGAAGCCGCGGCAAGGCGTATGCGCTCGCGCGTGGCGTGCGCGCCGCGCGTCACGAGATTCTGTTCTTCGGCGACGCGGACCTGACCGGACTGACGCCGGCTACCGTTACGCGGATCGTCACCTCCGTGATCTCCGGCGACTACGGCATGTACGTCGGCATCCGTGGCCGCAAGCTGTACTGGATCAACCGGCTTCTGCACTTCACACCCGTGCTCGGCGGCGAGCGCGCGCTCGAGAGGGCGCTCTGGAACTGCGTGCCGCACACGTACAAGAAGAACTTCCAGATCGAAATCGCGCTCAACTTTTTCGCGAAGCAGACCGGGCGCAGGATGGGATTCACGGTCGTTCAGGGCCTGGGCCAGCTCATCAAGGAAAAAAAGCGTGGATTGTGGCTCGGGCTCTGGCAGCGGATGCTCATGATCCGCGACATCATCCTGGTGAGCGGGCGGCTGTATCTCGTGCTGCGGCCGCAGATGGTCCTGCGTCGCGCTCAGGGCCGCCCGGCATCCACCGCGAACGCGCCGAACTGAAGCCCGTTCACCTGCTCGACGATCGGAGCGAGCGCGTCTAGCTTGTGCGAGGGATCGCCGCTGACGCGATGCGTGACGACGACATTCGTTGCGCCGTCCTTCTCCTCGAGCGCGACCGAGATGACGCCGGAAACCGCCATTTCCTGTAACGGACCGAGCGCGGCGCTGAAGCGCAGCAACTTTCCGGGCATTGCCATGATCACACGGCCATGCTCGACGCTGCCGCCGTCCCAGCGCTCGCAGAAGCAGCCGCCGACCTCGGCGGAAAGGCTGAGATTCTCGCGCTTGCCGGACCAGGTGTGATCCGCCGGCCACCAGCGTTCCGGATGCACCAGCGACTCCCAGACTTTCGCTGCGGGCGCGGCGATCGTGTAGCGCAGCTCGATCAGCATCGCATCGGGCGCCGCCGATTTCACTTCGGCGCCTGCGATTGCGGGTGCGAGGATCAGGAGGCCCGCGAGAAACGGATGCTTCATCGAATCACTCCTTGGACTGCCATTCGTTTTCGTCGCGCCGCGCGAGCTCGTCGAGGTCCGCCGGCGTCGCCGCCGGGTCGTCGACCCATTCGCGAAGTGTCGGCCCGCCGTTGATCAGGTCGATCGCGAGGCGCGTCGATTCGTACTCGTAGGGGAATTCACGCCACAGCGGATAATCGGACCGGATCGCGCGGATCGCCTTGAAGGCGAGCGCCATCAGTCGCCAGGGGCGGAACTTCGAGTGGTTGTAGCCTGGATCGTCGACGTGGATCTGGATCCCGGCGCAGAGCTTGCCCGCGTGCTTGTGGAAGGTCGGCTCGAACCAGCAGGGACGCAGGCGGCAGCCGGCCAGCCAGTCCGGGGCGAGCGCGCGCATGTTCGCGAGCAACTTGTCCGCATTGATGTCGGGCGCGCCGAAGAGTTCGAGCGGTCGCGTGGTGCCGCGGCCCTCGGAAAGCGTGGTGCCTTCGACCATGACGGTGCCGGGATAGCAACGCGCCATTGCGACGCTCGGCGCGTTGGGACTCGGATTGATCCATGCGCGCTCGCCCTGCGGCCAGCCATAGCCGGGCGATTGGGCCGGGCGCCAGCCATCCGTCGCGACGTGGACGTACTCGAGGTCGAGCTTCAGGTGGCGCACGAACCACTCGCCGAGTTCCCCGAGCGTGCGGCCATGGCGCATCGGCATCGGTCCCGCTCCGACAAAGCTTTCCCAGCCGTCCTTCAGGAGCAAGCCCTCGACCGGCCGGCCGATCGGATTCGGGCGATCGAGTACCCAGACGGCCTTGCCAAGGCGCGCGGCGCTCTCCAGCACGTAGCGCAGCGTCGTGACGAACGTATAGATGCGGCAGCCGAGGTCCTGGAGATCGACGAGCAATACGTCGAATGACTCCATCATTGCGGGCGTCGGGTGGCGCACCTTGCCGTAGAGGCTGAAGACTGGAATACCGTATGTCGGCTCGGTCGCGTCCTCAGTCTCTACCATGTTGTCCTGCTTGTCGCCCCGCAAGCCATGTTGCGGCCCGAAAGCGGCCGTCAGCCGGAAGTCCTCGTGGGCCGCAAGCGCGTCAATGGAATGCGTGAGATCGGCGGTCACCGAGGCCGGGTGCGCGAGCAGTGCGACGCGACGGCCGTCGAGCGGCTTGCGAACGGCCCGATCGAGGAGCAGGCGGTCGATGCCGAATTTCATGATGCAGTCACGCAGAGCGCGAATGTCGACGGATCATGGAAGTCAGGCTTGTCGCTCGCGTGTGCAAGCGCCCACCAGGACAGGCTTCCGTCCTCCGACTCGACTACGGCAGAAAGTCCCGCGTGGACGACGGAGGCCCTGGCGAGTTCGGGCAGCGCTGGGATCGGGATGTCGGCGATCAATTCGCAACAACCCGCGGAACGTTTGAAAGCAACTGAGAGCGCCGGCATCTCGGGCGACGACCGGTCAATGCGCCTGCCCGAAAAGCGGTACGCCGCCCATTCCCCGGACGGCGCGAAGTTGAATTCGTAATAACTGGCGCTCGCATCGGCCTGGAGGAATGCCTCGAAGCAGGTATGTTGCCAGAGACCGTCATTGCGGCGCGCGGATACTGGCAAGGGCAGCCGCAGGTGGCTCGTCTTTCCTTCGATCCGGAACCTGATTCGCCAGTCCGGTGGATTCTCCGACAGGTCGATGCCGACACTAATGCGCCGGATCGCTTCGCAGGAACTCGTTGGATGTGGCCGGAGCGCCGACCATTGCGCCTTCATCCCCGCACTCTAGACGGTTCAACCTAAAGCCGCCCGCGCAGCGAAAATGACGGTTGCGGGGTTGCATTCGGCGCTGCCCCCGGCAAAGTGTCCGGCGTGCAGTTCGACACCGTTATTGTCGGCGCGGGCTCCGCCGGCTGCGTCCTGGCCAACCGCCTGAGTGCGGATCCCGCGCGCAGCGTCTGCCTGATCGAGGCGGGACCGCGGGACCGCTCGCCGTTGATCCACATTCCGGCGGGCCTGCTCGGAATGCTGCCGACCCGGCACATGAACTGGGCCTTCCATACGGAGCCGCAAGCCGGACTCGGCGGGCGCCGCGGCTACCAGCCGCGCGGGCGCACGCTCGGCGGCTCGAGTTCGATCAACGCGATGGTCTACATGCGCGGCCACCGCAGCGATTACGACGACTGGGCAGCTCTCGGCAATGCGGGCTGGTCCTACGACGACGTGCTGCCGGTCTTTCGCCGTTCGGAAGACCAGCAGCGCGGCGCGGACCATTTCCATGGTGTCGGCGGGGAGCTTTCGGTTTCCGATCTCCCGAGTCCCGTGGCTGCGTCCCATGCGTTCGTCGAGTCCGCGATCCGCGCCGGCCTTCCGCCGAATCGCGACTTCAATGCAGAAAAGCAGGATGGGGCGGGCCTCTACCAGGTGACGCAGCGGCGCGGGCGCCGTTGCAACGCGGCCGTCGCATTCCTGCATCCGGTGCTCAGCCGGCCGAACCTGACCGTGCTCACCGGAAGCCACGCGACGCGCATCGCATTGGACGCGCGACGCGCCGTCGGCGTCGAGATTGACGTCCGTGGTCATCGCTCGCTCGTCGGCGCGAGCCGCGAAGTCGTCCTGTCCGCGGGGGTATTCGGTTCGCCGCAACTCCTGCTCCTGTCCGGAATCGGCCCGCGCGCGGAGATCGAACGCCACGGCATCGCCATGCGGCACGAACTGCCCGGCGTTGGCGAGAACCTCGTCGACCATGTGGATCTCGCGCTCGTCTACCGCTCATCGGACCGGCGGCTCCTGGGTGTCACACCGGGGACGGCGCTGCGGGCAATTCCGGGTTACTTCCAATGGCTATTCCGCGGAACGGGCCTCCTGACGACGAACTTCGCGGAGGCGGGCGCTTTCTTGCGCACCCGCGGCGGACTCGACCGGCCTGACGTGCAGCTGCATTTCGTCAACGCGCTCGTGGACGATCACGCGCGCCGGCTGCACTTCAGCTACGGAATTTCCTGTCACGTGGCAGTTCTCCGGCCTAACAGCCGTGGCACAGTCCGGCTGAGGTCGGCGGACCCGCGCGACCCTCCACGCATTGACCCGAATTTCCTTGCGGAGACGGAAGACCTCGCGACCCTGCTCGCAGGTGTCAGGCGTGCGCAAGACATCATGGAAGCTGCGCCGCTCGCGCCGCATCGGGGCGCAGAGCTCTTTGCGGATGGCAATGACGATGAAGCGTTCATTGCACGCATCCGCCGGCGCGCCGATACCATCTATCACCCGGTTGGCACCTGCCGCATGGGCCTGGATTCAATGGCCGTGGTCGACCCAAAGCTCCGGGTGCATGGCATTGAAGGGCTTTCCGTCATTGACGGATCTGTCATGCCGACACCCATCGGCGGCAACACCAATGCGCCCACGATCATGATTGCCGAGAAAGGAGCGATGGCCCTCGTGGGCTGAAAGGCGTAGCTGTAGTGTCCTGATTCCACGCCGAGAAAACCGCGCCAAGCCGTTGTCGAGACTGAAAACATGCGGGACTGAAGCGTGGGGTCGTCTGGTCACGGCGCACTGTCGGATGCGCGCAACATCCTTCTGACAATCCACATAATCGCGGTGACAGGTTGTAACATTTCCGCCCTATCGTGTTGCCGACGCAACTCAGGGGAGTCATCTCCATGTCCAATCGTCGCCACTCGGTTCGCCTCGCAGCCGCTGTTTCCTCGATTCTCTCGACACCCGCTCTCGCCGTGGGCGCGGGTCTCGCCACGATTCTTGCGGCGCCGCTTGCGGTCGCCCAGGAAACGACCAGTCAGCTGAGCGGATACGTAGTCGGCGAGGATGGCCTGCCGATCGCGGGTGCCAGGGTCACGATCGTGCACGTGCCATCCGGCACGACGGAATCCACCTCGACGGGCGCAAGCGGCCAGTTCTCGGCGACGGGACTCAGGGTCGGCGGGCCGTATCGCGTGACGGCCCAGGCCGAGGGCATGCAGGAAGCGGGGGTCGAGGACCTCTACACCCAGCTCGCGGAGCGCACTTCGGTGACGCTCGTCGCGCAGCCGATTGCCCAGCTCGCGGGAGTCGAGGTCATGGCATCTTCCGAGCGCGACGTCGCAATCGGCGCGGCCAGCCGCTACGGCGCGCAGGAATTCAGGGAGCTTCCGTCCATCAGCCGCGACATCAAGGACGTCGTGCGCGTCGATCCCAAGGCCTGGGTCGATCCGACCAACTCCGACGCGCTCGAAGTCGCGGGCGTCAACAACCGCTACAACACGATCACCGTCGACGGCGTTCGCCAGAGCGACGACTTCGGCCTCAACAACAATGGTTATCCGACGCAGCGCAGCCCGCTGTCGGTGGACGCGATCGAGGCGGTTTCCGTGCTGACCGCACCGTTCTCCGTCGAGTATTCGTCCTTCCGCGGCTCGACCATCAACGTGGTGACCAAGTCGGGCACCAACGAATTCACGGGTTCCGCCTTCTACTACAAGGGCGACGACAGCCTGCTCGGCGACGAGACCAAGGACACGGAAGTGGACCTCGTGTTCGACGAGGAGATCTTCGGCGCCACCCTGGGCGGGCCGATCATCAAGGACAACCTGTTCTTCTTCCTGTCCTACGAGAAGCTCGAGCGCGAGGCCCCGCAGGACATCGGCCCGGCCGGATCGGGATTCCCGGTCCAGGTTCCCGGCGTGACCGAGGCCGAGTACGACCAGATCCGGCAGATCGGGCTCGATGTCTACAGTTTCGACGTCGGCGAGACGCTCGCATCGGCTCCCGAGGAGGACGAGAAGATCCTCGCGAAGCTCGACTGGAACATCAACGATTCGCACCGCGCGTCGCTTTCCTACCAGCGTACTGAGGGCAACGAACTCACGGTCAACACGACGAATAACAACGCCGGCACGAATCGTCTCGGTGCACCGTCAAACTGGTACGACCGCGCAATCCTGATGGAAACCGCGTCCCTCCAGCTCTTCTCGGACTGGAACGAGTTGTTCTCGACTGAAGTCAAGCTCGCTCGTAAGGAAGTCGACACCGCCCAAGTGTCGCTCTTCGGCACCGATTTCGGCGAGATGATCATTACGACGCCGAGCGGCGGCCGCATGTTCATCGGCTCAGACGAGTTCCGCCACGCGAACGAACTCACGAACGACATCGACTCGATCAAGCTGAAAGGCAGCTTCTTCCTTGGCGACCATACGATCATGGTCGGCTACGAGCGCGAGATGCTCGACATCTTCAATATCTTCGTGCCGCGGAGCCAAGGACAGTGGAGTTTCGCGAGCATCGACGATTTCGAGAACCAGGTCGCCGCGTCCTTGAGCTACAACAACGCATTTTCGAACGATGCCGCGGACGGCGCGGCGACGTTCGGCTACGACGTCGACAGCGTCTATGTGCAAGACGAGTGGCAGGCGACGCCTGACCTCAAGTTTCAGGCTGGCGTGCGCATGGACATGTTCTCGGGTGACGACCTGCCGGTCTTCAATCCGAATTTTACCGGCCGCTACGGCTTCAACAACCAGGAAACGCTCGACGGGCGCGACCTGATCATGCCGCGCATCGGCTTCAACTGGCAGTGGACTCCGCAGACGACGGTCTATGGCGGCTGGGGCCTGTTCGGCGGCGGCACGCCCAACGTTTGGATCTCGAATAGCTTCTCGAACGACGGAATAACCGTGCTGCGAACCGACGTCAACCTTGGCACGAACCCACAGTTGATCGGGGCGCTTGACGGCGGCAATGGCTTCGATATCCCGCAGGACGTACTCGATTTCCACGCGACCCAGCGCGCCGATAGCTCGGTCAATGCGATCGATCCGAACTTCGAGATCCCGTCGCAGTACCGCTGGAACCTCGGCATTCAGCACACGCTGCCCTGGGACATCGACGTGACCGCGGACATCATCTACTCGCGCGTCAAGGAAGAGGTGCTCTGGCAGGACATCCGCCTTCAGCAGATCGGCACGGCGCCCGACGGCCGCCCGATCTACGCGCCGAACGCCGACGGGCGAACGAACGCGCTTCTGCAGGACCTCCTTCTCACGAACACCAGTGACGGCGAGAGCACCATCTTCTCGATCGACGCGAACAAGACCTGGCGCACGGGCGCGGGCCGCTTCGACGCCTATCTCGGCTACGGTTACCAGGACGTCAAGGACGTCAATCCGGGCACGAGCTCGACGGCCTCCTCGAACTGGGACAATGTCGCCGTTTCCGATCCGAACGACCCGGGACTCGAAACCTCGAATTACGAGATCGAGCACATGTTCAAGGGCTCGTTCGCCTGGCGGAAAGCCTTCTTCGGAGACTACGAGACGAGCATTGCGCTCGTCGGCGAGCGCCGTTCGGGCCGCCCGTACAGCTTTACGTTCAGCAACGCGGTGCAAGGCGGAATCTGGGGCGATCCGCGCCAGGGCGGCTTTGCGCGCCAGCGCCAGCTCTTCTACGTCCCGGATGGCGACGTCATCTTCGAGGCGCTGTGCACGACGGACGACGTCACGAACGCAGTGGCGGGATGCGCGTCGACCACGAGCTTTACCTCGGCGAATGCGGCCGCGGCGCAGTTCGCTTCGGACATGGAAGCCTACATCGAGCAGCAGGACCTCGAGCGCTACCGCGGCCGCATCATGCCGCGCAATTCACACCGGAGCCCCTGGCTCTCCGTGCTCGACTTGCGCTTTGCCCAAGAGCTTCCGATCTTCCGCAGGACGCGCGGCATCCTGACTTTCGACATCGAGAACTTCGCGAACATGATCAACAAGGACTGGGGACAGTTGCGGCAGGTCAGTTTCCCGTATGTCGCCCCGGTCGTCGACGTGAATCGCATCGCGACGACGGGTTGTCCGAATGCCGCGGCGAGTTGTTACGTTTATCGCCCGCGTTCGGGATTTACGGGGCCAGCGGTGCCTTTCAAGACTATCTCCACGCTGCCATCGGTCTGGCGTTTGCAGCTCGGTTTCCGTATCGAGTTCTGATGCAGCAGCGGACGGCTGAAGCGCAGTGCGCGGACGCCGTGCTGATGGTGCGGCCCTCGCGTTTCGGCGCGAATCCCGAGACGGCCGGGTCGAACCGCTTCCAGCAATCCGGCACAACGGCGGGAGACGCCGCGGCGGCAGCATTGCGCGAGTTCGACGGCCTCGTCGATCGCCTGCGAGCCGCTGGCGTCGAAGTGCACGTGGCCGAGGACACGCCGGAACCGCCGAAGCCAGACGCCTGTTTCCCGAACAACTGGGTGACTTTCCACGCCGACGGAAGCGTCGTGCTCTATCCGATGATGGCGGCTTCGCGCCGGGCGGAGCGCCGCGAGGAACCGATCGGGCAATTGCGCCGGGCGGGCTTTCACGTCGCACGCACCGTCGACCTGAGCCCATTCGAGGCAAGCGGCGAGTTCCTCGAGGGCACGGGCAGCCTGGTACTCGATCGCTGTCATCGCACCGCCTACGCCTGCCGCTCGCCGCGCACGACGTCGGCAGCACTCGCCGGATTTTCGGCGGAGCTCGGTTATCGCGTCGTCGCATTTGACGCTTTCGGCCCCGACGGCATCCCTGCGTATCACACGAACGTGTTGATGGCGATCGGTGAGCACTTCGCCGTCGTCTGCGCCGCGGCGATCCCGGATTCGCGCGAGCGCGCCGCAATGCTGCGCGAGCTCGAAAGCACGGGCCACCAGCCTGTCGAGATTGGCGTCTCAGAAATGAATGGCTTTGCTGGAAACATGCTTGCGCTGCGTTCGGCTGGCGGCGGAGCGCTGATTGCCATGTCCGATGCGGCCTGGCAGGCGCTCGCGCCGGAAACGCGGCGCCGGCTCGAGCGGCTTGGAAGCATCGTCACCGCGCCGATCCCGACCATCGAGCGTCTCGGCGGCGGAAGCGTGCGCTGCATGATCGCGGAAATCTTCCTGCCACGCTCGACCGGTGGCGGCCAATGATAAGATCGGCTTCCGAAAGACCGGGGAACCGCAGGACTTGCTGGAACTCGGCTTCAAGACCCTGATCGGCTACCTGCTGGGCTCGCTCGTGGGAGCGCTCGTCGTCGGGCGCTTCCGCGGTGTCGATATACGCGAACTCGGCAGCGGCAACGCGGGCGGCACGAATGCGCTTCGAACCCAGGGCTTCGGCTTTGCGGCAGCGACAGTCGTCATCGACATCGGCAAGGGCTGGCTCGCAGCGGCCTGGCTGCCGCAATTCGCGCTTCCGGGCGTCGCTGCCGACCCGGTGATCGCCCGCGACTGGCTCGCGTCCTGCTGTGCCGCGGGCGCCGTGGCCGGCCACGTCTGGCCGCTCTACTACGGATTTCGCGGCGGCAAGGGTGGAGCCACGCTCGCCGGGACATTGCTCGCGTTGGCGCCGGTCCTTCTCGCGATCGCAGTCGCGGCCTGGCTCGCAGCCGTGATGCTCTTCGGATTCGTAGGTCTCGCGACGACGCTTGCCTCCGTCGTCGTGCCCATCGCGACGCTGTTCATGCCTCATGTGCCCGGGGCTCTCTTTGCCTATGCAGTTGCGATGGCAATCCTCGTCGCCTTCGCCCATCGCGGGAACTTTTCGCGCATACGCGCAGGCACCGAGCCTCGCGTGCAACGGCTTTGGCTCTTCCGCCCGCGCAAATCATCCAGATGAGTGGACGGACCGAGCTCCTTCGGCTCCTCGGGGACGGCGCGCTGCATTCCGGCGAGGAGCTCGCCGCTGCGCTGGGTGTCTCTCGCGCAGCCGTCTGGAAGCGCCTGCAGCAATTGGAAGAATGGGGCATCGCGCTCGAGGCAAGAGCCGGCAGCGGCTACCAGCTCGAATCGCCGATCGACCTGCTCGATGCTGCCGCGATACGCGGGAAGCTGCCGCAGGCGGCGCTCGAGCGCCTGCGAAATCTCGAAGTGCACGAATCGCTCGAGTCGACGAGCGACCACCTGCTCTCCGCGGACGAACTGCCTGCAGGCCGTTTCGACGCCTGTCTCGCCGAGTTTCAGAGCGCGGGCCGTGGACGCCGCGGACGGAACTGGGTCGCGCCATTCGCGTCGGGGCTCTGCCTCTCCGTCAACTGGAACTATCGCGACGCGCCCGCAACACTCGGTGCCCTTTCCCTTGCCGCGGGTGTCGCGGCTTTGAGGGCCTTGCGTCGATTTGGGTTTATGGAGCTGTCGCTCAAGTGGCCGAACGACATCGTTTACCGCGACGGCAAGCTCGGCGGCATCCTGATCGACCTGCGCGGCGAGGCCGCGGGTCCCGCGTATTTCGTAGTCGGCATCGGCATTAATGTCTGTCTGCCACGGGCTGCTCGCGAGCGCCTGCGTGCCGACGGCGTGGCAGCAGTCGATCTCGCCTCGCTCGGCAGCGCGCCTTCGCGAAATGACGCGGCCGCCGTCCTGATCGCCGAGCTGACGCAGGCGCTGCTCGAATTCGGCGCCTGCGGCATGACCGCGTTTGAAGAGGAATGGCAGCGCGCCGATGCGCTGGCGGGACGGCCCGTACGCGTGTTGCAAGGAGGGCAGTCACTCGACGGCCTGGCGCGCGGTGTCGACGCCGACGGGGCCCTGCTGCTGGAGATTGACGGGGCAGATCGCCGCATCCTTTCGGGCGAAGTGAGCGTCAGGCCGGTTCAGTGATAGATTCTGACCGTGCGACTTGCCATTGCCCTGCTGCTGTTCGCGAACATCGCCTGGTACGGGTGGACGCATTGGATTTCCGCGCCCGACGAGCCGGTCGCGACCGCGGCCGCAGCCGAGGGCTCGAAACTCAAGCTCGCGCGTGAGGCGGAGCCGGGCGCGCCTTCGCCCCGCGCCGCCGTACGCTCCGCGAACAACTGCTCGAGTCTCGGTCCATTCACCGACCTGACCGATGCCGCGCGCGCCTCGACCTTGCTCCGGGAGAGCAAGCTCCAGCCGCGCCAGCGCGCGGCCGACGGAATCGTCTGGAGGGGCTACTGGGTGACGCTCGACGGCGTGCCTGATCGGACCGCCGCGAGCGGCATCATCGAACGCCTGCGACGCGCCGGCGTCGCCGACGCGTATGCGATGCCGGGCAGCGGCCGTGACGTCACGATCTCGCTCGGCCTCTTCAGCGAGCGCCAGCGCGCGCTCCGGCGGCTCGACGACGTGAAGGCGATCGGACTCGCGCCGCGGATCGTCGATCGCGAGCGGAACGGGACCGTTTACTGGATCGACGTGGACGTCGTACCTCCGGCGGAACTGCCGGATGCCGCACGTTTGCAGGGCGAAATGGGGCGCATACTGCGCCTCGAGGTCAAGCCCTGCGGCGAGGACGCGGACTGAACCCGCCGTGGTAGTCTTCCAGGTACGGAGGCAATGAACCTGGTTCGGAAGCCCTACCGGCTGATGGGCCGATTGCTGGCCCTGGCTCTACTCGTCGCGCAATTCGGCGCCGAGGTTCATCTCTATTCGCATCCGCTTGCCGATCCCGCCGACCTGCTGGGCAAGGCCCGCGGTTGCGGCACGTGCCTCGTATCCTCGCAGTTGCAGCATGCTGTCGGCGCCCCGCCGCCGCCGTTGGCCGCACGCTCGGTCGCCTGGACGGCGGTCGTCCCCGAATTTTCCGCACCGGTTTTCCACCAGGCGCCTTTCCCGGCGTTCCGTTCCCGCGCTCCACCCGTACTCGTCTGACGCTGAATTTCCCCGGCTGCCCGTTGCAGCCGGCGTTCATTTCCTTCAGACGAGGAAGACATCATGTCTGCTTACAAGCCTATTGCGGCGCTCATGGCCGTCTCTATCGCCATGCTTGCCCCGCGCGCGGAGGCAAACGACGATGCCGCGGCGCTGCGAACTGAACTTCAGAACCTGAAATCGGATTACGACGCGCGGGTCGCAGCGCTCGAATCGCGTATCGCACAATTGGAGGTCACGTCGGCCGCGGCTGCGCTGGGCGTGCCGGCGCCGCTCGAGACCACGCCTGTAACTGCCGCGGGCAGCAGTGCTTCGGCCTTCAATCCCGCAATCTCGCTCGTGCTCGCCGGGAGTTACGCCGACACTTCCCGCGAGCCGGGGGACTGGGGGATCGCCGGATTCATGCCGAACGGCGGCGAGATTGGCCCCGGTGAGCGCAGCTTCAATCTTGGGGAATCCGAGCTCACCTTCTCTGCGAGCGTGGATCCGTATTTCTCCGCGCAATTGACGGCCGCGATCACGGGCGAGGACGAAATCGAAGTCGAGGAGGCGTTCTTTCGCACGCTCGCGCTGCCCGCAGGGTTCACGGCGAAAGGCGGACGCTTTTTCTCCGGCTTCGGCTACCTGAACGAAGTGCACGCGCACGCCTGGGACTTTGCGGACCAGCCGCTCGTCTACCAGGCCTTCTTCGGCAACCAGCGCGGCCAGGACGGCTTGCAGCTCAAGTGGATCGCGCCGATGGACCTGTTCGTCGAGTTCGGTGCCGAGACCGGCAACGGCGATGCGTTTCCGGGCACGCGGCGCGAGCGAAATGGCCTGAACGGCACGACGCTCTTTGCGCACATTGGCAGCGACTTTGGCGCCGATGCGAGCTGGCGCCTCGGTGCCGCGTGGATTGATCTCGACGCCGAGAACCGCGAATTCGAGGATCTCGATGCGCAGGGTGAGCCCGTGCTGAATTCATTCACCGGAAATTCGCGCACCTGGGTGGCGGACGCCGTCTTCAAGTGGGCACCCGGCGGCAATCCGGCACGCCGCTATCTCAAGCTGCAGGGCGAGTACATGCATCGCGAGGAGACTGGCGACCTAACGTTCGATGTGGAGAACGTGGCGCTCGCGGATGCCTATCGCAGCGAACAGGACGGCTGGTACCTGCAAGGCGTCTTCCAGTTCCGTCCACGCTGGCGCGCGGGCCTGCGCTACGACGCGCTCGATTCCGGCACCCCGGACATCGCCCTCGTGACCACGGGCACGCTGGCGCCCGAATCGTTCCCATCGCTCCTGCCGGGCGATCCGAGCCGCACAACCGTGATGCTCGACTGGAATCCGAGCGAATTCTCGCGCTGGCGCCTGCAATACGCCTGGGACGAGGCGCGCGACGACGGCGACACGGACCGGCAGCTCAACCTGCAATACCTCTTCGGCATCGGCGCGCACGGCGCGCACAAGTACTAGGAGCCGCAACCATGAGAAATCTTATTCGCGGCGCCCTGGCGCTGTTCATTCTCTCGCTGGGACTGCCGTCGCAGGCGGCGATCCGCGTCCTCGCGACGACCGCTGATTGGGGTGCGCTCACCCGCGAGCTCGGCGGCGACCGTGTCGATGTCTACACGGCGACGACGGCGATGCAGGACGTGCACCGCGTCGAGGCCAGGCCGAGCCTCGTCGCGCGCGCGCGCACGGCAAATCTCCTCGTCGCGAACGGCGCGGACATCGAAGCCGGCTGGCTCCCCGTCCTGCTTCAGGAATCGAGCAATGCGCGCATCCAGCGCGGCGCGCCGGGCTACTTCGAGGCAACCTCGGCCGTCACGCTCGTCGAGGTGCCGGCGAAGCTCGACCGGGCGCTCGGCGACATCCACCCCTATGGCAACCCGCACATCCAGCTCGACCCGCGGAATGTCGCAGCCGTCGCCAAGGCGCTCACCGCGAAGCTCTCGGCGATCGATCCCGCAAGCGCCGACTACTACGCCGCGCGCGGCGCCGACTTCGACCGGCGCTGGACGGAGGCGATGAGCCGATGGCAGGCAAAGATCGCGCCGCTCAAGGACGTGCCGGTCGTGATCATGCACCGCGACCAGGTTTACCTCTGCCGGTGGCTTGGCCTCCGGGAACTCGCGGCGATCGAGCCGAAGCCCGGCGTGCCGCCGTCGGCGGGCTATCTCGGTCAACTCGTAACGCGCCTGTCGACTACGCCGCCCCGCATGATCCTGCTGAACGCCTACAACGATCCCAAGGCCGGGAAATGGCTGTCGGAGCGCGTCAAGGCGCCGATCGTCGTGCTGCCGTACTCGGTAGGCGGCAGCCCGGCCGCGAAGGACCTGTTCGGGCTCTTCGACGACACGCTAGACAAGTTGCTGGGGGCCGCTAAGTGAACCTCTTCTCCACCGACGTCAGCATTCTCTGGCCGGCGCTGCTCGCCGGGGTCCTCGTCGTGATCTCGCACGTGCCGCTCGGACAGCAGGTGTTCGCGCGCGGCATCGTCTTCATCGACCTCGCGATTGCGCAGGTCGCGGGTCTCGGCGTGATTGCGGCAAGTTCTTTCGGCATGCCGGTCGAGGGCTGGAGCGCGCAGGCCGCAGCAGGCGCGGCTGCGCTCGCAGGTGCGATCCTCCTGACCTGGACTGAACGCAAGCGGCCCGAGGCGCAGGAGGCATTGATCGGAATCCTGTTCGTGCTCGCATCCGCCGCGCAGATCCTGCTGCTCGCGAATGATCCGCACGGCGGCGAGAATCTGAAGGACCTGTTGTCTGGCCAGATCCTCTGGGTTTCGGAGGCACAGCTCATGCGGACGGCGATCCTGACTGCTGCCTTCGCGGGGATCTGGTTCCTCTGGCGCGAGCGGATTGGCCGGATTGGTTTCTACTTGCTATTCGCCGTCATGGTCACTGCCTCGGTGCAGATGGTCGGTGTTTACCTCGTCTTCACGAGCCTGATCGTGCCAGCGGTCGCGACCTACCGCATCGCCGCCAAGCGCCAGCTCGTCATCGGCTATCTGCTCGGCGCCGCGAGCTACGTCGCAGGGCTCGCGCTCTCGGTCGTGACGGACCTTCCGTCGAGCGCCGTGATCGTCTGGGCCATGGCGATCCTCGGGCTCATCGTCCATTTGTGCGTGCGCGGAGGGCAAACGGGTCCGCAGCAAGGCTAGAATGCCGGCCGTTGCCGGCGTAGCTCAGCTGGTAGAGCAGTGGTTTTGTAAACCTCAGGTCGGGGGTTCGACTCCCTCCGCCGGCACCACCCGTTCCAGGATTATCATTAGACTCGCACCTGTAACCAGACATGCACCGGGTGGGCCGCACCGGGGGGTTTCCATGAAGGCAATCGCTCAGCGCTGGATCTTCGGACTTGTGTCGCTCGCATGGATGTTCGCGCAAGTCGCGGCCCAGACCCCGGCAGCCCAAGCGCCGGCAGCTCAGGCGCCGGCGGCGGCACCTGCCTTTAGCAAGGAGCAACTGGAACAGATCGTGGCTCCGATGGCGCTGTATCCGGACCCGGTGGTGTCGCAGATGCTGATGGCTTCGACTTACCCGCTCGAGATCGTGGAGGCCGCGCGCTGGTTGAAAGCGAACCCGGGGCTCAAGGACAAGGCGCTTGAAGAGGCACTCAAGCAGGAAGACTGGGACGCCAGCGTCAAGTCGCTGTGCGGGTTTCCGGACGTGATGAAGCAGATGGATGAGAATCTCGACTGGACTCAGGACCTCGGTGACGCGTTCCTCGCACAGAAAACCGAGCTGCTCGACACGGTGCAGCGCATGCGCGGCAAGGCCTATGATTCAGGCAATCTGAAGACGACGGAGCAGCAGGTCGTCACGCAGCAGCCGGACAAGATCATCGTGATCGAGCCCGCCGATCCCGAGGTCATTTACGTTCCGACTTACTCGTCTACGGTCGTCTACGGAGGCTGGTCTTACCCGTCCTACTACTATCCGCCGATGTATTACCCGCCGCCTTACGGCTACGGCGCGATGGCATTCACAGTGGGCGTGATGTGGGGCGCGGCGATCTGGGGTGGATGCAACTGGGGTTGGGGCGGCAGCGATGTCGATATCGACATCAACCGGCAGAACAACTTCAATCGCAACACGAGCATCGACGGCGGCAGGAATCAGGTCAGCAACAGGGCCGGCGGCAAGCAGTCCTGGCAGCACGATGCCTCGCACCGCGGCGGCGTCAACTATCGCGATAACAAGACGGCGCAGCAGCACGGAGCGAGTGCCGGGTCGAACCGTGTCTCGCGCGATCAGGCACGCGGCTACGATCGCGCGGGCGCAGGCAATTCGTCTGCCGGTCAGCGCGGCCCCAGTGCGTCGACCGGCGCTGCCGGAAGCCGGGATCAGGGTGCTTCCCGCGGCCCTTCGGCTTCTACCCGGGACACTTCGGCATCTTCCCGCGGCTCAGGCAGTTCTTCCCGCGGCAGCGGGGGCAACAGCGCTTATAGCGGCTCGCGCAACTCGGGCTTCGATCATTCTGCGAGCAACCGTGGCGGCGCGAGTCGCGGCGGCGGCATGAGCCGCGGTGGCGGCGCGCGGCGGCGATAGGGATCCGGGAGAAATACGATGAATACGGCTATTCAGCTGCGTCATTTCTGCCTGACTATTGTCGGCGTCGCGGTCCTGGCTACGCTCGCGGCATGCTCACCCGCGCCGCCCGGCACTTACAAGGAGCCGGAAGAGGCCGTCCGGGCGCTCGCCGATCTCGCAGGATCGGGCGACAACAGGAAAGCCGAAGAGATGTTCGGCGCCGATGGCGTGGAATTGCTGCGTTCGGGCGATGAGATCGCCGACCGCGAGGACGCATTGCGCGTCAAGGCGATGATTCTCGAGAAAGTCGCGTTCAAGGATCTCGACGCGACGACCAAGGCCGCCGTGCTTGGGAATGAGGGATGGTTGTTTCCGCTGCCATTGGTCCTGGAGAAAGATCGCTGGCGCTTTGACGCCGCTACCGGGCGGGAGGAGTTGCTGAATCGGCGCGTCGGCCGGAATGAATTGCTTGCACTCGCGAGCCTTCACGCCTACGTGGACGCGCAGCGGGAGTACTTTGCAAAGGGCCGGGACGGAAAGCCGCCCGCGTACGCGCGCCAGATCCGCAGCAGCGAGGGTGTACATGACGGTCTCTACTGGCCGGCGGCGGCGGGTGAAGAGGAAAGTCCGCTCGGGCCGCTCTATGCCGAGGCCGCGGCAGACCGATTGCAAAAGGAAGGCCCGCAGCCTTTCCACGGCTACTACTTTCGCATCCTCGAAGGCCAGGGAAAAAACGCGCACGGCGGCGCGCGCAGTTACCTGGACAAGAAAGGCCGGATGACACTGGGCTTTGCGGCCATCGGCTGGCCCGCAAAATACGGCAACTCGGGCGTCATGACCTTGCAGGTCAACCGGCAGGGGATCGTGTTCCAGAAGGATCTCGGGGCCGAGACGGAAACGGCGGTTGCAGCGATCAGCGCTTACGATCCTGACGAGAGCTGGACCCCGACCGGCGATTGAGGAAGTGCGCCAAGCGTCGAGCGCCGTCGGCGGCTTCAGGTCGGGGCGATACGGTGCGCGTGCGGATCGCCCGCCGTGATCTCGAATGTCGCGGCGACGCTGCGAGCGCTGCGCGGATCCTCGCGATCATCGATCGTCACGATGTCTGCGCGCAGCCGGTCCCTGGTAAGTTCGCAGCGGACGTAGCCGTTGTGCAGGCCGTCGTGGAATTTCGCGCCGGGATTGAGCGGCAGGTGCGCGCTCTTGTCGTAGGTGCTGGTCGCGATCGAGGAGACAACGAGCTCGACACCCACGGGACGGCCAGCCGCGCTTTCGAGATCGTTCACCCAGAAGGAGTGGATGTCGCCCGTCAGTACGACCGGGTTCGCCGTTCGGTGCTTCGCGAGCGCGGAGAACAGGCGCTCGCGAGCCGGTGGATAGCCGGCCCAGGAATCGCTGTAATGCCGCGGTGAGTCGGCCGAGCCTTCGGCGACGGTCATCATCATCACGTTCTGCGCGAGCAGGTTCCAGGTCGCGGCGCTTTCTGCGAGTGCAGCGTCGAGCCAGCGCTCCTGCGCGTCGCCGAGCACGGTGCGCGAGGAGTCGGCGAGGGCCGCCTTGCAGGCCGGTTCGTTCGGGTCAATGAAATTTGCGCCACCCGCGCCGCCGAACAGGAGCTTGCGGCCCTTTGCGAAGTCGCAGCGCTCTGCCGTCGGCAGGGCGGGACAGACCTGCACGGAGCGGTACTGTCGTGTATCGAGGACGTAGAAGCGCGCCAGCCGGCCCCAGTTGACGTTGCCGTAGATCCGCAGCGCCATCCCGGGCTCGAGCCGCGATGGCCGCACGGGCATGTGCTCGTACCAGGCTTGGTAGGCCGCCGCGCGCCGCGCAGGAAACGACTCGCGCACAGCCGCACCGCCGCAGAGCTCATGCTCGCTCGTGAGCCCGACGTAATCGTTATCCACTTCGTGATCGTCCCAGGTCACGAGCCAGGGACAGGCCGCATGTGCGGCCTGCAGATCCGGGTCCGTGCGGTATTGCGTGTACCGCCGGCGATAGTCCTCGAGCGTCACCGCTTCGAGCGGGTCGAGTTGCCGCACGCGGCGATCGCCCCAGGAATCCTCGTATATGTAGTCGCCAAGCATCAGGACGAGGTCGGGCCGGTCCTCGGCCATGTAGCGATAGGCCGAGAAGTAGCCTTGTTCGTAGTGCGCACAGGATGCGAAGGCGAACTTGAGCGATTCGGGCGATGCCCCGGCCGCTGGGCAGGTGAGCGCGCGCCCGGCAGCGCTTTCGTAGCGGCCAAGCCGGAAGCGGTAGAAATATTCGCGGCCGGGCTGAAGGCCGGCGACCTCGGCGTGGATTGCGTGCGCGAGATGCGGTCGCGCCCAGGCAGTGCCCTGCTTTACGATCCTCGAAAAACCCGAATCTTCAGCGACCTCCCATGCCACTTCGAAAATCGTCTGGCCGAGATAGCCGGGATCGAAGGGCTCGGGCGCGAGGCGTGTCCAGATCACGAATCCATCGGCCGACGGATCGCCGGAGGCGACGCCAAGCTGGAACGGCGGCGATACGAAGCGGAACTGCGAATTTGCCCTGCCGAAGGGTGCGAGCGCGAGGGCGCCGGCAGCAGCGGCCAGGCGATGGAATTCGCGGCGGGAAATCCTGCGGCTCATTCGCCCGGATTCAGATACCGCCACCGTGCTCGAAGCCACCCTGCTGAGGCGCGGCCTGCGCGATCCTCGAGTGCGGCGGAACGCTGTGAGTGAGCCACACGTTGCCGCCGATGATGCTGCCACGACCGACGGTGATGCGCCCGAGCACGGTCGCACTCGCGTAGATTGTGACGTCGTCCTCGACGATCGGGTGCCGCGGCTGGCCCTTGACCAGGCGGCCCGTGGACTTGTCCACCGGGAAGCTCTTGGCACCGAGCGTGACGCCCTGGTAGAGCGTCACGCGGTCGCCGACGATCGCGGTTTCGCCGATTACGACGCCGGTGCCGTGGTCGATGAAGAATTCGCGGCCAATTTGTGCGCCCGCATTGATGTCGATGCCCGTTCTTCGGTGAGCATCTTCCGCGAGCAGTCGCGGCAGCAGCGGCACGTCGAGCTCGTAGAAGATATGCGCGATGCGATGGCGCGTGATCGCGAACACACCCGGATACGCGTAGAGCGCCTCGATCGGGTGGCGGCAGGAGGGGTCGCTGCGCCATGCCGCGCGCGCGTCGTCGAACACGCGTTCGCGGAGTATCGGCAGTCGCGCGAGCAGCTCGCCGACGACGCGCCGGGCCGCGTCCGCTGCCGCCTCGGCATCCATCGCGCCTTCCTCGCCGAGCCGCGCCGGCATCTCGAACGCGAGCCGCAGTTGCGGCGTGAGTGCGGCATCGATCTCCGCGAGCTCGCGGGCAATCCTGGAGGCCGGAGCCTCGCCCGGCCGGGTATCCGGGAGGGATTCGGCCATCAGCAACCGATGCAGCCGGTCGATCGCGCCGAGGACGACGACGCGCTCAGGCCAGTAGCCTTCCTGCAGTAGCCGGTAATCGGGGTCGCCCGAGGCGATCAGGCGCTCCGCCAAGTCCGCGTGCGCGCCGCCGGAATGCACGTCAGGCCGGGACGATGCGGGGCGCACTGGCGGGCGCATCTTCATAGAGCCAGGTGGACAAGTAGCGCTCACCGAAGCTCGGGATGATGGTCACAATCAGCTTGTCCTTGTTTTCGGGCCGGGCAGCGACCTGCAGCGCCGCATACAGCGCTGCGCCCGAACTGATGCCGACCAGGACGCCTTCCTCGCGGCCGAGCAGGCGTGCGTACTCGGCCGCCTGTTCGTTCGTGACCTGGATGATCTCGTCGATCACCTTCATGTTCAGGATCTCGGGTATGAATCCCGCGCCGATGCCGGCGATCTTGTGCGGAGCCGGTTGGCCGCCGGAAAGCACGGGACTCGCGGCCGGCTCGACTGCGACACAGCGGAACGCCGGCTTGCGTTTCTTGATGACTTCGCCGACACCCGTGATCGTGCCGCCGGTGCCGATGCCGGAGATGAGGATGTCCGCGGCGCCGTCCGTGTCTTCCCAGATTTCCTCGGCCGTCGTGCGGCGGTGGATCTCCGGATTCGCGGGATTGCTGAACTGGCCGACGAGCAGGAAGCGGTCCGGGTCGCTTGCGACGATTTCGTTTGCGCGCGCGATGGCGCCCTTCATGCCTTTCGCGCCCTCGGTCAGCACGAGCTCGGCGCCGAAGGCGGTCAGCATGCGCCGGCGCTCCAGGCTCATCGTGTCCGGCATCGTAAGCACGAGGCGATAGCCTTTGGCCGCGGCGACGAACGCGAGGCCGATGCCCGTGTTGCCGCTCGTCGGTTCGACCAGCACCGTGTTCGGCTTGATGCGCCCCTGCTTCTCGAGCGCCTCGATCATGCTGACGCCAATTCGGTCCTTGACGCTCGCGCAGGGATTGAAGAACTCGAGCTTCAGCAGGATCCGGCCCGGAAGGTCGCGTCCGATCTTGTTGAGCCGCACGAGCGGCGTGCGTCCGATGGTCTGGAGGATGTTGTCGAAGATCTTCGCCATGATGCCCGCCTCGCGCCGCGAAAAGGGAAGGGTCCCCGTTCCCCCGCGGGACCGGGAACCCTGCCCGACATGGAAACCGGATTTTACGGGCGCGTCAGCGCGCCGCGTAGCACTCCATTTTAAGGCCAGTGCCGCCCTGGGACACATGCGCGACGATTGCCTTGCGGCGGTGGATCTTCGTGATGGCGCCCAGGTTGATCGCGAAGGCGAGCTCGACGATGGAGCCCTTGGCGAGTCCGAGGTTGCGGGTTTGGACGAAAACGCCGTTGGCGCTCAGGTTATGGGCTTTGCAAAGCGCGCCACGACGACCGGGTGCCACGATATATACCGTGGCCCGGGCGCGATGCCGGCTATGCAGGCGGCGCTCCATTCCCCTGATCCCCGCTTTTTTCTCGGCGCACCAACTGGTTGGGACCAGTATGCCGACCCCCGGGAGGGCTGAAAAGCGCGGTCCGACGAAGGGTCTTTTGCAGTGCGGTAACACGCTGATTGCAGGCGATCCGCTAGGATGCGCGACCATGAATGCCGGGCTGGAGGCGAGGCCGCAACTCTCGCTCGCGCAAATCCGCGAGGCGCGCTCCCTGCTCGGGGACCGCATCCTGAAGACGCCGGTCCAGCCTCTCCTCGGCCCCGCGATCGAAGACGCGCTGCCGGCCGGCACGCAGGCCGTCCTCAAGCTCGAACTTTTCCAGCGCACCGGCAGCTTCAAGGCGCGCGGGGCGCTGGTGAACGCACTGTCCCTGAGCGCAGAAGAGCGCACGCGCGGCATCTGTGCGATCAGTGCCGGAAATCATGCAATCGCCGCGGCATTTGCGGCGCGCGCGGTCGGCGCAAGCGCCAAGGTCGTGATGAAAGTCGGCGCCAATCCGTTCCGCGTGGCCGAATGCCGCCGCTTCGGCGCGGAGATCGTCCTCGAGCCGGACTTTCATTCCGCATTCCGTCGCGTCGAGGAGATCCGGGAAAAAGAAGGCCGGACGCTGATTCATCCCTTCGAAGGAATGCGCACGGCGACCGGCACGGCGACGCTCGGACTCGAATTCATCGAGCAGGCTCCGGATCTCGAGGCCGTGATCGTGCCGATCGGCGGCGGCGGCCTCGCGGCCGGCCTCTCGACTGCGATCAAGCTCGCGAAGCCGGACTGCCAGGTGCTGGGGGTCGAGCCTTTCGGCGCCGACACGATGTACCGGAGTTTCATCGCGGGCTCGCCCCAGTCGATCGAGAAAATCGACACGATCGCCGACAGCCTCGGCGCGCCGTACGCGCTGCCGATTTCCTATGCGCTCTGCCGCGCAAGCGTCGACGAAATTGTCCGCATCCGCGATGAGGAGATGATCGCGGCGATGCGCTTCCTGCTCGAACATGCGCGGCTCGCGGTCGAACCCGCGGGCGCCGCGGCGACCGCCGCGCTCCTGGGTCCGCTACGGCAGCGGCTCGCCGGCCGACGCGTCGGGCTCATCGTCTGCGGCTCGAACATCGACGCCGCGACCTTTGCCCGCCTGATCAGCAGCTGACATGCCGGCCGGCCCGCCAATGATTGCCGCGTTCTTCGCCTGGCTGCATCTGCTGGCGATCGGAGTGGCTGCCGGGTTACTCCTCGCAGAGCATTGGCTTTGCCGGCGGATGCCCGATCGAACCCAGGCCCGGCTCCTGGGGCTCGTCGACCTCGGATACCAGTTCGCCCTGATCGCCTGCCTTGCGACCGGGCTCGCGCGAGCGATCTACTATGGCCAGGATCTTGAGTTCTATCTTGCTAACCGGTTGTTCTGGCTCAAGATTTCAATATTCTTGGTGATCGTCGTCGTGGCCGTCGCGCCAACGCTTCAGTACATCCGCTGGAACCGGGAAGCGAGAAGCGCCCCGTCTTTCGCCCCTTTGACGCGGGAAGTCGAGCGGGTCCGGGGCAGCATTGCCCTGGGTCTGGGTCTCTGGCTGATCCTTCCGCTGATCGCGATCCTGGTCGCCCGCGGCTACAGCCTTCCCTAGGCTTCGTTCCCCGACCGGGATCAGTGACTTAGGGCCTCTTCGGCGTTGACAGCCAAGGCTGCGCAAACGAAAATACGCGGCTCAATTTGGGAGGGGTACCCAAGCGGCCAACGGGGGCAGACTGTAAATCTGCTGGCTCATGCCTTCGTAGGTTCGAATCCTACCCCCTCCACCAGTTGCTCGAACAACCGGTGGCTCGGCTTCTTTGGCAACCCACGAACCTGCGCGTGCGCGGCGTGAAGGAATGCGGGTGTAGTTCAATGGTAGAACCTCAGCCTTCCAAGCTGATGACGTGGGTTCGATTCCCATCACCCGCTCCAGTCGGGTTGACCAGGGCCCACGTAGCTCAGTCGGTAGAGCACGTCCTTGGTAAGGACGAGGTCACCGGTTCGATTCCGGTCGTGGGCTCCAATACGAATTCGTTGAATGAGGTGAGTCGTGGCTAAGGAAAAATTCATTCGTTCGAAGCCGCACGTGAACGTGGGGACGATCGGGCATGTGGACCATGGCAAGACGACGCTGACGGCGGCGTTGACCAAGGTGATGGCGGAGAAGAACGGGGGCGAGTTCACGGCCTACGACCAGATCGACAAGGCGCCGGAGGAGAAGGCGCGCGGGATCACGATTGCGACGGCGCACGTGGAGTACCAGTCGGCGGTGCGGCATTACGCGCACGTGGATTGCCCGGGCCATGCCGACTACGTGAAGAACATGATCACGGGAGCGGCGCAGATGGACGGCGCGATCCTGGTGGTGTCGGCGGCGGACGGGCCGATGCCGCAGACGCGCGAGCACATTCTGCTGGCGCGCCAGGTGGGGGTGCCGTACATCGTGGTGTATTTGAACAAGTGCGACATGGTGGACGACGCCGAGCTGATCGAGCTGGTGGAGATGGAGGTGCGCGAGCTGCTCTCCAAGTACCAGTTCCCTGGGGATGACACGCCGATCGTGCGGGGCTCCGCCTTGAAGGCGCTGGAGGGTGCGGCGGGCGAGCTCGGTGCCGACTCGGTGGTGAAGCTGGTGGCGGAGATGGACCGCTACATCCCGACCCCGGTGCGGGTGATCGACAAGCCGTTTTTGATGCCGATCGAGGACGTGTTCTCGATCTCGGGGCGCGGCACGGTGGTGACCGGGCGCATCGAGCGCGGCATCGTCAAGGTCAACGACGAGATCGAGATCGTGGGGCTGAAGCCGACCACCAAGACCACCTGCACCGGGGTGGAGATGTTCCGCAAGCTGTTGGACGAGGGCCAGGCGGGCGACAACGTGGGGGTGCTGTTGCGTGGCACCAAGCGCGAGGAAGTGGAGCGCGGGCAGGTGCTGGCGAAGCCGGGCTCGATCAACCCGCACACCCAGTTCGAGTGCGAGGTGTACGTGCTGACCAAGGAAGAGGGTGGCCGTCATACGCCGTTCTTCAAGGGCTATCGGCCGCAGTTTTATTTCCGCACCACCGACGTGACCGGCAACATCGAGTTGCCGGCCGGGGTCGAGATGGTGATGCCGGGCGACAACATCAAGATGGTGGTGGAGCTGATTGCGCCGATCGCGATGGAGGAGGGCCTGCGGTTCGCGATCCGCGAGGGCGGCCGCACCGTCGGTGCCGGCGTCGTCTCCAAGGTGATCAAGTAAGG
>DAIQBB010000021.1:0-43480 GCA_036781365.1 Steroidobacteraceae bacterium | reverse complement strand
AATCGCACTCTCATTGCCCAGTTCTGCGATGACGTCAGGCAGGAGATCGGCAACAAGTTCTCGCTGATGGGCTGCTACGGCACGGATCTCTACGTGCCGTCGTTTCCGATCACGCTGCCGAAGCTCTGCGTCTTCGTCAACGCGCGCACGCCGCGTGAGAATCCCTTTCGGCAGTTGACGCTGCGGCTGATGAAGGCCGACGAGGTGCTATCTGAGCTGGTCGCGAATCCCGAAAAGCTGACGGCAGACGATGCGGCGCCCGAGTGGACACGCTGGCTCACGATGACCGGCATCCTGGTGGTCACGCCATTTCACGCAATCGGGCCTTGCCGGTTGCGCGTGCTGGCGGAGACGGAGTCCGGGATCGTCGAGAGCGGCCAATTTCTCGTCGACAAGATGCGCTCTAGCGTGGCCTAGCAGCAGCGATTCACCTTCGACCAGCGACGGTCGAGTTCCGAGCGATAGAACGATCCGCGGTCGAGAAGCGCCGCATCCGGATGCCGGAGTTGGCAGTGCTCGACGTAGCGGTCGTAGGCATCATCGCCCGTGATTGAGCGCAAGCCCGCCCAGAATCGCCGCCATGCCATCCTGAAAGCGTTCACGTCAGCTGCGTCGCCACGTAGGGCGATTCCATGCTTCGGGCCGGGCGCATGCCAGACAGGTGCTGGTAACAGCCGCGCAACATGTCGATCACGATCGTCCAGACGACGATCAGGAAGAACACCGTCAGCCAGCCGTCGAGTTGCTGATTGAAGATTAGCTTCGACGCCACGGCCGCGCGTTCAGGCGGCAGCGCACCCGTCGCAAGTTTTTCCGCCATGTCCCTGGCTGCCGCGAAGAAACCGATCCTCACATCGTCGCTGAATATCTTTTGCCACGCTGCGACCGTCGTGACCGTCACGAGCCAGGCGAGTGGCAAGCCCGGCACGCAGGCGTAGCGCAGCCGTCCCGATTTCACGAAGATTGCCGTGACGACGGCGAGGGCGATGGCGGCCAGCATCTGGTTCGCCATGCCGAAGAGCGGCCACAGGATGTTGATGCCGCCGTTGGGGTCGATGACACCGATGTACAGGAAATAACCCCAGCCGAGCACGACGAGGAGGCTCGCAGCCCAGGCCGACGGATACCACGAAGTCCGCCCGAGCGGGGCCCAGACGGACCCGAGTGCGTCCTGCATGATGAAACGGCCGACGCGAGTGCCGGCATCGAGCACGGTCAGGATGAAGACCGCCTCGAACATGATGGCGAAGTGGTACCAGATCGCGAACAGGCCGTCGCCGAACGCGGAGCCGAAGATGTGCGCCATGCCGACCGCGAGCGAGGGCGCGCCGCCGGTGCGGCCGTAGAGCGTCGTCTCACCCATGCTGCGGGCGAGTTCCTGCATCTGCGCCGGGTCTACGGGAAAGCCCCAGGCCGTGATCGTGGCGGTCGCGGTCACGGGATCCGCGCCCACCACGCCGGCGGCCGTGTTGATCGCGAAATAGACGCCGGGATCGAGGACGCAGGCCGCGATGAGCGCCATGATCGCGACGAAGGATTCGAGCGCCATCGACCCGTATCCCACCATGCGAACATCGGTCTCGCGCGCGATCAGCTTGGGCGTCGTGCCCGACGAGACGAGCGCGTGGAAGCCGGAAATCGCGCCGCAGGCGAGGGTGATGAAGAGGAATGGGAACAGCGCGCCGCTGAATATCGGGCCCGTGCCGTCGATGAATTGCGTCAGGGCGGGCATCCTGATGTCCGGCTGCAGCACGCAGATTGCGACCGCGAGCAGGAATACGACGCCCAGCTTGACGAAGGTCGAAAGGTAATCCCTCGGAGCCAGCAACAGCCAGACCGGGAGGATTGCCGCGACGAGGCCATAGCCGATCACGAACCAGGCGATCGTCACGCCGTCGAGGTCGAACCAGGCATGGAGCGTCGGGTTCTGGTCGACCCATCCTCCGCCGGCAACGGCGAGCAGCAATAGGACGACACCGATGATGGTCGCCTCGAGCACTCGGCCGGGCCGGAAGACGCGGAGGTAAACCCCGACGAGCAGCGCAATCGGTATCGTCGCAAACACGGTCGACGTCGACCACGCGCTGTGTGCCATCGCCTTGACCACGACGAGCGCGAGCACCGCCATCAGGATGATCATGATGAAGAGGGTGCCCAACATCGCGGCCGAAGCGCCGACCGGCCCGAGCTCGTCGCGCGCGAGTTGCGCGAGGCTTTTTCCGTCACGCCGCGTCGAGCAGAAGAGCACGAGCATGTCCTGCACGCAGCCGGCAAGCACGGCGCCGGCCAGGAGCCAGAGGGTGCCGGGGAGGTATCCGAACTGGGCGGCGAGGGTAGGCCCGATCAGCGGGCCTGCGCCGGCGATCGCGGCAAAGTGATGGCCGAACACGATCGAGCGATGGGTCGGCATGAAGTCGCGGCCGTTGTCGAGGCGTTCCGCCGGGGTCGCGCGCGTCGGATCGAGCTTGAGGACACGCGCCGCAATCCAGCCGCTGTAGAAGCGGTAACCAATGAGGTAGACCGACACCGCGGCGACCACGAACCACATCGCGTTGATGCTCTCGCCGCGGTTCAGCGCGATGCCGCCGAAAGCCGCCGCGCCCGCAACAGCAATGGCGATCCAGATGGCGCCGCGCATCAGGCGGGGGGTCGACATCGGTTCATATCTCCATCAGCGGCGCCACGATAATCGGGGAGACTGGCCGCGACAAGCGCGGGCAGCCGCGGCATCAGAATTGCGGCCGGCGATCCGGATCCTGGAGGGCGCGCGCGAGAAAGCGCCGGATGGCGGGCAAGGCGTCGTCAGCCGGCATGAGCTTCTGCTGTTCCATGAGTCGCGCCATGTCCCGGATGGTGCGCTCGCCGTCGATCATCGCAAGCAGGAAGGCGTAAACGCGGGTCGCGAGTGCCTGGGCGCGGAACTCGGGCAGTGCCGGTACGGGCAAGTCCGTACGCCGTATCCAATCGGCCAGCTCGCGGCCTGCTGCGGGCGCCGCCACATCGCGCTCCTTGCGTGCAGAGAAGGTGATCACCGTCTCCTGCCGCGCATGGCGGCTGGCGGGAGACGAGAGATAGGGCTGACGCGATTCATTTGCTGCCGCGCGCGTGAGTCCGGATTGCGGCAGGCGCTCGAGCAGTTCCTCGAGGCTCAGGGCATCGGCCGGCGCGGCGTCTGCAAACGCGAGGGAGCCGTGATTGACCCAGAGTCCCCCGGTTGCGAGCAGCGCATTGATCCGCGGGATCAGGCGCGAGACAGGCTCGCTTGCGACGTCAATGAACCAGGGCGTGATCACCAGGTCGAACTGGCCCGGCCGGAAGGGCGGCGAACTTGCATCTGCGAGGACGAATTCGAAGCCCGCCGACGCCGGCGAAGGCGCCGCGTGACGCCGGAGCACGGCGTGATCGGCAATCGTGCGTGGAGCGATCGGGAATTCGTATAGCTCGAGCGGCGGCCCGGCAAGTATGCGCGATGCGGCGAGCAGGAACAGCGGGTTGAAGTCGAGCGCGACGGTGAGTCCAGGTTTCAATTCCTGGTGCAAGTCGTATGCGAGCCTGCCGGCACCGGCGCCAAGCACGAGCATGCGCGTGGTCCCTGCGCCCTTGGGAAGGCAGGCGCGCACCGCCTCGAGGCTCGCGCGATTCTCCGCTTCGCCCCAGCACCAGTCCCGGTGGAGATTCGGGTAGTAGGTGGAAAGCCCCTGGTTAACCGGCAGCTCCGTACCGAGGGCGACATGCACGGCGTGCGCTTCGCTCCGCCGATCGATGCCAAGCGGCTGCATCAGCTCCCGCATGCGCCGACCCTGGTCATCGAGGGCGTTGGCGACGTGCTCGATTCGCTTGCGTGTCAGGCTGCCGTGCTCGAGTACATTGAGCGCCGATCGCTGGCGTGCTGCCTCCGCGGCGTAGTGCGTCAGGAGGTGATGCAGGCGCCCGCGCCATTCCGTCAATGCGAGTCGCGGCTCAGGCATCAGCCACGGAATCCCTGCAATCGTGGGAAAGTCGATGCGACATGAGAGGCAGCTCGCGCCGGTCAATCGCGTACCACAGGCGGGGCAGGCGAGCAATTCAGCAAGTCCCGCATTGATGCGCATGCGCGCATCATGCCGGAATGCCAGAGCGGTGGTTACTGCGTGCGCCGCCGACTATCATTTGCGTATGCCAGCCAGCGCTTCCCGGGATTTTCGCCTCATCGATCGCACGGGTCCCGGACAACGGGCCGTGATGAGAAATGCTGCCGAGGGCCGCTCCGACTTCCTGGTCATCAGCGGATTTCGCGGTTCGCCGTTGCCCGACACGATCACGAATCCGCGCATGGAGACACGTGGAGGCCCCGAGTCGTGGCGCATGGTTGGCAGCCAGGGAACGTTCGACTTCGAGGCGCGAGCCGTCGACGAGATTGAAATTCAGCCTGCGCTGTACCAGGAATTGCACCGGCCATTCGTCCTGACGACGGGCGATCGTTTCGCCGTGCGTTGCCTGCTTGCGCTCCTGCGGCTCCCGGGCGGTGCGAGGCTGCTGCGGTTGTGGCATGCGAGTCGCAGCGCTTGAACGTGAACGACATCATCGTCCAGGTCACCGTCGGCATCATGGGGCTGGCGCTGGTGGCGACGGGCGCCGTCTGGGCATATCACCGCTGGCGCGCGTATCGCGCGCGGCGGCAGCTGGTCAGGTCATTCGAGGTCGTATCTGCCGCGGTGCTTCGCGACGTGCTGATACCCGACGGCAGCGGCGGCCAGCTACACATCGATTTCCTGCTCCTCACGGGCCGCGGACTCCTGGTCGTGGACTACCGTGACGTCGAAGGCGTCGTTTTCGGCGGCGAGCACATGCGCGAATGGGCTGTCATGAACGGAAGCCAGCGCACGACTTTCCTGAATCCGCTCGAGCCGCTTTACGACCGAATCGCCGCTGTGCGCCTCCTGGCGGGCGAAGCGCCGGTCGATGGCCGCATCGTCTTCACGAACCGTTCCAAGTTCCCGAAAGGTCGGCCGCCGCGGGTGATGCGCCTCGACCTGCTGGAAGCGGAGTATCCCGCGCCGGTCGAGGGAACGTCGCATCCGGGTGAACGATACCGCTCCGACTGGGACCAGCTCGTCGCGCAGGTGGAGCCGAGTCCGCTCGCGCGCCGCTAGTCGGCGCATCTCGCGTGGTGGTCGGCGACCACCTTTGCCACGCAGGCGGTGAGCTTCCGGGCGCAGTCGAGGTGCAGGAACTCGTTCGGTCCGTGCGCGTTCGCGTGGGGACCGAGGACGCCCGTCACGAGGAACTGCGTTTCCGGGAACCGCTCGCCCAGCATGCCGATGAACGGGATGCTGCCGCCCGTGCCGAGATACATCGCGTCCTTGCCGAAGGTTGCGCGGGATGCCTCGTGCATCGATTTTTCGAGCCAGGGCGCGACGGGCGGCGCGTCCCAGCCAGCGAGCGACGAGCCGACGTCGAACTTCACGCGTACGCCATAGGGTGGATCCGCTTCCAGTCGCTTCTTGACGGCCTTGGCGGCCGCTTCCGCATCGGCCGTCGGAGGAAGGCGGAACGAGAGCTTGAATTCAATGCGCGGCAGGAGGACGTTTCCCGCGTTTTCCATGGCCGGCAGGCCGGCCGCGCCCGTGACTGCGAGAGTCGGGCGCCAGGTGTTGTTGAGCACGAGCTCGACAGGCGAATCGGAAAGCGCCCGTGCGCCCGGCACGAATGGCAGCTTGCCTGCTATCTTGTCGCCGAGAACGCCCGCGGCTGCGCGCGCCTGGTCAATGCGCGCCGCCGGTATCGGCACGGTCAATTCATCCACGAGGAGATCGCCATTGACGTCGCTTTCCACGCGGGCGAGCAATGTACGCGCGATACGGAATACCGAAGGAGCGATGCCGGTTCCCGAGCCCGAATGAACGCCTTCCGTGAGGCCCTCGATCAAGAGGTCGCCGACGAGGTTTCCACGCAGTGAAGTCGTGCACCAGAGCTGGTCGTAGTTGCCACACTCGGCATCGAGGCAGACGACGAGACTCGGGGAACCGATGCGGTCCGCCAGGCGATCGACGTAATGCGGCAAATCGTAACTGCCGCTTTCCTCGCAGGCCTCGATCAGCACGACACAACGCGCGTGCGGAATCTTCTGCTCCTGCAAGAGACGGATCGCGGTCAGGGACGAGAAGACGGCGTAGCCGTCGTCAGCGCCGCCGCGGCCGTAGAGCTTGCCGTCGCGCAGCACGGGCTCCCAGGGCGAGAGTCCATCCGCCCAGCCCGTGAACTCCGGTTGCTTGTCCATGTGGCCGTAGAGGAGAACGGTATCCTTGCCGCTGCCCGGAATCTCGCACAGCAGCACCGGCGTGCGGCCAGGCTCGCGCACGACCTCAACCTTGAGCCCGGCGATCGGTTGCTCCCGGCACCAGGCCGCCATCAATTCGGCGGCGCGATCCATGTAGCCATGTGACTGCCATTCGGCGTCGAACAACGGCGACTTGTTGGGAATACGGATGTATTCGGAAAGCGTCGGGACGATCGAATCCCGGAAAGTTTTCGCCGTCGTGTCAGAGGCTCGCTTGAAGTCCATTATTACTGCCTGATATCAATAGGTTGCGCTAGTCTCTTAATCTGCGTTCTACCAGCGAGGGTGTCTCGCCCGGCGGCCCGCCCAGTGTAAGTCCAAAAAAGCGGCAAGCGTTCGCCGTCGTCGATGCGGCGAGCACATCGGGCTCTTCACCGCGACATCGCGCCGTTTCCGCGAGAATCGTCGGAAGCGTCGCGGGCTCGTTTCGATGGTGCGCAGGTTTCGGCTTGATCGTCCGCGGAAGCAGGTAGGGTGCATCCGTTTCCAGCATCAGGCGGTCCGGAGGAATGCGCGGCGCAGCTTCGCGCAGTCCCTGGCCCCGTCGCTCATCGCAGATCCAGCCCGTGATGCCGATGGAGAGGCCAAGCGCCAGGCAGTCCTCGAGTTCTCCCGGCCCGGCTGTGAAGCAATGGAGCACGGAGCGCCTGGCCGATTCGGGGTGCGCACGAAGCATCGCGATGAAATCGGCATGTGCGTCGCGCTGATGCAGGAAGAGGTGCCGGCCCAGCTGCTCGCCCAGCGCAAGTTGCAGCTCGAACGCCCGACGCTGCTCATTGGGCGGCGAGAAATTCCGGAAGTAGTCAAGCCCGCATTCGCCCGCCGCGACGACCATCGGATCCGCCAGCAGATCGGCGAGCCGTCCCGCATCGCCATCCTTCAGCGTCGTCGCGTGGTGCGGGTGGGTACCGGCGGTCGCACGGAGACTTTCCGGATGACGGCGGCACACGGCAATCGCTTTCTCGGAGTCGTCGAGCGTGCTCCCCGTCACGATCATTGCCGCGACACCCGCCGCGCGACCGCGCTCGATCACCTGCGCACGATCGGCGTCGAAGCTGTCGTGCGCGAGATTGGCGCCGATGTCGATGAGGGTCAGCGATGTCACCAGAGACCGCCGCCGGTGGTCACGCGGCGCGAAGCGCCGTCGTCACGGGCTGTCGTGCCGCCCGCAATGCGGGCAGGAAGCCACCGATCATGCCGATCACGACGGCGATGATGAGGCCGTTCCCGACGAGCTCGGGAGTCACCGCAAAACTGAACACGATCTGGGTGAAGTTTGCACCCAGCGTCGAGACCGCCATGTTGTTAAAGAGCACGTAGGCAAGAACTGCGCCCACGAGGCCTCCCGCCAGAGCGAGTACGAGTGACTCGAGCATGATCGATACCACGACCGGCAGGCCCTCGAAGCCGATCGCGCGCAAGGTCGCAATCTCTCTCGCGCGCGCGCCGACAGCTGCGTACATCGTATTCAGCGCGGCGAAGGTCGCGCCGAGGGCCATGATGAAGGTGACGACGCCGGCAAGGGCCCCGATGGTCTGGCGGAACTGCTTGGTCTGCCCGCTGTAGTACTGCTGTTCCGACTCCACGTCGACGTTGAGCCGCGGATCCGCGGTCAGGTGGTCCTTCAGGGCAGCGAGGCCGGCAGCGTCTTCGAGTTGGACGCGGACGGCGCTGTATCCCTGGCGATTGAAAGTCGACTGCGCGACCTCGACGTCCGCCCACAGCTCGCTCTCGTTGGCGTCGCCCGACTCGAACACGCCGACCACCGTCCAGTTCGAGCCGCGCATGCGCAGCGTCTCCCCGAGCCCGGCGCCCTGGAATTGCCGGGTCACGCCGCGACCGACGATCAATTCGCGAAGTCCCGGCTCGAAGCGCCGGCCCTCGACGATCTTCAATTGCGGCCGCAGCGCGAAGGCGGCGGGCTCGACTCCGCGCACTGTGATGTTGGATCCGGTTTTCTCGCCGGCCTTCAGCAGCTCCGCGATGACGACCATTTCGGCGGAGGCGAGCGGTCGCTTGTCCTCGCCCTGGAGTATCCCGGGTGCCTGCTTGACGAGCGTTCCCTGGTCGCGCGTGAGGCCTGAATTGAGTTCTGCCTGAGAACCGCCGCGCATCACGAGCGCGACATCGGCGCGGCCGGTGGCCTGCAACGTCGACTGGAAGCCGGCCGCCATTGCGAGCAATGCCGTGAATACCGCAACGACTCCGGCGAGGCCGACCACGATCACGAGCGACTGCCCGAGGCGCTGCGGGATGCTCCGGAGACCCATCGATGTCACTGCCAGCGCCTGCTTGAGCATGATTCCGTCCTCCCTAGCGGCCGGCCAATGCATCGACAATGCTAAGCCGAGCCGCCCGCAATCCCGGCAGCAGGCCCACGGCGAGGCTCAGCAGCACGATGGCGGCCGCACCCGTGAGCCAGACCTGGAGATCCACGGCGACCGGAAGACTGCCGCCGGTCGCGTTCGTTATTGCGATGCCGAGCGGTGTCGCAATGGCCAGCCCGAGCAGCCCCCCGATCACGCAGAAGAACGCGGCCTCGGCTATCACGAAGGCAAGGACGCTGCCGTCGCTGAAGCCGAGCGTCTTCAGGATCGCGAGCTCGGGAATGCGCTCGCGCACGCTTTGGGCGATCGTGTTGCCGACGACGAGCAGGAGCGTGAAGAACACGGCGAACAGGATCCATCGCACAATGAGGCCGATATCGCCGATCTGCTTGAAGAAGCCCAAGTTGAAGTCCTTCTCGGTCTGGGTCTTCGTTTCGTCCGGCGAATTCTCGAACATCTGGTCGATCGTCGAGGCGACCTCGGCCGCCCGGTCGGGATCGGAAAGCCTTAGCGTGTAGGTTCCCGCGAATCCGGATCCGAACTGGTTGGCCTCGTCGAAGTAGGCGAAGTTGATGAATCCGACATTGGTGGCGCGCTGCCATTCCGCGTCCTTGCCGTCGTAGATTCCGACGAGGTCGAAGGCCCAATTCTTGCTGCCGTCGTCCTGGGGGAAGATGTTCGAGGCGATCGGGATCTTCTGCCCGATCTTCCAGCCATACTGGTTGGCGAGGCTGCGGCCGACGATCATTCCCGTGCGCGTCTCTTCGAACGCCTTCCACCCGGCGTCTGGCATGACGTACTCGGGATAGACGGCGCGCAGGCGCGTCGGGTCTGCTGCGAAGAAAATGAGCTGGGTATTCTCCTGCCAGACCGCGCCGAACCACTGCTGCCACATGACGTCCTCGACGCCCGGCACGGACTCGATCTGCGGCAGGAGCCGCATGGGAAGCGACTGGGTGAACGATACCCGCGCCTGCGTCACGAGCCGCGTGGCGCCGACGAAATCCGCGCCTGCCGCGAACAGCACGTTGACCGCCTGGAGCAGGCCAAACAGCAGGAAGGCCATGACCATGGACAAGAGCGTCAGCACCGTGCGCGTCTTCCTGCGCCCGAGATTGGCCAGCACGAATCCGGTGCGGGTCATGGCAGGCTCAGGCCGCGGCGGCCTGTTCGAGCAGCTGTCCCTTCTCCAGGTGCAGCGTGCGGCTTGCGAATTCGGCGGCTTTCGGGTCGTGCGTCACCATCACGATGGTCTTGCCGTGATCGCGGTTCAGCACCTGAAGCAAGCCGAGGATCTCATCGGCGGTCTTACGGTCGAGGTCGCCGGTTGGCTCGTCGCAGATCAAGAGATCGGGGTCCGAGACGAGTGCGCGTGCGATGGCGACTCGCTGCTCCTGGCCGCCGGAAAGCTCCTTCGGCTTGTGGCGCGCGCGGTCCGACAGGCTGACGACTTCCAGGGCGACTGCAACTGATTTTCGCCGCTGCGAGGCCGATAGATTGGTGAGCAGTAGCGGAAGCTCCACGTTGCGCTCGGCCGTCAGGACCGGCATCAGGTTGTAGAACTGGAACACGAAACCGACGTTCCGGGCGCGCCATTTTGCCAGCTGGCCACCCGAGAGCTTGTCGATGCGCTCGCCTCCCACGTGGATCTCGCCGGAGGTCGGCCCGTCGAGGCCACCGATCAAGTTCAAAAGCGTCGTCTTGCCGGAACCGGAAGGCCCCATCAAGGCGACGAAATCGCCCTTCGGGATGTCGATCGAAAGGCCGTGCAGCACCTCGACCGTCTGTTTCCCGCGAACGTAGGACTTGTGAACGTTGCGAACATTGACCATCGCGTCACTCATCGCCTGTCTCCCGCTCTACGACCGCGTCTCCATCCCTGAGGTTCTCAGGCGCCGTGACAATCACCGGGTCGCCCGCAGAAACGCCAGCCAGAACCTGGCGGCTCTCGCCCAACGATCCGCCAAGCGTAACGGCGCGCCGCTCGGCTCGCCCGTCACGCATCAGGAATACGACATCCTTGCCGCCATCCTGCCGAATCGCTTCGGCAGGCACCAGCACGCCGCGCGGTGGCGGAGGCGCATCGCCCACTGCGGCCTTCGACTCCAGGAATGCGACGCGCACGCCCATCTCCGGCACGATGCGCGAGTCCCTGGTTCCGAGCGCAATGCGAACCTTGACGGTCGCCTTCGAACGGTCGGCCGTTGGGACAATCGCGATCACCTCGGCGGGAATGCGCCAGTCGGGATACGCATTCAGGACCGCTTCGACACTTTGCCCCGGCTGCACGCGATTGATGTAGGCCTCGCTGACGTCGACCTGGATCTCGAGCGAATCCATGTCGACGATCGTGCCGATGCCGGTGCGGATTGAGCCTCCTCCCGCGGAGACCGGCGAGATCATTTCCCCGGGCTGCGCCGCCTTCACCGTCACGACCCCGGCAAAGGGTGCGCGAACGATGGTGTTGTCGAGCTGGACCTGGGCGGCCTGGAAGGATTCCTGGGCAACGCGGATCGCGCTTTTCTGGCTGGAGGCTCGCGCCCGCGAGACTTCGGCCTGCGTGCGGGCGGCGTCGAGCGCCGAGGCGCTCGTGAGCTTCAGGTTCTCGAGTTCCTGCTGGCGCTTGTACTCGCGTTCGGCGTTGGCGCTGGTGGCTTCGGCCTCGACCTGCTGCGCTTCTGCGGAAGCGACCTGCGCGCGCCGCAGCTCGACCTCGACGCGCGCCTCCGAATCGTCGAGCGTGGCGAGGATTTCACCGGCCTCGACACGCTGGCCTTCCTCGATGCGTACTTCCCGGACCTTGCCGGTGATCTTGGCCGACACCGTGGCCTGGCGGCGGGCCGTCACATAGCCGGTCGCGTCCAGCACGGAGGCACCGGCGCTCGTCGAGGGCATCGCTCGGGCCGCATCGACCGTCACTTCGATCGCCTCGTCCCGGTTGAAGAACCACAGGACCGCGGCGACGGCCACAACGACCGCCGCGCCGCTGGCAACCCAGAGGCGCAGGCGAGACGAGGATCCGTCGCCCGGCGCATCGCGATCGATGCGCAATTCCTTCAGCAGTTCGGATTTGTTCAAGCGTTCTTGTCGGTCAGGGGCCCCGGGGCCGCAAAGTCTGCCACAGACCCGGGTCTCGCCGCCGCCTTGACAAGCCTCAGTCGGCCCGCCAGCGGAATCCTGCGGCCGCGATGCCGAGGAAAAGCACCGTCATCGCCACGAGCCAGCCCAGCTGCGGCAGCACATTGGCGAGCCCCGCGCCGTCCAGCATGACGGCGCGCGCCGCGTCGAGCATCTGCGTGAGCGGCAGGGCCTTGGCCAGCTGTTGCAGCCACGCAGGTGCGCCCTCGAGTGGAAACCACACGCCTGAAAGCAGCATCATCGGCCAGGAAGCCAGGTTGATGGCACCGTTTGCGAGTTCCTCGCTCGCGATTCTCGCGGCCATCATGAAGCCGAAGGCGATCATCGAGAAGGCGCCGGTGATCGCAATGACGAGCAGCAGGAGGACGCTCCCTTCGTTCCGGAACGGGACGAACAGCGCGAGCGCTCCGTAGATCATCGCGGTCACGCTGATCGTCAGCATCAGGCGCGACAGGACCTGCGCGGCACCGAATTCGAAGGCCGTCACTGGCGTTGCCGACAAGCGCCGCAGGAAACCGCTCTTCCGATAGCGCACGACGACGTAACCGACGCCGAACAGGCAGCTGAACATCATGTTCATGCCGAGGACGCCCGGGAGCAGCCAGTCGACATAACGAACGGCCGCGCCAGAGACTGGCTGGCGCGAGGCGTCGCCGCCAGTGGACTCGAGCAAAAGTTTTTCGGCGAGGTAGCCCTTTGGTGAGTCCTCGTTGATCCAGTATCGTGGAGCGGCGCGAAGGTCGAGCAGGAGGTCCACCTGGTGACGCTCCACTTTGCGCACCGTCTCATCGATGGCACTGGCCTCGATGCGCACGAAATCGACATAGCGCGTGTCGAGGAAACGATGGATTGTTCCATTGAGCTCCGCATCAGCGGGCGCGATGACATCGACCTTGAAGAGGGCCCTGGGTTGGCCGCCGAAGATGACCGCGAAGGCAATGACCAGGGCGAGCGGAAACAGGAAATTGAAGACGAGCGTCGACCGGTCGCGCAGGAACTCGAGATTCCGCGCGTACCAGACGGCGAGGAGCCTCCTGACGATCACGCCCTCAGTTCCCTGCCGGTCAGCTCGAGAAACAGGTCCTCGAGGTTTCGTGGCCGGATTCGCAAGTGCTTCAGTGACACGCCGCGTTCCAGCAGGGCCCGCAAGGCGCCTTCGACGTCCGGCGTCGAGATCTCGACGCGCCCGCTCGCGACCAGGACGGCCAAGGGGAAGTCCGCCGGCTCACCGGGAAAATCCTCGCGAGGGAGCTCCAGTACGACGTCGTCGAAGTGCTCCTTCAGGAGCTGCGAAGGCGAGCCCTCTGCAATGATGCGGCCGCGATCCATGATCGCGATGACGTCGCAAAGGAAATACGCTTCCTCCATGTAGTGGGTCGTGAGGAGGACAGTGCGGCGCTCGGCCTTGATCGACCGGATCAGGTCCCAGAAATTGTGGCGGGCCTGGGGATCGAGCCCTGTCGTCGGCTCATCGAGGAAGAGAACCTGCGGGTCATTCGCGAGCGCGATCGCGAGCAACAGGCGCTGCGTCTGCCCGCCCGAGAGCTTGCGGTTATCCCGGTCCGCGACCTGCTCAAGGGCACAAGTCCGGATGAGGTCGTCCACTTCGCGCCGCCGCGGATAGAGCCGGCTGAAGAGCCTCAGCGTTTCGCGCACGGTCAGGAAATCCTGCAGTGCCGTTTTCTGGAACTGGATCCCGGCCTCGTCCCGGAAGCGCGCGCCAAGCGGCTCGCCGCGATATAGCACTTCGCCCGATGTCTGCTTCGTGACGCCTTCCATCATCTCGACGGTCGTCGTCTTGCCCGCGCCGTTCGGGCCGAGGAGCCCGAAACACTGCCCTTCTTCGATCGCAAACGACACGCCGTCCACGGCGCAGCCGCCAGGATAATGTTTCACGAGATCGCGGACTTCGACCACGGGAGGCATGGGTTGGCATGCTATATGATTGCGTGCGTGACGCCGAACCCGTTTCCGCACCTCCTGGCGCCGCTCGATCTCGGGTTCACGACGCTTCGCAATCGTGTGCTGATGGGTTCGATGCACACCGGTCTTGAGGACCGCGCCGGCGACTATCCGAAGCTCGCGGAATATTTCGCCGAACGCGCCCGCGGCGGCGTCGGGCTCATTGTCACCGGCGGCATCGCTCCGAACGCAGCGGGATGGACCAAGCCCTTCGCGGGCACGCTGAGCGGCCGCCGGCATCTTGCACGGCACCGGCTCGTCACCGAAGCCGTGCACGCAGGCGGTGGTCGCATCTGCCTGCAAATCCTTCATACGGGCCGCTACGCCTATCATCCGCTTGCCGTCGCGCCATCCCGGCTCAAGGCGCCGATCTCGAGTTTCACGCCGCGCGAGCTTTCAGACCGCGGCGTCGAGCGCCAGGTCTCGGCATTCGTCCGTTGTGCGGCGCTTGCTCAGGAGGCGGGTTACGACGGCGTCGAAGTCATGGGTTCCGAAGGTTATTTCATCAACCAGTTCCTCGTCGCGCGCACCAACCGCCGCGCAGACCGCTGGGGCGGGAGCTGGCCAAATCGCATGCGCCTGCCGCTCGAGATCCTGGCGAGGACACGCGCCGCCACCGGCCGCAATTTCATCATCATTTATCGGCTGTCGATGCTCGACCTGGTCGACGGGGGCTGCAGCTGGGAGGAAGTCGTCGAGCTGGCGCAGGCCGTCGAGCGCGCAGGCGCCACGATCATCAATACCGGCATCGGCTGGCACGAGGCCCGCATCCCGACCATCGCGACGATGGTGCCCCGTGCCGCATTCACCTGGGTCACGCGACGCCTCCGCGGCTCTGTTGCAGTTCCGCTGGTGACCAGCAACCGGATCAACGATCCGGCCGTCGCCGAACGCGTGCTGGCCGCCGGGGACGCCGATCTCGTGTCAATGGCGCGCCCGCTGCTTGCCGACCCGGACTTCGTCGTGAAAGCCGCAAGCGGGAGGGCCGACGAAATCAATACCTGTATCGCCTGCAACCAGGCCTGCCTGGACCTCGTGTTCGAGAACGAAGTGGCGACCTGCCTCGTAAACCCGCGCGCGGGCCGGGAAACAGAGCTCGTCTACCGTCCGGCGGAACGGCCACAACGGATCGCCGTCGTCGGTGCCGGACCCGCAGGCCTCGCCTGCGCGACGGTTGCCGGCCGGCGAGGCCATCGCGTAACGCTTTTCGAGTCCGCCGATCGCATCGGCGGGCAATTCAACATGGCGAAGGTCATTCCCGGCAAGGAAGAATTCAACGAGACGCTGCGATACTTCGGCCGTGAGCTCGAACTTGCGGGCGTGCGAGTCGTCCTCAAGCGCGCCGTGGGCGTCACGGAGTTGACGGGCGGGGACTTCGACGAAATCGTCCTCGCATCCGGTGTCGTGCCGCGTGTTCCATCGATTCCCGGGCTCGACCATCCAAAGGTCCTGAGCTATATCGACGTATTGCTTCTCGGCCGGCCCGTTGGCGCCTCCGTCGCAATTGTCGGTGCGGGCGGGATCGGATTCGACGTCGCCGAGTTCCTGAGTCACGATCCCGCCCATTCGCCATCGAGCCTCGACGTACCCGCCTTCATGAAGGAATGGGGCATCGACATGAGTCTCGAATCGCGTGGCGGTGTCGTGCCGGCGCCCGCACTCGAGTCGCCGCGGGAGATCTGGCTGCTGCAGAGGAAGTCCACGCCACCCGGACGCGATCTCGGCAAGACGACCGGCTGGGTGCACCGGCTCGCCCTCAAGCGGCGCGGCGTGCGCATGATGGCCGGAGTGAGTTACGAGCGCATTGACGACCGCGGCCTGGCGATCACGCAGGGCGGCGAATCGCGCCAGCTGGAAGTCGATCACGTGGTCATCTGCGCCGGCCAGGAACCGCGGCGCGATCTCGCCGCCGGGATCGAGGCCGCGGGCTATCGGGTCCGGTTTATCGGCGGATCGCACCTTGCGACCGAGCTCGACGCCAAGCGCGCAATCGATGAAGGGTCGCGCCTGGCGGCCGCGTTATGAGCACGCCTGCGGGCAATGAACGACAGCTTGGCCTGCTTGATGGCGCGCCGCCGGATCACGCCTGGCGCGTGCGCGCAAGCGAACGCGCCAGGCGGCTTGCCGTGCGCGTGTTGCCCGGCGGTCACGTCGAGATCGTCGTGCCACGCGGCACGCGCCCGCGCATGATCGAACAGTTCGTCTCGAGACACCGGCGCTGGATCGAGCGTGCCCTCGACCTGTACCGTCCGGCGGGGCCGGCGGCATCCGACGTGTTGCCGGAAGAGGTCAGATTTCCGGCGATCGGCCGTAACTACCGGGTCCGCTACGTCGAGACCGCGGCACCGCCGAGCCTCAGGCATGAGGACGGAGCGATTCGGATCGCGGGCCCGCTTGAACGTCCCGTGCTGCTCCGTCATGCCTTGCACCGCTTCACGATGAAGGAAGCTCATGCCACCCTCGGTCCGTGGCTTTCGCAGCTTTCGGCAGCGACCGGCCTGCGCTACGAGCGTTTCCAGATCCGGAGGCAGCGCACGCGCTGGGGCAGCTGCTCGCGAAGTGGCACGATCAGCCTGAATGCCTGCCTCCTGTTTCAGACGGAATCGGTAGCGCGTTACCTCCTGATCCACGAGCTCGCACACACGAAACACATGAATCACTCGCGGCGATTCTGGGGTCTCGTCGAGCAGCATGAGCCGCGCTGGCGGGAGCTGGACGCTGCGCTTACACGCGGATGGCGCGAAGTGCCTGCCTGGGCGCTTGGCTGAGCGCGCCTTGACGCAATCCGGCGGCGATGTCTCCCGCGCCGCGCCTTTCATTGTCCTCTGCATCGCGCTCCTCGCAGTTTCACACGGTGCGATCTTCGCGCGGCTTGCCGCGGCTCCGCCGCTTGCGATCGCAGCCTGGCGTGTCGGGCTCGCGCTGTTCGTCGTGCTGCCGCTTGCTATCACGGCTCCGGGGCCGGCAGCCGGAAACAGGCGGGCCATCGGCTTCGCAGCCGGTGCAGGCGCATTGCTCGCGCTCCATTTCGCGACCTGGATCGCCTCGCTCGATCACACGACGATTGCACGAAGCGTCCTCCTCGTCAGCACGTCGCCCATCTGGGTGGCGTTGCTGCAGTTTCTCGGGGGCCGCGGGCCACCGTCACGACTGACCGTGGCCGCACTCGCGCTGGCGATCGCGGGAGCCGCCGTCGTGAGCGGCAGCGGGCAGGGAGGCGACGGCGCGTTATTGGGCGACGCGCTCGCCGTCGCCGGCGGGATCGCAATGGCGGGCTACTTCCTGCTGTCGCGTGAAGCGCAATCCGCGCTCTCGTTTCGAAGTTATCTCGGCATCGCGTATGGCGTCGCAGGAGCCGTACTCTGGGTTTCGATCCTGTTGACGGACACGCAGGCGATCGGCTTTGACTCGCGAACCTGGTGGGCGCTTGCCGGCATGGCCGCTGTCTCGCAGCTCATCGGGCATAGCGGCTACAACTGGTCGCTCAGGCACCTCGATCCGCTCTTTGTCGCCCTCGTCTCGGTGGGTGAGCCGGTACTTGCTTCACTGCTGGGTTGGTGGCTGATCGGCGAGGCGCTGGACTGGCGCACGGGAGCGGGCGGCCTCCTGATCCTGGCCGGAATAGCGTTCGCGACCCTGGCCGCGCGTCCCCGCGTCTGACTGCGCCTTTCGTGCGGCGGCGCGCCGTTGCCGGCTTCGTAACAGGCGCCAGCCGAGCAGCAAGGCCGCGATTGCCGCATAGACGAGTGGCTCGCGGATATCCGCCTTTACCTGCCACCAGAAGTGCACGCAGCCGAGGATCGCAGCCGGGTACACGAGCCGGTGCAGTTTCTGCCAGCGGCGGCCGAGCCGGCGCATTGCACGCTGTGTCGAAGTCACGGCCAGGGGGATGAGGAGAAGGAATGCGGTGAAACCGGCCGTGATGTAGGGACGCTTCACCACGTCGGCCAGGAGCTGCGCCCAGTTGAAGGCCTGGTCGACGAACAGGTACCAGAGGAAGTGCTGGGCGACGTAGAAGAATGCGAACAGCCCGAGCATGCGGCGGAATAGTTGCAGCTTCGGCCAGCCGCCGATCACCCGGAGCGGGGTCACCGCAAGCGTGACAAGGAGAAGGCGCAGCCCCCAGATTCCGAGGGTGTCCTGGATTTCCTCGACGGGGTTCGCGCCGAGAGCGACTGCAGCCGCGGAATTCACATTGCCGGACTGCAGGGCCAGGATTCCGAGCGCGAGCCAGGCCGCGGGCAGGAGGCAAAGTACGAACACGATCGGCTTGGCATACCGACGTGCCAGGTAATCCGGGTTCATGACCGGTTAGAAGAAACGGGCGAGGTTCATGCCGCGGTAGAGCCCGGCCACCTCGTCCGCATATCCATTGAACTTGAGTGTCGGCTGGCGCGCGAGGAAATTGGCCGAGCCGATGCGACGTTCGCTCTTCTGGCTCCAGCGCGGATGGTCCACTTCGGGGTTTACGTTCGCGAAGAAGCCGTACTCGCGCGGCGCCGAAAGCGCCCAGGAGGTGCTTGGCATCTTCTCGGTGAAGCGGATGCGCACGATCGACTTGATGCTCTTGAATCCGTATTTCCAGGGAACGACGAGCCTGAGCGGCGCGCCATTCTGGTTCGGCAGCAGCTTGCCATAGAGACCGACGCCGAGGATCGCAAGCGGGTTCATGGCCTCGTCGATCCTGAGTCCCTCGACGTAGGGCCAGTCGAGTACCGGGTACCGTTGGCCCGGCATCTGTTTCGGGTCCGCGAGGGTCGTGAACTCGAGGTACTTTGCGCGCGAGGTCGGCTGGAATCGCTTGACCAGGTCAGCGAGCGGAAAACCGATCCAGGGGATGACCATCGACCAGGCCTCCACGCAGCGAAGGCGATAAATCCGCTCTTCGAATGGATGTGGGCGCAGCAGATCCTCGAGTGCCAACCGTCCGGGCTTCTGGCATTCCCCGTCGATCACGACGGACCAGGGCTTCGGGCGCAGGCGGTGCGCATTCGCTGCGGGGTCTTCCTTGCCGGTGCCGAACTCGTAGAAGTTGTTGTAGCCGGTGATCTCCGCGAATGAATTCGACTTTTCCGAAGTGGAAAAGCGCGCGTTCTTCTTGAACTGCAGTGGGCGCTCGACCAGGTTAACGGTCAGGACCTCCTGCGCGAGCGATTCCGGAGCCGTTGCGGCGATGCCTGCACCCGCAAGGCCGGTGAGGAAAGCCCGTCGCGACCGATAGACGGCTTCCGGCGTGATCTCGGACGGCGGGATGCGCGAACGGTGGCTCATGCCGATTGGACCGCTCCAGGGGTCAGTTTGTTACACCAGTCCTCGGTGCGGAATCCCAGTTTTTCTGCATGGCGGCGCAGCCTGGACCCGGCGTTGACGAGCACGGGTTCCTCGACGACGGCCAGGTGGTCGAAGTCCGACCGGGCATTCCCATAAGCGGCAAACTGTGCCCCCTGGAATCGCGCGCGCAGAGTTTCGACGCAGCGGCGTTTTTCCTCAGCACGACGGTTCTCTGTCACGAGCGCGCCATCGAGGCGGTCATCCCGCCACGCGACTTCGGTACAAATGGACTCATCGAAGCCGAGGCGGCGCCCGATGTCGGGCACATAGAGATCGACACTCGCGGAGAGCAGCACGAGACGGTCGCCGGCGGTGCGATGAAGTTCGATGGTGGCGAGCGACCTGGGGCAGAACTCCCGATCGCCAAGACTGGCAACGTATTCGCCGGTCCAGGATCGAACTTCATTCCGCGCCGCGCCCGCCATGCCAGCACGGATCAGCCCGGACTTGAGCCGGCCTCGATCGCAGCCAAGCGGATAGCGCAGAAGTGCGGCCAAGGCACGTACCCGGAATCCGGGCCGCGGATGCCGCCGCAGCCAGCCCCGCAGATAGGGAATAAAAGTGTCGTGCCGCGTGATCGTGCCGTCGAGGTCAAAGACCGCGATCCGCATCGCGGCGGCGCTCAGGCCGCGAGCTGGCGCAGGACGAAATGCAGGATGCCGCCGTTGTCCATGTATTCCCACTCCTTGGGAGTGTCCACACGGACATTGACCTTGAATCGCGCGACCTCCCCCGAACGGCTGGTCGCCTGCACGGTTGCCTCGCGGCTCCCGGCAGTGAGGCCCTCGAAGTCGTAGACCTCGGTCCCGTCGAGACTGAGGGAGCGCGCGGTCTGCCCGTCCTGGAAAGTAAGCGGGAAAACACCCATCCCGACGAGGTTCGCCCGATGGATGCGTTCAAAGGTCTCGGCGATCACCGCCCTGACGCCGAGCAGGCTCGTGCCCTTCGCCGCCCAATCGCGGGATGAGCCCGTGCCGTATTCCTTGCCCGCGACCACGACGAGTGGCACGCCGGCTGCCACGTACTTCATGGCGGCGTCATAGATCGGCATCCTGGCGCCGTCCGGCTGGTAGCAGGTGACTCCACCTTCGACACCGGGAACCATCAAGTTCTTGATCCGCGTATTCGCGAAGGTCCCGCGCATCATGACTTCGTGATTGCCGCGGCGGGAGCCATAGCTGTTGAAGTCGGCGGGCGCGACACCGTGTTTCTGCAGGTACTCGCCTGCCGGCGAATCCTTCCTGATGGCGCCCGCCGGCGAGATATGGTCGGTCGTGATCGAATCGCCGAACAATGCCAGGCAGCGCGCTCCGCGCACACGCGCAAGCCCGGGCGGCTTGCCGCTCATGCCGTCGAAGTAGGGCGGATTCTGGATATAGGTGCTGCGATCGTCCCAGAAGTAGGTCTCGGACTCCGGCACGTTGATTCCGCGCCAGCGTTCGTCGCCATGGAATACGTCGGCATAAGTCTTCGAGAACATGTCGGCGGAGACGCACCTTCCGACGAACTCCTGCACTTCACGGGCCGTCGGCCAGATGTCGCGGAGGTAAACAGGTTTTCCCGACTTGTCGCGCCCGATCGCATCGCGGGTGAGGTCGATGTCCACCGTTCCTGCGAGCGCGTAGGCGACGACGAGGGGCGGGGAGGCGAGAAAGTTCATGCGCACTTCCTGGTGCACGCGGCCCTCGAAATTCCGGTTGCCCGACAGCACGGATGCGACCGAGAGCTTGTTGTCGTTGACCGCCTTCGAGATCGGCGGGTTGAGCGGGCCGGAATTCCCGATGCAGGTCGTGCAGCCGTAACCAACGGTGTGGAAGCCGAGCGCCTCGAGATCGTCCGTGAGTTCCGAGCGCCGCAGGTAATCGGTGACGACCTTCGAGCCGGGCGCGAGCGAAGTCTTGACCCAGGGCGGCACCGAGAGGCCTCGCTCGCGGGCGTTACGCGCCACGAGACCCGCGCCAAGCATGACGGCGGGATTCGACGTGTTCGTGCAGGACGTGATCGCGGCGATGACGACGGCGCCGTCCTTCAACTCGAATTCTGCAGCGCCGTCCTTGACGGGTGTGGAACCGGCCGACTTCCATTTGTCCTGGTCGCGGGCGAAGGCCTCGCGATAGGCCTTCTGCATGTCGCCCAGCGACACGCGATCCTGTGGCCGCTTCGGCCCCGCGAGCGAGGGCTGCACTGTCCCGAGGTCGAGGTGCAGGACATCGGTGTAGAGCGGATCCGGTGCTCCGTCGTGCCGCCACATGCCCTGTTTCTGCGCGTACTCGCGCACGAGCGCGACCTGGCCTTCCGCGCGGCCCGTGAGACGCAGATAGTCGAGCGTGACGTCGTCGATCGGGAAGATGCCGCAGGTAGCGCCGTACTCCGGCGCCATGTTCGCGATCGTCGCACGGTCGGCCAGGGGCAGCTGGCCGAGTCCATCGCCGAAGAATTCCACGAACTTCTCGACGACGCCGCGCTTGCGCAGCATTTCCGTCACGGTGAGGACGAGATCGGTCGCGGTCGCGCCTTCGGCGAGGCGGCCCGCGAGCTTCACGCCGATGACCTCCGGGATCAGCATCGTGGAGGGCTGGCCGAGCATCGCGGCTTCCGCCTCGATGCCGCCCACGCCCCAGCCGAGGACACCGACGCCATTGATCATCGTCGTGTGCGAATCCGTGCCGACGACCGTGTCGGGATAGGCGAGACCCTTGTCGTCGGAATAAACGACGCGCGCGAGGTATTCGAGGTTGACCTGGTGAACGATGCCCGTGTCGGGCGGCACGACCGCAAAGTTGTCGAAGGCGGACTGGCCCCAGCGCAGGAAGGTATAGCGCTCCTTGTTCCGCTGGAATTCGAGCAAGGCGTTCAAGTTGAGTGCGTCGTGCGAACCGTAGTGGTCGACCATGACCGAGTGGTCGATGACGAGCTCGGCCGGGATCAGCGGGTTGATGCGGCCGGGATCGCCTCCGAGCTTTGCCATCGCATCCCGCATAGCGGCGAGGTCGACGATGGCCGGAACGCCGGTGAAGTCCTGCATGATGACGCGCGCCGGCGTGAAGGCGATCTCGCGCTGCGGAAGCTTTCGCGGGTCGGCCGTTGCGAGTGCGACGATATCGTCGCGCGTGACGCTCTTGCCGTCCTCGTGACGAAGCAGGTTCTCGAGCAGGATCTTCAGCGAGTAGGGGAGGCGTCCGACCGGGTGGCCTGCGAGCGCGTCGAGAGCGTAGTACTCGTAACTGCGGCCGCCGGCTTCGAGCTTGCGGCGGGCCTTGAAGCTGTCCTGCATGAATCCTCCAGCGGGTGCAGCTCCATTATAGCGGCCCCGCCGAGGCACTCCTCGCCGTCGTAGAAAGCGACATACTGACCGGGCGCAGCGCCGCGGAGCGGCTCGTCGAAGCGGACATCGATGCCGCCATTGACGAGTTCGACGCGGCAGCCCGCATCCGGCTGGCGGTAGCGCACCTTGGCCGTGCACTTGAACGAAACGTCAGGCGCCACGCCAGAGATCCAGTGCGGTTCCGTTGCGCGAAGGCCTGCGGAAAGAAGGGCGGGATGGTCGCTGCCCTGGACCACGACCAACACGTTTCGGACCAGGTCCTTGGCGGCGACGAACCAGGGGGCACCGCCGGCGCCGTGCAAGCCGCCTACGCCGAGACCACTGCGCTGGCCGAGCGTGTAGCGCTCGAGTCCGCGATGCCGGCCGATTACGACACCCTCCAGGGTCTCGATCGGGCCGGGTCGCGCCGGAAGCCATGTTCCAATAAATTCCCCGAAGGGGCGCTCACCGATGAAGCAGATCCCGGCCGAGTCCCGCTTGCCGGCGACCGGGAGGCCGCGATCACGCGCAATGGCGCGCACTTCGGGCTTCCGCAATCCACCGACGGGGAATTCGCAGAACGACAGCTGTGATGCGTCGAGCGAATGGAGGAAGTAGCTCTGGTCCTTGCCGCGGTCGACGCCGCGCAGCAGCCGGCCGCCTTGGCCGATGCGCGCGTAGTGGCCGGTTGCGAATCGCTCCGCGCCGAGGCGTCTCGCGTAGTCGAGGCCGACACCGAACTTGACTTCGCGATTGCAAGGGACGTCCGGATTGGGCGTGCGGCCGGCTTCGAGCTCGGCGAGGAAATGCGCGAACACGCGCTCGCGGTATTCCGCTGCGAAGCTCGCCTTGTGAATCGGGATTCCCAATTCTTCGGCGACGCCCCGCGCGTCCTGGAAATCCTCGGCAGTCGTGCAATAGCCCTCGTCGTCCTCGACCCAGTTCGACATGAAGAGGGCTTCGACCTGGTGGCCTGCATCCACGAGAAGCGCGGCAGAGACTGCGGAGTCCACGCCACCGGAGAGAGCGACGACAACGCGAGCCATGTTTCAGCCCGCGATCTTGCGCATCGCAGTGAAGTCCTGCGGCACATGGTTCAGCATTTCGATCGGATAGCGCGCGCCGCGGAGGTAATCATCCACGCAGAGCTGGACCAGCGGGCTTCGATGCTCGCCGGCCCGGGCGCGAAGCTGCTCCCGGTCGAGCCACAGGGTGCGGATGATGGCGCGATCCAGTTTCGCCTCCGGCGCGCGCTCGCCAACCCGACCCGCGAACGCGACGCGGAGTACCGTCCGGCCGACGGGCCCCTGCCAGAGATAGAGGCCCGTGACGTGATCCGGCAGGTATTCCCGCCCAGTCTCTTCCCGAGTCTCGCGAACCACGGCTTCGAAGAGTGATTCCCCATCCTCCAGATGCCCCGCGGGCTGGTTCAGCACGACGCGCCGCGCGGACCGCTCCTGGACCAGGAGAAAACGGCCTGCCTGCTCGGCGATGGCTGCGACAGTGAGGTCGACCTTCAGGGACATGAGCCGATTATAGCGGTGGCGCCGCAGGAACTCGGAGGTATAGGAAGCTGAAGGGGCGCGTCCCCTTCAGTGTCCGCTCAGAGATGCTGCTGGCGGGTCTCGGCTTCCGGCTCGCTCGCGATCCAGATTTCGTCGAAGTAATTCAGGTACCGGCGAGCGACGACAGGGTCGTTCATCTCGACGATGCCTTCCCACCGCGATGCCTGGAGGCGATAGACGAGTGCGCGATCGTCGGCGATCAGGAAGGCCGACTGGTTGTCGCGGCTCTCGGACTTTACGCGCCGGATCTCGATGTGGCTCGTGATGCGCCGGGCGAGGTGGACGAACTTGCTGCCTTCATAGACGACGCGCGAGGGATCGGCGAGCAGCACGCGCACCTTGGCGTAACTTTTTGCGAGCACAAGCTTCTTGACCGTCTCGAGGAACTGCGGCTGGTCGTATACGGCGGGCTCGAGATCCTGCGTATACATCGTGAGCAGGCGACGGGCCGCGAATGCCACCTGCTGCGTGGCGCCTCGTGCCTCGTCGAGTGTCCCGATGATAGAGCGCGTGCCAGTCACGCTCTGTCGCTGGGTCTGCACCACTGTCACTCCAGGACGAGCGACATCCTCACGTGCGGAATGCCTGCCTCGTCGAACTCATCGCCCTCGCTCGCGAACCCGAGCTTCTCGTAGAAGGGCACGGCCTGCACTTGTGCATGCAGGAATGGTTCGCGGATACCCAGGCGACGTGCCTCGTCGAGCAAGCGCCGCAGTATCAGGGTGCCGATGCCCCGGCCGCGCAGCCCGGTAATTACCGCGATGCGCCCGATCTTACCGGCGGGATTGAGGCGCCCGGTGCCAACTGGGTCACGGTTCAGGCGGGCGATAACGTGAACGCAGCTTGAATCCTCTCCATCCCATTCGTCAGATTCAGCCAACTGCTGCTCGATGATGAACACTTCGCGACGAATGCGCTCCAGGACTGGGCGATCCGCGTCCCAGCTGGCGGGCACACATTCCAATTGAGGTTCCGCCATGCGCGGCCGCGTCAGATGGACCGGGCGAGCGCCTCGGCCAGGCCGATATACGACGCCGGCGTGAGATCTTCGAGCCTGCGCCTCGTGTCCTCGGGCAGACCGAGCGTCGCGACAAAGGCGCGCAACTCCGCGGCGCCGACGCCGCGACCGCGCGTGAACTCCTTCAGTTTCTCGTAACCACCTGCGACCCCATGCGCACGCAGCGCCGTCTGGATCGCTTCGGCGAGCACTTCCCAATGCGCGTCGAGGTCCGCGGCGATGCGCGCAGCGTCCGGTTCGACGCGAGAGAGTCCCGCAAGCGCCGATCGCCATGCGAGGATGGAATGCGCAAAAGCGACTCCGAGGTTTCGCATGACGGTCGAGTCCGTGAGATCGCGCTGCCAGCGCGACACCGGAAGCTTCTCCGAGAAGTGGCGAAGCATCGCATTCGCAAGGCCGGCGTTGCCTTCCGCATTCTCGAATGCGATCGGATTCACCTTGTGCGGCATGGTCGATGAGCCCACCTCGCCGGCGACCGCATTCTGCGCGAAGTATCCGAGCGAAACGTATCCCCAGGTGTCGCGACAGAGGTCGATGAGTATCGTATTGGCGCGCGCCAGTGCGTCGCAGTACTCCGCGATCCAGTCATGTGGCTCGATCTGCGTCGTGTACTCGTTCGGAGTCAGGCCGAGGCTCTCGATGAATTTCCTCGACTGGGCCCGCCAGTCGACCGATGGATTGCCGGCGACATGCGCATTGAAGCCGCCGACTGCGCCATTGAACTTGCCCAAGACCTCGACACGCAGGAACGAATTGGATGAGCGGCGGAGCCGCGCAGTGACGTTCGCCATCTCCTTGCCAAGCGTGGTCGGCGACGCTGCCTGACCGTGCGTGCGCGAAAGCATGGCCAACGCAGCATGGCGGTTTGCCAGGACGGCGAGATGGTCTGCAACCGCCGCAATCGCCGGCAGCAGGATGCGCTCGCGCGCCTCCGAAAGAATGAGGGCGTAGGCGAGGTTGTTGATGTCCTCCGACGTGCAGGCGAAATGCACGAACTCGAGCTGCGCGGGATTCGCGCCCGCAGCCGCGAGTTGCTCGCGGACGTAGTACTCGACCGCCTTGACGTCGTGATTGGTCTGTCGCTCGAGGTCCTTGACGCGCGCTAGGCCAGCCATATCGACACCCCGGGATAGCGCATCGATTCGGGCGTTCACGGCGGCCGGGAGGCGGGCCAGCGAGGCAAAGCTGCCGGAAGCCGCGAGCTGGCGGACCCAGGCCGCCTCCACGCGAACTCGATGGCCGATGAGTGCCGCCTCGCTGAACAGTGCGGCGAGATCGGCGCATTTCTCGGCATAGCGTCCGTCGAGCGGCGACAGCGCGTGCAGGCGTGTGTCGGTCATGGGGCGAGGGCGCGAATGATAGAATGCGCATGTTACCCGTGAGCGCACAAGACCGCATCGAAAAGGACAGCCTCGGCGAAGTTCGCGTCGCCACGGACGCGCTTTGGGGCGCCCAGACGCAGCGCGCCCTGGACAATTTCCGGATTGGCCGGGAGGTCATGCCGGCCGAGCTGATCCGCGCCATCGCGCTCGTCAAGTGGGCAGCCGCCGGGACGAATGGCGAGCTGGGCGAGTTGCCGCAGCCGCTTGCCTCAGCGATCGCCGCCGCCGCGCTCGATATCGCGGAAGGCCGCCATGCCAACGAGTTCCCGCTCGGGGTGATGCAGACGGGCTCCGGCACCAGCACGAACATGAACGTCAACGAAGTGATCGCGCTGCTCGCCGGCCGCCAGCTCGGCGAGAAGGTTCATCCGAACGATCACGTCAATCGCTGTCAGAGCAGCAATGACGTGATCCCGACTTCGATCCATGTATCCGCAGCGATCGGCGTGCACTCGAGACTGCTACCGTCGCTTGCGAGACTCGCGGACGCCATCGGTGCCAAGGCGGCAGAGGTCGGAGCGCAGGTCAAGACGGGGCGTACGCACCTGATGGATGCGCTGCCGATCACGTTGGGCCAGGAGATGCGGGCCTGGAAGTCCCAGGTCGATGACGCCGCGGCCCGCATCGAAGGCGTCCGCCCGCGGCTGCATCGACTTGCGCTCGGCGCGACCGCAGTGGGTACCGGTGCGAACGCGCATCCCGAGTTCGCGGAGCGCGCGATCGCACGGCTCGCCGCGCAAACGGGACTTGGCTTCGTCGCCGCTCCCGACCGCTTCGCAAGCCTCGCGTCCCAGGACACGGCGGTCGAGCTGTCGGGCGCGCTGCGCGGGCTGGCAGTGGTGCTGCTCAAGATTTCCAATGACCTGCGCTGGATGAACTCGGGCCCGCTCGCCGGCCTTGGCGAGATCTCGCTGCCGGCACTTCAGCCGGGCTCGAGCATCATGCCGGCCAAGGTCAATCCGGTGATCCCGGAGGCGGTTGCGATGGCCGCGACCCGGGTCATGGCGCACGACGCGGCAGTCGGCATGGCGGGCGGGTCCGGCAATTTCCAGTTGAACGTCATGCTGCCCCTGATCGCCCACGCACTGCTCGACAGCATCATGCTTCTTGCCGACTCTGCGGCCGCGCTCGCGGAGCGCGCAATCCCGGGCATCACGGTTCACGCAGCGAAGATCTCGGAATCGCTCGCGCGGAATCCCATGCTTCTCACGGCGCTCGCGCCTCGCATCGGCTACGACCGCGCTGCGGCGATCGCAAAACGGGCGTCATCGGAATCGCGTCCGATCCTCGATATCGCGGTGGAGGAGACGGGCCTGCCGCGCGATGAACTCGCGGCGCTGCTCGATCCCGCGAGGCTCGCACGCGGCGAAGTTGCGGGAAAGTGAACGCTGCAGCCGCGATCGAGCTGCATCGACTGCCGACTGAACTCCTCCGGTCGGAACTGCGCAGCCGCATCGCGAGAATCCCGGCGGAAGACGGCGTGCCACGGATTGGACACTACGCAGGTGTCAATCTCGAAAAGCTGGAATCGATGCTGCCCGCGGCTACGACGCGGGCGGCTGTCCTGATCCCGATCATCGACCGCGGGGACGACCTCACCGTATTGCTTACGCTACGCGCGGATGACCTCAAGCATCACGCGGGACAGATCTCATTCCCGGGTGGGCGTCTCGAAACCGGCGATGCAGATTCGACCGCCGCGGCATTGCGGGAGACGGAAGAGGAAATCGGACTCCGGCGCGAATTCGTCGAGATCCTCGGGCTCCTGCCGGACCACGCGGTGATCACCGGCTACCGGGTGACTCCGGTTGTCGGGCTCGTGCGGCTCGGATTCGAACTGGTGCTCGATCCCATGGAAGTGGCCGGTACTTTCGAAGCGCCGCTCAGGCATCTGCTCGACCCTTCGACCCATGCATTGCAGCGTCGGCGCATCGCGGGCCAGGAAGTCGAAACCTACGACCTGCCCTGGGGCAGCTTCAATATCTGGGGCGCGACGGCCGGCATGCTGCTGACGCTGCGTGAAGTCCTGAACGCACCGCCGACCCATGGCAATTGACCGCCTGCTCGCGATCATGGCGCGGCTGCGCGACCCCGAGCGCGGCTGTCCCTGGGACCTCCAGCAGGACTTCAGGTCGATCGCGCCGCATACGCTCGAGGAAGCATACGAAGTCGCGGACGCAATCGAGCGTGACGACCTCGCCGCGCTTCGCGACGAGCTGGGCGATCTCCTGTTCCAGGTCGCCTTCCATGCGAGACTCGCGGGCGAAAGGGGCGAGTTCGATTTCGACGATGTGGTCGACGCGATCTGCGACAAGTTGACACGCCGTCATCCACACGTGTTCGGCGATGCCGTCGTGACGGATGCCGCGGAACAGACCCGGGCCTGGGAAGACTTGAAACGCAAGGAGCGCGCGGCTCGTGGCGAGGCGGGTGCGCTCGCCGGCGTGCCCGTCGCATTGCCAGCGCTCACGCGTGCGCGAAAACTGGGGTCCCGGGCCTCCGACGCCGGCTTCGACTGGCCGGATGCCACGGGTCCGCGTGCCAAAATCGACGAGGAACTCTCGGAACTCGACCGCGCGATTGGTGCGACGGACCCCGCAGCGCGCGAAGCGGAACTGGGCGACCTGCTATTTTCGATCGTCAATCTCGCTCGGCATCTCGAGGTGGACCCCGAGACCGCCCTGCGCCGCGCCAATGAACGGTTCGCGCGACGCTATCGGCACGTCGAGCTCGAACTCGCCCGCCTGGGCCACCCGGCAGCGGACGCATCTCCCGAACTGCTCGACCGCCTGTGGGCTGCCGCCAAGGCCGAAACCCCCTGATTCACGCCAATACGAGTCTTCGTTCGCCGTTCAGGACGCATTCATTTGAACCCTTCTAGATTGGCAACCGTGCCAATCAAGGAGGCGCAGCATGTCACGCAAAAATCGGGTCCTTGCAGCTGCCGCAGGTCTCGTCCTGGCATCGGGTGCGGCGGTTGCTGACAACGTCGGGGCGTATGACGCCCGCTACGACCGGAATGGCGAGTACGACTTCGCGCGCGTCGTGAACGTCGAGCCGCTGCGCCGGCAGGTTCGCGTCAGCGAACCGGTCCGCGAATGCTGGCAGGAGGAGAGCTACGCGTCGGAACGACCATTCTCGTCCAACCACGTCGGCGGCACGCTGCTCGGCAGCGCGATCGGGACGGTCATCGGCAACCAGATCGGGCATGGCCGCGGAAAGGACGTCGCGCGCGTCGCGGGCGCCCTAGTCGGCGGCGCGATCGGTCACAACGTATCGGTCGACCGCCAACGGCAGCAATACGGCAATCGGGGGCGCACCTACGAGCGCTGCGACGTGCGCTACCGGGACAGCTGGGAAGAGCGAATCGACGGCTATGAAGTGACTTACGAATACGCCGGGCGTGATTACGTGACCCGGATGCCCTACGACCCGGGTGACCGCATCCAGGTCCGTGTCGACGTCACCCCGACCGCGGGCTGATCGCCAGCGCCCGGGCTGCACGCGCGGCCCGGGCGCCGGCTTCCACTAGAATATGACGATGGCACGGAAGATCCGGCTCCTGTGGCTCTGCCTGGCAGTAGTACTCGCCGCCCTCCCATCGATGGACGCATTCGCGTCGAACGGCCATCGTGGCCAGGACGGCGACGATCGCTCGTTCGCGGATCGCGCAATCTCCCTGGACGAGGCGGTCGCCCAGGCGGAGCGGCGTTACAAGGCACGCGCCGTTCGCGCGGAAGAGAAGCGCCACGGCGACCGCATCGAGTACCACATCCGGCTCCTCGGCGAGGACGGCCGCGTGTTCGAGGTGCGCGTGGATGCCTCGTCCGGCCGCGAGGACTGACCGTGCGACTCCTGGTGCTGGAAGACGAGCCGGCACTCCGCGAAACGCTTGCACAGCAGTTCCGCGTTTCCGGTTTCACGATCGACGCCGCGGCCGACGGCGTCGAGGGCGAGTTCGCAGGTCTCGAGTACCCGATCGACGTCGCGGTCGTCGACCTCGGCCTTCCTGGCCGGTCCGGCCTCGAAGCCATTCGGGCCTGGCGCAAGGCCGGCAAGACTTTCCCGGTTCTCATCCTGACGGCCCGCGACAGCTGGCAAGAAAAGGTTGCCGGCCTTGACGCGGGCGCCGACGACTATGTGACGAAGCCATTCCGGTTCGAGGAAGTGCTCGCCCGCGTGCAAGCGCTCCTGCGACGCTCCGGCGGCTGGTCGCAGCCGCTACTGAAGTGCGGGGCCGTCGAGCTCGACACGCGCGCCCAGGAAGTGCGCGTCGGCGGCGCGGCGGTCGAGCTCACCGCATTCGAGTACCGGTTGCTCGAATACCTGATGTTGCGGGCGGGGCAGGTCGTGTCAAAGTCTGAGTTGACGGAAAAGCTCTACGAGCAGGACTTCGAGCGCGACAGCAACACGATCGAGGTCTTCATTGGCCGCCTGCGGCGCAAGCTCGATCCCGACAATCGCCATCAGCCAATCGAGACGCTGAGGGGACGCGGCTACCGGATATCCCGCGACTGAACGTGGCGCCCTCGGCTCCATCGCTGCAGTCGCGGTTGCTCCTTACCCTGGCGGTCCTGCTGCTCGTCGCCGCGGCCGCCGCGGCCTGGGCACTCGATGCGCTGTACCGCAATCTTGGACTGCGTGCGCTCGAGGACGTGCTCGATGCACAGGTCATCGCGCTGATCTCGACGGCGGAGATCGAGTTCGCGGGCCAGCTCGTCCCGCAGAATCTCGCCGAGCCGCGATTGGCGACCCCGGGTTCGGGTCTCTACGCGGAGATCGTCGGGTCGCAGGGAACATGGCGATCGCCTTCTGCAGTCGGCAGCGGCCTGAATCTTGCCGCCGAGCCGTTGCCGGGTGAACGCCGCATCGAACACGCAAAGCTGGCGGACGGCACGCGCGTGCTCGGACTGTCCCTCGGTGTCCGCTGGGATCCCGCGGAAGGCAAGTCCCGGGACTTCGTGATCCGCGCGGCGCAAAGCCTCGAACCGTGGTACCAGCAGGTCCTGCGGGTGCGAACGGGCCTCGTCACGGGCTTCATCCTGCTGGCGCTGCTCCTGCTCGGCGGCCTTGCGATCGCGCTACGGGTTTCCCTCGGTCCCTTGCGCCGCCTTGAAACCGAGATCGTCGACATCGAGGCGGGCCGGCGCGAGTCGCTCGGCACGGGCTGGCCGCGGGAGTTGTCCGGAGTCACCGGAAACCTGAATGCGCTCCTCATCGGGGAGCGCAAGCGGCTCGAGCGTTACCGCACGACGCTCGGAAACCTCGCGCATAGCCTCAAGACGCCGCTCGCCGCCCTGCGCGGCCTGATCGAACGCGGCGAATCGGATCCCCAGGCGCTCACACCGCAGCTCGAGCGCATGCAGTCGATCGTCCAGCACCAGCTGAAGCGCGCGGTCTTTGGCGGCAGCGGCGCGACGCTGATCGACCTTGGCGTGCAGGAACCCCTCGAACAACTGCGCTCCGCACTCCAGAAAGTTTATGCGGACAAGCCGATCAAGGCGACGATTGCGGTCGCTCCAGGCACTGCGTACCCGATCGACGCGGGCGACTTCCTCGAACTCGCGGGCAACCTGATGGACAACGCCTGCAAGTACTGCCGGTCCTCGCTGGCAGTCCGTGCTACACCCTGGACGGCTGCCGAATGGCGAAGGCCCGGTCTCGTGCTGGAGGTCGAGGATGACGGCAGTGGCATCCCGCCCGCCGAGCGCGCTCATGTGCTGGAGCGTGGTGTCCGGGCCGACGAAAGCGTGGCGGGGCAGGGCATCGGCCTCTCGGTCGCGCGCGAGATCGCCGCGGCGTATTCAGGCACGCTCGAAATCGGCGAGAGCCGCCTCGGCGGCGCGCGACTCTGCATCAGGCTGCCGGGGCGCTGAGGCGAGCCGCCCGGCCCCGCACGCTTATGATGGGCGGCCCGTAACCCATCCGCGGGCGGGGAGAACACATGTCAGCGCGCTTGACGGCCCTGTTGCTCACACTGTGCGCGAGCGCGTCGATAGCCCAGGACAAGCCGGAACCCGCGATCCAGGTGGAGCAGGTCGCCCCGGGTGTCCACGTCCTTTATGGGCAGGCAGGCAATATCGGCGTGTCCTCCGGCTCCGACGGGGTTTTCCTGATCGACGACCAGTATGCCGCGATGACTCCGAAAGTCCTGGAGGCGGTTGCTGGAATCCTTCCGGGCGCGCCCCGGTTCGTCTTGAACACGCATTGGCACACCGATCACACCGGTGGCAACGAGAATCTCGCGCAGCAAGGATCGGTCATCGTCGCTCACGACCAGGTGCGGGTGCGCATGGGTTCGGAGCAGTTCTCGGAGTTCTTTCAACGCAAGACGCCGGCATCTCCGGCGAAGGCACTGCCCGTCGTGACTTTCAACGACAGCGTCTCACTGCACCTCAATGGCGACGAACTGCGAGGCATCCATGCACCGCAGGCCCATACGGACGGGGATGTTTTCATCCATTTTCGCAAGGCCAACGTGATCCACACCGGCGATCTCATGTTCGCCGGCATGTATCCATTCATCGACCTCGAGTCCGGAGGATCCGTCGACGGAGTCATTGCCGCGGTGGACAGGATGCTGGCGCTCGCGGACGACGGTACCCGGATCATCCCGGGCCACGGCAGGGTAACCGATCGGGCGGGACTCACGGCCTACCGGGCGATGCTTGCGACGACCAGCGCCAGGATGCGCGAACTCGTCAAGGCCGGCAGGACCGAGGACCAGATCCTCGCGGCGAAGCCATTCGCGGATTTCGATGCGAGTCTGGCCTGGCCCTTCATCACTGTCGAGCGCTACATACGCATCCTGTTCCGGGACGCGTCGCGCGCGGTCAAGTGACGTCGAACTTGATGCCCTGCGCGAGCGGGAGATCACTCGAGTAGTTGATCGTGTTCGTCTGTCGGCGCATGTAGGTCTTCCAGGAATCGGAGCCGGCCTCGCGGCCGCCGCCGGTGTCCTTTTCGCCGCCGAACGCCCCGCCGATCTCGGCGCCTGACGTCCCGATGTTGACGTTTGCGATGCCGCAGTCGCTTCCCGCCGCTGACAGGAAACGCTCGGCATGCTGCAGCCGGTCCGTGAAAATCGCCGACGACAACCCGTAATCGGTGTCGTTGTGCATGGCGATCGCATCGTCCAGCGTCTTGAACGGGATCACGTAGAGTATTGGCGCGAAAGTTTCGTGCCGCACGACCGGCATGTCGTTGCGGGCACGAATAATCGTGGGTTCGACGAAGTAGCCCGGGCCCGGGAGGGTTCTGCCACCGCAGAGGATCTCACCGCCCTGGCCTTGCGCATCGGACAGTGCGGCCTCGAACTGGCGCACGGCCGAGGAGCCGACCAGCGGTCCCATCAGCGTCTTCGGATCGAGCGGGTTACCAATGCGAACCTGCTTGTAGCTCGCCACCAGCCGGCGTTCGACTTCGTCGACACGCGACTCCTGCACGAGGAGGCGGCGTGTCGTCGTGCAGCGCTGGCCGGCCGTGCCAACTGAACCGAAGAGCACCGCTGGCACGACGAGATCGAGGTTCGCGTACTCGTCGACGATGATCGCATTGTTGCCGCCGAGCTCGAGCAGGCTCCGCCCGAGTCGCGCGGCAATGCGCTCGCCGACCGTGCGGCCGACATGGGTCGATCCCGTGAAACTCATGAGCGCGACGCGCTTGTCATCCACGAAGCGGCTCGCAAGCGCGTTGTCCGCCGGGACGAATAGCTGGAAGATCGGCGGCAGGCCCTGCGCCCCGATGACCTCGTTGCAGATTCGCTGCACGGCGATGGCGCAAAGCGGCGTGTGGTGCGAGGGCTTCCAGACGCAGATGTCGCCGCAGACGGCGGCGAGGAAGGCGTTCCAGGACCAGACGGCGACGGGGAAGTTGAAGGCCGAGATGATCCCGATCACGCCGAGCGGATGCCATTGCTCGTACATGCGGTGACTCGGCCGCTCCGAATGCATCGAGAGGCCGTAGAGCATGCGCGACTGGCCGACGGCGAAGTCGGCGATGTCGATCATTTCCTGGACCTCGCCGTCGCCCTCGGCCTTGATCTTGCCCATTTCGAGGCTGACGAGGCTGCCGAGCAGGTCCTTCCTGGCGCGAAGCGCCTCACCCATGAGGCGGACGGCCTCGCCACGACGCGGTGCCGGCACATTGCGCCAGGCGGCGAAGGCGGCGGCGGCGCTCACCATGACGCGCTCGTAGTCGGCAGCGCCCGCGGCGCGGATCCGCGCGATGACTTCGCCCGTCGCCGGGTTGATCGAGTCGACGAGCGGGGCGTCGGATGCGGCATGCCATTCCTTGCCCGACCACGCGCCCGCATTGACGGCCTGGATGCCGAGGCCCGCGAGGATGCGGCTCGTCTCGCCCGAAATCTCGTCCTGCATCGGCTTTCTTTCGGTGTTCATCTCAGAGCTCCTGCGCGGCTCCGCTGCCGCCCTGCCTTGCCCTCGACCACGATCCGCGCCGAAATCGACTTGTCCGTGCCGTGGTACCACGCACCGAAACGGTTTGCGAGCACTTCAGGCAGCCGGAACTGCTCCTGGCGCACGAATCCCCGGTAAGCCTCCGGCCGTGAAAGGACGAGGTCAACGACCGCCGTGATGCCAGAGGCCGTCGTCACCTGGATCGCCGACCAGAGCCGGCCGAGGATCTCCTGCGGATAGATCTTGTTGACGTAATTCTCCTCGCGCAGTTCCCCATCCTGGCGGCCGCTGACGGCGACATAGACGATGACGACGTCCTGCAGCGTCTGCGGCACGGCGTTCTCGAGGATGCGCTTCAGCGTCGCGCGATCCTGATTCAACTTCAGGTCATTCATCAGGAGGCGCATCTGCTCGCAGTGCCCCGGATACCGGATCGTCTTGTAGTTCATCTGCTCGCAGCGCTCGCCATAGGTCTCGCCAAGGGAACCGAGTCCGCCGGACGTGTTGAACGCCTCGTAGAGCGTACCGTCGATCGCGATTTCCTCGAGACCCTCGAGCGGCGCGGCCTCGACGAGGCGCCGGTCCGCGATCGCGAAGCAGGGGTTTCCGTACTCGTTGATCAGGCCTTCGGTCGACCAGGTCAGCGAATACTTGAGCACGTTGTTGGGATGCTGGGGCAGGGCGCCAACGCGCATCCGGATGCTGCGGAGCTCGTCGAAATGGCTGACCAGTTCATTTGCGGCAATTGATATGAAGCCCGGGGCAAGGCCGCACTGCGGAACGAAGGCCGTGCTTGCGCCTTCGGCGGTTGCGCGCACGGCGCGCGTGACTTCGACGTCTTCCGTCAGGTCGAAATAGTGCAGCCCGGCCTCGCGCGCGACCTTCGCCACGCCCGGGTTGCAATGGAAGGGCAGCGACGAAATAACGGCATCGCAGGGGTGGTCGGCGACATGCCTGGCGAGCGAGGCGGTATTGCCCGCATCCAGGTCGTGGGCGATGAGGTTCCGCTTGCCGTGGGCCCGCACGACGGCGCGCGCGGTATCGACGCTGACGTCGGCGAGCTGAACCTGGTAGTCGCCGGCCTCCGCCAGCAGCCCCGAAATCAGCGCACCGATTTTTCCGGCGCCCAGAACGAGTACGCGATGCATCGAATATTCACCTGAAAAAGGGTGGCGCATTCTGCCCATTCCGCACTCCATAAACCACCCCTTGGAACGATAATTTTTGCACTGCAATCAATCCGTGTACGATGACCCGAACGATGAATATCGCGGTCGATACGGGCGGCTGGACACCGGACAGCTGGCAACGGCTGCCGGCGCTGCAACAGCCCGTTTACAAGGACTCCCCACGCCTGCAACGCGTGCTCGCGGAGCTGTCGCGCTTGCCGCCAATCGTCGTGTCGTGGGAGATCGACGCGCTCAAGGATGAGCTGGCAGCCGCGCAGCGCGGCGAGCGATTCCTGCTTCAGGGCGGAGATTGCGCAGAGAGTTTTTCGGACTGCGATTCGGACACGATCGCCCGCAAGCTCAAGATCCTCCTGCAGATGAGCGTCGTGTTGCTCCACGGCCTCAAGAAACCGGTGATCCGCGTCGGGCGCATCGCCGGGCAGTTCGCGAAGCCGCGTTCAGCCGACACCGAGACGCGGGATGGCGTGACGCTGCCGAGCTATCGCGGCGATCTCGTCAACCGCGCCGCATTCACCGCGGCGGATCGCGAGCCGGATCCGGAGCTGCTGCTTCGCGGCTACGAGCGCTCCGCGCTCACGCTCAATTTCGTGCGTGCCCTCGTCGACGGCGGCTTTGCCGACATGCATCACCCGGAATACTGGGACCTTGGCTTCCTGCAGCACGCGAAGCTTCGCGACGCTTACCGCAAGATCATCGATGCCATTTCGGATTCCCTCGATTTCTATGCGGCCATCGCCGGATCGCCCGTGCATGAGGCTTCGCAGGTCCGCTTCTACGCGAGCCATGAAGGCTTGCACCTGCTTTATGAGCAGGCACAGACGCGCTACCTCAAGCGCCGCCAGCGCTGGTACAACCTTTCGACTCACATGCCATGGATCGGGATGCGGACGGCGCGGCCTGGCGGTGCCCATGTCGAATATTTCCGCGGGATCGCGAACCCGATCGGCGTAAAGGTGGGCGAGGGGATGGACGCAGCGACGCTTCGCGAGCTCGTCCGGATCATGAATCCAGATAACGAACCGGGCCGGCTCACGTTGATCCATCGCTTCGGGGCGGGCCGCATCGAGCAGGCGCTGCCCGCATTGCTCCAGGCCGCGCGGGAGAGTGACCGGCAGGTGCTCTGGGTCTGCGACCCGATGCATGGCAATACGGAGACCACGCCCCAGGGCGTGAAGACGCGCCGCTTCGAGAACATCCTCGCGGAAGTCGAATCCGCGTTCCGTATCCACGAGGAAGCGGGATCGATACTGGGCGGCGTCCATTTCGAGCTGACGGGCGACGACGTCACGGAATGCACGGGCGGCGCCCGCGGGCTCGCGGACGGCGACCTCGCACGTGCGTATCACACGACCGTCGACCCGCGGCTCAATTACGAGCAGGCGCTGGAACTTGCGATGCTGATAGGTCGGCAACGTCCGCGGCTCTGATATCTCGGGATATCAGGAAGTTACGCATGGAATCTAACAAGTTACAAAAGCATAGCCTTCCACCACATTCGGGCGCACCCAAGGAATGGCGCGAAGTCCTGACGCCCGGGGCGATCGCCTTCGTCAACGAACTGGCCGACCGTTTCTCCGATCAGCGTGTCGCGCTGCTCGCACGCCGCGCGGCTCTGCAGCGGCAATTCGACGCGGGCGCCTTGCCCGATTTTCCCGACGAGACGCAGGAGCTTCGCGAATCCGATTGGCGCGTCGGCGCGATACCTGCCGACCTCCAGGACCGGCGCGTCGAGATCACCGGGCCGCCCGACCGCAAGATGGTCATCAATGCACTGAACTCCGGCGCGAATGTCTTCATGGCGGACTTCGAAGACTCGCTCTGTCCAACCTGGGGCAACCTCATTGAAGGGCAATGGAATCTGATGCAGGCGGTGCGGCGGTCGCTCGCCTTCACGACGCCGGAAGGAAAGCAATACCGGCTGAACGACAAGACCGCCGTGCTCATCGTGCGGCCGCGCGGTTGGCATCTCCCTGAGAAACACTGGTACCTCGGGGATGAACCGATCGCGGGTACTTTCGTCGATTTCGGACTCTTCCTGCATCACAACGCAGCAGAGCTGCTCCGTCGCAACACCGGTCCCTACTTTTATCTGCCGAAGCTCGAGAACCGCTTCGAAGCGAAACTCTGGGCGCAGGTCATCGAGCACGCCGAGAAATCCCTCGGCCTTGCCCACGGCACCGTCAAGGTGACTGTCCTCATCGAGACCATCACCGCGGCATTCGAGATCGACGAGATCCTGTACGAGCTTCGCGACTGGATCGTCGGCCTCAATTGCGGGCGCTGGGACTACATATTCAGTTTCATAAAAAAGTTCGGGCATCGCCCGGACTGCGTGCTGCCGGACCGTGGCTCGGTCACCATGACTGCGCATTTCCTGCGCTCGTACTCGCTGCTGGTCATCCAGCGCTGCCACCGTCGTGGCGCCTTTGCCATGGGCGGCATGGCAGCGCAGATCCCGATCAAGGGCGATCCTGACGCGAATGATCGCGCGCTCGCGCGCGTGCGCGCGGACAAGGAGAGGGAAGCGGGCGATGGCCATGACGGCACCTGGGTCGCGCATCCCGGCCTTGTCCCGATCGCCCGCGAAGTCTTCGACCAACTGATGCCCGGCCCAAACAACCTGTCGAAGTTCCGCGAGGACGTTTCCGTCAACGGCGCAGACCTGCTGCAGGTCCCGGACGGAAAGGTTTCGCGCGCAGGCCTCAGGCTCAACATCGACGTCGGCATCCGGTACCTCGCGGCCTGGCTCGGCGGCAACGGCTGCGTTCCCATTCACCACCTCATGGAGGACGCCGCGACGGCCGAAATCTCCCGTGCCCAGCTCTGGCAGTGGGTCCGGCATGGGGCTCCGCTCGAGGATGGGACGCCCGTCACGCTCGCGCTCGTGCGCTCGGAGGCAGAGTCCGCGCTGGCCGGAATCCGGAGCGAGGTCGGCAACGCCGCCTTCGCCGCGGGCCATTACGAGCGCGCCGCGGCGCACCTCGACCGGTTGACGGCCAACCAGGATTTCGAGCCGTTCCTGACCCTTAACGCCTATGAAGACATCGATTGATCGGGGAGCTTGCATGACATTTCAGTCCGCCGCGCAGATCGAACAAAACTGGAAAGACAGCCCGCGCTGGACGGGTGTCACGCGCGCCTACAAGGCGGCCGACGTCGTGCGCCTGCGCGGCAGCGTCCACGTCGAGCATTCGATCGCGCGCCTCGGTGCCGAAAAGCTCTGGCGCTATCTGCACGAACTTCCCTTCGTCAATGCCCTCGGCGCCCTGACCGGCAACCAGGCGATGCAGCAGGTGCGGGCCGGCCTCAAGGCAATCTACCTTTCCGGCTGGCAGGTCGCGGGCGACGCAAACCTCGCAGCGGAAATGTATCCCGACCAGTCCCTGTATCCCGCGGATTCAGTCCCGTCGGTCGTGCGCCGCATCAACAACACGCTTCAGCGCGCCGACCAGATCTGTCATGCGGAAGGCAGCGACAAGATCGACTGGCTGCAGCCGATCGTCGCCGACGCGGAGGCCGGGTTCGGAGGCGTGCTGAACGCGTTCGAGCTCATGAAGGCCATGATTACCGCGGGCGCGGCCGGCGTACATTTCGAGGACCAACTGTCGAGCGCGAAGAAGTGCGGTCACATGGGCGGCAAGGTGCTGGTGCCGACGCAGGAAGCGATCAACAAGCTGGTCGCTGCGCGGCTGGCTGCGGATATCTCCAGCGTACCGACCGTCATCGTCGCCCGTACCGATGCCGAATCGGCGACGCTCCTGACTGCCGACATCGACGATCGCGATCGCGCGTTCATTGCATCGAAGGAACGGACGAGCGAAGGATTCTTCCCAGCCAAGGCCGGCATTCCGCAGGCGATCGCTCGCGGCGTCGCCTACGCCCCGTATGCCGACCTCGTCTGGTGCGAGACCGGAACGCCGGACCTGCACGAGGCAAAGGAATTCGCGGAAGGCGTTCACCGCGTGCATCCGGGCAAGCTCCTCGCCTACAACTGCTCTCCGTCCTTCAATTGGCGCAAGAAGCTCGACGACGCAACTATCGCGAAGTTCCAGCGAGAGCTCGGGGCGATGGGCTACAAGTTCCAGTTCATTACGCTCGCGGGCTTCCACGCGCTCAACTTCTCGATGTTCGAGCTCGCGCGCGGCTACAAGGAATCGCAGATGAGCGCCTATGTCGCCCTGCAACAGGCGGAGTTCGCGGCAGAGCCGGTCGGCTATACCGCGACCAAGCACCAGCGCGAAGTCGGTGCCGGCTATTTCGACGACGTGACCCAGACCGTCACGGCGGGCACCTCGTCCATCACGGCCATGCGCGGGTCGACTGAAGAAGCTCAGTTCAAGGCGCGCTGAGCGCTTCGGGCCCTGCGTGCCGGGCGCGTCTTTCGATGCAAATTGCCGGCTCTGTCCGCGCCTCGCGGGCTTCCTCGATGAAGTCCGGGAGCAGCACCCGGACTATCACTGCCGCCCGGTCGCTCCTTTCGGCAGCGCGCGCCACCGCTTGCTCATCGTCGGACTCGCGCCGGGCATGCACGGTGCCAACCGCACGGCCCGGCCGTTTACGGGTGATCACGCCGGCATCCTCCTGTATCGAACGCTGCACAAGCAGGGATTCGCGACGCGGCCGGACTCCTTCGCCGCGAATGATGGCCTTCGCCTCAGGGACTGCCGAATCACGAACGCGGTGAAATGCCTGCCACCAGGGAACAAGCCGCTACCGGCCGAAGTCCGAACCTGCAACCGTTACCTTGAAAGCGAGCTTGCGGCCCTGCGGCCGGGCGCTGTGGTCGTGGCGCTCGGGTCGATTGCGCACACGGCCGTGTTGCGGGCCATCGGCCAGCGACCCACTTCATGCCGGTTTGTACATGGGGCTGAACACGAGCTGCCCAAAGGCTTGCGCCTGCTCGACTCGTATCACTGCAGCCGACTCAACACGAACACCAGCCGGCTGACCCCGGCGATGTTCGATCGCGTGTTTGCCCGCGCCCGCCACTTGCTTGACCGCTGAGGAACCCCACACCATGTCGCCTTGAGCGACTTCGACATCAAGTCATACGTAAAGAGCCTGCCGGGCCGGCCGGGCGTCTACCGCATGCTCGACGCCGACGCGACGATCATCTACGTCGGCAAGGCGCGGAACCTGAAGTCACGCGTCGGCAGCTACTTCCGCGCGGACCAGCTGCAGCCGAAGGTACAAGCCCTGGTGCGCGCAATCGCCGGCATCGAAGTGACGGTGACGAATTCCGACACCGAGGCACTCCTGCTCGAGCACAACCTGATCAAGCGCCACCGGCCGCGCTTCAACGTGATCCTGCGCGACGACAAGAGCTTTCCCTACGTCCACCTGTCGGCACACGAGTTTCCGAGGCTCTCGTTCTACCGCGGGTCGCGCCGGCTGCCCGGCCGGCTGTTCGGGCCTTACCCGTCGGCAAGCTCGGTCCACGAATCCCTGAACCAGCTGCACAAACTGTTCAGGCTTCGCAGCTGCAAGGACACTTTCTTCGCAAACCGGTCCCGGCCTTGCCTCGAGTACCAGATCGGCCGTTGCTCTGCGCCCTGCACAGCGCTCATCGACACGGCGACCTATGCCCGGGACGTCGAGTCTGCTGTCATGGTGCTGGACGGGCGCGCGCAGGACGTTACGGCACGGCTCGGCGAGGAGATGGACCACGCGGCGGAACGGCTCGACTTCGAGCGCGCTGCGGCTTTGCGCGACCAGTTGACCGCGCTGACGGATATCCAGTCACGCCAGGTTGTCACGCGGGCCCGCGGCGGCGCCGACACGGACGTACTGGCGGTCGCCGAGTCGGCAGGGGAGTTCTGTGTCGCGTTGATGTTCATCCGCGGCGGGCAAGTCCTCGGAACGACGACGTTTCACCCGCGCGCACCGATCAGCGAGTCTGCCGAAGTGCTTTCGGCATTCGTCGCCCAGCATTACCTCGAACGCGATCCCCCGGCGCGGATTTATCTTTCGCATCCGATCGAAGACGCTGAAACACTGGCGGACTCCCTGTCGGAGCGTTCCGGCCGGAAGGTCGGAATCGGACCGGCCCGGCGCGGATACCCGCAACGCTGGGTAAGGCTCACGATGCAGAACGCCGAGAACGCCCTGCGCATGCGGGAAGCTGCCCATTCGAGTCTCGCCGGGCAATTCGCGGAGCTTGGCAAGTTCCTGGGCGTCGGAAATCCCGTCGAGCGTATCGAATGCTTCGACGTCAGCCACACGCAAGGGGAGGCGACGAATGCATCCTGCGTGGTCCTCGGCCCAACCGGTCCGATCAAGGCCGAATATCGCCGTTACAACATCGAGGGCGTCGAGCAGGGAGACGACTATGGCGCGCTCCGCCAGGCGCTCGCGCGGCGATACCGCCGGCGCAAGCAGGAGGAATCCCCGCTCCCGGATCTCTTGTTGATCGACGGCGGCAAGGGACAGCTCGCCGAGGCCGCGCGCGTTCTGAAGGAACTCGAACTCGTGATTCCGGCGGTGGCCGCAGTCGCGAAAGGTGCGGATCGACGCGCCGGACAGGAGCGTATTTTCTTGTTGGGCCGCGACACGCCCTCTATACTCCCGCCGGATTCGAAGGCACTGCACCTGATTCAGCGCGCGCGGGACGAGGCACACCGGTTCGCGATCAGCGGACACCGCAGGAAGCGGGCACGGTCGCGCCAGACCTCGATGCTGGAATCAGTGGCAGGACTCGGGCCTGCGCGACGCCGGGCGCTGCTACGGCAGTTCGGAGGGCTGCAGGGCGTGTTACGCGCCGGAGTAGAGGACCTGGCCCGGGCGCCGGGAATCGGGCCCGCGCTGGCCCAGGTGATTTTCGAGCATCTGCATCCTGGAGCCTGATGAGCGGCCCTTACACCATCCCGAACCTGCTGACTGGACTGCGCATCGCGCTGATTCCGGCGATCGTGGTGCTCTTCTACCTGCCGTATCACTGGTCCGACATGGCCTGCGGCGTCATGTTCGCAGTGGTCGGAATCACGGACGCCTTCGACGGTTATCTCGCGCGAAAGCTTGGCCAGACTTCGCGACTGGGCGCCTTCCTCGACCCGGTCGCCGACAAGCTGATCGTCGCAACGGCGCTCGTGCTGATCGTCAGCAAGAACCCGGTCTGGTACGTGACGCTGACAGCGGCAATCATCATCGGCCGCGAGATCGGCGTGTCGGCACTTCGCGAATGGATGGCGGAGATCGGCGCGCGCCAGAAGATGAAGGTGACGCGTGTCGCGAAGTTCAAGACGATCGTGCAGATCGTCGGCCTCTCCATGATGTTGTTTCGCGAAGACCTTTTTGGTCTCCCGATCTACCAGTTCGGGCTGGGCCTCACCGTCATCGCCGCCGTGCTCACCCTGTGGTCAATGGCCGTCTACCTGCGCGGGGCGATGCCAGAATTGCGCGGCAGTCGATAAGATCGAAGGGAGGCGGGCCGGCAAACTTGACACCCCGGACACCCCTCCTAAAATGGCGGCCCCTGCGGGAATAGCTCAGTTGGTAGAGCGCAACCTTGCCAAGGTTGAGGTCGCGAGT
>DAIQBB010000020.1:0-44468 GCA_036781365.1 Steroidobacteraceae bacterium | reverse complement strand
AGAACTGCAGCTTCCCAAGCTGCTAACGTGGGTTCGATTCCCATCACCCGCTCCATCATGAATTACACGGCGCAGTCACCCCTTGTTGCCGCAGCCCGCGAGACCTGCGGGCGCGCGCATGCGCCGTACTCCGACGTTCACGTCGGCGTCGCCGTCCGTTCCTCGAGCGGCGCCGTGTACCGCGGCGCCAACGTCGAGAATGCGGCCTATCCGCTCGGCAACTGCGCCGAGACCAGCGCGATCGCGGCGGGCGTCGCGGCCGAGGGCGCGACGTTCCGGATTGCGGAGATCGCGATCTGGGCGACCGACGGTGAGGGCAAAGTGCTCGCGGCTTCACCCTGCGGTGGTTGCCGGCAGCGGATTCACGAACTCGCAGTCGATGGCAATGTCAGGGTTCACTTTCCCTGGCAAGGCGGCCAAACGCAAAGCGCGAGCATCGACGAACTGCTTCCGTTCGCATTCTTCCTGCCTTGAAGGACAGGCTCCTCGCGGCGCTCGATCTCACGAGCCTCGGCGAGGACGATACGCCGGGCGCGATACGAGCGCTTTGCGCCAAGGCGGCTGCGTCTGCCGTTCAACCTGCGGCAGTCTGTATCTATCCAGAGCACATCGTCACGGCTCGAATGGCGCTTGACGAGGCTGGGGCGTCCGCCATCGCTGTTGCAACGGTGATCAACTTCCCGGATGGCGCCAATGACGTGGGCCGGGCGCATCGCGAGGCGAGGCGTGCACTCGCCGCAGGCGCAGACGAGATCGACCTGGTATTTCCCTGGCGGGCCTACGTTGGCGGCGATCGCGGGAGCGGGCCGCTGATCGTGTCGAAATGCAAGGAAGCCTGCGGATCGAGACTGGTCAAAGCGATCATCGAGACCGGCGAGCTTGCCGATCCACTGTTGATACGCGAAGTTGCCATCGCTGCGCTCGATGCCGGCGCCGACTTCGTCAAGACCTCGACCGGGCGAAGCCGCGTCGGCGCGACGCCCGCAGCGGCGGAAGTCATCCTGCAAGCCTTGCGCGAGCGGGGCCGCGGCGGGCTCAAGGCCTCTGGCGGAATCCGGACCCTTGACGACGCCCGCGTCTACCTCGAATTGGCAGAACGTATCTGCGGAATGGGCTGGGCGACTCCCGCGACGTTCCGGATCGGGTCGAGCGCGATCCGGGACGATGCGCGCGCAGCAACGCGAAGATCGGACCAGTAGACTAGCGAGAGTTTCCCATTCATCCCTTCGACCAGGGAAGAGCAGCTTTCCACCCAGTCGCCGTCGTTGCAGTAAAGCACCCCGTCGATTTCGCGCACGGCCGCGTGGTGGATGTGTCCGCAGACGACACCGTCGCAATTCTCGCGGCGAGCCCGCTCTGCCGCCGCTTCCTCGAACAGCGCGATGTAGGCTCGTGCGCCGGCGACCTGGCGCTTGAGCCATGCCGTCAGCGACCACTCGCCGAGGCCAATCGCCCGCCGCGCCAGGTAGACCAGGTGGTTGATCCTGAGCGCGATGCCGTAGATGACGGAACCGAGGATGACCCGCCAGCGGCCGTAGCGAACGGCTGCGTCGAACTCGTCGCCGTGCAGCAGCAGCATCCGCCGTCCGTCGGCGGTGACGTGCACGTGCTGACGGCGGACCTCGATGCCGCAGATGTTCATGCCGGCGAATTCGCGCGCGGCATCATCGTGGTTGCCGGGTATGTAAACGACCCGCACGCCCGAACGCGCCCGCTCGACGAGCGTTCGCAGCACGTCCTGGTGGGCCTGCGGCCAGCAGACCGATTTGCCGAGCGCCCAGAAATCGACCAGGTCGCCGATGACGAAGATGTTGCGGGCATCGACTTCGGCCAGGTAGGCGAGCAGCTCGTTGGCGCGGCTGCCGCGATGCCCGAGGTGAACGTCCGATATGAAGACGCTGCGTACCCTCATGGGCGGACAGGTTCGCCGCCCATCATTAATGCCCGATGACAGCCGGGTTAATTCTTTTTTACATTCGGCCACTTGGACGCACTATCTAATGCGTAATATGACAATCGGCGCGAATCGGGCCCCGCGGGGTATCTTTGGCGCATGACCTGGCATCCGCAGGAAACGATCCGCATCAAGCGGGACGGGGGCGAGCTCGACGGAGCCGACCTCGGGCGAATCGCCAGGGGCATCGCGGACGGAAGCCTCGGCGATGCGCAGGTCGGCGCGTTCGCGATGGCGGTTTATTACCAGGGCATGACGCCGGCGGAGTGCGCGGCCTTCACCCTGGCGATGCGCGACACCGGAGAAGTCTTCGACTGGCGCCGCGAGTCGCCACCGGGCCCGGTCCTCGACAAGCATTCGACGGGAGGCGTCGGCGATCTCGTTTCTCTCGTACTCGGGCCGATGCTCGCCGCCTGCGGCGCCTGGGTGCCGATGATCGTCGGCCGAGGCCTCGCGCACACGGGCGGAACGCTCGACAAGCTTGAATCCATCCCGGGCTACCAGTCGCGGCCGGCGCCCGAGCGCGTACGAAAGGCGCTGCACGATGCAGGCGTCGCGATCGTCGGCGCCGGCGACCGCATCGCTCCGGCCGATCGCCGCCTCTATGCGATCCGCGATGTCACGGCGACGGTCGACTGCCTGTCCTTGATCGTCGCCTCGATCCTGTCGAAGAAACTGGCTGCAGGACTCGATGCGCTGGTGCTCGACATCAAGCATGGAAACGGAGCCGTGCTTCCCGAGCCCAACCGGGGCCGCGAGCTCGCGCAGGCGATGACGACGACCGCCGCGGCCGCCGGATTGCCGATGCGGGCGCTCCTGACCGACATGTCGCAACCGCTCGCGCGCTCTGCGGGCAACGTGCTCGAAGTGCGGGAGGCGATTGCAATGCTCCGCGGCGAGACCAGCGATCCCCGCCTGCTCGAGGTCACGCTGGCGCTCGGCGCGGAAGTCATGCTGCTCGGCAAGCTCGCGAAAGATGCAAAGGCGGCGCGGTCGGCGCTGGCCCGTTCAATCACGAGCGGCGGCGCGGCGGATCGCTTTGCGCGCATGGTCGTGAGCCTGGGAGGCCCGGCGAATCTCGTCGAGAAGCCGGACGCTCACCTTTCGCGTGCGCGGCTGGTTTCCGATGTGCCGGCGCCACGAAGTGGTGTCGTCACTGCCATCGACACGCGGGCAGTCGGATTCGCTGTCGTGTCACTGGGTGGTGGCCGGACTTCTGCCGAACAGAGCATCAATCCCGCGGTGGGGCTCGACCGGCTTCTGCCGCTCGGCGCACATGTCGAGAAAGAACAACCGATTGCGCGCGTGCATGCGGTGAACGAGGCCTCTGCCGAAGCCGCCGAAGCTGCCGTCCTTGGCGCCTACACGATTGGCGACCACCCGCCTGCGGCGGGCGCGCTTGTCGAGCGGATCGGTTAGCCGAAGCGACGGCGCTGGAATCGCCGTGGACGGCTATCGACGCGCCGCGCGGGGGCATCCTGCGCGACACGCTGCACGGGCGGCGGCGCGAGCTCGGTGCGCGCGAATTCGGGCGTCGGCGAAAACGGTACGGCTTGCCGCATCGTCCTCTCGATGTCCCGCAGCAATGAAGCTTCGTCCGACGACACGAGCGAGACGGCATGGCCGTCATTGCCTGCCCTTGCGGTGCGGCCGATCCGGTGCACGTAATCCTCGGGAACATGCGGCATGTCGAAGTTGACGACCTGCGGCAGCTCGCGGATGTCGAGTCCGCGTGAAGCGACTTCAGTCGCGACGAGCGCCGTCAGCTTGCCCGCCTTGAAGTCGGCGAGCGCGCGGGTCCGCGCAGCCTGGCTCTTGTTTCCGTGAATCGCGGCGGAGCGGATCCCGGCACGGCTGAGCTGGTCGGCCAGGCGGTTCGCGCCGTGCTTGGTGCGTGTGAACACGAGTGCCTGCTGCCAGCTGCCTTCGCCATTGGCGCCGTTCTTGAAGAGGTGCACGAGGAGGTGCCGCTTGTCGTCCTTGTTCACGCGAAACGCGAGCTGGACGACACGGTCGACCGTGCTGTTCGGCGGCGTGACTTCGACCTTCACCGGGTTCACGAGAATGCGCGCGGCAAGCGCGCGGATGTCCGGCGTGTAGGTCGCCGAGAACATCAGGTTCTGGCGCTTCGCAGGCAGCAGCTTGATGATTCGCCGGATGTCGTGGATGAAGCCCATGTCGAGCATCCGGTCCGCTTCGTCGAGTACCAGGTGCTGGACGTCGGAGAGGTTCGCCAGTCCGCGATTCGCGAGATCGAGCAGCCGTCCAGGGGTCGCAACCAGGATGTCGCAGCCGATGCGGAGCCCGTCGATCTGCGGTCTCTCGCCGACGCCGCCGAAGATCACGCGTGAGCGGAGTTTCTTGTTCGCGCCGTAGACGCGGATGCTCTCCAGGATCTGTGCGGCGAGTTCGCGCGTCGGAGCGAGCACGAGTGCGCGCGGAGCGCGGCCGGCAGCGGCATGGAGCAGTTGCAGCAGGGGCAGCACGAATGCCGCCGTCTTGCCGGTGCCCGTCTGGGCGCCGGCCAGGAGGTCGTGACCGGCAAGCACCGGCGGGATGGCTCCCACCTGGATCGGGGTCGGGGTGGAGTAGCCGTGGGCGGAAATGGCAGAAAACAGCTCGGGCTCTAGCCCGAGATCCTTGAAATTCATGATGATTTATTGGGTCCGAGGAGGGAAAGGCGCGCGAACTATACAGGAAGCGGGGCGTCACTGCTCGGATTGGCGCGGTACGATAGGTAATCCGAGACGGAGTTCTCCCATGCGTTTCCTGCTGACCGGCCTCCTTGCGACCCTAAGCCTCGCCCTTTCAGGCTGCGGCTACAACACGATCCAGACGCAGGACGAAGCGGTGACAGCCGCGTGGTCCAACGTCGTGAGCCAGTACCAACGGCGCGCCGACCTGATCCCGAACCTCGTCAACACGGTCAAGGGCTTTGCAGCCCAGGAACAGGCCGTATTGATCGGAGTCACGGAGGCACGCGCTCGTGCGACTTCGGTTCAAATGACGCCGGAAATGTTGAATGACCCGGAAGCTCTCAAGAAATTCCAGGCGGCCCAGGGTGAACTGACCGGCGCCCTCAAGAGCCTGCTCGTCGTCGTCGAACGGTATCCCGACCTCAAGTCCGACCAGAACTTCCGCGACCTCCAGGCGCAGCTCGAAGGCACCGAAAACCGGATCGCCGTAGAGCGGAACCGCTACATCGAGGCCGTGCAGAATTTCAATAGCACGGTTCGGAGATTCCCGGTGAACCTGACCGCGATGCTGTTCGGCTACGAGGTCAAGCCGAACTTCGCCGTCGAGAACGAAGCGGAAATCTCGCAGCCGCCGACCGTCGATTTCAGTACGGCTCCCGCACAGCCGGCCGAGGCGCCGGCGACGCAGCCCGCGACCTAAAGGCTGGCGCCTCGATGACGAGGTCTTTCTGGCTGCGCCTCGCCGCGGTGGCTGGGGCGTCGCTGCTTCTCGCGGCGCCGATTGCGGCGTCGTCGCAGGAACTGCAGCCGATCCCGCCGCTCAGAGCCCGCGTCACCGACCTGACGGGAACGCTGACAGCCGACGAGCAATCGGCCCTCGAAACGAGGCTCGCCGAGTTCGAGGCGCGCAAGGGCGCGCAGATCGCGGTCCTGGTCGTCCCGACCACGAAGCCGGAGGAGATCGAGCAATACTCAATCCGCGTCGTCGACGCCTGGAAGCTCGGCCGCGAAAAACCTGACGACGGCGCGCTGCTGCTGGTTGCGAAGGAAGACAGGGCGCTGCGCATCGAGGTCGGACGCGGCCTCGAGGGTGCGCTCACCGATCTCGTGAGCAATCGGATCATCGACGAGACGATCACGCCGCGCTTTCGCGAGGGTGACTTTGCGGCAGGCATTTCCACAGGGGTCGACCGGATGATCGCCGTCGTCGACGGCGAACCCTTGCCCGAGCCGGAAAAGCACTGGAGCGGCCGCGAACGCGGCCTCGGCGGCATGTTTCCTCTGCTCTTCGGTCTCGTCTTTTTCGGTTCGGTCCTGCTGCGCGCCATTTTCGGGCGCGCCCTCGGCTCGATTGCGACGGGTGGCGTCGCGGGCGGCATGGCCTGGCTCTTCACGCAGGCGCTCGGACTCTCGATCGGCGTCGGATTCGTCGGTCTCCTGTTGTCGCTGATGCTCGGTTTCGGCAATGGGGGGCGCTGGTCGAGCCGTCCCGGTCACGGAGGCTGGACGACGGGCGGCTGGGGCGGCGGGTTGGGTTCACGCGGTGGTGGAGGCGGCGGATTCGGGGGCGGCGGCGGCAGCTTTGGCGGCGGCGGCGCGTCGGGCCGCTGGTAGCTCATGCAAGTCGCGCGCACATTGCGGCACCTTTTCTCGACGCGCTGGGGCACGCGCCGGCGATTCACGCCGTCCGTGCTCGCAAGAATCGAAGAGGGCATCGCGCGTCTCGAACGCCTGCACGCGGGTGAGATCCGCTTTGCGGTCGAGGCGGCATTCGACCTGCCCGAACTCTGGTACGGTTTCACGCCGCGGCAGCGCGCCGTGCTCGTGTTCGGGCAGCTCGGCGTATGGGATACCGCAGGCAACAACGGCGTGCTGATCTACGTGTTGATGGCCGATCACGCCGTCGAGGTCGTCGCCGATCGCGCGATCGCCGCGCGCGTGCCGCAGGCGGACTGGGACACCGTCTGCCGGGAAATGGAAACGCATTTCAAGGATGGCCGTTTCGCGGAAGGGGCGGACGCCGGAATTGCAGGAGTCGGCCGTCTTCTCGCCGCACATTTCCCGGGGCAGGGCGGGGATCGCAACGAGCAGCCGGACGTGCCAGTCCTGCTCTAGGATTCGCGCCGACTCAGGCGAGCGTGTGGTAGACCTTCTGGACGTCGTCGTCCTGCTCGAGTTTGTCGATGACCTCGAGCGCCTCGTTGGCGCTTGATTCCGGCAACTCGACCGGCGTCGTGCAGATGTATTCCTGCTCCGCCGACAGAGGGACGATTCGCTTTTCTTCGAGCCGCTTCTGCAGGTGCCCGAAATCCTCGAAGGCGCAGCGCACGACGAGCTGCGCTTCCCCGTTCTCGCCGGTGCTCTCGCCCATCTCGTCGAGGCCATGGTCGATGAGGTCGAGCTCGAGTTCGTCCTGGTCGATGCCGGCCGGGTCGAGGCGGAAGACGCCCATGCGGCGAAACAGGAAGCTGACGCTGCCATTGCTCGCGAGATTGCCGCCGTGCTTGCTGAGGATGTTGCGAACGCTTGCGACAGTGCGCGTCGGGTTGTCGGTCGCCGTTTCGACCAGCAAGGCAACGCCGTGCGGTGCATAGCCTTCGTAAAGGACCTGCTGGAAATCCGCGGCGCCCTGGCCCGAAGCGCGCCGGATCGCCGCCTCGACCTTGTCCTTCGGCATGTTGATCGCGCGCGCGTTCTGGACGACGCGGCGCAGGGTCGGGTTGTTGTTCGGGTCGGAACCGCCGGATTTCACGGCGATCGTGATGTCTTTGCCGATGCGCGCGAACTGCTTCGCCATCCGGTTCCACCGGGCGAACATCGCGTGCTTTCGGACTTCGAAGATGCGGCCCATTGCGGGTAGGATGCCGGGATGCGCGCGGCCGTACAACGCTGGGCAATCGAACGTGTGCTGCACGCGGCGCGTGCGGCCCTGGCGAGGGCAGAGACGCCGGAGCGGGTCCGCCAGCTGACGGCGCGCGCAGCGCCGTTTATCGCGCGGCGGGAGATTTACGAGTCGTCGACGCCTTTCACGATTGGTGAGGCGCGGGCCTGGTGGGTGGTGCCGGCTGGCACACTTCAAGGCGGCATCATCCTGTACTTCCATGGCGGCGGCTTCATCGCGGAGTGCAGGTCCATCCACGATCCGCTGCTCGCCGCGATCGGGCGCGAAGCGGGGGCGCGCGGCCTCATGGTCGATTACCGGCTTGCGCCTGAGCATCCGTTTCCTGCCGCGACCGAGGATTGTTTCGCTGCCTGGAACCACCTGCCGTCGTCGGGTTTCGATCCGGCGCGCGTTGTCTTCGCAGGCGATTCCGCCGGCGGAAATCTCGCGGTCGTCACCGCGATGCGCGCGCGCGACGAGGGGCTGCCGCTGCCGGCCGCGATGGTGCTCTTGTCGCCGGTGCTGGACCTGACGTTCAGCGGTGGTTCGATCGAGCGCAATGACGGCATCGATCCAATGTTCCGCGCGGCGACGGCACGGCGCATCCAGGACTGGTATGCAGCCGGCCTCGACCTCAGCGACCCGCGAATTTCGCCGCTGTTCGGGCGGACATCTGGATTACCGCCGACGATGCTGCTGGTGGGCAGCTCGGAGCTGATGCTCGACGACACACTGCGCTACGGCGCCAAGACTGCAGGCGCCCGAACCGCGGTCTGGCATGACATGCCGCATGTATTTCCCGCGATCCGCGGGCTCGAGGACGGCGACCGCGCAATCGCGGAGATCGGCGAGTTCATCCGTGAGCACACCTCCGAAGCAACCCGCGGTGCCACTTAAAAGGGGACGCGCACCTTTAAAGGGGACGCGCACCTTTAAAGGTGCGCGTCCCCTTTAAAGGTGCGCGTCCCCTTTTGGATCTCAGCGGGACTGGCGGTCGTGCTTCTGGCGGTAGATGCGGCCTCTCATGCGATCGGCGTGCCGGTGCAGCCGATAGCGTTCGGCGCGCGTGACGACACCATCCGATCGCGCGATGCGCTCATGGCGATGAAGGCGGACTTCGCCGCGGACGAGGCGTCGCCCTTCCGGCCGCGTCAGCTCACCAGAGCGGATGCCTTGGGCGATGCGCTCGCGCTGATTCTGCTCGCGCGCATCGAGCCGGGGCGTGTCCGCCATGGCGGGCAGAGCAAAGGCCGTCAGCACGGCGGCAAAAGCGAGTTTCCTGAACATATTGAGTCTCCTGTGCCAATCGCTCACGATTTGCGGCGTTCAGTGGTAAGAACGGCCGGCCACGGTCCCGGTTGACGAGGAATCCATGCACCCGCTCGCCCGATACATCGTCGACGTACCCGATTTCCCGCAGCCTGGAATCCTGTTTCGTGACATAACGCCGCTGCTCCGGTCCCAATTCACGGAAGCCGTCGCTGCCCTCGACGCGCTCTGGAGCGAGGCGGACTGGAACTCCATCGATGCCGTTGCGGGCATCGAGTCACGCGGCTTCATTCTCGCGGCCGCGCTCGCGGAAAAACGCCGCAAGGGCTTCGTGCCTGTCCGGAAGAAGGGCAAGTTGCCGCCGCCCGTCGTCGACCGGCAGTACAACCTCGAGTACGGATCGGGTGTCCTCGAGATGCAGCGCGGCGAGGGGCGGCTGCTTCTCGTCGACGACGTGCTCGCGACCGGCGGGACGGTTGCGGCTTCCGCGGCGCTCGCGGTCGATGCGGGCTTCGACGTGCGCCATCTCGGCGTGCTGATCGACCTTGGAATCGCGAAGGACTTCCGTTGCCTCGGCCAGGCGCCGCGCTGCGTGATCCGCTATGGGTCGTGAGGCACCCCTTGTCCTCGTCGCCATGGCGCTGCCTGCCGAGAGCGCCGGCCGCTTCGAGAAGCGCGGTGTCGACGTGCTCTACACCGGCGTCGGAAAGGTCAACGCGGCGATCGCGTTGACGCGCCGCATTGCGCGATTGCGTCGCGAAGGCCGCGGACCGCCGCTCGTCGTGAATTTCGGCACCGCCGGCAGCGCGCGTGTTCCCGCACTCACGCTCGTCGCCTGCCGCCGATTCGTGGACCGCGACATGGACGTCGGCGCGCTCGGCTTTGCGCCGGGCGTAACGCCATTCGACGAGCTGCCACCGATACTCGAGTTTCCGGCCGTGTTTACTGGCCTGCCCGAGGCCGTCTGCGGCACGGGCGATTCTTTCGCGACCACGGACCACGGGCTCGCCTGCGACGTCGTGGACATGGAGGCCTATGCGCTCGCCAAGGCCTGCCGGATCGAAGGCGCGGGCTTTGCCTGCGCGAAGTACGTGAGCGACGGGGCCGACGCCAATGCCGCCGATCATTGGCGGGAAAATGTGGCGGGGGCTGCCGACGCCTTCGTCGACCTCTACGAGCGGCTCCTCAGCCGGCTTGCTTCAGGCGCGAACCTTGCTTGACCGCCATGTAGCCGCGCACGAGCTCGAGCGCGCTCTTCGTGCAGGCCGGCAGCTCCACATCGCTCTTGCCGAGGGGCGTTATCCGCTCGCCCCAGCGCACGACGTGCGCGGACCACGAGAGGCCCGCGCCGAATCCGGTCAGCAGCAGGTTGCATCCCGGCGCGACGCGGCCTTCCTCGAGTGCCTCAACGAGCGCGACCGGCACGGTCGCGGACGACATGTTTCCGTAATTCTGGATGTTGACGAAGCAGCGCTCCATCGGGATGCCTGCGCGCTTCACGACCGCCTCGATGATGCGCAGGTTCGCCTGGTGCGGCACGACGAGGTGCACATCATCCGGCTTCAGTCCGCGCGCCGTGAGCACGGACTCGCAGGCCTTGCTCATGCCGACGACCGCGCGCTTGAAGATTTCCTGGCCCTCGAACACCCACTCCGTGTCGCCGAGCGCCCAGCCCTGGTTCGCGTAACGCAGTCCCATCCCGTGAACCTGGAGGATCCCGCGCACGTCTCCGTAGCAGCCGAGGCGGTCGGCCAGCACGCCTTCCTCGCGATCGGTCGCCTGCAGCACGACTGCGGCGCAGCCATCGCCGAAGAGCACGGAAACGTTCCGGTTCTTCCAGTCCATCATCGACGAGATCAGCTCGCCGCCGATCACGAGGGCGTTCCGCACCACGCCCGACTTGATCATGGAACTGGCTGTCGTGAGGCCGTAGAGAAAGCTCGTGCAGGCGGTGTTGACGTCCATCGCGCCGGCGCCGCTCGCGCCGAGCCTCGCCTGCAACCAGGACGCCATGTTCGGAACCTGCTCGTCCATGCTGCAGGTGCCGAACACGATGAGGTCGATTTCGCCGGCCTTGAGCCCCGCACCGGCAAGCGCCCGCGAAGCCGCGACGAAGCTCATTTCCCCGAGCGATACATGCGAGATCCGGCGCTCATGGACGCCGGTGCGCGTGCGGATCCACTCGTCGTCGGTATCGAGGAATGTCGCGAGGTCCGCGTTCGTCAGGACGGCCGGGGGCATGCACTTGCCCCAGCCCGTAATAGTCGCAAACTGGGCCATATCGGCCGGATTGTAAGGCTTCCAACCTTCCGGACGGCCAATGCGTCCAAGTACATGAACGGACTACGAATCGGATGCTGCGGGTGACGAATCTGGCGGGTGCAGTGGAGTCGAGCGCCGAACTCGTGACGCGGGCCTGCCAGGGCGACATGGGTGCCTTCGAGGACCTGTATCGCCAGCACGTCGGGCGGGTTTATGGGCTCTGCCTGCGCATGACCGGTCTGCCGGAGTCCGCGGAGGACCTCACCCAGGACACATTCGTCAATGCCTGGAGAAGCCTCCCGGGATATGAGGGCAGGAGCAGCTTCGCAACCTGGCTGCACCGGATCGCAGTGAATGCGGTGCTCGCCAGAAGGCGGAGCCCCCAGGGCCGGAACGAAGTCAGCATGACGGACGAGGCCGGAGAGCAGATGGATTTCGAGTCGGTAAACATGATGGACGAGGCGACGCCGATCGACATCGAACGGGCCATCGCCGCACTTCCGCCGGGAGCGCGCGACATCGTCGTATTGCATGGCATCTACGGCTACAGCCACGAGGAAGCGGCCGCGATGCTCGGCGTCGCCGTCGGTACCTGCAAGGCACAGTTGCATCGCGCGCGTCACCTGATGCGCGGACGCATGGCCCCGGAGCGAGCGACATGAACACGATTCCATTCGGGCCGCGCAACGAACCACCGGATCCGCTGCTCGCGAAAGCCGCCGAGCTGCCGAAGGACGTGGTGCCCGCACGGGACCTGTGGACTTCGATTGCCGCGCGCATCGCCGGCGAACCGCAGCGGGCGCGCTCGCGCAGCTTCCGCTGGCCGGCGGCGCTCGCCGCGGGATTCCTGGTCGCCTCGGTCTCGGCCTTGCTGACCTGGGGCCTGATGCGTGACTCCGATCCCACGATGCAGAAACCCGTCGTGATCGCGGAAACTCCGGACGCGGCGATCGTGCCGGTCAACTATGGAGCGAATTCGGGCCTGACGGTGAAGGAGATCGTCGCGCGCGACGAGCTCCTGGCCCGGTTCCGGGAGAAATTCAACGAGCTCCGGCCTGAGACTCGCGTGGCGATCCAGAAGAACCTCGCGATCATCCAGACGGCAGCCAACGAGATCGATGCGGCGCTTGCGAAGGACCCGGCGAGCGGGATGCTGAAAAGCCTCCTGATCGGGGCCTACAAGCAGGAATTGCAACTGTATTCGACGGTCGTCACCTCGAGCGACGGCCTCACGAGGAGAACTTGAGATGACTATCCGGAACCTGGTTTTGTCGGCCGCGATCCTGGCAGCCGCAGCTGCCCCGGCAGCGGGCGCCGAGACGATCACCAAGAAAGTGACCGTCGCGCCCGATGTCACGGTCGAAGTGTCGAACGTGCAGGGCAGTGTCGAAGTGACTGCCTGGGACCGCAACGAGGTCCAGCTGGTCGCCGAGCTCGAGAGCAACAAGGACGAGCTCGAATTCGAGGCGACCGAGCGCATGGTACGCATCGAGGTCGACCGGCCCCACGGCAAGTACCACGATGACGAGGACGATGCCTACCTGACGCTCCATGTCCCGAGAGGGGCGCGGCTCATCGTCGACACGGTCAGCGCCACCATCAACGTCAGCGGCGTGCGCGGCGAGCAGAACCTGCAGACGGTGAGCGGGGAGGTCGAGACCCAGTCGTTCGACGCGCCCGTCTCGGCGACTGCAGTTTCCGGCGAGATCGCGATCGCGGGCAACGGCGGCAAGGCCGTCGTCACGACCGAGAACGTGAGCGGCTCAGCGATGGTCAGCGGGATTCGCGGCAGCTACCAGGGCGAAGTCGTGAGCGGCGAGATCCGCGCATCGATCGCCAAGGCCGAGCGGATCGAGGCGAGCACCGTCTCGGGCGAGATCGATATCAGCGCGGACCTGGCGCCAGCGGCGCGTGTCGAAATGGAGTCGGTCAGCGGCACTGTTTCGCTGAAGATCAAGCCGCCGGTCAACGCCGACTTCGACATTGAATCCTTCAGCGGCAGCATCGAGAACTGCTTCGGCCCGAAGCCGCGTGACACGAGCAAGTACACCCCGGGCAGTGAACTCAATTTCACCCAGGGCAGCGGCGGCGCCCGCGTGGAAATCCAGACGCTCTCCGGCGAAATCAGCATCTGCGACCGCTGATATAGAATCCGGTGGTCCGCCGAGGGCCACCGGATTAATGCAGCGCAAGCGCCTCCCCGTCATCGTATCGGCCGCCATCGCGATCGTCGCGGTGGTGGCCTTAGCCGCGCTGTGGATCGGCGCGCGCACGGAGCTCGCGCGCGGCATGGTCGCCGGCTGGATCACGGAGGCGTCCGGCCTGCCGGCGACCGTCGGGTCGCTGCGCATCGGATTCCTGCCACGGCCCTCAGTCGACATCGGCGGCATTGCAATCGCGCAGCCGGCCGGCTTCGCCGGCAAACCCATGCTCGAGATCGGCAGGCTCTGGGTGTCGCTGCCCTGGAGCAGCGTGTTCGACATGTCGCAACTGGATGTGGTCGCGATCTCGGACGCGACGGCCCGCCTCGTTGTGAGCGCCGATGGCATGTCCAACTGGTCGAAACTTTTCCCGCAACCGACTCCCGGTACCGAGAAGGCACCGAGCCCGGCCTGGTCAATCGACCACATCGACCTCGAGCGCGCGACCATCGATTACCGCGATGAGGCCGCGAACTCCAGCTGGCAGCTCGCGGCGATCTCTTTCACTGCAAATGACCTCGCGCCGGCGCAGAATTTTCCCATGGAGCTCCGGTTCGGCGGAGTTTTCGGGCCGAATACGATCAACTATGCGATGCAAGGCAAGGGGCGGCTCGACCTTGACGGCGGGCGAATCGACGGCCGCACGCTCGATTTTCGGGGCTGGGTCGGCGGCGAGCCGCTGCCGCTCGCGGGCGTCGAGCTGAAAGGCGCCCTCAGGCAAGCGTCCTACGAGCTGCAGAGCGGACTCGCGACGCTCGATGACGGCAAGTTCAATCTCGCCGGAATCCCTGGAACATTCGATGGCATGCTCGACTTCGATGAGCCGCACCTCGTCGCTGCGCTGCGGATGGCGACGAAGCCCTTCGCACCGCGTGCGCCCGCGGTTTCCCTCGGGCAGCCGCTGCCATTGACGAAGGATCCGGCTGCCTTCGCAATGCTGCAGCTTGCGCTCGTGGCCGAGATTGATGGCGGAGGGCTTCGCCTCGATCCCGTGACCGGCCGGCTGGACGATACGAACTTCGAGGCTCGCATCGAGCCCGACAAGCGGCTCGTCCGCGCGCATTTCGATCGCATCGACCTCAACCGCTACGTCGGGCCGGAAGTGAAGGGGGTCCTAAAGACGAAAGCGACTCTCGAAGCGTTCGTCGCGGAGATCGCCAAGTTCGACGTCGATGCCGAGATCCGAATCGACGAGGCGCTGGTCGCCGGCGCGAAGTTGCGGGATACCGTCGTGCGGGTCGAGCGAAACGGCGAGCACGCGCCATGAGCATGACGCCGCCAATGCTTGCTGACGCCCTGCTGCCGTGGTTCGGGGCCCATGGCCGTCGCGACCTGCCTTGGCAGGCGAATCCGACGCCCTATCGTGTCTGGATCTCGGAAGTCATGTTGCAGCAGACGCAGGTCGAGACGGTAAAGCCCTTTTTCGAGCGGTTCGTCGAGCGATTTCCGGATGTCGCGTCGCTCGCCCGGGCGCCACAGGACGAAGTGATGAGTCTCTGGTCGGGACTCGGTTACTACGCGCGGGCGCGGAACCTCACGCGCGGCGCGGAGGAAATCATCGCGAGACACGGCGGCCGCCTGCCCGAGACGCTGGATGAACTGATGGAGCTGCCCGGTATCGGCCGGTCAACGGCGGGCGCGATCCTCGCGCTCGCGCTTGGCCAGCGACACCCCATCCTCGACGGCAACGTCAAGCGCGTGCTTGCAAGGGTGTTCCAGGTCGAGGAGGCGTCCGACACCGCGGCCGGCGCGAAACAGCTCTGGGCGCTTGCGCTCGACGGCACGCCGCAGGCGCGTGTCGCCGAGTACACGCAGGCGATGATGGATCTCGGCGCCACGATCTGCACGCGGTCGAACCCGATCTGCGGGCGCTGCCCGCTCGCGAGCGGTTGTCGTGCATTGGCGGCCGGCCGCGTCGCAGAGATTCCGGCCGCCCGCCGGCGCTCGCCGCGCCGCCTGAAGCAAACGCACATGGTTTTCACGCTGTCGCAAGACCGGGTCCTGCTCGAACGACGGCCGCCGCGCGGAATCTGGGGAGGCCTTTGGGCGCCACCGGAGTTTCCGGATGAGGATGCAGCTCTGGCCTTTGCTGCATCCCGATTCGGCCCGACTGTCACCGCGAGCCGCCGGTTGCCGCCAGTGAGGCACGTCTTCACTCATTTTGATCTGGATATCGAGCCCTGGGTGTTCGAACTGAAGGAGAGCGGTAGCCGGGTGGCGGAGGGCGATTTCCGTTGGCACGAACTTGCGTCAATCGACGCGGTCGGACTGCCCGCGCCCGTGGCAAGATTGCTCGAGGAGTTGAGGAATGGCCAGGATGGTTCAGTGCGTCAAGCTCGGCCGCGAAGCGGAAGGCCTCGACCGGTCGCCGTATCCGGGTGAGCTCGGCCAGCGCATCTTCGAGAACGTCTCGAAAGAGGCCTGGCAGAAATGGCTCGGCCACCAGACTATGCTGATCAACGAATACCGTCTCGTTCCATTCGAGCCCAAGGCGCGGCAATTCCTGGTCGGTGAAATGGAAAAGTATTTCTTCGGGGAAGGTTCCAAAGCGCCCGAGGGCTACATGAAACCCGCTGATTCTTGACGCCCGCGCGGGCGCACCTGTCTAATACGCAGCCCTGAATACGGCCAGGTAGCTCAGTTGGTAGAGCAGCGGACTGAAAATCCGCGTGTCGGTGGTTCGATTCCGCCCCTGGCCACCATTTCCCGCAATCGTTTTCAGCTTCTCAATGAGACGGAGCCTCGGACTGAATAGCCGCCTCAGGTGCCGACAAATAGGCGTACACCGCCGCGACTTCGTCGTCGCTCAGGTATTTCAACGCGGCCTGCGAGATCTCCGTCATGAGCCCGAGTTTACGTCCACCGAGGGCAATACCCGTCGACATCAGCGTCTTGAAATCGGCTAACGAATAGGCGGGCATGATTCCATACAGGTTCGGTGATTGCATTTGCTCCTCGCCATGGAGATCGAGGCCGTGGCACGAAGCACATGTCGTTTTCGCAATGTAGGGGCCCAACGTGCTGGCCTCTGTCGGGCGCGCAAGCGGACCCAATTGCTTGTGATCGACAATGTTGGGCTCGATGGGAATCATTCCAATGACCACAAGCGCGCGCGCCAGCAACCCAAGGCTAGTGTCCTTTGCCGCATCTGGACGGCGTTCAACAGTGCGCAGATAGGCGATGATCGCTGCGACATCCGCGTCGGCAAGCCTGACCATGGCACGGGCAGGCATGAATACATTTCCGGTACCGTCGGATTTAACGCCGCTGCGGATGACGTTTGCGAGTTGTTCGTTCGTGTATTGGGGAACGACACGGGTAAGGTTGTGGCCGGATAGCCGCCCAACGAATATCCGATCAACGAAGAGATGACCTGCGAGATCATCGCCGTGACAGCCGAAGCAGCCGTTGACATGGGCGAGCCGCTCACCTTCTTCTACCATTGATGCGGCGGGCGTCACGCGCAGCGCCAGGCCGATGACTGCATGGCGTGCGTTCAGTTCCCAAGCAGAAATGCCGTAAATTGCGACGACGGCTATAACAAGGATCGAGGCGATGCCGCCACCCACGATCAAGGCGATTTTCTTGACGAGACGAAGGCGTGGCGACGAGTTGTTAGCCGTCATGTGGTGCCCCGTGCCCGATGCAATTGCGCAGCAAGTCTATGCGCGTTCCTCGGTAACACCAAATTCAGGAACATGCCTTCGACTTTGTCATCAATCACGGAGTCACCTACCTGGCTGCGGGTGGCGCGCGCTTGGCCGTGTCAAGAAAGTGGTGAACCCACATGCGCAATGCAACGCTCGGCTTAGAGTCGCAGTAGGTCATCTGGGGGCAGCGGCGGGACCCTGTTTTGAGAGGAATTTGTGCGGGAGTTTTGCGGGAGTCAGTCCTGCACGGTCATGCATCGTGGGGCATTCGTCGCGACGGGCGCGCCGGCTAACCGGTTGATGCAGTTGATGTTGCGGAAATCAGTTCGTGACTGAGAATCCGCGTGTCGGTGGTTCGATTCCGCCCCTGGCCACCATTTTGCTCAATGCCTCACCGTTCCGGTACATAGCTCGGGAGTCCGGCGCGGATGACCGCAGAGAACGACTCGTCCACATCGTGCCCCTTTGCTGCGTTGTTGATCCGGGATCGCCGTTTGAGATCCTCGAATGACAAGGCATGGCTCAACCCGCCGGCCTTGTACGCGTAGCGATCCGCATAGCCATTCAGCAGTAGCTCCCACGTATACGGCAGCTCATTGCCGAGTGAACGGACGTGGTAGAGAATTCCGTTCGTGCAGTTGTCGGTGAGCGTGTTGTACCACGCGGGTTCGCGCGACAGTTCGTCGGCGGTCTTCAGGTAATTCAACAACAGCCCTCGCGAGCGTTCGGGTGTCGACAGCGTCCGGTAGACATAGGTCTCGTTGTCTCGATGGTTCGTTCGCACGGCGACGACATCCCGTTCGTCGGCGATGACGTAGTACAACTCATAGCGTCGAAATGCGCCCGCGACAGGGGAATATGCTTCGGACTTTTCCCTGCGTGCCTCGATGGAAATTACCAGGAAGTCGAATCCGCCCGGCCGGGTGTCGTCGCGGAAGCGGAACGAGACCATGGTGTGCGCAACGGCCTCCATCCCCCAGTACACGATCATGAGGTCATGCCCGTCGAGCCTGGACAGATCGTAGCTGCGCGTCTCCCATCGCACATCGAAATCCGTTTCCGATCGGTAGACGAAATTGCGCACGTTCTCGATGGTTACGCGGTTTCCATCCACACTCACGCGCGGCGGCCGCGCAGCATCCGCCTGCCAGTCGCGCGTGTCCGAAGGCGCAATCGAAAGAAACCAGGCGATCAGCGCGGCCCATACCGCCGTGAGCATCCCGATCGCACGCCATCGGTACTTTGGGGTCCGCACGATGACGATGGCCATGGAAATAGCAAACAGGGCGTAGGCAAAGGCCGCGATATCGGGCAGCCAGTCGCCGGGCAGGTTCGAGTAGTGGAGCATCAAGACCGCCCAGCCGGAAACGATCAGCAGCAACAGACTTCCGCCCACCCACTGCAGCACCTTCGCCACCGATTTCACCGCACCCCAGATAACAGACTCCTTTACTCCGCTAGGCGCTCAGCGTAAAGATCACGATGTTGACTGCAAACTCGAGCGCCCCAGTGCACCGTTTGATGCAGTTGACGTTTCAATTGTCGGCCCGGACCTGAAAATCCGGATGTCGGTGGTTCGATTCCGCCCCTGGCCACCATCCTTCTTTCTTCAATGCGCTAGTTCCGCGCCGGCAGTTCTACTGTCTTGATGAAGCTTGGCTTTGGCGCATGAGCCTGACATCGCGCTGAGGCGGAGCGCCGAATAGACGCCGGTACTCGCGGCTGAATTGGGACGCGCTTTCATAGCCCACGATTCCACTCGCATTACCCGCGTCGAGGTTTTGGTTGAGCATCAATTGCCGCGCTTCCTGCAGGCGCAATTGCTTCTGGTACTGCAACGGGCTCATGCCGGTGATGGTCCGGAAATGCTGTCGGAATGTGGATGGGCTCATGTACGTGCGCGCTGCCAATTCGTCCACATGCAGCGACTGAGTGAAGTTCTTCTTGAGCCAAGCGACGGCCTTTGCAATCTGCTGGCCCGGGGAACCGACCGCGACGAGTTCCAGCAGTTGTGGGCCATACCGACTTGTAAGTAGGCGGATGGTGATTTCCTGCTGGATAAGCGGCGACAGCCGGGGAATCAGTGCTGGTTCGCCGAGAAGCTCGACGAGCCGGATCAAAGCATCGATCAGCGCTTCGTCGAGCTTTTGAATCGAGACAGGTCGATAAGCGCGTTCTCTCGAGGGCTGCGGCAAGTCCATTTCGGCGGCCAACTGCAGGATGTGACGGGCATCTAGTGTCAGCAGCAGGCCAAGGAAAGGCTTTCGAATACTGGCTTGCTTGACGTGCGAGACCACGGGTAGATCGATGGTCGTAAGCATGGATTGACCGGGGCCATAGTCGATTACCTCGCTCCCAAGCAGTACGTGCTTGTCGCCCTGTGCAACAACGCCCAATCCTAGGGTGTAGATGCAGTGCAGTGGTTTGGTTGGCGCACTCCGGCGGTGAAGCGAGAGAGCCGGAATTGGCGTCGGGTAATCGCCGTCGGTTTGGGCAAAGCTTCCGACGGTCCGAGCCAAGGCGCTCACCAATTCGCCTCGGCTATTTCGAGCGTTGGATGCTTGCAAATTAAAGCTCCGACTGAAAGGTGGCCGCTGAATGAAGTCTAGCACCGTCATTCACATTTCTGAGGTAAGTGTGTTGTTTTAGGCAATAAGCTCCTCAGATCCGGCAAACGGATTCGTGGCTCCGTGGCGAAACTGGCGCATCAGAAACGGCGCTGCCTGGAGCCCATGACCATGAAGTACATCTCGATCGGCGGACTTAACGTCTCGCGCATAGGAATAGGCGCGATGTCCATGTCCGGTTACTACAACGTAGGGACAGGCAGCGACGCCGAATCCATTCGCACCATCCATCGGGCGCTGGACTTGGGCGTTACCCACATTGACACCGCCGAGATCTATGGTCCGTACATCAACGAGGAGCTGGTCGGCCGGGCCGTCAAGGGCCGCCGCGACCAAGTGGTGTTGGCAACGAAGTTTGGGATCGTCTCGCACTCCGGCGGAGGCCCAGGGGTGCTCGATAGCAGTCCGGCGAACATCCGCGTTGCAGTCGAAGGCTCGCTGAAGCGGCTCGGTACGGACCACATCGATTTGTATTACCAGCACCGAGTCGATCCGCACACCCCCATCGAGGAAACAGTCGGCGCTTTGGTCCAGCTGGTCGCCGAGGGCAAAGTTCGATACATCGGCCTGTCTGAGGCCGGCCCTAATACGATCCGCCGCGCGCACGCTGTCCACCGCATCGCCGCCTTGCAGACGGAATATTCCCTGTGGACACGTGACCCGGAAGCCGAACTGTTGCCGCTGCTGCGTGAACTGGGCATCGGCTTTGTTCCTTACTCGCCGCTCGGGCATGGCTTTCTCACAGGTGCAATCCGTTCGCCCGAGCAACTCTCGGACGACGACTGGCGTAAGACCAACCCGCGCTTCACCGGCGAGAACTTCCAGCACAACCTGCGCATCGTCGACGAGGTCAAGGCCATTGCCACACAGGCGGGTGCGACGCCTGCACAGATTGCGCTGGCCTGGCTGCTTGCCCAGGGCGATGACATCGCCCCGATCCCTGGCACCAAGCGGATAGCCCGAGTCAAGGAGAACACGGCCGCCGACCGCCTGGTGCTGAGCGCCGAGCAAATCGAAAGGCTGAATAACCTCGTACCGGCTGCCGGCGAGCGCCACAACGAAGCAAACATGGCCGTCATTGACCGCTAACCCATCACTGCACGTGACGTTCAAGGATTCTCACAAATGAAGATCATGGAAAACATCAAGCAACGCGCCGAGTCGTCCGCGCAGGATGGTCAGGCCCTGAGCCGCCGTGATTTTGTGGCCAGCGCGGTTCTCGCCGGGGCCGGCTTGGCTGTCGGCGCATCGGTTTGGGCTGCACAACGAGACCAGCCTTTAGCGAGCAACGAACGGAGCGCCAGCGCAATCGGCGGTGGCAAAACACCAATGAAGACTCGAAGGCTCGGACAACTGCAAGTCTCGGAAATGGGAGCCGGGTGCATGAGCATCAGCGCCAACTACGGACCGCCTGCCGACAGGATCCAAGGAATCAAGCTCATTCGTACCGCCTACGAAAAGGGCGTCACGTTCTTCGATACGGCCGAAGTCTATGGACCGTATACGAACGAAGACCTTGTCGGAGAAGCGCTTGCGCCCTTCCGCGATAAAGTCGTCATCGCCACCAAGTTTGGTTTTGACCTGGACGCTGGCGGTCTCAACAGCCGTCCCGAGCACATCAAGAAGGTGGTAGAGGGCTCACTCAAGCGCCTCAGGACCGACCGCATCGATCTCTACTACCAGCATCGCGTGGATCCCCGCGTGCCGATCGAAGACGTGGCCGGCGCGATCAAGGAGCTCATCAAACAAGGCAAGGTCGTCCAATTCGGCCTGTCGGAGGCCAGCGCAAAAACGATTCGGCGGGCGCATGCCGTTCAAGCAGTAACCGCGGTCCAGACCGAGTACTCACTCATGGAACGCGACCCGGAACATAACGGCGTCTTGGCGACATGTGGAGAACTGGGAATCGGCTTTGTCCCTTGGGGTCCGGTCGGCATGGGCTACCTGACCGGGAAGGTAGACGTTGGCACGAAGCTCGACCCGAAAACGGATCTTCGGTCAGGGTTTGACCGCTTCTCACCCGACAATCTGGCCGCGAACACGCCGATCCTCGAGTTCCTCGAACGCTTTGCCGAGAAAAAGAACGCAACGCCGGCCCAAATCGCACTGGCATGGCTGCTGGCGCAGAAGCCGTGGATCGTTCCCATCCCGGGCACACGCAACTTGGATCACCTGCACGAGAACCTGCAGGCAATCCATGTGGAGCTGACACCTGCGGATCTTGGTGAGATCGAGGGTGCTCTCTCGAGGATCAAGGTGCACGGGGGCCGCATGAATGCGGAGCAGATGAAGGTTGTCGACCAAACCAAGTAGCTAGTCGGCACACCCCGCCGTTGCCGCGCCCACGATGGCGAAACCAGTCCGATGCTTGCAGGAGTTTTGCGTGAATCAGTCCTGCACGGTCCTGCATTGTCGGGCATTCATTGCAACGGGCGCCCGGGCTAACCGGTTGATGCAGTTAAAGTTGCGGATATCAGTTTGTGACTGAAAATCCGCGTGTCGATGGTTCGATTCCGCCCCTGGCCACCATTTCCTTCAATCACTAATCGAGTTATGCATCCAGATGCATATTTTCCTGCGGGAGTTTCGAGTCGGATCCCTCAGGAAACCGGAATTCGCTTCTCGGGATCGACGAACGGCATCGGCACAATCTTTGCGCTCCGGGTTCCCCACTCCGTGTCGACGGCGATGGTGGTGCCGGGCCCGGCCAGTGTCGTCGGCACCCAGCAGTAGCCGATGTTGCGCTTGAGCCGCGGCGAGTAGATCGCGCTCGTGACCTTGCCGACGACCTCGCCGCCGGCCTTCGAGGCCGGCCACTTGACGTTGTTGAGCGCGGGGAACGGGTCGCCATCGATCTCGACGCCCACGATCCGGCGGGCGACGCCTTTGGCCTTGATCCTGCGGTAGGCGGGTATCGAGATGGAGGCCGCGTCCCCCAACGAGAAGTCGACGAGCCGTTCGAGACCCATCTCGAAGGCGTTGTTCTCGTAATTCATATCGGCGCCCCAGTTGAAGATGCCGCCTTCGATGCGCCGGATGTCCGACGGACCGGTCGGCCGGACGTTGTAGGGCTTGCCGACCTCCATCAGCGTTTCCCACAGCTCGTTCCCGCGCGAGGTGTCGAGCAGATAGATTTCGTAGCCGACTTCGGAGCTCCAGCCGGTCCGCGTGACGACGACCGGGATGCCGCGGATCTCGGCGCGCCGCCACCAGTAGTATTTCATCTCGAGAATCGATTCTCCGACCAGGTCGCGCAGCAGCTCCTTCGAGCGCGGTCCCTGCACCTGCAGCGGCGCGACGTCCAACTCGCGGATCGTCACGTTCAGCTTGGGGTGGGCGTTCTTCAGACCGCGGGCGAACAACAACGCATCCGAGGAGGCGAGCGCGAACCAGAACGTGTTCTCGTCCATCCGTGTCATGACCGGGTCGTTGACGATTCCGCCATCGGAGTCGCAAATCAGGACGTACTTCGCCTGGCCGGCGGCGCACTTCGACAAGTCCCGCGGCGTGAGCAGTTGGGCGAAGCTGAACCCGTCCGGCCCCGAGATCTCCAAGCAGCGCTCCACGGCCACGTCCCAGATCGTCACGTCGTGCAAAAGCGCTTCGAACTCCGCCTCGAATGTGTCGAATCGGATCGGGAAGTACATGTGGTTGTAGACGGTGAAGCCTTTCGGCGAGTATCGCTGGGTCGCCTCGTAGTAGGGCGTTCGCCGGTTCCGGGCACCCCGCTGCACAGTGCTCATGTCGAATTCTGGCATCGGCCGGCTCTCCTCCAGGAAGATCGGTGTCACGGCCGAGACGCTACGCTGCGGCAGGCGGCCGCGATGGGCGAGATTTTGTCAAAGTATAGGACATTCACGTCAGTGAAGCAGCGCACGGCGGTGACCTGCCTGGCGATTTGAGGACCAGCTGATACTTGGAGAAGTACGCTCCCCTGGATATCGACGTAATCGTGTCGAAGACGCAACTTTCGTGCGGGAGTTTTGCGGGGATCAGTCCTGCGCGGTCCAGCATCGTGGGGCATTCGTCGCAACGGGCGCCCCGGCCAACCGGTTGATGCAGTTGACGTCGCGGAAATAAGTTTGTGGCTGAGAATCCGCGTGTCGGTGGTTCGATTCGGCCCCTGGCCACCATTTAGAACAATAGGTTAGCGCTCACCGCAATCCGAAGAATACTTGGAAAATTTTTCTGCGTAGGCGCCGTGTAGGCGCGCCCAAAGCGCTTGTAGCCACTATCTACATGCTTGAGAAAACCGCCACAGATGAGGTTATGTTGCGTGGGAAGACTGAAAAGTTTTGACGATCGCAGGCAGCTAATACACGCTTTATCCTGTTCACGATCCTGGAGAGGAGTCATGGACGATGCAATCAAACGGAAAATCCTGACGGGGTTGGATCGCGAGGTTGCAGCGGTGATGACCGGTTTCCTTCTGCGCGACTTCTTGCCATTCGGTTGAGACATTGACCTCCCGGCAGAGCGATGGGATCGGACGCCACATCGCGCGGCATGTGCCGACTGCCGCTCACGATGCCACCGCAGGCGAAGTTCGCGCCTCGATGCTGGGACGCCACTATGACTGTGCGGAGTCGATCGTCGTACTGGACACGCACGAGCGAGTGATCGGTCAGGTCAGTCTCAGCCTTCTGCTCGAGCTCGAGCCCGGGGCCATCATACAAAGTGCGATGCAGACCAGGATGCCGCTTGTCTTCATGGATACCGACCAAGAGCGCGTGGCATCCATGGCCCTGCAACACGGATTCACTGCCGTCCCAGTGGTCGATTCCGAGGGCAAGCTTTGCGGTGTCATACCAGCGAGCGCGTTGCTCGGAGTTCTTCGCCAAGAGCACGTCGAGGATATTCATCGGCTGGCGGGCATTGCCCGCGAAAACCAAATGGCCAGGGAGGCGATCGAGGCGCCACCGGTTCGTCGTGTCCGCCACCGGCTTCCGTGGTTGCTGCTTGGCCTGACCGGAAGCACGGCTGCCGCCTTGCTAATGGCGCAGTACGAGGACATCCTGACTCGCAACATCGGCATCGCATTCTTCGTGCCAGGTATCGTTTATCTGGCGGATGCGATTGGCACCCAGACCGAGGCGATTGCGGTGCGCGGCCTGTCGCTGAGCCATGCCGGGATCATGCACCTGCTGGCCGGCGAGCTGCGCACGGGCTTGCTGCTGGGCGCGATCCTCGGAACCATCGCGCTCGGAGGCGCCTGGCTCGCGATCGGCGATGTGCGCCTGGGTGCCGCAGTCGCACTTTCGTTGATGCTCGCCAGCGCTCTGGCTTCGGCGATCGGCCTGATTCTGCCCTGGCTCTTCGCCCATCTGGGGTGGGACCCGGCGTACGGCAGTGGCCCTCTCGCCACCATCATCCAGGACGTCCTGACTCTCGCCGTCTACTTGTCGGTCGCCGCGGCGACTCTCGCCTGAGCCGACATTGGCGGCTCACGGCTCCGCAATGGCGGCCGATCGAGACTCAACCTATTCGATTCCGCTCTCGGCCGATCCCGGGGAACTGGTGTCCACCAGCACGGCATTCGGTTGCTCCTGTGCTGTGAGGGCCTGCTGGGTCGCCAGCTGATGCTCGAGCACGAGCAGTGTAGCTTCGGACGGATCGAGCCCGGTGCGAGCTCGCGACTCCAGCTGAGTACTCGGTGATTGCGAGCCTGGCGCTTATGTTCCTGTCGAAGCCGGCGAATCTAGTGACGGACTGGGACGAATTCTGCGGCACGGTAAGGGCGCGCAAATTGTTCGCTCATGCCTGTTATCGCGAAGAACACGACCAGAAGGGCCGTGAATGGCAGCGCGGCTTCAAAAGCCTTCCCGAGGCGACCTTCTTCCACGATGCCGGTGCGTCCGACCGTCCAACAGGTTACGGAGGGTGTTCAACTTTCCACCGGCAATCAAAAGAAGATCGGCGGGGTGCTTACCGTGAGCTTGACGCCGCGCTTGGCGCGCCCGACTCGATTGACAAAGTGAGCTGGCTTGACAACGAGAACGTCGCAAGCGAGCTCGTCGAGTACGCGTTCGGCCGTGTTCCCGATGAAAATGCGCTTGAGCCCTGACCGCGAGACGGCTCCCATCACGACGATTGCACATCGTGACATGCGGGCTGCCGCCGGGATCGCGTGGATTGGCGCACGCGCAATGAGATGACGGCGCTTGGAAGGGATGCTGACAGGCGCGAGCACGCGCTGGAACGCGGCCTTCGCTTTGAGCCGCGCACCGGACTCTAAAGTCGCGATGACATTCGCATTCATGGCTTCGGGTGACGTTGACATCAGCGGTGGTATCGGCATGTAGGCATGCACCGCATGCAGCTTGCCCCGCAGGGCGTCAGCGATGAGGCCGCCGACTCGCAGGATTTCCCTGTCGAGCTGTGCCGTCTTCGCGAACGCATGGCTCGGATCCACGGCGGCGAGCACCGCAGGACGCCGATAGGGTTTTGCGTTCTTGACGAGGAGCACCGGCAGGGGACTCAACCGGATGAGCTCCCAATCCGTGAGGTGAAGCAACCAGGGGACAAAGTGTCGGCCACTGTGCTTCTCGGCGACGATAAGATCGGCTGCAATGCGGCTCGCGCGCCGAACTATGGCTTCGTGAGCTGGAAAATCCCATTCTGCCGACACAGTGACCTTGATTCCACGGAGGCGCAGGCGGCCGGCGATCCTGTCGAGAGCGGCGAGGTGGCGCGCGCGTATGGCGCGTTCAGCTTGCGCCAGCTTTTGGGGCGAGTAGACATACGCATCCGCAAGCAAGGGCGTCGAGATCGCGTGGAACAGCTCCAGCTGGGCCCCCGTACCCTCTGCAACCTGCATCGCTTTGCTGACGGCAGCAAGGCTTCGAGACGTCGGATCCTTGACCGCAACCAGAATGCTGCGAACGGGTCCCATCATGAATACCTCTGCTTTTCAGGGACTACAATTTCGCTTCCGGGTAGATTATCTCGAACGCATGTCTGGGCCGCGATTCGTAGCACTGCGTAGCTGCTCGAAGGAATTACGTAGTTACCCGGATCGGTCGGCACCGGGGCAGCGCCGCGTGAGGGGCCTTCAAACGTTCGCAATCGGCGCTCAGCCAGCGGTCGCAGGATCCAACTCCAATAACCCAGCCGGTTCCGGGGCCGGGCAGAGCTGCCGGATGAGCACGAGCAGCTCGTCCGCATTGATCGGCTTGCTTGCGAAGCGCAGATGCGCGTCATCCGGCAACGTCCGAATCGCCGAGGAGGTGTCCCCGCTGATGAGCACGACTCGCAGGTCTTGCCCGAGCACATCCCGGACGGCGCACAAAACCTGCAGGCCGGTTTCGTCCGCGGTCAGATGGTAATCGGTGATGAGCAATCGGATATCCGGATGCTCCGAGGCTTGCTTCACAGCCTCACTCAATGATGCGGCCGTACTGACGTCGTGTCCTTCGACCTTGAGCAACATGCGGGTAGCGTTACGGACGCCGGGATCGTCCTCTACCAGAAGTATATGGATTGAGGCAGTACAATCGGGTGCCGCCCCGTGCCGTGTCGCAAGTTCGAGGGCTCTTGGTGCGCTGGACGCCTCGCCTGTAGGTAGCTCCAGCGAGAATACGGAGCCTTTGCCGACCTCTGACTGGGCGTCGAGCTTCAGGCCAAGTAGATTGACGATACGCGAGACGATGCCAAGGCCCAGACCGTAGCCGTCGCGCGAAAGGTTGGCCGAAACGCCGACTTGATAGAAATCGTCGCAAATTCGGCCCAGCTCGATGGCGGGTATGCCGACTCCTGTGTCGACCACTTCCAGGCGCATGGTCGCCCCTTGGTGTGAACAGCGCAGAGTCACGTGGCCTTTGTGCGTGTACTTAATCGCATTCGAAACGATGTTGCGCACAGCCTGCCCGACCAGCGAGGGATCGGAATAAGCGCTGCCGCCAGACGGTTCGACCCGAAGCTGCAGACCCTTGCTGGCCGCCGAGCCTGCAAACTCCGACCGCAGCTCCTCGAATAGGCCGGCGACCTTAAAGGGCATCAATTTGGGTTCGATCGCGCCTGACTCTAGTTTGCTGATATCCAGGAGCGCGTTGAGCAAGCGCGACATGGCATTGATTGCATGTTCTTGCTGTGAAATTGCGTCGGCGATGTTGTTGTCCGCCGCCATTCGACGCATCGCACCGTTGAGCAGCGCGAGGGTCTGCACCGGCTGGCGCAAGTCATGGCTCGCAGCCGCGACGAATCGGCTCTTCGCCAGATTGGCGCGCTCCGCCCTCTCGCAGGCGCGTTTGAGCTCCACCTGAATTGCCTGCCGGTCGCTGATGTCACGAATCGCGGCAACGACAAGCATGTCTGTCCCGTCGGCGATTGGGCTCAAACTGATTTCGACGGGGAATTCGCTGCCATCCTTGCGCAAAGCAAAAAGATTTTTACCGGCCCCCATCGGCCGAGTGCGCGAGTGGGTACCAAACTGCCGGCGGTGACCGACATGCGAGGCGCGGAATCGTTCCGGCACGAGGCACTCAATAGTGCGGCCGGACAACTCTTCCGGCTCATATCCGAAAAGGGCAGCGACCTGGCGGTTTGCGTAGGAAATTGAGCTGGACGCGTCAACGATCACCATGGCGTCCGGTGCGGAATCGAGGACACTGCGTAAAAGATCTGGCGACAACATGCCGAGGAGCAGCGACCTGGGAAGTCTCCCTAGTGGCTCGCAGTATGCATCAAATCGCGTGGACGAAAAGCTAACCCCGCTTGATGGGCGCTTGCTCGAGGTCAAGCGTCATGCGGACGAGCTGCGCGACCGAGCTTGCACCGGTCTTTTTCAATACGTGAGCGCGATGGATTTCCACTGTGCGCTGACTGAGGCCAAGTTCGGCTGCCATGGCCTTGTTTGGCTTTCCGAGCGTCATGAGCTGCAGGACTTCGCGTTCCCGCGGCGTCAGAGAAGCGAGCCTTGCACGGTTGCGATCATGTTCCTGGAGAGCGGCGCGGCTCGACCTATCGGCGGCGAGCGCACGCTGGACACGGTCCAGCAAATCCTGCTCGCGATAAGGTTTTTGGACAAAATCGAACGCGCCATGCTGGATCGCCTCGACCGCCATTGGAACGTCGCCGTGCCCGGTGACGAAAATCACCGGGATTATTGCGCCGCGAAGATTCAGCTCCTGCTGCAACTCCAGGCCACTCATTACCGGCATGCGCACATCGAGCACCAGGCAGCCGGGCTGATGCGGCTTATAGATATCGAGAAACTCCTGGGCGGACTCATACGCGACCGCTGAGAGGCCCACCGACTTCAGCAGAAAACACAGAGAATTCCGCGCTCCAGCATCATCATCGACGACAAAGACCGTCGCCAACGCCTCCCGCGGCAATCTCGACACTGTCATGGCAGTCAAGTATTGACTGACGGTAATCGCACAAAGAAGCGAGCTCCGCGCGGCATATTTGGGCTATAGCTCAGAGTGCCTTGGTGGGCGCGCACGATAGTCTGACTCGAGACCAGTCCCAAACCCGTGCCACTCGACTTGGTCGTCAGGAACGGAGTAAACAGCTTGTCGACGACACTCTGCGGCACGCCGGGGCCGCTGTCGGCCACTGAGAACTCGACGACTTCATCACTCCCAACGACCGTGCGCACCATGATCTCGCGGAGACCTTCGATTGGGGCGTCCAGTGCTTCCAGTGCATTGCGAAAAAGGTTCAACAAGACGTGCTGTATTTGCGTGCGGTCGATTGCGACGCTCGGAATCGCCTCCCCGAACTCGAATCTCAGTTGCACGTCGTGAATTCTGGCATCCATCTGCATGAGATCCATCAGTTCCTTGATGACGCTATTGAGGTCTGTTGCTGTGCGTTCCACAGTGTCATTTCGAACCAAGCCGCGCAAGCGGCGGATGATTTCGGCGGCTCGTCCAGCCTCGCGTCCAATTTCTCGCAACGCCTCGGCGATCTCCGGCGGCGCCGATTCGGCATCTCTAAGCAACAATTCACACGCTCGAGCGTAGTTCGTAATCGCAGTAAGAGGCTGATTGATTTCATGTGCAACGCCGGCCGCCATTTCCCCGATTGTGGCCAGGCGAGAAACGCGCGTCACGCACTGCTGCAGCCGGTGATTCTCGTAGTCGGGTGGGCGAGCGATGCCCGGTTCCGGAGCCTCGGCTCCTTCCGCCGACTTGACATGCGAAGTGGCTGTCGGTGAGCTCATATGAATAGACCGATCTTGCACGTGCAAATGACCCCGCTAACCCGAACTTGCTCAGCAAGTATCGCTTACAAACAGCCGGCGCAAACTAAGTATCTTCCGCAACAATTCATGGTCCATGGTATGCCCAACCGGAAATTGCGGCCCGAGTGAGGCTCGGCGTCTAGTTTGCGACCTCTCGCTCCATCGCGGACACCACTTTCCGCGCAAGATGCGCACGCAACGCGCGCTCAGATTCGTGAACCAAATCCTTTGCCACGATAGTTGCCACGAGCTCCTTTAAGTGCTCGCCCAGGGCCGCCAGCAAGATGCCGCGAAATGGCTGTCCAACTACGATCGTCAGACGATCAAACTCCCGATTGCGGAGGCCTCGATCGAGTTCCTTCGCGATCTCCCGCGCAAATCGCTTTGCCTCGAGCCTGCGTGGGGTACGCTCGCCGCCGGTTGCGTGACGCGCGATTGCGCCGCGGCGGCCTCGTACCGACGGTGCACGATCAAAGACGCGACCAGGCCGATCGGACTTGAGATCCCGGTCATGCAGCCGCGCAGCCGCGTTGTTCAGCCGCAGGACAAGCAGCATCGGCCCATCGCGTCGCTTTAAATCATAAATACGTGCTTCAGCCAGGTCCGCGACTACAATCCGAGTGCTCATTTTCGTTTTCCTTGTGGCGCACCGTCTTGATGTGCTGGTGGGAAAAGCGCCGCTCGACTGGAACCGGGCGGCGCTACCGCTTGCACTCGTTTGTGCTCAGACAAAGGACACGCTGATCTCGTTCTTGACCTGAGTCACACCAGGCGCCGCCCAGGCTGTCTCCTGCGCTTCTTCGCGCTCCGCCCACGAGCGCACGTTGCCCCGCAGGATCACCTCGCCTTCGTCGGCTTCGACGGAGATGCGGTTAGCATCGAGCTGTGCGCTCCGCATGAATGCGGCCTGGATTTTCTTCTTCACGTCCGAGGGCTGCACACGTGGGGTGACGACAATCAGATTGATTATCGACTTCATGCCTTTCAGGTTGCGGACGGCCCTCTCGGCCCAACCACGCTGATATCCGAAGTCCAATGATCCCTCCAGCGTGATTCGCCCGTGGTCCACCAGCACTTTGATCCTGTCATGCACGAACGGGAGCTCGGTGCGCAGCGCCTGGACAGCATTCCGGGCCAACTCCGGATCCGGTACGGAGAAGTCGGAGGAAAGGCGCACTTCGATATCGTTTGCAACCGCCTCAACGCCTTTCACGCGCTTCGCGGCCTTTTCGGCTGCGTACTTCTCCATGTAGGTTTTGACAAAGCCCGTAAGCGTCGCCACGCCGTTTGTGGCCTTGACGGCGATGTCAGTCTCGTCCAATTCGGGCGCCCAGCGCAGCTCGGACTCTACGTCTCGCTTGATATCAGAATTGCTTTTCATTGCACTCTCCTGTGTATCCACCACATGCTCGTTCCAACCTCCTGCCTGCGAATGCTGATGCTAGGAGAAACTGCATCAATTCATATTCAGTCGTTTGCGTAGTGCACTGCGGGCAAATACGTATTGGCGAGCAACACTGCGGCTGGCAGCATTGCCTTTGGCGCTTGTAATGCCATCAGAAGTCCGGAGAGTGCATCAATGGCACGACGTATCGCGATCATTGATGGTCATCCGGACAGTGATGAGCAGCGATTCATTCATGCCATCGCCACGGCGTACGAGTCAGGAGCCCGAGCCGCGGGTCATGACGTGCGCAGGATAATCGTGAGCGAGCTCGCGTTCCCCGGGTTGCGCAGTAGCGAGGACTTCAAAAAGAGGCGGCCGCCAAGAGCGATTCGTGCGTGTCAGCGGACAATCGCCTGGGCCGATCATCTGGTGATTCTGTATCCATTGTGGCTCGGGGCCATGCCGGCACTGCTCAAGTCCTTTTTCGAGCAGTTGCTACGCCCCGGCTTTGCATTCAAGGCCGCAAGAGGCAGCCGCATGCCGCGCAAGCTCCTCAAAGGCAAGTCAGCGCGCATCGTCGTAACGATGGGCATGCCGGCGCTCTTTTATCGTTGGTACTTCCGGGCCCACAGTCTCAAGAGCCTGGAACGCAACATTCTCGCGTTCTGCGGCGTACATCCCGTGCGCGCCAGTCTGCTAGGTGCAGTCGAGACCATTGGCCCGCGAGCAAGGAAAGAATGGCTTACGAAGATAGAGGCGCTTGGGCGACGCGCCCGATGACACTTGCCCGCAACCTACTCGGGAGTACGCGAAATGAAAGCTGCGGTGGTGAAAGTATTCGGACAGCCCCTCGTTGTGGGCTCGGTGCCCGATCCGGTACTGCGGGGACTCAACGACGCGTTAGTTCGCGTTCACGCATCGGGCGTGTGTCACACGGATCTTCATGCCGCTAACGGAGACTGGCCGGTAAAGCCGCGTCCGCCGTTCATTCCCGGGCACGAGGGGGTCGGCGTCGTGGAGGCAATTGGCGAGAATGTCACTCACATCAAGGTCGGTGATCGAGTGGGAGTACCCTGGTTACACAGCGCTTGCGGCTATTGCGGTTACTGTTTGACGGGATGGGAGACTTTGTGCCCAGCACAACAAAACACCGGATACTCCGTCAACGGCGGCTTCGCTGAGCTGGTTATTGCCGATGCCCGCTATGTAGGCCGAATTCCTGATGGCCTTGGCTTCGAAGAAGTCGCGCCGCATTTCTGTGCCGGTGTAACAACGTACAAGGCTGTCAAGGTCGCCGGCGCCAACCCTCAACATACAGTCTTGATTTCCGGTGTGGGCGGTCTTGGTCACATGGCGCTGCAGTACGCGCGAGTTACCGGTGCTCGGACGATTGCGGTAGACGTGAGCGAAGAGAAGCTGGCATTGGCGAAAAAGCTGGGCGCCGACGAAGTCGTCAACGCGAAAGCGCGCGATGTTGCTCGCACGGTCCAGGAGTTCGGCGGGGCAGATATTGCAATTGCTTCCGCTGTTTCGGCCCGAGCCTTCCGGGCAGCATTCGATGCTCTCAAACGCGGCGGCAAGCTTGTCATTGTGGGACTGCCACCTGAGGAGCTGCCCATACCGATCTTCGAACTGGTCCTCAAAGGCATCAGCGTCACTGGCTCCATTGTCGGCACGCGAAAGGACCTCGAGGAAGCACTTGCGCTCGCCGCGCGCGGGCTCGTGCACTGCAATTACACGACGGCAACACTCGAAGACATCAACGACGTATTTGCGCAGATGAAGGCTGGCAGAATTGACGGGCGAATTGTCCTGCGGCTGAGTTAGCGGGAAATCCACTCTTGATCATCTGCCAGCGCGCCGGCTGACCAATGAAACTGACATTCCTGGGCGGCGCCGGCACGGTGACGGGCTCCAAGTACCTGATCGAGTCGGGTTCGCAACGACTTCTCGTGGATTGCGGCCTGTTCCAGGGGCTAAAGCGCCTGCGCGAGCGCAATTGGCAACCGTTGCCGTTTGCACCCGGAACGCTCGATGCAGTCGTGCTCACGCACGCCCACCTCGATCACAGCGGCTTTCTGCCGCGGCTCGTGCGTTCAGGATTTCACGGGCCTGTTTACTGCACCGCTGCGACGCGTGACCTGCTTGGGATTCTGCTGCCGGACAGCGCGTGGCTTCAGGAAGAAGAAGCGGAGTTCGCCAATCGACGCCGATATTCGAAGCACAGCCCGGCATTGCCCCTGTACACGGTGGCGGATGCTCGTCAGGCCTTGCGATTGCTGCGACCGATTGAGTGGTCCGCGAGTGTCGCAGTGGTGCCAGGTATGTCACTGTGTTTCTCGCCCGCAGGACACTTGCTTGGAGCAGCTTCGGTATTGGTCGAGGCCTCATCGGGTCGAATTCTGTTTTCCGGCGACCTTGGCCGGCCTGATGATTGCGTCATGCGCCCGCCGGCGCTACCTTCGAAAGCTGAATGGGTGGTAATCGAATCGACCTACGGCGACCGGCGTCATCCGTCGGTAGATGCCGAGACGGAACTTGCCGGCCTAGTAAACCGCGCCGTGCAACGTGGCGGCGTCACTGTCATCCCTTCCTTTGCCGTGGGTCGCGCTCAGGTATTGCTGCATCTCATCGCACGACTAAAGGCGCGGGCCGCGATTGCAGATGTGCCGGTATTCTTGAACAGTCCAATGGCGACCGATGTCACGCATATCTACGCCAGTCACGCTGGCGAGCATCGGCTGACAGCCGAGGAGTGCAAAGCCATGTGCACAGCCGCGCGGTTCGTGAATTCGATCGATGAGTCGAAGAGCCTCAACCGGCTGACCGGGCCCGCAATCATAGTATCGGCGAGTGGCATGGCGACCGGTGGCCGGGTGCTGCATCACTTGAAGGCTTTTGCGCCCGATGAACGCAACCTGATCCTGTTTGCTGGCCACCAGGCAGCAGGTACACGTGGCGCGGTGCTCGTGGGAGGTGCCGACGAAGTCAAGATTCACGGACAGTGGATTCCAGTGCGCGCCGAGATTGCGCAGCTTCAGAGCCTTTCCGCCCACGCCGATCGTGACCAGCTTGTTGCGTGGTTGAAATCCGCTAGATTGCAACCCGTGCGAGTTTTCGTGACCCACGGAGAGCCTGCGGCCGCCGATGCGCTGCGACACTACATCCGCCGCGAAATTCCCCTTGAAGTGACCGTGCCGGAACAGGGCGAGAGCATCCAGCTGGAATCACCCGGTACATCATGATGGTAATGCCGACCGATGATGTGCGGGACCGCGTAGTCCGGCTAGAAGGTCTGGACGAGGCGGAAGTTCAAATCCGTCTGGCGCAGGTCGGGCCCAATATTTTGCACCAGCCGGTTTCGAGGGGGCTGCTGCAAATTGCCCGCGGCACGCTGCGCGAGCCGATGTTTCTCTTCCTGTTGGTCGCAGCCAGCCTCTATCTCGTAGTCGGAAATCTGAGAGAGGGGTTGTTTCTCCTCGGCGCGGCGGTCGTTTCGATTGGACTGGTGGTCATTCAGGAGTCGCGCAGCCAACGTGCGCTGGAAGCACTGCAGGCGCTCGCTCAGCCTTTTGCCCGCGTCATCCGCGGTGGGGTAGAATGCAGAATTGCCGCACGCGACTTGGTGCCAGGCGATATTCTTTTGCTGGCGGAAGGGGAACGCGTACCGGTCGATGGCCTACTGGTTGGCGGCGATGTTCTCACCGTCGATGAATCCACGTTAACCGGCGAGTCTGTTCCCGTTACAAAGACGGTCGCCGCCTCAGCCGCGACCATCGCACCCGGCACAGGTCCGGACGACTATGGCCACGATGAGGTCACGTCTTTCGTGTTCGCCGGCACCTTGATTGTGCGCGGTCACGGCACGATCGAAGCCGTGCATACCGGGCGGGCCACGCGCCTCGGACGCATCGGGGCCTCGCTCGCATCGATCCATGACGAACCGACGCTCTTGCAGAAGAACACGACGCGGTTAATCGGCAAGCTCGGATTGCTCGCAGTCGGATTTTGTCTGGTTGTCTTCCTCGCATATGGCCTCATGCGCGGCAACTGGATCGAAGGCGCGCTCGCAGGGATCACGCTCGCGATTGCCTTGCTGCCGGAGGAATTCCCGATGGTCCTGGCCGTTTTTATGGCAATGGGCTCATGGCGACTCGCGCAGCAAAAAGTCCTGGTGCGGCGGGCTGCAGTCATCGAGACACTTGGCGCAGCGACGATGCTGTGCGTCGATAAAACCGGCACTCTGACCGAGAACCGCATGGCGGTTGCGGCCATCTGGGTGGACGGTGCGCTGCATCAGTTCAAGCAATCTGACGACCTGCGTCGTGAAGCCGCCCTTCTGATCGGAAAGGCGGCTCTGGCTTCCGCTCTCCAGCCGGTCGATCCAATGGATCGGGCGGTGAGGGAGCTCGCTCGGGGCATGGAGAGCGACGTCGAACAAGTGCCCGGTAGCGTGCCGCTGCGAACCCATCCGCTTCGCCCGAATCTTCTAGCCGTGATTCAAGCCTGGGCGGTGGGGGAGAATCGATCGATCGTCGCGGCAAAAGGCGCCCCGGAGGCTATCTTCCAACTCTGCCGCATGGATGCCGAGACTCGCAAACGAATGCACGAAGTCGTTGTGGCCATGGCAGAGAACGGAATGCGAGTCCTTGGCGTTGCGTCCCGGCAGCATGACGGGGACCTACCTGACGAACTTGCCGAAGGGGCTTTCCTTTTTGAAGGACTGATCGGCTTCTCGGATCCTCTGCGCCCGGATGTTCCACAAGCGCTCTCGCTTGCTCGTCAAGCCGGGATCACCGTCGCAATGATAACCGGCGACTATCCCGCAACCGCGCGAGCAATCGCACTCAAGGCCGGCATAGACGTCCAATCCGGCGTTCTCACCGGAGCTGAGATTGCCGCGCTCGATCTTCCTGCACTTCGAGGACAGGCGAGACGAATTCGCGTTTTTGCCCGGGTGCTGCCGGAACAGAAACTGGCTCTGGTGGAGGCGTTCAAAGCAAACGGCGAAGTGCTCGTCATGACCGGAGACGGCATCAACGATGCACCGGCACTGGAAGCTGCCCACATCGGCATCGCCATGGGCGAGCGCGGGACCGATGTGGCGCGTGAGTCGGCCGATATAGTCTTGCTCGATGATAGCTTTGCTTCCATTGTCAGGGGCATTGCTCTCGGCAGGAGAATTTTCAGGAATCTGCGCAAGGCGCTCATCTATGTGACCGCGATTCACGTGCCCATCGCAGGTCTGGCGTTGTTCCCGATCCTGTTGGGTTTGCCGCCGTTGCTCTATCCCCTGCACGTCGTCCTGCTCGAACTCGTGGTTGACCCTGTTTGTTCGCTAGTCTTCGAGGCTGAACCTGAAGACAAGGTTGCAATGAAGAAACCGCCACGCGCTGCAAATGAAAGTCTGTTCGGGCGCAGGGAGATCCTTTTGGCCCTGTTGCAGGGCGCCATCATATTGACGGGAATATTCGGACTTTATTTCTTGGCGTTGCATGCCGATCTGCCGGAACCCGAAGCCAGAGCGCTCGCATTCGTCGCGTTGATCGTGGCCAACCTCGTGCTCGCCTTCGCCGATTCAGCCGAACCTGGAATTTCCTTCTTCGATAGACGCCGAAGGATCTTTTGGATAATTGGTGTAGCGGCCGCGGTGATAGTGTGCGTTGTACTTTACGTTCCCGCCGCTGCACGGATGTTCAAGTTATCTGCGCCGAATCCTCTGATGATGCCGGTTGCGCTGGGCGTTGCCCTGCTGACGGCGGGCTGGTTCGGCTTCCTGCGGCGCGCGAAAGTTACTCAGGTGACTGTGTAGTTAGTTGTGCGCGCCAGCTGAGGCGTCGTTAAGGCGGCATTTTCATCACGGAGATTTTGGTGCTTGCTCCTGCGCCGAGGAAAGATTGGGGCTGAGACGTGAGAGATAGTCTGCAACGGCTCGGCGCTCTTCGGCCGAAAATGCGCCTATCATTTTCACATGCTCGACATCCATCCCTGGGCGCATGCGGTCAGCCGTTTCCTCGAGCTGACGTAGCAAATACTGGTAACGCTGACCTGCGAGCCGCGGTCGCACGCGACGCTGGTCGCCGAGCCCTAATGGCCCGTGGCACTCCGCGCAGTAGCGGTGGTAGACAACGTATCCTTCTTTCAACGCGGAGCCGTCGCCGGTGCCACCTTCGAGTGGCGGCCAGCGCTGAAGGCTTTCGGCATATGAAGCAACATCGAGCAACTCCTGGGAGCCACTCAAAAGGTGCTTTGATGCGACGTCCCGCATGTGCTCGCTCCAGCGTCGATCATGGCGGAAGTCGACAAGCTGCTTGACCAAGACCGAGACATGCTGTCCCGCAATCGCCGGAACGCTGCCATCTTCGGTGCCGAGCCCCTTGGCTCCATGGCACGCTGCGCATATTGAGAAGAGCTCGGCACCGTGTTGGATATTGGGCTCGAGTTTCATTGCGTTGCGAAAGTCGGCAATGGCCGCTTGCGTCCGCCCCTCGATTGGAACCGGTTCGGCTTCCACCGTTGTGGCCGCATGCGTCACGAGGAATGAGCTGGAAATCGCCGCCACTGCGACAAGTATGCAAAGTCGTGCGAAGGCAATCACCCGGCTAGTGTGCCTCTGAAGATGCGAAGCGGCAATTGGACTATAGTCCCAGGAGGTCGCCGCATGAGGAGGGAGCCTATGCGTTGGCAATTCGGAAACATCGCGCTGGCCTTCGCCTCCATGCTTTTCGCCGCTTTGGCAGGCGCGATCCATTCGAACGAATTGCGCGAGGCGCTGGAACGCAAGCCGAATCTGGAGCACGGCGGTTCCTTGTATGAATCCTGCGCCGGCTGTCATCAGCCTGACGGTGCGGGCGCGGCGAACGGCGACATTCCGATCATTGCCGGCCAGCATTATGAAGTCATCATCGCGCAACTCGTGGACTTCCGCCGCACCGAACGGGTGGAATTCCGTATGAATGCTTTCGCCGCCAGCCATCGGCTTGAAAGTTCCCAGGATCTCGCCGATGTGGCTGCTTACATTTCGAGCATTCCGGTACGGCGGACAAAAGAGGTTGGTACGGGCCAGTTCACGGCTTTGGGCGCGCAGGCCTACCGTCGTGCATGCGTAAATTGCCACGGCGCCAGCGCGGAAGGTAATGGCCAGCTACGCTTTCCGCGGCTTGCCGGCCAGCATTACGGCTACGTCATCAAGCAAATCGACATGATGATTCGCGGTACGCGCTTCAACATGAGCTGGGACCACTCGAAGCTGCTCAAGAGCCTGACGGACCAGGAAATCAACGGGGTGGCCGACTATGTGGCGCGCCTTAGGCCGGACGCAATTTCACCGGAGAACTGAAGGACGATGGGAACTCTCATCTCAATGGGAATCATCGTCATAGCGGCGCTGCTGCCGTACGCAGTTGCATGCGCTGACGAAACCCACAAGACCGCGACGGCCGCGCATCTCTACCAGGTCTCTTGTTCCGGCTGCCACGGCCGCGAGGCGCGCGGGGACGGTCCTGTCTCGCCCTTCCTCACGGTGGACGTACCGGATCTCACGCGCATCGCGGCACGACGGGGCGGGGTATTTCCGGACGAAGAGATTTTCAAGATCGTCGACGGACAGGCGGATCTCCGATCGCATGGACCGCGCCACATGCCTGTGTGGGGCTACGAATTCTTTGGCGACGACCCGGACGATGAGGCCGCCCACCGGCAGGCGACCGAAATGGTGGAGCGTCTGGTTGAATATCTGCGGTCGATACAGCGAGCCGAGTAGTCGGTGATTGCGAGCCCGGCGCTTATTTTCCGGAAGATGTCAGCGGAGTCATCGACGGTCGAATCGCAATAGGTATCCGAAAATTTCGATCCATGCTGTGCTCGATGGAGGTTTCCCTCGCGCGTTCGACAATAAGATCATGACAATCGAGTCGGCAGTTGAAGGTACGCACCTCGAGAAGGTGTACTGGCCAAAAGGCCGTTACACCAAGCGCGACATGCTCGAGTATTACGACCGCGTGGCGCCGTACATTCTACCGCATCTGAAGGATCGACCCGTGGTGTTGAAGCGCTTTCCACGCGGTATCAAGGATCAGAGTTTCTTTCAGAAGAATGTTAAAGGCACTGTCCCGAGATTTGTAAAGCGCGTTGTCATTCGCGCCCAAACCGTAGCAAAGGACGTGCACTACATTGTCTGCAACAATGTCGAGACGCTGCTGTATCTCGCCAATCTTGGAACCATCGAGCTTCACCCGTGGGGCTCACGCCTCACCACACTCTACTATCCCGATTACATGATTTTCGACCTCGACCCCGGTAGCCGCACGACCAATGAAATGGTCGTCAATGTCGCGCAAAAAACGAGAAGGCTCTTGGATGAACTTGGACTGCCAAGCTACCCGAAGACGTCAGGAAAGCGAGGGATTCATGTGTACGTGCCGCTCCAGGTGAAATTCTCGTATGACTTTGTGCGTAACTTTGCACGCCGATTCGCCAAGGTGCTCATGGTCCGATATCCCAAGCTGGTGACGGCGGAACGCGGCGAAAAGCATCGCGTGGGCAAGATATACGTCGACTACTTGCGCAATGCGGTCGGCCAGACTGCGGTCGCGTCTTATAGTTTACGCGATTCCGAAGACGCGACAGTCTCAACGCCATTGGAATGGAAGGAGGTGAGGGAAGATCTACGTCCAGAGTCGTTTACGATCATGACGATCGCGAGTCGCGTGGCCAAGAAGGGTGACTTGTTTGAAGGTGTGCTAAAACAGCATGCGAGCTTGAAAGGGCCTGCCGACAAATTGCAAACCGTATTGCAATTTCACGGAATGGGAGATGTTCGGCGACGAGGCGAATGACTGACACCCCCTCGAGCGTCGATCGATGGGGTTCAGCGCCTCGATGATTGCCACGGGACGGTCCAGGTTGCCGAGTAGTCGATGATTGCAAGTTCAGCACTTGTTCTCCTTCCGCTGCTCGCGCAGCCATCGACCTTTGCAGCGGAAACGACATACGAATCCCCGATTCGCGCCGTCCTCGAGGGAGAATCTCGCGCCGACGTCGCACTGTGGGATTTAGATCGTTGGCGCGAGCCATTGGAAGCGCTCTACGCCAGGCAGTCACACGCGCCGCTATGGTTCGTGGATGAACGACTGACGCCGGCCGGTCGGACACTCGTCCGCCAACTGCAGGATGTGGAGCGACGCGGACTCCTTGTCACGGACTATGACGGCCCGAAACTTGCTGAGCTTACGGCGGGTCTCGACTTCCGGCCGAATGCGACGGCCGCGGCGATTGCCCGTCTTGATGTCGCATTGAGCGTCAATGTCGCGCGGCTTGCGTCTGACCTGCACCAGGGGCGGGTCGACCCTGAGGAAGTGGGTTATGACCTCGACGTCAGGCGGCCCGCTTTTGACGCTGTCCAGGTGGTTACAACATTGGCAACGGCGCCCGATGTAATTGCGGCGCTCGATGCATTGGAGCCACAGTTTCGGCATTACTCGCTGCTCAAAATAGCACTGGCCCACCATGGCTTGCTGGCGATGCAACCGCGACTGACGCAACTGCCCCCGCTTCCCCGGTCGAGCGTCCGTGCTGGAGAGCCTTACGTCGGTGCTCCGGCCCTGCGCCGGCTACTCACCGCGATTGGAGATCTGCCCGAATCGCCGGTCAGCGGAGAGCAGGAGAAACTTGAGCTTGATCCTGAACTCGTCGCTGCGCTCGTTCGCTTCCAGGCGCGCCATGGCCTAGACGTCGACGGCACGCTAGGAGACCGGACATACCGTGCGTTGACCACGCCAATCGAGGAGCGCATCCGCCAGATCGTATTGTCGTTGGAACGTCTGCGATGGCTACCACCGAAGCTGGAGTCTCCGCCGATTATTGTGAACATCCCCCAATTCCGCTTGTTTGCATTCCGCACGACGCAGGATTTCGCCGAGGACATCCTGCAGATGGACGTGATCGTGGGTTCCACTTTTAATGGGCGGCACACACCGGTCTTTGCTGCCGACATGCGCTATGTCGTTCTGAATCCGTATTGGGATGTCCCGCGCAGCATTCTCCTCAAGGAAATGCTGCCGGCGATCAAGGCCGACCCGGGCTGGCTGGCAAAGAACGGCTACGAGATGGTGTTAGGGGCGGCCGATGGCGCAATTTCGCGCCCTGCGGATGCAGGCAACGTGCAATTACTCGTGGAAGGCGAGCTCCGTGTTCGTCAGAAACCGGGCCCGATGAATGCGCTGGGACAGGTCAAGTTCATGTTTCCCAATCGGCACAATGTCTACATGCACGATACGCCCGCGCGCGAACTCTTCGCCAGGAGTCGCCGCGCGTTCAGTCACGGATGCATTCGCGTGTCAGATCCAATTACGTTGCTCGCGCACGTACTGGGCGCAGATCGCAAACGGACCAGTGACCGTCTGGAGAAGGCATTGCGAGGCAACACGCCGGTGGTCGTGCGTTTGGCGCAACCGATCCGCGTATACATCGTGTACGGTACCGCGCTCGCGACGGAGGCTGGGCAGACGCTGTTTTTCGACGACATCTACGACCAGGACTCGCGGCTCACTGCGCTGCTCGAAGCGCGCCGCTCGCGCTCGTTTGGGCACACAAAACAGTGACCAGGTTCCCAGGCTTCGGCTCAGCGTCGAAATCGAACCAATTCCGTGCGGGAGTTTTGCGTGAATCAGTCATGCACGGTCCTGCATCGTGGGGCATTCGTTGCAACACCTTGAACCGCCAACTGGATAGGCGTATCTGCTCGGTCTTTGTCATTGGGTCTCCTCTCTGCGGTTCCTTTGAACCTAGAATGGAGAGCCAGAGTTGTCACCCCTGTCTTGGGAATTCACACAATCACTTATCAGGTTCTGCAAGCGGTCGCAGATTTTCGTGCTGTAGGCGGCCAGCATGCCGACATGGTTTGAACTGCTTATCCTCAGACTGTGCCCTACCAACGGGAATCATGAGATGACCGCATCCCTGCCGCCTCGCCCCGAACCGGTCCCGCGCGCTGTTCCAGGAGTCGCACGACCGTCCCAGCTCCATGGCCTGGGTCACGCGAGCCGTATCCTCATACAGCCGCATTTCAGTCCATTCAAGCTCTTCGTGGATCGCGAGAATCGAACGGTGGTGATGCTGAATCCCAAGGTAGGCACGTGGACGCTGCGCGACGGACTTGCGCGCGGCGTGTGCAAATTTCGGGGCTGGTCCGATTCTTCGCAGGGCCGGTATCGGCTCTTGAGCAACGCCCGAAATTTTCCCTGTGCATCGCTGCGTGACTACTGGCACGCTATCAGTCATGCCAATGAGTACGCCTTCTACGCGTTCGTGCGCAATCCGTACGCACGCGTGCGCTCCGCCTGGCTCGACAAACTTGCGTTCGGTCACACGACAGGCTACCCGCGCAGCGCGCGGCGACGCGTCATCGGATCGCTGCGACGACTTGCGCGACGGCGTGGCCTTTCAGGCGGTGCCCCGGCTTCGGCGGTACCGTTTTCGACGTTCCTGAGCTACATCGAAGCCGAGCCGGCCGGACGGCGGGACCATCATTGGGACGAGCAGCACGCCGTACTGTTGATGGATGATCTGCGTTACACGCGCGTCTTTCATCTGGAGACGCAATTTCGTGAAGGGCTCACGGAAATCTCTGCCCGGATTGGATTTCCGTCCGCGTGGGTCGACGAACTCGTGACATCGCGCCGCAATGAAAGCACGAAACACGCGGAGCCGGTTTTTGACTCAGATCTCGCCCGCCGCACGCACGCAATTTATGCACGGGACTTCGCCGAGCTGGGTTATGGCGAGGATTCCTGGCGCGGACTGTGACGCTCCAGTCGACCATCAGCGGGGGCGCGCTGAGGATGGTGGCCGTCAATTCCGATCGTACAACGCACGCGACGTGATTTCAGCGTGTGCCTAAAAATGACTTCGTTAATCTTGCGGCGGTCCCGCGGTCCCGCGGTCCCGCGGTCCCGCGGTCCCGCGGTGCCGGGTCGTGGAGCAGGTGATAAGCGATTCCGCAGAATAGGAGCGTCGAGTGATGCACACCCGCATGGACGAGGCGGGCGGCGAGCTCCTTATCTTCCGCGCCCCAGCCGCTCATGGCTTCGTCATAACCGTTCACTCGCTCAAGATCGGAGCGCCAGAAGGCCTGATTGCAGCCCTTGATGGCGATGAAGGCGTTGGCGGCGCCGCGTACGAGGTGTCCGGCGAACGGAGAATGCACGGTGTACGCACGGCGCTTGAAACCCAGACCTGATGAAAATACGCTAAAGGTTTGCGGGCCGTTCGCGAGCAGCTCGCGTGTCCGCGTATCGTCGAGGAGGATCCGCGTGCCCTGCACCCAGTATCCCGGACGCGCAGCGCGCGCGTGATCCGCGATGTACTCCGGATGCAGCACCATGTCGCTGTCGGAGCACAGAAAGGCTACGCGTCCCTGGGAAATAGGTCCGCTTGAGGATCTGGCGGAAGGTGCCGACTTCGAGTAAAACAGCGGACTGAAAATCCGCGTGTCGGTGGTTCGATTCCGCCCCCGGCCACCATCTTTTCAATGTCTTCCGCGGTGGCACTTTGCTGCAAGTGCCGGAAACATCACGGTGCCGATAATGGTACTGGCGACGCTCCGCTCGCCAAAGCGAAGCCTGAGCTAATTTTTATTTCAGTCGGTGACCCTGCGCGAGCAATCGACGGGCAAACCGCATTTGGATTTGGACACCCGCACTAGGACGCCATAGTGCGGTTTGTTGGGCTACAAAGTCTGGGCAATCGCGAGTCCCCAATCGTTCGCATGTTCATCAATTCTGATGGATCGATTGAAGGAATCGAGACGGAGTAAGCATCAGCGTCCGGGACCACCATTCCCCGAGTTCGTCGCTCCGATCAGCGCTGAAGTCCGTCGCAATTGCTGCTTGACATCCCTGTCATATGGCGCACTGTGGTGCCGTCTCCAAAAGGTTGGCCTCCCAGGTGAAGCCAACCGCGACACTCGAGTGAGCGTCAGCTAGTCAGTCCTGACGCCTCCACTTCGATTAACTGATGGCTACTTGCATTCGTCCCGGACTGGGGCGGCAGGATGGGCACGTGCGCGCAACCTACGCGGCGGCGGGGACGTTCACGTTCGAAGCGATTTCATGAAACACAAACTGTCGGTGGTTCTCGTTCCAAGGTTACACCGCTCGTTTCTTATGGACTCCTACTCTCATAAAGGACTATGGCTATGAATGAAGACACAAAAACGTCAAGCAGCGACAAGACCGCTGTGCGGCCATTTCGAGTGGAAGTTCCGGAAGCGGAACTGGCCGATATGCTTCGGCGCATTAAGGCCACGCGGTGGCCGGAGAAGGAGACCGTCGCGGACACGTCGCAGGGCGTGC
>DAIQBB010000019.1:0-45432 GCA_036781365.1 Steroidobacteraceae bacterium | reverse complement strand
GACGGCACGATCTACAACGTCCGCAAGGTGATGGAGAAGATCGGCCACCTCTGCGACTACGTGCTGTGGGACGAGGCGTGGATCGGCTACAACGCATTCCATCCGCTGTTTCACGATCACAGCCCGATGCGGCTGAAGGATCTCGGACCGAATACTGCGGGGCTCTTCTCGACCCAGTCGGTTCACAAGCAGGGCGCGGGCTTCAGCCAGGCGTCGCAGGTGCACAAGCGCGACGAGCACATCCGCGGGCAGAAGCGCTACGTCGAGCACAAGCGCTTCAATGAGTCCTTCCTGATGAACGCGTCTACCTCGCCGTTCTATCCGCTCTTCGCGTCGCTCGATGTCAACGCGAAAGTGCACGCCGGAAGAGCCGGCGAGATGCTCTGGGATCGCTGTATCGAGCTCACAATCGAAGCACGGAAGAAGTTGCGCGAGTTCTGCCACTTCTATGCGCGAACGGGCAAGAGTGCGGAAGAGCAGTGGTTCTTCGACCCGTTTGTGCCGGACCTCGTCACGATCAGGAACTCCGCGATCGCGAAGGATGCGGCCGACGTCCGGTGGGAGGACCTGCCCACCAGCGTGATCAAGCGCGAGCAGCAGTGCTGGGCCTTCGATCCACAGAGCCGATGGCACGGCTACGCGGGCTACGCGGAGGGCTACGCGATGGTCGATCCGAACAAGCTCACGCTGTTGACTCCCGGCATCGATCGCCGGACCGGGGAGTACCTGCCGTTTGGTGTTCCCGCGACCGTGGTCGCGAACTACCTGCGGGAGGAAGGCATCGTGCCGGAGAAGTGCGATCTCAACAGCATCCTCTTCCTGATGACGCCAGCGGAGGACGAAAGCAAGCTCAACACGCTGATCGCGAAGCTCGTCAAGTTCAAGAGTCTCTGGGACGCCGACGCGCCGATGGCCGACGCGCTGCCGACCGTGTATGCGGCGCACAGCAATCGCTACGCGGGCTATTCGCTGCGCCGAGTCTGCAACGAGATGCACGGCTTCTACCGCGACAGGAACGTCAAGGAGCTACAGCGGCTCTGCTTCCGCGCGACGAGCTTTCCGGAGCTCGCAATGGCGCCGAAGCGCGCCTACGAGGCGCTCGTCGCGAACGACGTCGACTACGTGCCGCTCGACACAATCCGCGGCCGGATCTCCGCGACCCTTGCGCTCATCTACCCGCCGGGCATCGGCGTCGTAGTGCCGGGCGAGCGCTGGGACGAGCGCGCTCAACCGATGCTGGACTATTTCCTCGCATTCCAGGAGTCGTTCAACCGGTTTCCCGGCTTCAACTACGAAGTACAGGGGGTTTATCAGCAACGGGAAGGGGACCGCATTCGGTTCTACACGTACGTGGTGCGGGAGTGAGCGGCCAAACAGTGATGACGCTGCCATGAGGTGAGCTGTAGCCGCAAAGTAATCGACAATCTGCAGGGCTGGGCCATGACGATTTTCGCTGCGCAGCAACTTGACCCCGGGTCGCACATGGGCGAGGCGCTGTTCGGGCTGATCATGACGCTGACGTTCACGCTCGGCGCGGACCTCGTCATCCAGGAACAGGGCCGCGAGGGTGTTCGGCTGATGCTGATCGGCATTCTCGGCTGCAACCTGGCCTGGGGCCTCATCGATGGCGCGCTCTACGTGCTCGATTGTGCTTTCGAGCGGGGCCGGCTGCACCGCATCGGTTACGAGGTGCGTGCGGCCCCGAGTTCGCTCCGGGCCCGTCAGCTCGTGGCCGCCGAACTGGACGAGTTGCTCGTACCCCTCACCGATGCACAACAGCGCGACTCGCTGTACGCAGCGATCGTGCAGCGCGTGAAGACGGCGCCGCCCGCGCCACGGCCCGTGACGCGGAAAGACCTGCTCGGTGGACTGGAGAGCGGCCTGCTGGTCTTCGCCTGCAGCTTCCCGGCCGTGCTGCCCTTCCTCCTGCTCGACGAGCCACGGTTCGCGTTGCGGGTGTCGAATGCGATCCTGCTCGCACTGCTGTTTTACCTCGGCTACCGCCACGCGAGGCACACGCTCGCCAAACCGTGGGTCGCAGGCCTCGTGTTCCTGCTCTCCGGCCTGTTTCTCGTCGCGATCGCGGTCGCGCTGGGGGGCTGACGATGACCGGGCCGGTCGGACTCCACGGCTACCAGCGCGAATGGTTGCGCCCGGACTTGATTGCCGGCCTCACGGCTGCGGCGGTCGTCATCCCGAAAGCCATGGCGTTCGCGACGATCGCGGGGCTTCCCGTGCAGGTCGGACTGTACACGGCGCTCGTGCCCATGGTCGTTTATGCGCTGCTCGGCAGTTCGCGCCCGCTCAGCGTCAGCACGACGACGACTATCGCCGTCCTGACGGGGTCGGCGCTGGGCACGGTGGCCCACGGCGCCGGGGTCGATCTGCTGGTCGCCGCGTCAACGCTCGCGGTGATGGTCGGGCTGGTGCTGCTCGCGGCCGGGTTGCTGCGACTGGGTTTCGTGGCAAATTTCATCTCGGAACCTGTGCTGGTCGGGTTCAAGTCGGGGATCGGGATCGTGATCATTGTCGACCAGTTGCCAAAGCTGCTCGGCCTGCACGTCGAGAAGACTGGCTTCCTGCGCGACACTGTCGCGATCCTCGCACAATTGCCGCAGACGTCCCTCGTCACGCTCGGCGTCTCGGCGGCAGTTGTCGTGCTGATCTTCGGGCTGGAACGCTTCCTTCCGCGCGTACCCGCGCCGCTGATCGCCGTGGGAGCGGCGGTCGCAGCCTCGGCGCTGCTCGACCTGCCCGCGCTCGGAGTGGCCACCGTGGGTGCCGTGCCAACCGGATTGCCATCCGGAACGTGGCCCGATCTCACGCTGGTCCAAGCTTTGTGGCCGGCGGCCGTAGGCATCGCACTGATGAGCTTTACCGAATCGATCGCGGCCGCGCGCGCGTTCGCCGAACGCGACGAACCCTTGCCCGAGCCCAACCGGGAGTTGCTCGCTCTCGGCGTCGCCAATGCGGCCGGGGGGCTGCTGGGGGCAATGCCTGCCGGAGGCGGCACGTCACAGACCGCAATCAACCGCCTGGCTGGCGCCAAATCCCAGGCCGCCGAGCTTGTCACCGCGGCCAGCACTCTCGCCACCTTGCTGCTGCTTGCCCCGAGCACGCGGTGGATGCCTCAGGCGGCGTTGGCCGCGGTCGTCATCCGGTATTCGCTCGAGCTGATCCAGCCGAAGCAGTTCCTGGCAATCCGGCGGGTACGCGCGACGGAGTTTCGTTGGTCCGTCATCGCCTTCGCGGGTGTCATCCTGCTCGGTACCCTGCAGGGAATCGTCGTCGCGGTCATCGATTCGCTGCTGTCGCTCGCGCAGCAGGCTTACAACCCACCGCTTTATGCAGTGGCACGCAAGCGCGGCACGGCTGTCTTCCGTCCGGTCGGACCGGACCATCCCGATGACGAGAGCTGGCCCGGCCTGCTGCTGCTGCGAATCGAGGGCCGGCTGTTCTTTGCAAATGCGCAGCGGATCGCCGACCTGATCTGGTCCAGGCAGCAGAGCGCTCGGGCGCAGGTGCTCGTGATCGACTGCCGGGCGGTGATCGATGTCGAATACACCGCGATCAAGGTCCTCGAGCAGCTGGACGACAAACTGCGGCGCAACGGTTGCCAACTGTGGTGGGCCGGCATGACACGGGGGGTCTTCGAAGTCGTCGAAAGATCGGGCATCGGCGCGCGGATCGGCCATGGGCGCATGTTCCTGAACCTGCAGGCGGCCGTCGAATCTTACGAACGAAGAGGCGGACATGATCCGATTGAAGTAGATAAAGCGACAGGGCAAGGGCCGGAAGGGCCGCACCGGCCATGACGCAGGCGCAATACCAGTGCGTTCAGTGTCCGAGTCTTACCCGCAGGCGATTTATCGCAAGTATGCCGAGAAACGTGTTGATGCGGGCACCGGCAACGAGCTTGCGCAGCTCGTCGCGATAAATCACCTCGACCTGCCGCGCCGACACGTGGAACTGACGAGCCAGCGATTCGCAAAGCGCCTCATCCAGCGGCGGCAAATCAGCCGCCAGCTGCGCCGGCGCGGTCGTTGCGACGTTCATTCGTTCTTCGGCCAATTGACTCATTGCAGTGTTCCTTGTGTACGCGCGACGCCCGCGGACTGCCTTCGCTGCGCCGTCGATCATCGACGCGTAGTTTGACGCGTACTGTCATTGCGATTTTCCTCGAGTACGCTTGACCTGCAACATCCCCCATTGAGGGGAGTTTCCTTGCACGTCTAATGCGTCAACCTATGAAAGACGCAACTCAACCTGACATTGGTGCAAGCAGACAATGCGTAAGTTCGGTGTGCACTCAGAAGTCGGAAAACTGCGAACGGTGATGGTGTGCCGGCCGGGGCTCGCACATCAGCGCCTGACGCCCGGGAACTGTCGCGAGCTGCTCTTCGATGACGTCATCTGGGTACGCGAGGCGCAGAAGGATCACTATGACTTCGTTCTGAAGATGCAGGAGCGGGACATCGAGGTACTCGAGTTTCATGATCTGCTCGCGCAGACACTGGAAATCGAGGAAGGTCGCAGTTTCGTTCTCGATCGCCGCATTACGCCCAATACGCTTGGCACTCACGCCGCCGCCGTCATTCGCCCGTGGCTGGACGACATGCCTGCAAAGGCGTTGGCAGAGCGTCTGATAGGCGGCATCGCAATCGCCGATCTGCCACCTGGAGAAGTCTCGACAGGCCTGCGTCATGCATTCGGCGGCACGGAGTTCGTCATGCCGCCCATTCCGAACATCCTGTTTCAGCGCGATCCATCCTGCTGGATCTATGGGGGCGTCGTCTGCGACCCGATGTACTGGCCGGCACGCAAGCCTGAAACGCTCCTGCAGCGGGCCGTCTACAAGTATCACCCGACCTTCAAAGGCGGCGACTTCAGAATCTGGTGGGGCGATTCGGATGAGGATTTCACCGGGGCGTCGATGGAGGGTGGCGATGTCATGCCAATCGGCAAAGGCGTCGTGCTCGTCGGCATGGGCGAGCGCACGTCGCATCAGGCCGTCACACAGGTCTGCCAGGCGCTCTTCCGGGCCAAAGCCGCCACGCGCGTCGTGGCGTGCCTGATACCGAAGAGCCGCGGAGCCATGCACCTCGACACGGTCTTTACGTTCTGCGACCGAGATGCGGTAACGATCTTCCGCGAAGTCGTCGATCAGATCAGTTGCTACAGCGCCTACCCGATCGACGACAGCGGCGCGTTCGAAGTCCGCAAGGATGCTCAGCCGCTCCTCGCCATCGTTCGCGACGCGCTTGGGCTCAAGGAGCTGCGTGTCATAGAGACGGGCGGCGACTACTACGAGGCCGAGCGGGAGCAATGGGATGACGGAAACAACGTCGTGGCGCTAGAGCCAGGCGTCGTGGTCGCCTACGACCGCAATGTTTCCACGAACACCCTGCTGCGAAAGCAAGGGATCGAAGTGGTCACGATTCGCGGGTCTGAGCTCGGGCGCGGCCGCGGCGGCGGCCACTGCATGACCTGTCCGGTCTGGCGCGAGCCGGCGTATTGAACCGCTGAATCATTGCTGAACTCCCTACGGAGCAACACATGAGTTTCAATCTTCGCAACCGCTCGCTGCTCACGGTCCAGGACTACACGCAGCGCGAGTTTCGCTACCTGCTGGACCTTTCGCGCGACCTCAAGCGCGCAAAGTACGCGCGGACCGAGCAGAAACACCTCGAGGACAAGGAGATCTGCCTCATCTTCGAGAAGACCTCGACCCGTACCCGGTGCGCGTTCGAAGTCGCCTGTCACGACCAGGGGGCCAACGTCACTTACCTGGATCCGGCAGGTTCCCAGATCGGTCACAAGGAATCGTTTAAAGACACGGCGCGCGTGCTCGGGCGAATGTTCGACGCTATCGAGTATCGAGGCGCCTCACAGCACGGCCTCGAGCAGCTCGCCCAGTACGCAGGTGTCCCGGTCTATAACGGACTCACGGACGAGTACCACCCGACGCAGATGCTCGCCGATGTCATGACCATGCGCGAGCACAGCGACAAGCCGATCACCGCGATCAAGTACGCCTATGTCGGCGACACCCGATCCAACATGGGACACTCGTTGATGATCGTAGGCTGCCTGATGGGAATGGATGTCCGCATTTGCGGCCCCAGGAAGCTCTGGCCTGCGGATGAGTATCTGAAGATTGCGCGCGATCTCGAGACCCGCTACGGCGCAAAGCTGACGCTCACGGACGATCCGAAGATTGCAGTTGCGGACGCGGACTTCATTCACACCGACGTCTGGGTCTCCATGGGAGAGCCCAAGGAAGTGTGGAAGGAGCGCATCGCGCTGCTGACTCCGTACCAGGTCAACAAGGAACTTCTGCAGGCGTGTGGCAATCCGCAGGTGAAGTTCATGCATTGCCTGCCAGCGTTCCACGATACCGAGACGAGCGTCGGCAAGCAGATCGCGGAGACCTACGGCATGGCCAAAGGCGTCGAAGTCACTGACGAGGTATTCGAATCCGAGGCCAACATCGCATTCGAACAAGCGGAGAATCGCCTGCACACGATCAAGGCGATCCTCGTCGCGACTCTCGGCGACTGACGCCATGCGTATCGTAGTCGCACTCGGCGGAAACGCCCTGCTCAAGCGCGGCGAGCCGATGACTGCCCAGGCGCAGCGCGCGAACGTCAAGGTCGCTGCGGAAGCGCTGGCACCGATTGCACAGGAACATCAGCTCGTCATCAGCCACGGCAATGGGCCGCAAGTGGGGCTGCTGGCGCTCCAGGGTGCAGCATACAAGCCCGACGAGGCGTACCCGCTGGATGTGCTGGGCGCCGAGACCGAGGGCATGATTGGCTACATGATCGAGCAGGAGCTCGGCAACCTCCTGCCCTTCGAGGTTCCCTTTGCCACGTTGCTGACTATGGTTGAAGTCGACGGCGCAGATCCCGGCTTCCGCAATCCGACGAAGTTCGTGGGGCCCGTATATGAGAAGGCCGCCGCGGATTGCCTCGCGGCCGACAAAGGCTGGACATTCAAGCAGGACGGTGCGAAGTGGCGCCGCGTCGTGCCGTCGCCCGCCCCGCGACGCATCTTCGAGATCAGGCCGATCAAGTGGCTGCTCGACCAGGGCACGATTGTGATCTGCGCCGGCGGTGGGGGCATTCCGACCATGTACGAGGCAGGAGCGAACCGAAAGCTGGTTGGCGTCGAGGCCGTGATTGACAAGGACCTGTGCTCGGAGCTACTGGCCCGGGAGCTCAATGCCGACCTTCTGGTGCTGGCAACGGATGCGGAGGCGGTATACGTCGGATGGGGAACTCCAGAATCCAGGGCGATCCACCACGCGAGCCCGGGCGCGCTCGCCCGATACAGCTTCCCGGCGGGCTCGATGGGTCCGAAGGTTGAGGCGGCCTGTCGCTTCGCCACGGCAACGGGAAATACCGCCGCGATCGGTGCACTCGCCGATGTGCCGGCCATGGTGGGCGGACTAAAAGGTACGTTGATAAACAGCCGAGTCAAGAACATTAGCTGGCACGGCTGAGCGTTACGTGCCGAGCACGCGCTAGGCGTGCACCATCCGATCAGTATTTCAGGTACCGAATGGCGCAGCTGTCATGCGCAAACTGAGTCGCGGTTTTCGCGTACGGCAATCGCGCTCCGTGGCCAGACGAATTTGAGCCCGAATAGCCCCAGGCTCTGAGCGCGCGCGACCGCGTGCGCACGCGTGTTGACATCGAGTTTGATGAAAACCCGCTTGACGTGCGACTTCACCGTCTCCGCCGAGATGCCGAGTGTGCGCGCAATTCTCTTGTTTGAGTTTCCCTGACCGATCAGCTCCAGGATGCTGCACTCCCTGATGCTCAAACCAGGACAAGCGAGGATTGCGGCTCCGGCAGATTGCCTTGCCGCGCCTTTGCCCTTTTCGACGGCCTTGACCGCGCCCACGCGGTAGTCGCTCGTCATTCGCGTTACAGTCACACTATCCATTGATTCCGATACCTCGATTCGCGATCGAGACCCGTCGAAACCTCAGCCGTGCTACTTGAATAGGAGCGTAGCGGCAGCCGTTGCGCGAGTGGTAAGCGAATCGTCGCGGTTTCGTTTGCATCAGATTCGGCAGATGCTCGCCGAGAACGAATAGCCACGGTGACTTCCTTGTCATTCGCGTCAGGATCCACTTTCCTTCTCCTGGTTCTCCAGGGCTTTGCTCGTTATCTCGCTGTACAGACTCGCCATGCGTCCGCATAGCAAGTGCACGTCTGGGTGATCTTTTGCGAGCCTGGTGTTGCTGGTCGCGTCGTCGAGCAAAACCTTGAGCAACTGCAGATCCTGGTCGTTCAGGCATTCGCCGCGGTCGACCTTGGCCTTAAGCCCGAGTGCTCGCGGCAGGATCTGGGTGTTCAGGCGTTCGAGCAACACCTGCTTGATGCCCAGATCCTTCATGGATTTGTTCGGCATTGCCGGCTCCGGAGATGGCGGTATCGGCGCCCAGTGACCCTTGCTGAATTCTGTCGAGAAGCGTAGTGCCGCCCGTTCTCACTTTGGTAAGCAAAACCTCGGGTTTTCGTCTGAGTCCGTGCAGAGCCGGCGATCGGCCGAGCTTCCACCTCAGACCGAACTTAGACGTTTCGCTTACGACTTGCGGGGCGCCCGCCATTACGCTTCTGCGCATGGATATGACGTGGGTAAGTGCCTTGTCCGGCGTGCTCGGCTCGCTCGTCGGCGGCTCAGTCACGTTTGCGACCGCCTGGGTCACGCAGAAGGCGGTCACCAGGCGTGAACTCATCCGCGAGGAGATGAACAAACGCGAAGCGCTGTACAACGAGTTCATCGGCGCATGCGCAAAGCGGCTCGTGGACGCATTCGCACATCAGCTGGAGACCCCCAAGCCGATGCTCTCGGTCTACGCGCTGTTGAACCACATTCGGCTCACCGCGTCCAAGCCAGTTCTCGTCGAGGCGGAGCGCTTGCTGGCCCGAATCACGGAGCAGTACTTCGCCGAGCCCTTGACCGTGGAGGAGGTCCGGCGGCTCGCGCGTTCGGAGAGTGCCGATCCAATGAGGGCGTTCGGAGAGGCCTGCCGCGACGAAATCGCAAAGCTGCGCGGGCGACTGTAGTCACGGAGACGGAAGCGTCACCCGGGAGACGAAAAGATGAGCGACAAACGCGGCGGTAACAAAGCCAAGGGCTCGGGCAAAGCCCGCAAGTCACAAAGCAGCGAGCGCGCCGACGATGTAAGCGCCGCCAAACTCGGCCGCAAGGAATACGAGAAAGAGCTCGAGCGCCTGCACGCGAAGCTCGTGCAGGTTCAGGGTTGGGTGCAGCGCACGGGTGCCAAAATCTGCCTGGTTTTCGAAGGTCGCGACGGCGCAGGCAAGGGGGGCGCGATCAAGGCAATCACTGAGCGCGTGAGCCCGCGCATATTCCGCGTGGTAGCGTTGCCGGCTCCTACGGAGCGTGAGCGGAGCCAGATGTATGCGCAGCGCTACATCCGACACCTGCCGGCAGCCGGCGAGATCGTGATCTTCGATCGCAGCTGGTACAACCGAGCGGGAGTGGAACGGGTGATGGGCTTCTGTACGGAAGCGGAAGCAAAAGAGTTCCTAATGGCCGTGCCGCTCGTCGAGAGGGCGGTGGTCGAGTCAGGCGTGTTGCTGCTCAAGTACTGGCTCGATGTAAGCCCTGAGGAACAGACCCGGCGCCTGCAGGAGCGAATCGATGATCCACGCAAGACCTGGAAGCTGTCGCCAATGGACCTGAAGTCCTATAGCCGCTGGTACGACTATTCACGAGCTCGCGATGAGATGTTCGGGGCCACCGATCTCGAGTACGCGCCGTGGTATGTGGTGCGATCGGACGACAAGAGACGCGCGCGTCTGAACATCATCAGCCACCTGTTGGAAAAGATCCCCTACGAACGCACGAAGCCAGAGAAGATCAAGCTGCCGAAGCGGCGGAAGCGCGGCGGCTATCGCGTGTCGGAGCATCCGCTAAGATATGTCCAGGAGCGCTTCTAACGCGTCTTTCGCCGGTTCCGCGTGCACCCTCGCCGAGTCGCCCTCGTCGGCGGAAAACCTGATCGCGTCGATCGAACGGGGGGCAGGCCGGCGCCGACGGCAAAATCGTAGAAGCCCCTTCGGCATTGTGAGTTTCAGGCTCTCACTGGGCGGCGATGTGATACTCACGGTCGTAGGAATCGCGATGGGCGTCCCTGATGCCTACGAACGCATTCGCCACCGAATGATCGAACTGCGCGCGGCGAGCGGCTTCATGCAACGGCCTTCACGCCAGGATCGAGGAGGTCGGGGCGTTCGCTTTCCAGCGAGGCGGCGACCGCGCGGATGAGGTCCGAAATCGCCGCATCGCCGTGGCACAATGCCGTGAGCACTGCCAGGGCGGGATGGCTTGCACCGCAGGCGCCACCGCGCTCGTCTGCAGCCGCGCTACGCGACGACAAGCCCACCGGCGCGGCGATGAAGCGATATCCGCGGCGCGATACCGTCTCGATGTAGCGCGGCTGCTTCGGGTTGTCGCCAAGCGCGGCCCGTACTTCGCTGATCGCCGTCTTGAGCACCGAGTCGGCGACGAACCGATGCCCCCAGACGGCCTCGAGCATCGCGTTCTTCGTCACGAGCGTGTCCGGAGCGCGTGCGAGCGTGCACAGTACGGCGAATGGAGTCGGCGCGAGCGGTACGGGCTTGCCCGCGCACGTCAGCCTTGCATCTGCTTCATCGAGATCGTACCGATCGAAGTGCAGTCGCGCGCAATGCGTTTGCGGTTTCACGGAGCCACCTCCGAGGTTCTGGAAATGCGTGGCGAGGGGGTGAAGGTCACGATCCAAAACTATGCGCGTGCCGCGCGTCCTGACATTGCACCAAGGTACACCGTGGTTGTGCGCAGCGCTTTCGAGGCTACCGCAGGGGATCGCCACTTAAGACTTTGGTATAGGCCCGGCCTGCGATTTCACCAGCGCTTCGCGCACGCATCCGAGCAGCTCTTCGGGTGCGAACGGCTTGGTGAGGTAGCACGTAATGCCGGCTTTGCGCGCGCGCGATTGCGTCCCCTCTTCGGGGTGGGCGGTAATCAGCACAGTGGGGATACCACTGCCGGAGGTGACCAGCGCCTCGTACAACTCGAGTCCCGTCATCCCGGGCATTCGCATGTCGGCAACCAGGCAAGCCGCGGTCGCGCGGCTTGCTGACGCGAGAAAACTTTCGGCGTCCTTGAACGTAACGGCCGAGAAACCCGCCGACCTCAACAGATCGTGTGTCGCGTTGCGGATTGACCAGTCGTCGTCCACGACAGCGACCAGCGGCTTCCCGGGCATTGTCTACTCCAAAAATTGCGAAGCCAGCTTACGCCCGCGCAAGCTGGAGCGCAGTTGCGCCCAAGGATAGATCGCTTACACCTAGGTATATCAGCCCCTCAGAACCGGGTTAGTCCGAAGCGGCTGAGCCGAGTCGGTCGGCCATGCGTACGAGCTCAACAATGGTTCTGGCCTGCATCTTGTGCATGACCTGGGAGCGATGGACCTTCACGGTAACCAGGCTCAAACTCAGGTCCGCCGCGATCTGCTTGTTCGCCCGTCCCGTGACGACCAGCCGCATGACTTCGCGCTCCCGCTCTGTGAGTGCGCGATAACGCGCCTTCAGATCGGCAAGGCTCGCTGCGTCCCGGCGCCTTGCGCGATCGCGCTCGATCGCCACATGGATCGTATCGAGAAGCACCTGGTCATCGAACGGTTTCGTGAGGAATTCGACAGCGCCGGCCTTCATCGCGCGCACGGTCATCGGAACGTCACCATGCCCGCTGATGAAGATGATCGGAAGCGCAACCCCCGCTTTCGCGAGCTCCTGCTGAAACGTGAGCCCGCTCATGCCCGGCATCCGGACATCGAGCACCAGGCAACCGGGTGTCTCCGGGCGCTTGGCGCGCATGAACTCTTCCGCCGAGGAAAACAGATGCACGTCCAGAGCTACCGAACGCAGCAGTGTGTCCAGAGAGCGGCGCATCGACGAATCGTCGTCGATGACGAAGACTGCTGGGCGAGCCTCGCTCACGAAAGCGCCTCCTCCCAAACGGGCAGCGAGACCCCGAAGACCGCCCCGTGCGGTTCGTTCGGGCTCGCCCACAGCCGGCCGCCGTGCGCCTCGACGATGGAGCGACTGATGGACAAGCCGATGCCGATGCCTTCGGCCTTGGTGGAGTAAAACGCCTCGAACACGCGCTCGGCACCTTTCGAATCCAGGCCGGTGCCGGAATCGCGCACCTCGATCCTCACGGCTTTCGGGCCGTCCTGCCCTGAAACGACCGTCAACTCGCGCAGGCGATCACGAATGCCGCTCATCGCCTCGATCGCGTTCATGATCAGGTTGACGAGCACCTGTTGCAGCTGGATGCGATCCCCCGCAACGCCCGGCAGCGTCCTCTCGAGCTGCGTCCGAAGAACGATGTCATGGCCGCGCAATTCCCGATCGGTAAGTGCAAGGACCTCCAGAACCTGCTGGTTGACGTCCAGTTTCTCCCTGCGGGGCACCTGGCGCTTGGTGAACGCGCGGATTCGCGCAATGACCTCGCGCGCGCGCTTGCCGTCGGCGGCGATGTTGTCGAGTGCCACACGCGCTTCCGCGATGTTGGGCGGCACGGTGGAGAGCCAGCGCAAGCCCGCGCCGGCGCCTGCGATCATCCCGCCCAGGGGCTGGGCGACCTCGTGGGCAATCGAAGTGGTCAGCTCGCCCAGCGCCGTCACCCGTGACATGCGAGCAAGCTCGGCCCGGGTCGTCTCCAGCGCATCGTCCTTTTGCCGCATTGCGATCTCGGCGCGCTTGCGCCCGCTGATGTCGCGCGCAATCTTGGAGGCGCCGACGACGTTGCCGCTCTCATCGATGATCGGAGACACGGTCAACGAAATGTCCAGCAACGTGCCGTCCTTTCGGCGGCGGACGGTTTCGAAATGGTCAACCAGCTCGCCGCGGCGTATCCGCTCCAGGATGCCGGCCGCTTCATCGACGCGATCCGGGGCCGCGAGTATCGTGACCGCCTGGCCGACGACCTCCCGCGCGGCGTAGCCGAAGATGCGCTCCGCGCCCACATTCCAGGTGGTTATGATGCCATTCAGATCCTTGCTGATGATCGCGTCGTCGGATGATTCGACTATGGCGGCGAGCTTTGATTTTCGCTCCTCCGCTTGCTTGCGCTCGCTGATGTCGCGCACGATCCACAGGTAGAAAAGTTCGGCTCCCTTCTGGAACGTGCGGATGCGGATCTCGACGGGAAACCAGGTGCCGATTTTGCGCCGATGCCCCGTCTCGCAAGTGATGATTTCCCCTGCGCGGGCGCGTTGGCAGAGCTGTTCGGCGGACGGTTCGTCCAGGCCCATCGCGAATTGGCGCGGGTGCATCCCGATGAGCTCATCGCGGGTCCAGCCCATGCTCTCGCAGGCCTGCTGGTTGACATCCACGACTCGCAACTGCTGGTCCAGCAGAAAGAAAGCGTCTGTCGCGCTATCGACAAATGTGCGGAAGCGTGTCTCGTTTTCCTCCAGCGCGCGTCCAGCGCGTAACCGCGCCTCGCCAAATTCGGTAATCAACAGGCACAGACCGAGGAAGATTACGAAGGCCAGCAGATAGCCTGGCGCGATATCGAACGAATTCACCGGAGGGACCAACCAGTACAGAACTCCCGCTGCGCAGATCAGCAAGGCAAACAAGCCCGGGCCGCGTCCACCGACGAAGGCGCTCAGAACCACCGCTGCAAACGAAAGCTGGTAGAACGCGCCCCCTATCCGGATCCGAAGGGCAAGGGTGATTAGCAGGGCCAGCGCCGCCAAGGTCAGGGCAATGCCATAGCGCTTGAGCACGTCTCGCTTCTTGCGAGAGGAGTAGATCGCGAGAGCGGCGCGCCTCGACGTGGAATGTTCCACTGCTTCTGCCAGGGTCGAATAGTTTGGTTCGTCGCTCATGAGATTGGCATCTCGTGAACCCGGAGCGAAAACGGCCCGACGATTCCGTGCGGTGCGTTGCATGGGTAATACACTGACTGCATACAGTGAACCGCCCCGGGATCTCCAGAGAGTGTTGCGTATGTCCCAGGCCGCGATGGCTCAAGCTTTCCGATGCCGATAGTATTCTTGCCTGATCTCAGTCGGTACTCGGCTACGTACATTTCCGTAGTAGTCAAGGTGCCAACTGCGCCGGTGGAACATTGCCGATCGGTTCCAGCAGACTACGGCTTACGGCGTATTTGCTGATGCACATACGACGACGTCGCCGACAATCAGGCGGAGCAGCTCGTGTGCGGAGGTGAACTCGCCCTGCCTGCCCGTGACGAGGTTTTCCAGGCACCCGACCAGGGCATCCGGCGTCGCGTCGCTTCTCAGCTTTACGACGTACGTGCGGCGGCTGGGGTACTTCGAATCGGCACTCAGGACCATTTCAGGCGTTTCCACTTTGGCAGTTGCGGCCAGAGTAGAGGCCACCGACTGCCGAGTGGTCAGGGAACGGTCGCTGTTCGGTCGATAAGGCCTTCCGAGGACCGGCTAGCTACGCCGGCGCGATCAAGGTCCGCGCCCGGGCGAGGGCGGACGTCTCGCTTGCCTCAGGGAGCTGGTCGATCAGTGTCGCGAGCGCGCATCGGTCCTCGTTCATGACACCTGCATGATCGCAGAGTTCGGTCATTGCCAGCAGTTCCAACCAGACCGCGCCTTGCTCTCGAGCCGCCTGTATTGCGCGCCGGATCGCAGATACGGCGGCACCAGCATCACCGCGCACGCCCGCGATGGCGCCTTCGACGAGCAGTAGCTGAGGAAGATAGATCTGTTCGCCGTAATCATTCACGACCTCAAGCGCCTGCTCGAGCTGCTCCTGTGCTCCGCGCCAGTCACCCTCGCGCAGCAGCGCCTCCGCGGCGTATCCAAGCGTCTCGCTGCTGCCGCAGATCATCCCGATCGCGCGGTTCCGATCATAGGCCTCGTGAATCCTCTGGAAGCCCGCGAGTGCGTTCCCGGTCCGCGCGTCCGCCCATCCGCGGAACCACCGATACGCAGCCGTGCCCTGGGTCAGTGAGAACTTCTCGACCAGAGTGCGCATCTCGTCCGCGAGTCTGCGGACGCCTTCCGTGTCGCCTGTACGGATACGGCATAGTGCGTCGAACCAGATCGTGACCAACAGCGCCATCGGTTGCGCGAGCCGATGGGCTCGGGTGTACGCCTGCTCCATGCTGTGCTGCGCCTGCCCGGTCAGACCGAGATGCGTTAGCTGAAGGCTGAGCGCCGCCAGCGCCGTGACCTGTGGGTCCGCGATGAAGCCATCAGCGGAATCGAGTCGGCCCGATTTCAGAGCCGCCAGCGCGCGCCCGAACGACTCGCGGGACTCGCACGGACGTCCCTGCATCATGTAAGCGTGTCCTCGCAAGGTCCTTGCAACCAGTTGTAGCAGCAGGTCCCCGGATTCTGCCCCTAGCACCTCTGCGCGATCTGCGGTGGCGAGCGCTTCGCTATACTCCGCGCGCATGATGTGAACAAACCCCAACCCGTGTAGCAGGCGTACCCGAATCGGATGCAAGGGATCCTCGGCCAGGCGAGACGCCGCGCGCCGAAAGGTGCTTGAAACCTCGGAGCCGGAACCCATCAGGTGGAAGGCAGCCAGGCCGCGCAGCGTCGCGAGCGTGATCTCGAGCGAGTTGCGGCCAGCGAAATCAAGCGAACGGTCGATCAGTTCCAATCCGCGTTCAGTCAGGCTCAAGCACTCAGCCGGGCTCAAATGTGACAGTGCATACTCCGCCGCCTCGGCGTAATAGCGCAATGCCTCCGTGGGCGCCCGGCCGCGATCGAAGTGCATCGCGAGCTCGAAGGCTCTGACGGCCCGGCCGGCGGCACGCTCCTGTTCGAGCGCCATCCCCACCTTGCGATGCAGCTCGGCGCGTATCGAAGTTGGAAGGCGCTCGTACAGCACTTCCCTGAAGACGGCGTGGCGAAAGCCATGCAATGCCTCCCGCGCATCACCCGCATCGAGCCTGCCAGGCGCGGCGAGCCACAGCTGCTCGCGCATCAACTGGTCGCAGGCGTCGGCGATCTCGTCGGCATCGCGCTCGAGCGCACGCGCAAGCGTCTCGATGCGGAACTCGATTCCGCAGACCGCCGCAGCCGAGAGTAGCACGCGTCGATCGGGGGAGAGCTTGAGGACATAGCGATCGATGATCGCCGACACGTTTTCCGGTACCGTCAACCGCGCGAGTTCCGCCCCGTCTATGGCTTCTGCGCCGCTCTGTGCGGAGCGTGCGATGACCTCCTCGACCACGGAGGCGACGAAAAGCGGCAAGCCATCGGTGCGCAGGTGCAAAGCGCGAACGAAACTCTCGTTACTGCCCAGGGAAGGCGAACGGCCGGCCAGGTACGCGCCGACTTCCGCCTCGGAGAACGAATCGAGCACGATCTCCTCGCACTGGTTGTGCAGGCGCAGCTCGTGCCGCAGGTCGTTCAACGGATGCTCGGAGGCAACCACCTCGGCCAGTCGAAAGCTCGCGAGCCACATGAGATGAGCGCCGGAGCGGCGGCGCGCGATGTAGTCAATGAGCTGGATCGTCGCCCGGTCGGACCAATGCAGATCCTCAGTGATCAGCAGTAAGGGGCGCTGCTCGGTGTAGCGGTCGAGCAGCTCGCCCAGCTCGCGCGGCATGCGATCCGGGCTGACCCCCGCCAGCTCCCGTCGCAGGCTCTCGCGATCCTCCGCACTCCCGAGCCAGGGCAACTGCAGCAGCCACGTCGGCGCCACGGATCGCAGCAATGTCGGCAGGCTGTCGTCGGTGCGGCATAGCTGCGCCAGCGCCTCGAGCACCGGCAGGTACGGCTCGCCGCTGCCGTAATGCTCCACGCAGAATCCGCGTGCGCTGGTCCCATCGCGATGCTCGGAAAGAAAGCGCTCGATGAGAGTGGTCTTGCCGACTCCTGGTGCGCCCGCCACCCAGACCACGGCCGGCTTTCCGTGACTCGCGCGGTCCCACGCCCGCTGTAGGCGCGTGAGTTCCACCGCGCGACCCACGAACGCCGTGGCCCCAGGCTCGTCGATCCCAGGAGCGTCGCCCGGCGGCGGACTTGCTGACGGCAGTGCCGCAGGCTTCGCGATGAACCGATAGCCGCGACGCGGGACCGTTTCGATGTAGCGCGGCTCCCGGGGGTCGTCCATCAGGACGCCCCGCAGATCGCTGATGGCGGTCTTCAGCACTGAGTCACTCACGAATTGATGCCCCCAGACTTCGTCCAGCAGCGTGTGCTTGGTCAGCAGCGATCCCGGGTGACGGGCGAGGGCGCAAAGCAGCCCGAAGGGTGTCGGCGGCAGATCGATCGCTCGCCCGCTGCGCGACAACAACGCATTGGCCTCGTCGAGCTCAAACTCGCCGAAGCGCACGCGCAGGGGGAGGGGGTCAGCGCGAGTCATGGGTGCGTACCTTCGATCGTACCTTGACGGCTTTGGCCACCACTCAGGATGTAAATCGTCAGGCTGGTTTGTGGATCGGCAAGCGCTACAAGTGGTTGATTCTATGTGTCAAACTTACCGCCGTATCGCCCTGCGATACCAAGGGGTCGGAAGTTCGAGTTTCTCCGTACGCGCAATGTGGTCAATCTACTCTTAATAACGAGTGCGGCGGGAGAGAGAAGTCGAAATGAATCCGGGTTCTCGCCGACCGCTTCTGCTTCGCTTTAAACGACCGCGCACCGCGACAGCGGTGAGCTTTGCTGTCTGCCTGACCTCGGCATTGTTGCTTCCGGATACGGCCCACGCCCTCAATCCGGATATCCGTCTCACCCAGTATGCGCACACCTCATGGCGGACACAGGATGCCTCCGCACCCGCCGGCATGTTTTCAGTTGTGCAGTCCTCTGATGGCTTTCTTTGGCTCACATCCGATTCCCAAGGCCTGTACCGGTTTGACGGGATTCGGTTTGTTCCGCGGACGCTGGTGGTTGAGGGCAGGAACATCGATCGCATCGCGAGCGTTCACGACGATCACGCGGGCGGACTGTGGGCCGTGGCGGAAGACGAAGTTTTTCACGTGAAGGGTGGAGCGGTCGTTTCTCATTTCGCGGTGGACGGACAGCTCAGGACCGGCAACATCAGCGCAGACCCTGACGGTTCGTTGTGGACGCTGCAAGCAGGTTTCAATTTGCAGGCACCCCTTTGCCATGTGACCGACCAGGAGGTGAAGTGTTTCGGAGAATCTGAGGGCGTACCGCTCCCAACGGGCGGCCAGGCCTTGCTGGCCGACGGGAAAGGCGGATTCTGGCTTGGGGGGCAAAGGGCCGTCGTGCATTGGCATGCGGGTGTTTCGAAGGTTTACCCAATCGAGGCGTTGAAAACGAACAGCAGCGATGGCGTCAATGCGCTCGCACTCGAATCGGATGGAACCCTCTGGATCGGCTTGCTCGCTCAGGGGCCCGGGAAGGGACTTGGAAGACTGGAGAACGGAGTTTTCAAGTCGTTCGTCGCCCCTGGTCTCGATGGCAGCAAGCTCAGCGTTTTCGCTTTGAACTTCGATCGTGACGGAAGCCTCTGGGTGGGCACGTTGGGCAATGGGCTCTTTCGCATTCGCGGGAATGTCGTGGAGCACTTTGGGCGGGCGGAAGGTTTGTCCAGCGACATGGTCAACGATCTATTTGAAGATCGAGAGGGGATTCTGTGGGCCACGACGACGAATGGAATCGACAGCTTTCGTGATCCGCGGGTGGTCACCTTCTCGATGTCGGAGGGGTTTGGGAGAGAGGCAGCGGTCGGTGTCCTGGCCAGCAGAGATGGGACGGTCTGGGTTGCAAACGCCGGTTCTCTCGAGGAAATCAAGGACGGGACAGTCAGGTCGATTCGAAGGGGGCAGGGTCTCCCCGGCGACCAGGTCACGTCCATGCTCGAAGATCGAGCCGGGAATCTATGGGTAGCAGTTAATGACGGTTTGTACTTCCTCAAGAATGGACGATTCCGCCGTATCTCCGAACCGGATAATCAACCGCTCGGGCTGATACTCGCGATGGCAGAGGAAGTCGATGGCGACGTTTGGGCCTTGTGCTCAGGCGCGTCTCGAAAGCTGATCCGAATCCGTGATTTCAAGGTGCTTGAGCAGTTCCCAGCGTCGCAAGTCCCCATGGGTCGGCTCGCGCCGGATCCACGAGGAGGAATCTGGATTGGCCCTCGTGACGGCACACTTGTGTACTTTCGCGACGGCGTCCAGAAGAAATTTCCGACGGGTTCCGCTGCCAATCCATACATCAATCACCTGATGGTCCAGGCAGACGGTTCCGTCATGGCGTCCTTCAGCGACGGGCTCGTTGGACTGCGGCAGGGCAAAGCGCAGTGGATGACGACGAAAAATGGGCTGCCCTGCAACGCGGTCTATTCTTTCATTGAGGACAGACAGAAAACCTGGTGGCTGCTCACGCAGTGTGGAATCGTCTCGCTTCGCGACTCCGAGCTGCAGCGGTGGTGGGCCAACCCGGAAGCCGTGGTGCAAACACGGCTCTACGACGCCTTGGACGGAGCGCGGCCGGGAGGATACGGAATAAGACCTGCAGACGTGTCGCCCGATGGACGGGTGTGGTTTGCGACCGGATTCGTCGTGCAGATGGTGGACCCGTCCAGGATCTCGAAAAAAGCGCTTCCGGCGCAGGCCTACATCGAATCGGTCATCGTTGATCACAAGGACCTGGCGTCAATCGATAAGATCGAACTCGCCCCGCACCCTCGCGACCTGCAGATCGGTTACACGTCGCCGACGTTCACGATTCCGCAAAGAGTGAATTTCCGCTACCGACTCGATGGTTACGACCGCGACTGGCATGATGCGGGCACGCGCCGGCAGGCTTTCTATACGGATTTGCCACCAGGGAAGTATTCCTTCCGTGTGATCGCATCCAATAGTGACGGCGACTGGAACGAAAGCGCCGCCAAGCTGGACTTCTCCGTCACTCCCGCGTATTACGAGACCAATTGGTTCCGCGCTCTGTGCGCCATGCTGCTTTTGCTTCTGGCGTGGGCGAGTTACCAACTGCGCATGCGGCGGTTGCATCGCCAGTTCGAGATGACGCTGGACGCGCGTGTCGCCGAGCGGACGCGTATTGCACGCGACCTGCACGACACGCTGCTGCAGAGCTTCCATGGGCTGCTGCTGCGGTTCCAGACTGCGTCCAACCTCCTGCCGGATCGTCCGGCCGAATCGAAGCAGGTCCTTGCGAGCGCCATCGAGCAGGCGGCCGAGGCGATCACGGAGGGCCGCGACGCGGTGCAAGGACTACGGATGTCAGCCACAGAGACGAACGACCTCGTCGACTCGCTGCGGGCAATTGCCGAAGACCTCGCGAACGAGAGCGACCACGCCGCATCGCTGGATTTCGAGGTGCAGGGTACGTCGCGCGCCCTGCATCCGATCGTGCGCGACGAAGTGTTCCGCATCACCGGCGAGGCGCTGCGCAATGCCTTCCGCCATGCCGATGCGAAGCGGATCGAAGTGGAGTTGCGCTACGACCCGCGGCAGCTACGGGTGCGGGTGCGCGACGACGGCAGGGGGATCGACCCGGAAGTGTTGCGCGGGGAGGGACCGGAAGGACATTTCGGGTTGGGCGGCATGCGGGAGCGCGCGAAGCTCGCCGGCGGAAAACTCACCGTCTGGAGTGGCCCGGATGCGGGAACGGAAGTGGAGTTGAGTATTCCCGGGCCGCGTGCATACAGTAGCCAGTCACCGGCCCGATCGTCGTTCGTTCAGAATGTGTTCGGGCAAAGCGGGACCAGCGATTCATGAGCGAAGATTTGGCCCGCATCAAGATTCTCTGTGTCGACGATCACCCGATCGTGCGGCAGGGCATCGCCGGACTGCTCGCGGCGGAGCCGGATATGGCCCTCGTGGCAGAAGCGGCGAACGGACTTGAAGCGATCCAGCAGTTTCGCGCGCACCGTCCGGATATCACGCTCATGGATCTGCAGATGCCCGAGATGGGCGGACTCGACGCAATCGGCGCCATCAGGGGTGAGTTTCCACAGTCGCGCATCATCGTACTCACTACTTTCACCGGCGACGCGCAGGCGCTTCGCGCGATGCAAGCCGGCGCCCGCGGCTACCTTCTGAAGAACGCATTGCACAAGGAGCTGCTCGACACCATCCGCGCGGTGCACGCCGGGCGAAAGGCACTTGCCTCCGAGGTGTCGTTCGAGTTGGCTGAGCACGCCACGGACGACACGCTCACGCCGGCGGAAATACGCGTCCTGCGACAGATCGCGCAGGGCAACTCGAACAAGGAGATCGCCAGGGAATTCGCCCTGAGCGAGGAGACCATCAAGGGCCAGGTGCGCAACCTCTTGTCGAAGCTGGGCGCCAATGACCGCACGCACGCCGTCATGATCGGACTTAAGCGCGGCATCATCGAATTCTAGGCTGGCCACGGGCCTCGTCGGCCCGCCCGGCCAGGTTGGCCCGGCCGGCCCGACCCGAAAGGGGCATGCGCCTTCACTCCTTTGGGGCTTTCCGCTGCGTCGGGTGGCTCCCAAACTCGTAGCGTGCGCAGACTCTACTCAACGTTCGCCCATGGTGCCCCCGGCGCCGGGCTTTTTCTCATGCGCGTCGCCGCAGGATCCGCGTTGCTGCTTCATGGCGTCGCCGCGCTGGCCAACGGTGCGGCAATCCCCGCGGTCGCGTTTCACACCGCGTGCGCCGCGATGGGTGTACTCCTGGCAGCGGGCCTCTGGACGCCGGTCATCGGCGCCCTCGCGGCGGTCAACGCGGTGCTGCATGGGTGTCTCAGCCCCGCCGACGCGGACTTCTACGTGCTGCTCGCGACGCTCTGCGCCTCGCTTGCGCTGCTCGGTCCGGGCGCCTGGTCCGTCGACGCGCGCCTGTTCGGCTGGAGGCGCGTCGAGTTCCGCAACGGCAACGCAGACAAAAAGAGGCGCGAGCCACGCCCCTAATGAGTCGCGCAGGGACACCAACCGGGTCTCGCGCGCAAGAACCAGCCGGCGGCATAGTCCCGACCAGAGCAACTCTCGTCGTGGAGATCACGAATGAATACTGCAAATGTCATTCCGCTCGGCGCGCCTCACGCAGTCCCCTACGTAAGGAGCAGGGACCCGGCTGCCCTGAAACCGGTGCATGTGCGATTTGACGCATTCGAGTTGGACGAGCCGAATGCCCTCCTGCTCCGCAAGGGAAAGGTCGTCACTCTTCCGCCAAAACCATTCGAGGTGCTCTGCGCGCTGGCGCGCACCCCCGGCAGCCTGGTGACGAAGAACGCGTTGCTCGACATGGTCTGGGGTCATCGCTTTGTCACCGAGTCGGCGCTCAAGACGGCCGTCAGCGAAGTGCGTGCGGCGCTCGATGACGACCCGAAGAAGCCGCGTCACATCGAGACCGTATCGCGGCGCGGCTATCGATTCATCGCTGCCACGGTCTGCGCGACGTTGCAACCCGCGGCTGCCATCGATCAGAACGTCGCGGCTGGGCGCGACCACCCCGCTGTTGCGGCACTCAAGATATTGTGCCGCGGCGACGCGGCGCTCGCCGACCTCATCCGCACGGTCGCTGCAGCGCTTGAGCGCGATCGGCTTGTCCTCAGCGATTCCCAGGCACTGAGCCTCCAATGACACCCCGGAGCAACGCCTTCAGAATCGTTTGGTGAGGCCCAAACAGAGTGCATTCTTGCCACCGTCATGGGCCAGCAGCCCGAGGCCGCCGAACCGATGATGAAGTCGCAGTGTCGCGGCCCAGCGCGTGCCGGAAGTGATGGGCTGCCGGCAAGCAGCTCGACTTCATCACCCGGTACTGAAAGCTTGCGCTCGAGGCCGATCGGGTGAGCCCGTTCGGCAATCATTCTGGAGTCCGTACGTCTCCTCAGGGCGGCCTTTCTGACCTGATTCGATGGTACGAATATTGGTTCTGGTGCGTTGACGGTGGAAAGGCAGCATCAACGGGTTCGGATGGAGCCTGTGACCAAGCCAATTGCTCGTGACCCGATCTACCGCGGCCGGCGCTTCGAGGCCGAGATCATCGAGTTATGTGTTCGTTGGTACATCACGTATCGGCTGAGCTATCGGGATCTCGTCGCCATGATGGCCGAACGCGGATTGGCCGTGTCTCACACGACGATTCTGCGGTGGGTGATCCGGTACGTGCCGGAGTTCGAGAAACGGTGGAGCCGAAGGGCCCGAGACGTGAACTCATCCTGGCGGGTTGACGAAACCTACATCTGCGTGAGTGGAAAGTGGCACTACCTCTACCGCGCCGTCGACAAGCGAGGCAAGACCGTCGACTTTCTGCTCCGACCCGATCGAGGCATTGCAGCGGCACAGGCTTTCTTTCGCAAGGCATTGGCCACAAGCCTGCCGCGGTGGCCGCGCAAGATCACGCTCGACGGGCACGCGCCGAGTCATCAAGCGCTGCGGCTTCTGCGCCGGGAGGATCCAAAGTGGAAGTATGTACTCGTCAGGAGCTGTCCCTACCTGAACAACATCATTGAGCAGGATCATCGCGCGATCAAACGTCGCTGCGCTTCCATGCTGGGTTTCAAATCGTTCGGAAATGCAGCGATAACGCTCGCTGGTATCGAGTTGGCACATCGGATTCACAAGCGACAGTTCTCGTTCGGCCCGGGTCGCCAGTGGCGGACCCAGTCACTCAAGCAGCTTTGGGACCGGGCTCTCGTTTCAGCTTGATACTGAGATCCTGGCCGCCGAATGGCCTGTTTCTCGTACCGCCACTGCACCAGAACCTCAGTTTGTCACCGAAAATCCGTGTGTTGGTGGTTCAATTCCGTCTCTGGCCACTACCCCTTTCTGTCGGCTCACCTGTCGGCGCATGATGCGTCATAGACACGCTAGCGCTTTTCGGCAATTAGCTTAGGCTCGTATGCATGTCATTCAGCGGGCGAACGGCCGCAATAAGCGTTGGCGACATAAAAAATTTAGCGGCACTCTATTTCGACCAAGTGCTGCCAAGTGGGTTTCGCTAAATTCGTGGTGGGCTAGGTGATTTTCTTCCGTTCTCTGAGCGCTATCGATGAAATACAAGGACTACTACACCATTCTGGGCGTTCACCGAACCGCGAGTACCGAAGAGGTCAAAAAGGCTTACCGGAAGCTCGCGCACAAGTACCATCCAGACGTTTCCAAAGATCCCGCCGGAGAGGAGAAATTTAAGGAAGTCGCCGAAGCATACGAGACTCTTAGGAGTCCCGAAAAACGTGCGGCCTACGACCAGCTCGGCACTCACCGGCCGGGGCAGGATTTCCAACCGCCGCCGGACTGGGGCAAGCAGTTTGGCGATGGGCAGTTTTCGTTTGAGGGCGTTGACTTGGCGGATCTCTTGGCGGGACTGGCGGCAGGCCGGCATCGCCCGGGACAACAGACTGGACAGTTCCGGATGCCCGGCCAGGACTACGAGCTCACCGCGCATATCTCTTTAGAGGAAGCGTATCGCGGCACTGAAGTCGAACTGAATTTGTCGGTTCCCGAGTACGACGAAGAAGGATTCAATCGTCGCGTGCCACGTACATTCAAGGTGCGCATTCCGAAGGGCGCGACCAATGGCCAAAGATTGCGACTGCCTGGAAGAGGCGGCAAGGGGCGCAATGGCGGTCGCGACGGCGATCTGTATCTCAATATCGTGGTCCATCCGCACCCGCTGTTTCGCGTGTCCGCACATGACTTGTACGTCGACCTGCCATTGGCCCCGTGGGAAGCGGTGTTGGGCGCAACCGTAGAGGTCCCGACGTTGGGTGGGCTCGTCCATCTCAAAGTGCCGCCGAACGCCCGAGCCGGGCAGCAGTTGCGGCTCGCGAAGCGCGGGCTGCCCAGACCGCACGGCGCAGAAGGCGATCTCTATGCCATCGTGCAAATTGTCGTGCCTGCCGCGACGAGCGAACGTGAACGCGAGTTGTTCAGGCAGCTCGCGCAAAGCTCGACGTTTAATCCACGTGGGCGTTTTCAAGAGGAACTGAACAGTGGAGGCTGAACATACGGAAGCCCAATGGCTGATCGAAGAATGCGAGTTTTCATTGACTGAACTCGTCGAGCTGTCGGGGTCGTCGGCAGAAGAGCTGCGGGAACTCGTTGAGTATGGCGCCATCACGCCGGTCAATCCTGACGCACCACAATGGGTGTTCCCGGGGAAATGTCTCCCGACCGTCCGTGCGGCAAGCCGACTGCGCGTAAGCTTCGAACTAGAGCCGCACGGCATGGCTTTGGTCATCTCGCTTCTGGAGCGGATACACGATCTGGAAGATCAGGTGGATAGCCTCCGCGCGCAATTGCCGCGTCGGGCACGCTAACCAAAGTCGGCCGGCTTGACCCCGAAAATAAGAGAAGAACATGGCCGAAGCGTCTTCTTGCAACTAAGGTGATCTGCTTTCCGGTCTTTGGCACCTCCCGGGTGCCCCAGACGCGAATACCTAGTAATGGATCGTGGGCAGCTCGCCTATCTGAATGCAATAGAAAAGATCAACTGTCTCTATTGTTCTTATGCAAATGGACTACTCGCCTACATTAGTGAAATCGCATCGCGCACCGAGCAGTATTGGTGCCCGATCAAACACTCGCGGCGCGTGCTCGCGGCACACGGACGGTATCGGAAATTTGCCGATTACGGGGATGCGGAAGGCTACCACGCGGAACTCGGAGCATTGCGCCAGGAACTACTCGAGCAGCGCGAGCGAGATCGCGATTTTAGGTGAGATCCGCTAAGCACCGACTGTATGCATTTCAGCAGGGTGCCCTGACTCACGATGCATAGCATGTGCTGACTGCAATTCGACTGTCTTGACTTGGAGAGCGGCAACATCGCGAAGATCCATTGCCCGAACCAACAGTGAGATTCAAGCCGGATTTTGATTGTACAAAAATTCAAGATTTTGAATAACTCTTTGTAAAATCGAAGCCTACGCACCGCTATTGCTTTCTCTCTCTCCGCCAGATTTCAATCCCCCTGCGAGGCATTCGGACCTAGACGACCTGGGTGTTTAAAGTGCCACGGTGTCGCCTGCTCGTACGCGTGGCCGATGCGGCACAACACCGGTTCGCTCAGCCGCCGACCCACGAACTGAACGCTCAGCGGCAGGCCGTCCGCCGAGGACCCGCACGGCACGGTGGGACTGCCGCTGAAGTTGAACGGTTGGGTGTGGATGTCGTTCCGGACTTGCTCGCTCCAGAACTCGACGGTTTCTTCGTAGAAAGGATTCGCTTCCTTCACGCGTGCGCTGTTGGCCATCGACGGCACACCAGGCAGTCGACGGGCTTCAGCATGGATTCGATCGACGCCGAGACTTCCGATCGAAGTTGAGTCAGCGCGGCCAGCGTCGATGGCGTGATCCGCTGACCGGTCTCGAGCGCGGCACGAAATCCCGGCCCATACTCGCCGGCCCGACTCGGAAACGTTGACGCATGCACTGCAAGCGCCTCGACATAGCACAAGTCGAGCCACGCGCCACCGACCTGGCCGACATCCGGCATGGTGACCGCCACGACGTTCGCCCCCAGCCGGCTCAATGTCGCGAGTACTCCACTCATGGCCTCGGCCACGTCGGCGTCCACGTTGTCGGTGCCATATCGACGGTCGAAACCGATACGGAGACCCGCGACGCCTTGGGGCAGTTCCGACTGTGTCGCGGCCCTCGCGTAGGGCAAAAGGGATGACACCAGACCCTGCCTGCCTGGCTGGCCCGATCACCCCAGATTCACCAGAGCCCGATTAGGAAGACTGCGTAGCTTTTCCGCGGATCTACGTAGATCCCGACTGGTGGGCCGTCGGATGCGTAATAGTCCGTATTTCCTCAAGCCTCGGCGTTCGGGAGCATGCGGACCGTGACACCTCTCCTGATGATCGCGGTTGCCGCAGCCAACGCCGCAACGCCATTTGCGACAGCCAAGATTGCGCGGCTGGCGCATGCCATGGACGCGGAACTCGAGCTTTTTCACTGCGTTTATAAGCCGAGCATCGCGCGGCGAGGCCGGACCAGCATGCGAGGCATCGAAAAGGAAATTCTGGATTTGGTCGGCGAGAGTCGAGATTGGCTCGAATCGCTGGCGAAGCCACTACGGCTGGAAGGACTCAAAGTTCACACTGCCGCGCGCTGGGACCAGCCGACTACCGCGGGCATCGTCCGGCAGGCGATGCGGCGCAAGCCAGACCTGCTTGTCGCGCAACCGGCCCGCCGCAGCCCCGTCGCTCGACTGATATTGAGTCAGACCGATCATCGGTTGATCGAAACCTGCCCTTGTCCGCTCCTGCTCATCAAGACTGCGCGACCGTATGGGAATGGGCCAATCGTTGCGGCGATCGACCCTACACACGCACGCGATAAACCCGCGGCGCTCGATTCCTCGATTCTCGAAGCGGCAAGCATGCTCTCTCGCCGCCTCTCGGCACCAATGCACGTAGTCCATGTGTGCACGCCCTGGGAACAAATGATAGCCGAATCAAAAAAGCTGCGAAGGATTCCGGTCTTGCAAAAGCTCGAAATCCACAAAATGTATCTGCAATGCACGGATATACAGGTCAGGGAATTGGTCGGCCGGCACGGCGTGACCGGCGCACAGGTCTATGTGGTGGAAGGCGAGGCTTCGAAAGCGCTGGCTTCTTTCAGCAGGCACGTTTCGGCCGATGTAGTCGTGATGGGCGCGGTGTCGCGGTCGGCGTTCAAGCGAGTGGTCATCGGTCATACGGCAGAGAAAGTGCTCGATGTGCTTGATGCCGATCTGTTGATCGTCAAGGCGCCGTCGTTTCGAAGTCCCGTCGCGCCTCAAATGAACCATCGCCTCCCGAGTGGCCGCGCCCGGCGGGCGAAGTCGATCTCTTGAGGAGTCTCATCACAGTTGCCGGGCCTGATTCCGTACTAGACAAAGCTCCCGGACGAGCCCGAGCAGCTCGTCCGCGTTGATCGGCATGCTTGCGGTGTATGTGCGAGCGCATGGTGCGATCGGGCGGACGACGAAGCCCGCCGTGAAGGCGACGACAATCCAGCGGTGAAATTGGCGAATCCACTTTTTCCAATTCATAGGTCTACGATCTCAGGCGGATGAGTATAGTGCGAAGGGGACCGATGGAACTCGAACGCAAACGCGAACGCATGGTCGAGCGTCAGATTCGAGCCCGCGGCGTCAGCGATGCGCGCGTGCTGCAGGCGATGCGCGACGTTCCCCGCGAGGCGTTCCTTCCACCCGAACTGGCGGACCTGGCCTACGACGACCGTCCGCTGCCGATCGAGTCTGGCCAGACGATCTCGCAGCCCTACGTGGTCGCCGTGATGACCGAAGCGCTCCGTCTCACCGGCGGCGAAAATGTACTCGAGATCGGCACGGGCTCGGGATACGCAGCGGCCGTCCTCGCGCGGGTTGCGAGGCACGTCTACACGATCGAGCGCCATGCCGAACTCGCGGGCCTTGCACGCGAGCGCCTCGCGACGCTCGGATTCGCGAACGTGGATGTCCGCTGCGGCGACGGCACGCTGGGCTGGCCGGAGCATGCGCCCTTTGACGCGATCGTCGTCGCCGCGGGCGGCCCGGACCTGCCGCAGGCGCTGCTCGATCAGCTCGCGATCGGCGGGCGGCTCGTGATGCCCGTCGGTACCAGCCGCGCGCAGGAACTGGTTCGCGTGACGCGTACCACCGAGGATGGTTTCGAGCGCGAGGAACTCGGTGGGGTCCGGTTCGTGCCGCTGATCGGCGAGCAGGGCTGGGCCGACGCCGATGCCAGGACCAGCCGTGGCGTGTGGCCGCCGCGCCTGGGAGGACCGCTGCGCGCGAGGCAACCGGCGACCCGACCCGGCCTCGTCGCCAAGCTCATTGCCGAATGCGCTGAACCGATCACCCGCATCGAAGATGCGGCACTCGATGGCCTGCTCGATCGGATCGGCAACGCGCAGATCGTCCTGCTTGGCGAGGCGACGCACGGCACCTCCGAGTTCTATCGGATGCGCACCCGCATCACGCAGGAGCTCATCCTGCGGCGTGGCTTCACTGCGGTCGCCGTCGAGGCCGACTGGCCCGACGCCGCCGCGGTCGATCGCTACGTGCGCGGCCAACCGCCAAGGCAGCAAGCCTGGATCCCGTTCTCGCGGTTTCCGACCTGGATGTGGCGCAACCGCGAGGTTCACGAGCTCGTCGAGTGGCTGCGCGCATACAACCAGGAAGGCAAGCCGCCGGTCGGGTTCTGCGGCCTCGACCTGTACAGCATGTTCACCTCGGCGTACGAGGTGGTGCGGTACCTCGACCGCGTCGATCCCGCGGCCGCCGCCGTGGCGCGCCAGCGCTATGGACGGCTGACGCCCTGGCAGGACGACCCGGCCGCGTACGGCAAGGCCGCCCTCGTCGGCCGCATCAAGCCGTATGAGCACGACATCGTTGCGATGCTGCGGGAGCTCCTCGCAAGGCGCGTGGAGTACTCGGCCAAGGATGGCGACGCGTTCTTCGACGCCGCCATGAACGCGCGCGTCGTGCTTGGAGCCGAGCAATACTACCGCGTGATGTACTACGGCTCGGTCGAGTCGTGGAACCTGCGCGACCAGCACATGTTCGACACGCTGCGAGCCATCGGGACGCACCAGGGCGGGGGCGCCCGCATCGTCGTTTGGGAGCACAACTCGCACGTGGGTGACGCCGCGGCGACGGAGATGGCCGCGCGCGGCGAGCACAATGTCGGAAACCTGTGCCGCAGGGCGTTTGGCGACAAGGTCTTCATCGTCGGATTCGGCACCGACCACGGCACGGTTGCCGCCGCGAGCGACTGGGACGAGCCGATGCAGCGGATGCGGGTGCGCCCCGCGCGCGCCGACAGCTACGAGCGGCTGTGCCACGGCAGCGGTGTGCCGGCCTTCCTCCTTCATCTGCGCGACCCGGTCCGCGACGTGCTCCGGGAGGAGCTGGCCGAGGCACGCCTCGAACGCGCGATCGGCGTCGTGTACCGGCCGGACACGGAGCTGCAGAGCCACTACTTCCAGGCAGTGCTCCCGGTCCAGTTCGACGAGTACGTGTGGTTCGACGAGACCCGTGCCGTCGAGCCGCTCGAGGTCCAAGCCGCCGAGCTCGAAGCGCGCCACCCGCTGGCTCCCTGATGCCGCTGGCCCGCGCCGACCAGATCATGACGGCCTTCGCCGCGCGCACCGGCCTGACTTCCGCGCAGCCAGTGCGTCGCTATCTGTGGACCGACGCGTTCGCCGTGTGCAACTACCTCGGTTTATTCCATGAAACCGGAGATCGGACGAAGCTGGACCAGGCGCTGCGGCTCGTCGACCAGGTTCATCACACGCTCGGAAAACACCGCACCGACGATCGCCGCCGCGGCTGGATCAGCGGTCTCGCCGATGCCGCCGGCGACGCACATCCGACGAGCGGCGGCCTGCGGATCGGCAAGCCGCGCCAGGAGCGCAGCCCGTCCGAACCCTTCGACGAGCGGCTCGAATGGGAGCGCGACGGCCAGTACTTCCACTACTTGACCAAGTGGATGCACGCGCTCGATCAGGTTTCGCGGGTGACCGGTGAGGCGCGCTACAACCACTGGGCGCGCGAGCTTGCCGAAGCTGCGTGGCGAGCGTTCGTCCACGCTAGCGATGGCGGCCGTCGCATGTATTGGAAGATGAGTATCGATCTGACGCGCTCGCTGGTTTTCTCGATGGGGCAGCACGATCCGCTCGACGGCCTTCTCACCGCCTTCGAGCTCGAGGCGACCGCGATCGACGCCGGGTCGCCCGGCCCCGATCTCTCCGCCGCGATCGCCGACTACACGAAAATGCTCGACCTCTCTGCGCTAGCGACCGACGACCCGCTCGGCATTGGCGGCCTGCTCGTCGACGCGGCGCGCGCCGCGCGGCTCTCGGCCCGCGGCGCGCTGACGCAACCTCCCGGGCTTCACGCCGCGATCCAGGAGGCCGCGCGCATCGGCCTCGCCCGCTATATCTCGAGCCCGGAGCTCCGCGCGCCGGCCGCGCATCGGCTCGCTTTTCGCGAGCTTGGCCTCGTCATCGGGCTGACCGACACGCCGTATGCCGCCGCGGGCCAGCACATCCTCGGGTTCTGGCTGGATCCCGCGAGTCGTGCGAACAGCACGTGGGCCGAGCACGCTGACATCAACGAGGTGATGCTCGCGACGTGCCTGGTGCCGCAGGGCTTCCTCCGGGCGTTCCCTTTCACGCGTGCCGATGCGGTTTCATGACGAGAACGGCTGCGCCCCGGACTTCGCCGCGGCGCAGCCGGTCGAGCGCGTCGTTGGCGCGAGCTAGCGGCATCGTCTCGACCTCGGGCTTCAGTTCGATCTGCGCGGCCAGGGTCATGAACTCCTCGCCATCCTGGCGCGTCAAGTTTGCGACCGAGACTATCGAACGCTCTTCCCACAGCAGGCGATAGGGGAAGGACGGGATGTCGCTCATGTTGATGCCTGCGCAGACGACGCGCCCGCCCTTGCGCGTGGCGCGCAGCGCAATCGGCACCAGTGCGCCGACCGGCGCGAACAGGATCGCGGCGTCCAGCGGTTCGGGCGACATCTCGTCCGAGCCGCCGGCCCAGTCGGCGCCCCGTTGCCGGGCGAATGCCTGGCCAGCCGTGTCGCCCGGCTTGGTAAATGCGAAGACCTGGCGGCCCTGGGCCTTTGCGATTTGCGCGAGCAGGTGCGCGGCCGCACCGAAACCGTAGAGGCCGATACTCCGCGCGTCGCCGGCGAAACGGTAGGCGCGATAGCCAATCAGGCCCGCGCAGAGCAGGGGCGCCGCTTCAGCATCCGCGTACCGATCCGGGATTGGGAAGCAGAATCGCGCGTCCGCCGCGACGTACTGCGCATAGCCGCCCGGCAGCGTGTAGCCGGTGAAGCGTGCCGCGTCGCAGAGATTCTCCTGCCCCCCACTGCAATGACGGCAGTGGCCGCAGGCCCAGCCGAGCCACGGCACGCCGACCCGGTCGCCCTCGACGAAGCGCGTGACCTCGCGCCCACGACGCACCACGCGGCCGACGATCTCATGGCCAGGCGTGACCGGGTATGGGATGTCCGGCAATTCTCCGTCCTGCAGGTGAAGGTCGGTACGGCAGACCCCGCAGGCCTGCACCTCGAGCAGGACCTGTCCTGGCTCGATGACAGGCAGAGGCGACTCATCCGGCTGAACGGCCTCACCGGGTGCCCCCAGACGCATGACTTTCATCGACTTCAAACGGGCGAAGTCATCGGTCGCCTCAGTGCCTGTCGCGCCAGTAGCGATCCATCTCGAGATAGGCGAAAGACGCGGACCAGGTGATCATCACCAGCCCGACCAGCGACTCGGTGCCGAGCAGGAAGCGTACCGGCCCCTGCGGCACGAGGTCGCCGTAGCCGAGTGTCGAGTAGGTCGTGGCCGACACGTAGACCGCGTCCAGCAGGTGAAAAGTCTCGCCGCCCGAAATCTCTCCCATGCCCGGCACCTGCACGGTGAGGAAGATCGCGATACCGAACAGCCAGATCTCGGCGATGTGCGCGATGAGCACGCAGAAGATCATGATTAGAATGCGTGGGTGACGCGCGAACTTCCATCCTGGCATGCGCCGGTTGAGTTGCTGGAGCACCTCGTAGTGCAGGCCGACGGTCAGGCCGATCAGCACCGCCGTCACGGCGACCGCCAGGAAGTGGTGAAGCGACCTGATCGCGTCCGCGAATTCCGGCGTCATGCGGCGGCTGCGAGTCGATTGCAGCGCAGGACGGGTTCCATAATCATTAACGAACATCATGCCCTACTCGCGCAATGCCGACCTTCCAAAATCGGTCCGCGACCACTTGTCGCTCGGCGCCCAAACCAGCTACCGCAAGGCCTACAACAGCTCATGGAAGCAGTACGGCGACGCGGCGAGGCGGCGTCGCTCTGCCAGCCGGGGAGAGACGGCCCATCGTGTCGCGTTGGCGGCCGTCAAAAGGAGTCGTACTCCAAGCGGAGCGGCCGCTGGGTTAGGACGCGCTGAGCGACCCAATCAAGAACCTGTAGTGCCGAGAGCGAATTCCTCTCTCTCCGCCAATTCCCGAATTCCACCGTTCATCACCGAAGCGCAGCGCCCGGTCGCTCACATCGGCGGCATCTTCTCGAATTTCGGCACGGCCGGATCGAGGTAGTCCCAAGCGTAGCCGCGTACGATGTACGTCACCGCCTGCGGTTTGTATCGGCGCGGATCGTCGAGGCTCGCGGCGTGCACGGTAAACAGATCAGACATCGCCGAAAACCTCAGATATACCGGTGACCCGCAGGTGGGGCAGAAGGAGCGCGTCTTCACAGTGCCGCTGTCGCCCACGATGTCCCAATGTCTAGCTTCGCCCTTGAGCTTGACGCTCTGTTTGGTGGGGAAGGTCAGATAGGACCCGTGACCGGTGCCACTCTTGTGCTGACAGTCGCGACACTGGCAGTCGTTCATGAACATCGGTTCGCCAGAAATCTCATAGCGGATCGCGCCGCAGGCGCAGCCGCCGGTAAAAGGTTCACTCATTTTTTCTCCCGCGTCTCAATCCTGTTCGTCGGTAATTTCGCCGATGCTTCGAATCACTTTCTTCCATCCCTCGCCCATGGTCTTCAACGCGGAATCATTCGTCGGCGTGACGAAGCCTGAATGAACCAGGCGCAGGCGCGTTCCGTTTGCAACTTTGGCAAGCGTCCACGTGACCACGGTGCTTAGCAGTGAGCCGTAGCCGATGTTTGCTTCGTGTCCGCCCTTCCAGGCATAGACGAGACGCTCGTGCGGTATCACCTCCAGCACCTGGCAGTGAATAACACCGTCCCAGGCACCGGCTGCCTTCGTTTGAAAGGTGAAGCGGTTGCCCTTCACGGGCTCGAACCCTGTCGGCTGCATCAACCAGCGGCCGATCAGTTCGCCGGTGGTCAGTGTTTTCCAGAGGGCATCCGGCAGATGCGGAAAGACTTCGTCGACCACGATGTCTTGCGTGCCGGACGTCGACGCGGCGTCGTTCATGGATCGATTTCCTTCAGGAGGGCTCGGAGGTTGGCGAACTGCGCGCGCCAGAAGACGCCGTAATGGCCCATCCAGTCGACGAGTGGGGCAAGCCCATGCGGCTCGGCTCGATAGAAAACATTGCGGCCTTCCGGTCGCTCGGCGACCAAGCCGGCCTGCTTCAATGACTTGAGATGTTGGGAAATAGCACCTTGCGTCACGCCACTGCCCCGCGTCAGTTCTGCCACCGTAATTTCGTTCGAGGTGACGATCCGCTCGAACACGGCTCGCCGAGTCGGATCGGCAAGGGTGCGCATGACAGCGTTGATGGCGCCAGCCTCGAGCATGGCCAACACATTAGCAGGCGCTAATTAATTAGTCAATGCTAATTTGTTCATAAGATTTGCCGTCGTTGCGACGGTCAGGTCATCAATTTGCCGGGGCCGTGCTGGCTGAGGGCGCGGCAATATTCATGTTCGTTCCAAACTAGGGCAGCGATCCATGAAGCGGCGAACCAAATGTGCCGAATTGATCGGGGCCTGCCGCTTCCTGCCATCCGTCTGACCGCGGAAAATCATCCAATGAGCACAAGTCGTCGGGATTTCATTTCCGGAACGGCCGCGATCGTCGCGGCGCTCGCTAATTCCCGGGCTCGTGCGGCGGACGGCGCCAGTCCGAAAGTTGACCAGCTGTTGTCGGGAATAGCCGAAGAGTTGCTCGCCGACTATCCCGAGAATGCGACCAGCCTCGGCATCGATATCGGGCCGCGAGCGCAGTTGAAATCCCGGCTGACCGACCGCTCGGCGGGGGGTCAGGCGGCGATCGCCCGGGGCGTCGCGGCGCGTCTCGAACGATTACGGGAAATCGACGCCACCGGCCTTCCCGAGGCGACGCGCATCGACCTGGACGTCGTGCGCACGGCACATGAGACCGCGGCCGAGGGATTCGTCTTTCCATACGGCGACGTAGCCCTGCTCAACCAGAACTGGTCGTGGCGGAATGCCCCCTATGTCGTTGCGCAGAACACCGGCGCCTTCCTCGAGATTCCGAGCCTGCTTGACGAGCAGCACACCGTGAAGACGCGAGAGGATGCCGACGCCTACCTCGAACGACTTGAGGCGTATGCGGGCCAGATCGATGGCGAGACTGGGCGCCTGCAATCGGCGGCGGCAGAGGGCGTGGTTGCGCCCGATTTCATTCTCGACAAGACGCTCACGCAGATCCGGATTGCGCGCAGCGGCAACGTCGCCGACTGGACGCTCGTGGCATCGATCGCGAAGCGCGCGAAGGACCTGCCGGGCGATTTCGGCGCGAAGGCGGCCAAGATCGCGTCGGAATCGATCGCACCGGCACTCGATCGGCAGATTGCCGAGCTGGAAGCACACCGCCGGCGCGCCACTCCCGATGCAGGCGTGTGGAAGCTCCCGCACGGCGAAGCCTATTACGCTTGGACACTGCGGGCAGCGACCACGACGCAGATGACGCCGGAGCAGATCCATGACAGGGGCCGCGAGGAACTGGCCGCGCTGCAGTCCGAGATGGACGCGATCCTCAAGGGGCAGGGCCTGAGCCAGGGCACCGTGGGCGAGCGCATGACCGCGCTAGGCAAGGATCCGCGCTTCCAGTTCTCCGATGACGACGCCGGCCGCGCGCGAATCATGGCCTTGCTCGAGGAGCGCGTGAGCGACATCCGTAAGCGGCTTCCGCGCGCCTTCGCGACGCTGGTGCCGGGAAACTTCGAGATCAAGCGCATGGCGCCGGAAGTCGAGCCGGGAGCGCCGGGCGCTTACGGCGGCCCCGGCAGCATCGACGGCAAGGTGTCGGGCAAGTTCTGGATCAACCTGCGCACTACGAGTCTCTGGACCAATTACAGCCTGCCGACACTGACGTATCACGAGTCGCTGCCCGGCCACGTCTGGCAGGGCGAGTACGCCTTCAAGCTGCCGCTGGTCCGCTCGCTGCTCGCATTCAACGCCTACTCGGAAGGCTGGGCGCTGTACGCCGAGCAGTTGGCGGCGGAACTCGGCGTCTACGACGGCGATCCCGTCGGTCGCCTCGGCTACCTCCAGTCGATCGCGTTTCGTGCCTGCCGGCTCGTCGTCGATACTGGCCTGCATGCAAAACGGTGGACGCGCGAGCAGGCGATCGAGTGGTTTGCCAGCACCAACGGCTCCGGCATCGGCGAGGTGACGAGCGAGGTCGACCGATATTGCGCCTGGCCGGGCCAGGCCTGTGGCTACAAGGTGGGTCACAGCGAGATCAACCGGCTGCGTGCGAAGGCGCAACAGGCGCTCGACGCGAAATTCGACCTGCGTCAGTTCAATGACGCGGTGGTCAAGACCGGTGGCGTGCCAATGGTCGTGCTGTCGCGCGAGATCAACGCCTTCATCGCCCGGAAGGCCTGAGCTTTCTCAGCACCGGTGCGGCCAGACGGACGTCCTTCACGTGCTCGTCCGGCTGCGGCAAACCAACGCCCGTTTCGATCGGGATGAGCCCGCCCCACACGGGCCAGGTCAGGTCGGCCTTGTCGTCCGCCGGCGGGCCTGAGCGGATCTTGGCCGATGCCTCGGCGATTGCCAGACGCAGGAGGCGCGTGGCCTTCAGCTCCTTGGGCTTGACCGGCCGCAGCCTGTCCCAGCGGCCGGGCATCAGGCCCTCCATGAACGTGCGCAGCCGGGCACTTTTCTCGCTTGCGTCCGTTATTTCCTCGGGCTCGCCGAAGACGACCACCGAGCGGTAATTGACCGAGTGGTGAAAGGCCGAGCGCGTCAGCACGAGGGCGTCGAGATGCGTGACGGTGACGCACACGGGTGTCGTGCGCGCCGTGTCCAGCATTTGACTCGCGATTGAGCCGTGCAGATAGACGTGGTCACCCTCGCGCCAGTAAAGCGTCGGGATCACAACGGGTGCGCCGTGGACGATGAAGCCGACGTGGCATATGAGGCCGGCGTCGAGGATCGCGTCGATGGTGGCACGGTCGTAGTGCCCGCGCTTGCGCATGCGCTCGACGCGCGTGCGCGCGGAGGGCGGTGCCGACTTGCGCGCCGGCTTAGGGCGCCGCGCCATCCGAGGGCTCAGTCGCCCAGCCCCCAGCTCTTCGAGAATCCGAGGCCCCAGGAGCGCGGGTCGCATGCCGCGGCAGGTTTGCCGCGGCAGCGCAGAGGACAACGATCGACGTATGACGAAAAATCAACCGCCCGCTGCCCGCCCCGGGAACTGTGCGAACATCTCGGTGATGACGCCGCCGATCGCCGTGCGCGGATCCTTCATCATTTTCTCGGTCAGGCGCGCTTCGGCGATACCTTCCCAGACGACCTGCTTCTTCGACAGGTCGACGACGTCGACGTTGGCGGTGCCGACCTTGTAGCGGACGGTCTCGACTTCCGGCGGGAACGCGGTTGCGCCATACATTCCACCGCGGTAGCCGTAGTAGCCATAGCCGTAGCCATAGGTCGAGCCTGGCGTCGTGCGGACGTCGACATTCTCGCGGGCATTCGCGTTGAAGTTGACGAGGAGCTCGGCCGGGCCGCCCTCGACGTACTTGTAACCACGCGCGTCCATTTCGCGGCGGATCGATTCCTTGAAATAGCTCGTGATCGGCGTCGAGAAATTCTGGCCGTCGGTGCCGGTCTTCTCCGCGAACATGTAGGTCTTGTAGCTTGACAGGTTGGCCGCGGGATCCACATTCGACCGGATCGTCGGGCCCGAGGCACAGCCCGCGAGCATCGTCAGCGCCGCAGCGCCGGCAAGGAGAATCTTCTTCATCTTTTCGTCCTCATTTGAAAGTGCCAGTCTCGTTGATCGCCGCCTGGATTGACCGGATCAGCAGATCCCCGCGCAAAGGCTTGCGGAGATAGGCCCAGGCCCCATCGGCCAGGCATTGCTCCCGAATGGTGGGTTCATCGTGCGCGGTAATCATGATGAGCGGAATGGGGGTTTGCAAACCAATGAGCTGGCGCTGGACATCGCGGCCACTGAGTCCCGCCATCTGGAGGTCGAGGATGAGGCAATCGGGGCGCCGGATCCCGAGCGATTCCAGGAAGGCCTCGCCGGAGGCAAACCCCTCGCAATCAAGGGACGACGCGCGCAAGAACCGCAACAAGGCTGAGCGCACCGATGCTTCGTCATCGACTACCGCGACGAACGGGCGGGCCTTTTCCATCGCAGGGCCAGTAGGCAGGCACCTGCACAAAAAGAGTAGTGGACCTTGGTCTCATCCCGCTCGGGGTTGCCCGGCGGGCCGCCTCGGGAGCCGGGAGGTCAGCGTCACGAGTTCCGCAACCGAGCGCACGTGGAGCTTGGCCATCACCCGGCCGCGGTGGACCTTGATGGTCTTTTCGGCCGCCCCGAGCTCGGCCGCAATCTGCTTGTTGAGCTTGCCCACGACGAGCAGCGCCAGCACTTCGCGTTCGCGGCTCGTCAGCGCCGTGATGCGCGACTCGACGTCACTTACGAGGGCCCGTTCCTCGCGATCGCGCAGGTCGCGCTCGAAGGCTTCGCGGATTGCAGCGACGAGCTCCGCGATCCGCACGGGCTTCGAAAGGAAGGTTACCGCGCCCGCGCGCATGGCCTGCACGCTCATGGGGATGCTGCCCCGGGCGGTGACGAACACGATTGGACGCCCGCAGCCGCGGGCCGCGAGTACGGACTGCAGCTCGAGTCCGCTCATGCCTGACAAGGCGACATCCGCCACGAGGCAGCCCGGTTCGTCCGGGTCATGCTCGGCGAGGAATCCATCCGCGCTTTCCCAGTCCCGCACGACAAATCCCTCGGCGCAAAGCCCGCGCCTGAGGGCCCTCCGGAGCGACGCATCGTCGTCCACGAGAAAAACGACAGGCTTGGCCTCGGGCTGGTTCATTGCAGTCCGCCGCGGGTCGACATCAATCTGATCAATCGGCTCGCGGCATTATTACGCAATTCAGGCCGGCGATGGGACCAAGGTCCCATTCACAGTTCATTGCCGGATTTTCATAGTTACCCGTTAAAGGGCGAGGTGGCCGCCAAGCCTGAACCGGAGCCCGCAGCGGCGGTTGCGGCCACGCTCTGGAGGCCGTGGACTGCGACGAGGCTTTCGCTATTGGGTACCATTGCGCTGGGTGCCGGCCTCGCAATCCTGCGGCGCCGCGGCCCAGCTTGAAGGGAGAGAGTTGAGATGAAAACGTTCAGTGTGTCCCTGGCCGTCGTCGCGGCCACCCTTGCCATAGCCGCATTTGCGGCAGACGCGCCTAAGCCAGCCATGCGGGAAGAGCTGGTCCAGAAGACAGTGACGGTGGAATCAGTCGACCAGTCCACCCGCGAAGTGAGGCTTCGCAATGAGGACGGCGAGATTTCGACAATCGTCGCAGGACCAGAGGTCAGAAACCTGGCGCAGGTGAAGGCCGGCGACAAGGTCGTCGTCAGCTACTACCAGGCCCTCGCCGTCGAGGTGAAAAAGCCCGGCGAAGGCGTCGAAGGTGTCGAGGCCGATGTCAGCACGGCGCGCGCAGAACTGGGCGCCAAGCCGGCTGCCGGCGTGGGAATGCTGCTGCGCACGACCGTCACGATCGAGTCGGTGGACGCGACCGCTAACACCGTGACCTTTACGCGGTCGGATGGCGAGTCGCGCACGGTTACGATCCAGACGCCGGAAGGCAAGGAATTCGCCCGCGCTCTCAAGCAAGGCGACCAGGTCGAGATCGCCTACACCGAGGCATTGGCCGTGGAAGTGAAACCGGCCGGGTGAGCCAGTTCGTCTGGAGCCAAAGCTGTTCCGCGTCACGCGGAAACTGGTCGTGCTCGCGGCGGTGGCGGTGGCGCTCGTCGCCATCTACGCCGCCGCGGGATTCCTGTGGGCGCCGCGGCTGATCCGATCGCAGGCGGAGGAATTCGTCAGCGAGAACTTCGGTCGCAAGGTCGAAATCGGTGAGATCCGGTTCAATCCCTTCACCTTCGAGCTGAACGTCGGGCGATTCGCGCTGGCCTGGCGGGAAGCCGACGGCAGCATCAACCTGCTCGAGCTGAAGCAAAGCCTTCCAACGCGACCGAAGGCAAAGTGCGGCTCGAGCTCAGCCTGAAATAGCGCGCCGGGAGCGGACCGCGGCCACCTGCTAGGATTCGCCGCATGCATGCCGCCTTGAAACTGCTCATCCTGGCCGCCGCGCTCGCCACCGCGCCGGTCTGTGCGGATCCCGCGCTCGATCACGCCAAGGAAGCGCTCGCGAAATCGATACTTTTTGACGGCCACAACGACCTGCCCTGGGCCATTCGCGACTATGCGGCAGCGCCCGGCGACGTCGCCGCCTACGATATCCGCGAGCGCGCGCCCGCCGGCGGCCAGACCGATATTCCGCGCCTGCGCGCGGGTGGCGTCGGGGCCGTGTTCTGGTCGGTCTACACGCCGCCGGAGGCGCCCGCGCACTATGCGCGCACGCAGCTCGAGCAGATCGACCTCGCGCGGAGAATCATCGCCCGCTACCCCGACACCTTCACACTCGCGAGCACCGCGGCCGACATCCGCGCCGCCAAGGCGTCCGGCCGCATCGGCGGCATGCTGGGCGCAGAAGGCGGCCACGCCATCGAGGATTCGCTCGGGGCGCTACGCATGTATTACGACCTCGGCGTGCGCTACATGACGCTCACCCACAACCGGCACACAAACTGGGCCGACTCGGCAATGCAAGATCCCGAGAAGCACGGCGGCTTGAACGCGCTCGGCGAGCAGGTCGTGCACGAGATGAACCGGATCGGCATGCTCGTGGACCTTTCGCATACCGCGCCCGACACCATGCGCGATGCGCTCCGTGTCTCCGAGGCGCCCGTGATTTTCTCCCACTCGAACGTGCGCGCGCTCTGCGAGATCCCGCGAAACGTCCCGGACGACGTGATCGCCATGCTGCCGAAGAACGGAGGCGTGCTGATGGTGAGCTTCGTCTCCGGGTTCATCTCCCAGGAGGCGGCCGACGTCACGCTGCCGGCCATGAGGGATTACCTCGCGCGGGCGGAGGGCAAGAGCGACGCTGAACGCAAGAGACTGTACGAAGAGATCCGTGTCGAGCTGGCGAAGAAGATGCCGAAGGTCACCGTCGCGGCGGTTGCCGATCACATCGAGTACATCCGGAAGCTCGCGGGCGCCGACCACATCGGCATCGGCAGCGATTTCGACGGCAATGACAACTGGCCGGAGGGTCTTTCCGACGTTTCGATGTTCCCGAACCTCTTCGCGGAGCTGATCCGGCGGGGATGGAGCGACCAGGATCTGGCAAAGATTGCGGGAGGCAATGTGCTTCGGGCGCTGGAACATGCTGAGGCCGTCGCACGGCGGCTCCAGAGTGAAAAGCCGAATTAGGAGGTTTCTCCTTCCAGTTGCCTGCGGCGCGATCGCCGCGGGAATATTTGCATCCGTTGCCTCAGTGGCAGATGCAACCGACGGTGAAGCCATCCAGCTCGGCGAGCGCCCCTTTGACCTGGTCGACGGCATGGACGACGGTCCGCTCAAGTCGCGGCTCCAGCAATGCCGGGGCGGCCCGTTCCGCCGCACGGATTTCTCAATCGCGCACCGCGGCGCGCCCCTGAAATTTCCCGAACACACACGGGAAGCCTACGAAGCGGGCGCGCGCATGGGCGCCGGAATAGTGGAGTGCGACGTCACTTTCACGAATGACGGCGTGCTCGTCTGTCGGCACGACGAATGCGACCTGGCGACGACCACGAACATCGTCGCGACCGGGCTGAACAAGAGTTGCAGTGTTCCTTACGCCGGCAAGGGCAGCAGCCCGCGCTGCTGCGCCAGCGACCTCACACTCACACAGTTCCGGACGTTGAAAGGCAAGCTGGAATCCGCAGATCCCGAGGCCGCGAACGCGCGGGACAGTCTCATGACGCTTGCCGAGAGCATCGAGCTCAACCAGACACTGGGCGTCAAGCACACACCCGAACTCAAGGCCGGAGACCCGGAGCGGATCAAGCGGGTCTTTGGCAGCCAGGCCGCTTACGCCCAGAAGATGATCGACGCGTACAAGCAGGCGGGCGTCCACCCATCCGCCGTCTATCCGCAGTCATTCAACCTCGACGACATCCGCTACTGGATCAAGAATGAGCCGGTTTTCGGCAATCAGGCTGTCTATCTCGACGATGTCGATCCAACGGCAAACAGTCCGCGTCTGTCACCCGAGGAATTGAAGCAGCTGCGCGCGGAAGGCTTGCGAATCCTAGCTCCGCCGATTCCCGCGCTCCTCGAGGTGAATGATTCCGGGCGAATCGTGCCCTCGCAGTACGCGCGCGACATTCGCGCGGCGAGCCTCGACATCATCACCTGGACCTTCGAGCGTTCCGACCTTCGAGGTGGAGCGGCGACCGCAGGCTGGTACTGGTCCTTCGACCCGCAGGGTCGGGTTGTGAAGAAGGAGAGCGACATGTACCTGGCGCTCGACGTGCTCGCGCGCGAGGTCGGCATCCGTGGGATCTTTTCGGACTGGCCGGCGACGGTGACTTATTACGCGAATTGCATGGGCGCCGACCTGGAACGGATTTCACCCATGGATACGACGCCCTGACCGCGAGCGCGCGAGAAAGCGGCGCGACTTCGCCGCATTGCCGCAGACCGCCATGTCGCACCAGCGCCGCCGGCCCGCCTTCGAACAGTCGATGAATAGCCAGGCGCAGTCGGTCCCCTGACAGATACGGAGCCGTCCTTCCGGCGCGGGGAGCACATGCTCCACCACCCGCCAGGCGACGATCGACGCGATCAGGTCGAGATCGTCGTCCGCGCCATCGACCGCGACGGCAAGTCGGCCGTCCGCGAACCTGAACGATTGCGCCGCCGCGCCCCTGAGCCAGTGCTCGCGGAGGAGGGCGAGAGCTGCTTGCGGCGGTGCACGTCCCGCGGCGAGCGCCGAGACGATTGTGAACAACGATTCGCGCAGCAGCTTCGCCCGCGCCAACGCCTTAAGTGCCGCTGCGGGCTCTCCCTGCGCGCTGCGGGCGAGGGCCCGCAACAGCTTGTCAGGCAGCAGGTTCGCATGGGCCGCCCACTCGAGCAGGCGCTCGTAGCTGTCGAGCCAGTCCCGCGGGGCCGACTGGTCGCGACCCGTCACCGTATTGATGAAGTCGAGCGCGGCATCGCCGCCGACGAAGTCCCGCTCGGTGAAGCGATGACCATCAATAACCTGTAAAACTTGTTTCATAGGTTGACTGTAACGCTAACTGCTGTAAACTCGATTATAGGTTAGATCGCAGGTGACGGGGCATGGGCCTGACCCGCCGGCAATTCGGCATAGTGGCGAGCGCGGTGTTGGTGGGCCGATCGCGGGAGGCGGCGGCGCTGCCGCAAGCGGCGCGCGTCAGCCTCATCCTCGCGCCGAGTAACCTCGGGCTTCGACCCGAGAATGGCCGCGAGCCCGGCACCTGGCAGGCACCGCGAGTGCTCATGGAGGCGGGCCTGCGAAATGCGCTCGACGCTTACGAAGTTCGCCGGCTCGAGCGCCCCTTGTACGAGTTCGCGGCTCAACCGAACACCAGGATCCGTAATGGGCGCAGCCTTCGAGCTTACTCGCTGGAACTCTCACGCAATGTGCAGGATGTCCTGGGCGCCCGGCGATTCCCCGTGGTCATCGGCGGCGACTGCAGCATCTTGCTCGGTTGTTTGCACGGTGCGCGCTTGGCCGGTGGCCGCGGGCTTGTTCACGTCGATGGGCACAGCGACTTCACGCAGGAGAAAAGCTACGCCACACCTGAAACGTTAGGCGCTGCAGCAGGCATGGATCTTGCGCTTGCGAGCGGGCGAGGGGAGAAGCTCCTCACCGACTGGCCTGATGTCGGCTCGCCGCTTGTTGACGACGCTGACATCGTTCAGGTCGGCGAGCGCGGCTCGGACGAGCCGTGGTTCCAACAATACTATGGCGACATCCTTGAAACTGCGATCACCCGGCTCACTGCTCAATGCGTGCTCGAGGAGGGCATGGATGTCGGCGCCCACCGCATCCTTGCGCGGCTTGAGACGCGCGGACTTGAGAAGGCCTGGCTACACGTAGATCTCGACGTCCTCGACCAGAAAGTCATGTCTGCGGTCGATTCGCCCGGCAGCCCCGGGTTTGATTACGAGCAGCTCGCACAGTTCCTGCGCCTGCTCATCGCTTCCGGTCGCATCGCGGGTGCCGACTTCGCGATCTACGATCCCGAGCGCGACCCCGGACACGCACACGCACGCGGTCTCGTCCGCTGTATCGCCAAAGGAATCAAAGGATGAAGCGCAACTTGCCGGCACTCGTCACAATCGGATTGCTACTTTTTCTCGGCGAGCTGCCCAAAGCACTAACGGAAGAACAAGCATCACCACCCGTCGCGGAGCCGGGCGATCTCTCGGGCGCCGACGACTTCGATTTCCTAATGGGCGAATGGCGCGTGCGCCACCGCATCCTGCGGCCGCTCGAGGGCGGAACCTGGTCCGAGTTCGAAGGGCATTGCATCGAACGCCCGTTGATGGGCGGCCGCGGCAACGTCGAGGAACACCGATTCGAACGGGCGACCGGCGTCACCTTCGGAGTTGCGGTTCGTGCTTACGATCCCAAGACCGCCGAGTGGGCCATCTGGTGGATCGACAGCCGCGCGCCGCACGGCGATATGGACCCGCCCATGAAAGGCCGCTTTGAGAACGGGGTTGGCACCTTCTATTCGGACAGCACGCTCGACGGAAAGCCCATCAAGGTGCGTTTCATCTGGTCGGGCGCCGGGGCCGGCAATCCGCACTGGGAGCAGGCTTATTCGGAAGACGGCGGCAAGACGTGGGCCGTCAACTGGATCATGGATTTTCGCCCGGCGGGCACGCCGGCCGACTGACGCACCTCAGGGCGTGCGGCGCATCCGCAGCTTCGACGTCGTCGCGAGACCCGCGAGCTCAAATCCCGCGTCGGCAAACAACGAGCGTGTGCCCGTCCACGCAAAAGTATTCGGCAGACGCTGGCCCGGCTTCAAGTTCACTGGGTAACCTTCCGCGATCTTCGCGTCCAGCCGGCGCAATGAACGGAGCGCATGCTGCAAAAGTGCGGTCGCAACACCCCGATCCCGCCAGCCCGCCTTGATGAAGAAGCAGGGGAGCGACCAGACCCGCTCCGAGTCGTCGCAGGCGAGCGTCCGCGCCCGTTCGAGGCGCGGAAAATCTCGCCGCGGCCCGTACGCGATCCAGCCGACCGGTTCCTCGCCCGCGAATGCGATAGCGCCCCGCGCCTTGCCCGCAGCGACGAGTTGCCGCATCCGCCGTTTCGCCAACGCGCCCTGCAAATCCTCCCATCGCTCGCCTTTATCGAGCCGCCAGTACATGCACCAGCAACCCCCGCAGGCTCCGCGCGGACCGAAAAGTGTCTCTAGCGCCGGCCACAAAGAAGGCACGAGATCCCGAACGACGAGCTTCGGTTTCAACGCATGCAACCCGAGGAAACGCTTGAAATTTCCACGCCGTTCCGGCTCTCCCAATCACACCTTCCTATGATAGGATGCGCGCCCGCACGCGCCCGTAGCTCAGCTGGATAGAGTACCTGGCTACGAACCAGGGGGTCGGGAGTTCGAATCTCTCCGGGCGCGCCATCCGATTCGT
>DAIQBB010000018.1:0-49907 GCA_036781365.1 Steroidobacteraceae bacterium | reverse complement strand
TCGCGCAGTCGATGACCATCAGCGCCGAATCGACGGCGGTCAGCGTGCGGTAGGTATCCTCGGAAAAGTCCTCGTGCCCCGGCGTGTCGAGGAGGTTGATGATGCGTCCGCGATACGGGAACTGCATGACCGATGACGTCACCGAGATGCCGCGCTGCTGCTCCAGCCGCATCCAGTCGGAGGTCGCGTGACGCGCAGCCTTGCGCCCCTTGACGGCGCCGGCCATCTGGATCGCGCCGCCAAACAGCAGGAGCTTTTCGGTCAGCGTCGTCTTGCCCGCGTCCGGGTGCGAGATGATCGCAAAACTGCGTCGGCGGGCGATTTCGTCGTTCGTCGGGGTCATGTTCGCTTCGCGCGGGGCGCGCGATTGTAGCGGAATCGCCGGATGGTCAGGGCAGCGTCCCGAGCTCGAGGCGGTAGACCATTGCGTCCTCGCGGCCGTCCTGGGCCTGGTAATAGCCTCGGCGCGTACCGACGCACTCGAAGCTGAGGTCATGATATAGCGCGATGGCTGCGCGATTCGTGCGGCGCACCTCGAGGAAAGCGTCGCGGATGCCGCGGTCGCGCGCATGCGCGAGGAGCGCGATCAGGAGGCCCCGGCCGATGCCGCGCCGGCGACAAGGCTCGCTGATGCAGAGGTTGAGGACATGCGCCTCCCCCGCTCCCATCGACAGGACGCCGTAGCCCGAGACGCCCTCCGAAGTCTCGACGACCACGCAGTGGTAACCGACGCGCAGGCAATCGGCAAAGATCTGGTCATTCCATGGGAAAACGTAGGATTCGCGCTCGAGCGCGGCGACGGTGGGCAGGTCAACTTGCGCCATGGGGCGCAGCCGCCAACTCGCAGCCGTCAGTTCTTCACGCGCTGTTGCCACGGGCCAGGACTCCGAGTGCAAGCTTGAGGTCGTCCCAGGACTTTCGCTTCTCGCCGGGCGAGCGCAGCAGGTAAGCCGGGTGATAGGTCACGATCACCGGCACTCCGTCGAGCTGGTGCACGCGCCCGCGCAAGCGCGCGAGGGGAAGCTCGGATCCTAGCAGTCGCTGCGCGGCGATGCGGCCGACGCAGAGAATGGCCGCGGGCGAGACGAATTCGATCTGCCGGCGCAGGTACGGCAGGCAGCGTTCCGCTTCGTCGGCGCTCGGATCGCGGTTCTGCGGAGGCCGGCAGTTATGCACGACGCCTCCTGCAGATACGAAATTGTGCGTTTCTTCCACGTCGATGCAGAAGAACGTCTTGTCAGTGCGTTTTCGATCAGTCACCTCCTCAACTTCAACATCATCGAACAACACTTGAGCCGGCTCGCGGTGCAGAAGGCCAGGATCGAACGCGATACTTCCGGCCACGCCCGGGTGCAGCTTGTAGCGCATCGCTGGGGGAACATACGGTGCAATCCGTTCCGACAGCCGCCTGGTTGCCGCCACGTCGAAGTTCAGCCGACCCCGACCTACGGTTGCTCGGAGCCCGAGACGCAGCAGCCCCTCGACGAGAACGCCGCGGTCACGCTCGTCGAACGCGCACGTCGCGATCTCGGCCAGCGGCTGCTTGCCTGGACGGATGCGTGTATGGCCGTCGTCCATGAACCAAAATGCCAGCATCCGCTCGTTGAGTCGCATAGCCATCCACGGCGGCACACGCTTCCTGGTGGAATAGAACTCCTGTCGGAGGATGCGCAGGGCGCGCTGCGCTCGCGTGCGGACATGCACGATTGGATATGTCTTAGCCCCGCCGGAGACGGCGGCAACTAGCCACTCCGTTGCGGTAGAACTTAGTTCTGCAAGCAGGCCACATTTGAACAGCGAATAGTCGCGCTGGCGGAGGGAATGACTGAAGGAAAGAGCCGACGCGCCTGACCTGATATGGCCATCGCCGAGCAGCGTACCGCATACAACATCGAATGCGAGCAGACTCAAGCCCTGCCCGGTCGCGATCCGATCGCCGGGAGCAAGTTCTTCGACGGGAACGAAGCCGCGTTCGGTCATCACGGGATGATCGCCTGTCAACTGAACTCCGACGCGATGCCGACCAGCGTTCTTGACCGAGCGATAACTTAGGCGGAACACGCGTCGGTCACCGACACGTGACTGGTACCAACCGGTCACACGGCGCGGCACGATCCGACCCGTCTCATCCACGGACATGACGCGGCCTGCGTACTGCGACCGCACGAGTCGTCCGATGCGCTCCCAAGTGCCGTCCTCCAGTCGAACGAGCGCGTTATATCTCAAGCATTTGAGGACGTTCGCGATATACACGTCGCCGCGCTCGAAGCCCGCCGCGCGGAGCATCGAATTCAGCAGCATGCCGGCCCTGCCCACGAAGGGCTCACCCTGCCGGTCTTCCTCGGCGCCGGGCGCCTCCCCGATGACCATGAGCCGCGCCTTGCGGTCGCCGACGCCGAATACCGTCTGCGTGCGCGTCTCGCAGAGGCCACACAAGCGGCATTCGCGCACGGCGCCGGCGAGCACATCCCACTCCGCCTCCGTTCCGGCGCGTGCGGCACTCGCCGATGCCTGCGCGTGGGACCGGGGCACATAGGCGTCGACGCCGAGTGCGTCCAGGACCGCGAGTCGGTGCGCTTCCATGCCCTCAGCTTCCCTCACCGCCTTGAGCGGCCTCGCGCGGCCGTCGCCGCAGCTTGAGCCAGCTCCAGCCGGTCGGCCCCGACAACGCGTAGATGCTGAACATCGTGAAGAGGACGATCGGCGGGTTGATCGCGATCAGCGCGATCACGAGCGGCACCAGCAGGAGCTTCGAGTAACGCACGCGCTCGCCGGCGGCGCGGTCCTTGAAGCTGCGGTACGGAAACTTGCTGACCATCAACGTAGCGGCGAGCAGCGTGATCACGAAGGCGAGGATGAGTCCGGGCAGTCCGGTGATGTCCTCCTGGTGCGCGAGCGCTACGAACGCGGCGACGATCGCCGCCCCCGAAGGGCTCGGCAGGCCCTCGAAATAGCGCTTGTCCTGGGTCGCCGAGCGCGCGTTGAAGCGCGCGAGGCGCAGTGCCGTTGCGGCCGCAAAGAAGAAGGCCGCGATCCACCCGAAGCGGCCCCAGGACGAGCCGTATTCCGCGATGCGCGCGACGCCCCATTGATAACAGACGACCGCCGGCGCAATCCCGAACGCAACCATGTCGGCAAGGCTGTCGAACTCCTTGCCGAATGCCGTTTCGGTGCCCATCAGGCGCGCGACGCGCCCGTCGAGGCCGTCGAAGATCATGGCGACGAAGATCGCGATCGTTGCGCGCTCGAAGTTCCCGTCGATCGCGGCGACGATCGCGTAAAAGCCGCCGAACAGGCAGCAGGTCGTCAGCAGGTTCGGCAGCAGGAAGATCCCGCGGCGCATGCGAATTTCGTTGAAATCGACTTTCATGCGGATAGCGTGGCAAGGCTGGAAGGCAGCGCCTAAGATACCGCGGTTTGGGACCGGCGACACCCGCCGCCCACGGTGGTTAGGAACTCCTGGTTTGCCCGCGAATGGGCGCGACCGTGGGCGCTATTCGTCCCGGGCAAGGCGCGAGGAGCGAGGTGTATCTCGTGATACATGAGCGACGAGCAACGCCGCCCGGGACGAATAGCGCCCGGTCCCGAAGGGTTACGTGCGGGCCTTGGCGAGACTTCGTTGCTCGCCTCGCCCATAGTTCTGACTATTGGGCTTCGGCTCGCGCCTCGTCTCGCCAAGGCCCGCACGTAACGCGCCACATTCGCGGGCAAGCCAGGAGTTCCTAATGCGCCTGTCCGCGTATCCCATCCAGAGCCTCAAGGAAGTCCCGGCCGACGCCGAAGTCGTGAGCCACCGGCTGATGCTGCGCGCCGGCCTCATCCGGCGCGTCGCGGGAGGCCTTTACACCTGGCTACCGATGGGGCTTCGCGTATTGCGCAAGGTCGAGCGCGTGATCCGGGAGGAAATGAATCGTGCGGGCGCCCTCGAGATCTCGATGCCGGTCGCGCAGCCCGCAGATCTCTGGGTCGAATCCGGCCGCTGGGACCAGTTCGGCCCCGAATTGCTGCGCTTCAAGGACCGCCACGACCGCGACATGGTCCTCGGGCCAACGCACGAAGAAGTCGTGACCGACCTCGCGCGCCGCGAGCTCAGGAGCTATCGCCAGCTGCCCGTCAACTTCTACCAGATCCAGACGAAATTCCGCGACGAGATCAGGCCGCGTTTCGGCGTCATGCGCGCGCGCGAATTCGTGATGAAGGACGCCTATAGCTTCCATGTCGACGAGGCCTCGCTCGCCGAGGGCTACCGCAAGATGTACGACGCGTACAGCGCGATCTTCACGCGGCTCGGGTTGCGCTTCCGCGCCGTGCACGCCGACACCGGTGCAATCGGCGGCAGCGCCTCGCAGGAATTCCACGTACTCGCGGACTCCGGCGAGGACGCGATCGTGTTTTCCGATGGCGACGACTACGCCGCAAACCTCGAACTTGCCGAAGCCCGGCCGCCGCGCGAGCCGCGCCCACCGGCAAAAGAGGCCAGGCGTGAAGTCGCGACGCCAGCGGTCAGGACGATCGCGGACCTCTCCGCACTCCTCAAGCTCCCCGCATCACGGCTTCTGAAGACCCTCGTCGTCGAAGGCGCTGACGGCGGGGTCGTGGCGCTCGTGCTCCGCGGCGACCACGAACTGAACGCGCTCAAGGCGCAGAAGCTTCCTTCCGTCGCGAAGCCCCTGCGCATGGCCGAAGCGGGCCAGATCACGGCTGCCACTGGCTGCGAGCCCGGTTCACTGGGGCCGGTCGGCTCGCGGATTCCGGTCGTCGCCGATCATGCGGCCGCCGCCCTGGCGGACTTCGTCTGCGGAGCAAACCGGGTCGACGTCCACCTGACGGGCGTCAACTGGGGACGCGACCTGCCTGAGCCTACCGTCGCCGATCTCAGGAACGTCGTCGACGGCGACCCGAGCCCGAACGGAAACGGCCGCCTCGCCATCGCGCGCGGCATCGAAGTCGGCCACATATTCCAGCTCGGCCAGAAATACAGCGAGGCGATGCGCGCCGCCGTCCAGGACGAGCAGGGCCGCGAAGTACTCATGTACATGGGCTGCTACGGCATCGGCGTCACGCGCATCGTCGCCGCGGCGATCGAGCAAAACCACGACGAGCGCGGAATAATCTGGCCCGCGCCGCTCGCGCCATTCGACGTCGTGCTCGTGGGGCTCAACTGGGAGAAGTCCGAGGCCGTGCGCAAGGCCGCCCTCGCACTCTACGATGAACTCGGCAGAGCGGGCGTCGAGGTGCTGCTCGACGATCGTGACGCGCGTCCCGGCGTCAAATTCGCGGACGCCGAGCTCTTCGGCATTCCGCATCGTATCGTGGTGTCGGAGCGTGGCATTGCGGCCGGTCGCCTTGAGTACCGCCACCGGCGCGCAGAGGCGAACGAGGAATTCCCCGAAGCGCAGGCGACCGAGCTCCTGCGCGCCCGTCTCGCAGCAGCATGACGGCACGGCGACCCGCGGTCATGCGCGCCGCTCAGCTTGTGGCACTCGTGCTCCTGACGCTCGGATTCCCGGGCCTCGCACGCGCCGACCGTCAGCAGGACCCGGGGCTGCGCGAAGTCATCGCCGCCGCCATCGAGGCGACGACCTGCTTCGAGGGCAAGTACGACGATATCGTCTGGTTCGCCCTGATGCAGCCGCGGGTCGAGACACGCCTGCGGCAGCAGCCCGCCGACCTGCGGCTCGGCGACAATCTCAAGGCGGCGTCGGAGCGGATCCTTCGCGCCGTGCACTGCGAGTCGAGCAAGCACGTGATGCTCCGCGACCGGCCGCAACTCGTGCTCGCCGTCATCGATGTCGAAAGCGCCTTCGATCCCTTTGCCGTGTCCTCGGCCGGCGCCGTCGGCCTCATGCAGGTCATGCCGTTCTGGCCGACCGAGCTCGGGCTGGCTAGAAAGGACCTGATCAACGTCGAGCTCAATATCCGCATGGGTACGAGCATCCTCGCCTACTACATGGAGCGTGAGCGCGGCGACTACCGGCGCGCGCTTGGCCGCTACAACGGCAGCCTCGGAAGGCGCGAATATCCCGATCTCGTGCTCGGGCGCCTCAATACGCGCTGGCGGCGCTAGGGCCCCTATAGCTGGAGGAATCCGTCGGGCCATTCGCATGACGCGGGCTCGATGACCTCGACCCCGACGGCATCGACGCGGGCCATAGCCGGGCCGCGGTGCAGCCACTCGACGAGCTTGTCGAGCGCCTCGGGCGCGCCTGCAGCGAGTACGAGCACGGATCCGTCGGGCCTGTTCTCCGCGCTGCCGCGAAGCCGGAGCGCAGTCGCGCGCTCGGCCGTGCTGGCGCGAAACCAGACGCCCTGGACGCGCCCGCGGACGCGAACGCGGCGCGCCGCCTCGAGTGATGGCCTAGAATCCACGGCGCGTTCAGTCTGTGAGCGGCCCCTACCGAAGGCAAGCAGCGATGCCGGACATCCTGGTCCTCTATTACAGCCGTCATGGTGCGACCGCGGAACTTGCGCGCCAGGTTGCGCGCGGCGCGGACAGCGTCGCCGGATGCCGCGCGCGCATCCGCACGGTTCCGCCGCTCGCCCAACAGGCGGGCGGTGCGGCCCCCGCGGATGGCGCGGCCTACGCGACTCACGAGGACCTCCGTGAATGCGCGGGCCTCGTGATTGGGAGCCCAGTCCGCTTCGGGAACATGGCTTCGCCCCTGATGGCGTTTTTTGACGGAACTTCGAGTCTCTGGCTCACGGGGGTCCTTGCCGGCAAGCCGGTCGGGGCATTCACGTCGGGCAGCACCCTGCACGGCGGCCAGGAGACGACGCCGCTCGGGATGCTGCTTCCGCTCCTGCATCACGGGATGTTGATCGTCGGTATTCCGTTCACGGAATCCGGACTTTCGGATACGACGGGCGGCGGGACGCCTTACGGCGCAAGCCGCGTCGTGCGGGAGGGCGAGCGCCGCGCGCTCACGGATGACGAGCGTACGCTTGCCCAGACGCTCGGTGCGCGCGTCGCTTCCGTGGCTTCGCGACTCGCCGCCGGGGCATGAACGATCGCGCCGGGAATTTGCACCGCGCGGCGGTTGTGGCCTGGCTCCTGCTCGCGGCATCCGTCGCCTGCTGGCCGTTCACCGACGCCGGAATCGGCTGGATGATTTCGTCGCTCGCCTTCGTCGCGCTCCTGCTGCCACTGCCGGGAATATTCCGCGCATCGAATCGCGCGTTGCGCGCCGCGCCCATGGCGATTGCGCCAGCACTCGTGTTCGCGATCACAGAGGTAATCGCGAATCCGCCGGCGCGGCCCTGGGCGACGGCGACGCTCGGCCTCGCGCTTCTCGCCTTCGCGGCCGTACTGGCCGTGCTTCGCGCCGCTAAATAAGGGGGACGCTCCCCTTTAACGTGAATTGCGTGCTCGTGAAAGCAATCGCTATTGTTAAAGGGGAGCGTCCCCCTTATTTAGCTGCGCGCGAGCCAGTCGCGAACGAACGGCACGGTAAGCCGGCGCTGCGCCGCCAGCGATTCGCTGTCGAGCGCATCGAGCATGCGGCAGAGCGTCGCGAAATCCCGCGGCGCACGGCGGGTCAGGAAGCCCAGTGTCTCCTCGGGTAGTTCAAGCCCGCGGCGCTCGGCGCGGAGCAGGAGGGCCGCAGGCTGCTCGGACTCGGCGAGCGGTTCCAGTCGATGTACTTCGGAGGCGGAAAGCCGCGAGGCGAGGTCCGGCAGCCGGATTCCGCTCGACGCAGGAGCGTGCAGGGCCGCCATTGCAAGCCGCCCGCCGTGCTCAGCAAGCCCATTGAAGAGCGAGAAGAGCGAGAATTCCCACGCGCCGTCGCCGGCAACCCCATCCACGTCGTCGAGTGCGACGAAGTCGAGGCGTTCGAATCCGTCGAGAATTCCAGGTCCTTCATTTCGCACGACGGCGAGCGGCAGATAGGCAGTCGCCCGCCCGGCGCCGCCCGCCTGCGCGCATGCAGCCTGCAGGAGATGACTCTTGCCGGAGCCCGTCCCACCGCAAATCCACACCGGGACACCCGAGACGCCGTCCGCAAGGCGACGTAGCGCTTCGATGGCCTCGCCGTTGTTGCCGGTGGTGAAAGTTTCGAAGCGCAGCGAGACACCGAGCTGGACCCCGAGTGGCAACTGGCGCACTTAGGGACGCTCCCGCATCGGGAGCGTCACGCGGTGCCGCGGCGTCCGCGGCTCACGGCGATCGCCTTGCGGATGTACGTGAGCACGTAATCGACGCCGCTCACGACCGTCGTCACCAGCACGCCGGCGCCAAGTCCCAGTACGACCCACTCGGGCAGGCCCTGGAAAGCCGCGCGCCAGACGACTGCGATCACGAACAGGAGCTGGACCAGCGTATTGAGTTTCGAGGGGACCGTCGGGCGACCCTCGAGCGGGCCGAAGAGCCATTTGTAGACCAGGGCGCCGGCGCCGATGACGACGTCGCGCAGGACGGCAATCGTTGCGAGCCAGACCGGTACGAGCCCGATGACGGCGAGCGTGATGAAGACGCTCACGAGCAGCAGCTTGTCCGCGAGCGGATCGAGCACCTTGCCGAGCTCGCTTTGCCAGCCGAATGTCTTGGCGAGGTATCCGTCCAGGATGTCGGAAGCTGCCGCGATTGCGAACAGCACGAGCGTCTGTCCATAGCGCCCTTCCGCGAGCAGCACGACGATCGGCACCGTCAGCGCCATCCGGAGCAGGCAGATGAGATTGGGTATGGTCACCAGCTTCATGGCGACATGGCGTAAATGAGCCGCCCGGAGTCGACGGGCTGAAGACGCCCGTCACGCAGTATGGCGTCGTTGAGGGCACCCGGATCGCCCCGGACGTTCACGCGAAAGGACACGGCGTCCGGCGTCACCTCGTCAACCGAGACGCCGCGCACTGGCGCGAGCTTCGACAGCGTCCGCATCGCCGACGCATAGGACTCGAGTGAGCCGATGCCAGTGACCGTCACAATCTGTTCGCTGCGCTGGGCCGCGCCCCGCGAGGCATAGACGCCGGCGTAGCGCTCGGCGGCGAGCTCAGGTCCGCTTTCGAGCTCGCCGGTGGCGTTGCCGGCAACGCCCGCGCCCGCGAAACTCCAGTACACCTCGTAGGTACCCGCCGCGGTCTGGCGCGCGCGCCCGATCAGTACGCCGTCCGCGCCGTAGCGCCGCGCCGCGTCGACGAGGGCGTCGTGGTTCCCGGACCACGCCTGCTGCATCGCGCGCACGAGGTCGTCGCCGGCATCCGGCCAGACGATCGGCAGGCCGCTGCGATCAGCCTTCGAGTCGATGCGGGCTTTCTCGGCGCTGGTGTCGCTCGAAGACACGAGGCCGCGCCGGCCGCCGCCGCGATCTAGCGCGAGCCAGACGAGCGTGACCGGCCGATCGCTGTCCCAGGTTGCGAGGCCCGAGGCGTCGACGGCATTCTCGATGGCAGTTCCGTTGAAGGTCACGGTGAGCTGGTTGCCCGCAGCGCGCCGGAAGCTCGTGACATAGCGCGAGGCCTGCCCGACCAGCGGCGCAAGATTCTCGAGCTCCGGCGCATCGGGACGCCCCGTGACGCGCACCAGGATGTCGCGCATCGCCTGGCGGAAAGCCGACTCATTCTCACCCGTGTAGGGAACCGTGACCGTGTAGAGATCGCCGAGCGATTCCGCATGGGCCGGCAGGGCAAACGCCGCGAGGGCGAGCACGGCCAGCCAGGATCGGAATCGTCTTGCGGGGGCAAAGTCGGGTCGTGCGCTCACGCTACAATAGTATACCGCCCGCCGGACGGGCCTGTCGGACCCAGCCCGGATTTCCGCGATGACTGAACGCCCCTCGCTGACCTACCGGGACGCCGGCGTCGACATCGATGCCGGCGAAGAACTCGTTGATCGCATCAAGCCGCGCGTCGCCCGCACGCACCGGCCCGAAGTGCTTGCCGGCATCGGCGGCTTTGGCGCGATGATCGAGATACCCGAGGGCCGCTGGAAGCGCCCGGTGCTGGTCGCAGGCACGGACGGCGTCGGCACCAAGCTTCGGCTCGCGATCGACACCGGTCGCCATGATGGTGTCGGACAGGATCTCGTCGCGATGTGCGCGAATGACGTCGTCGTGCAGGGCGCGGAGCCGCTTTTCTTCCTCGACTACTACGCGACCGGCCGCCTCTCGGTCGACGTGGCTGAACGCGTGATCGCGGGCATCGCCGAAGGATGCCTCGCGGCTGGCTGCGCACTCGTGGGCGGCGAGACTGCCGAAATGCCGGGCATGTATTCTGAAGGCGACTACGACCTCGCCGGTTTCTGCGTGGGTGTCGTCGAACGTGAGCGGATCATCGACGGCAGCCGCACGCGCGCAGGTGACGCCGTCATCGGACTCGGCTCTTCCGGCCCGCACTCGAACGGTTTCTCGCTGATCCGGCGACTCATCGCGGAGACCGGCGCAGGTGCGGAGACGCGCGTGGACGGCGCTCGACTTTTCGATGTACTGATGGTTCCGACCCGGATCTACGTCAAGCCGCTCCTGAAGCTCGCGGCCACGCTCGACGTTCACGGCTTCGCACACATCACCGGCGGCGGGCTCACGGACAACATCCCGCGCGTGTTGCCCGATGGTCTTGGCGTGCGCCTCGACCCGGGCTCATGGCGGCGCGAGCCGGTGTGGAAGTGGATCCAGGCCAGTGGACGGATCAGCGATGCGGAAATGCATCGCACGTTCAACTGCGGCATCGGCATGGTCGTCGTGCTCGCGCGCACCGAAGCGGACGCCGCCCTCGAGTTGCTGCGTGCAGCAGGCGAACAGGCCAGCGTCATCGGTGAAGTCATCGCGGGCGCGGGCGTGCAGATCGGCTGATGGGGCCGCTGCCCTTCGCGGTGCTGATCTCGGGTCGAGGCAGCAACATGCTGGCGCTCGAGCGCGCGACCCGGGACGGCCGTATCGACGGCCGGATCGTGTCCGTCGTGAGCGACCGGGCGAACGCCGCGGGCCTCGATGCGGCACGAGAGCTCGGGCTCGAAACGGCAGTCCTCGAGCACCGTCCCGGAATGGACCGTGCCGAGCACGGGCGCCGGCTCTCGGCGATCCTCGAACGAAGCGGCGCGCAGCTCGTCGCACTTGCGGGCTACATGCGGATCCTGGATGTAGATTTCGTCAGGAAGTGGCAACGACGCCTCCTCAACATCCACCCTTCCCTGCTGCCGGCTTACCGCGGGCTCCACACTCACCGGCGCGTGCTCGAGGCAGGCGAAGGGCACCACGGATGCACCGTGCATTTCGTCGTCGAGGAACTCGACGCTGGCCCTGCAGTCATCCAGGGAAGGCTCACCGTGAGGCCAGGCGAGGACGAGGAAAGGCTTTCAGCGCGCGTTCAGCGGCTCGAACACATTATTTATCCGCGGGCCGTGGGCTGGTTCGCCGCTGGCCGGCTCGCATGGCGCGGCGGCGACGTAGTGCTGGACGGACAAGTGCGGGTCCCGGACCTCGTCGAGGAGGACGCGTGAAGGCGATGGCGATCGTATTGCTTGCGCTGCTTGCGGCGACGCGCCTCCCCGCGGCCGGGGCAGCGGACGCGACGCTCGAGCCGTTCGTCGCGGAATACGGCGTGCGCTACGGTCGCATGGCGGTGGGCGGAAGCCGCACCGAGCTTTCCCGCGCGGGGGCGCGCTGGTCGATGGAATCGACGTCGACGGCGACCGGTTTTGCCCGGATGATTGCGACCGGGACGCTCAAGCAGCGTTCCGAGTTCGAGCTCCTGCCGGATGGTCCGCGACCGCTCGCCTACCAGTTCGACGACGGCACGAAGCGCACGAGCCGCGACGTGACGCTCGAATTCGACTGGCGCGCCGAACGCGTCCGCGGTACGGCCGAAGAAGAGCCGGTGGACATTGCGGCGGTCGCGGGCCTGCAGGATGCCGCTTCGATGCAGGCCCTCGTGCTCGCCCGGCTGCGCGCAGGCCGCGAGCCCGGCACGATCGCGATGATCGAAAAGGACCGCGTCAAGCATTACCGCTATACGCTCTTGCGCCGGGAGACGCTCAAGACCGCGATCGGGGAAGTCGAGACAGTCGTCTACAGGAGCGCGCGCGACGGGTCGGACCGCGAGACTATTTCCTGGTACGCACCGAAGCTCGGCTACGCCGTCGTCCTGGCCGAGCAGCACTCGGGCGGCAAGCGCGGATTCCAGACCTACATCCGCCGCTACCAGCCGGGCCCTTAAGGGGACTGTCCCCTCTTATGTCCTCGGCAGCGTCACACCCTTCTGGCCCTGGTACTTGCCCCCGCGATCCTTGTACGAAGTCTCGCAGTCCTCGTCCGACTCGAAGAACAGCATCTGCGCGACGCCCTCGTTCGCGTAAATGCGCGCGGGCAGCGGCGTCGTGTTCGAGAACTCGAGCGTCACGTGGCCCTCCCACTCCGGTTCCAGGGGCGTTACGTTTACGATGATTCCACAACGTGCATAGGTACTTTTTCCGAGACAAACAGTGAGTACGTTCCGCGGAATCCGCAAGTACTCGACCGTGCGCGCGAGCGCGAACGAATTCGGCGGGACGATGCAGACCTCGCCCTGGAAGTCGACGAAGTTCTTCGGGTCGAAGTTCTTGGGATCGACGATGGTGGAATTGATGTTCGTGAAGATCTTGAATTCCTGGGCGCAGCGTACGTCGTAGCCGTAACTCGAGGTCCCGTACGAGACAATTTTGCGGCCTTCGTCCATGCGCACTTGGCCCTCGGCGAACGGCTCGATCATTCCCTTGGCGGCCATGCGGCGTATCCACTTGTCCGACTTGATCGTCATCACTCACCCTCGATGCGGATTTCCGGCAGCTTGACCGCGCCCCGGATGGCGCTTGCCGCTAACGCGCCGGCTGCGCGGCGAGCGATCGAATGAAACGCGGCGGCTATACTCGAGCCCGGGTCCGAGACGACCGTCGGCCGTCCCGCATCCGCCTGCTCGCGGATTGTCCCGTCAAGCGGCAGCTCGCCGAGGAGTGTCGTTTCATAGCGCTCCGCGAGCGCCTTGCCACCGCCCGAATCGAACACGTGCGACTCGTGCCCGCAGGCCGGGCAGCGATGCAGGCCCATGTTCTCGACGATGCCGAGCACCGGAACGCCGACCTTGCGGAACATCTGCAGGCCCTTGCGGGCGTCGAGCAGCGCGATTTCCTGCGGCGTCGTCACGATGATGGCGCCGGAAACCGGCACGCGCTGCGTCAACGTGAGCTGGATGTCGCCGGTCCCCGGAGGCATGTCGACCACCAGGTAGTCGAGCGCACCCCATCGGGTGTCCGCGAGCATCTGGCTGAGCGCCTGCGTGACCATCGGGCCGCGCCAGGCCATCGGCTGGTCCGAATCGACCAGGAAGCCGATCGACATGACCGGCAGTCCATGGCCGCGCGGCGGGTCGAGCGTCTTGCCATCGGTCGTCGTAGGGCGCTGCCCAGACAGTCCCATCATCCGCGGCATGCTCGGACCGTAGATGTCGGCATCGAGCAAACCCGTCCGGGCGCCCTGGGCCGCGAGGGCGAGCGCGAGGTTCGCTGCGACCGTCGACTTGCCGACTCCGCCCTTGCCTGAGGCCACGGCAATGACGTTCGCGACCTCCGGCAACGGGCGCTGGCGCGGGTCGGCGACGAAGGCCGGTATGCGTGCGCTGATCTCGTACGTGGGGCGCGCCTCGACGCCGGTGGCCGCGAGGTGCGCATCGAGGGCCCGCTGCAGCGTTTCGACATAGCCCCCGACGGGAAAACCAAGCACGATCCGGACGATCGGCCCATGCGGGCCACTGGCAACCGATTCGATTGCGCCGGCGTCCGCGAGGCGCATGCCGAGATTTGGTTCGACATAGTGTCCGAGCGCGCTCGCCAGCCAATCCTGCGTGCCGATGGCCATGGATTCGTTCCGGTTGGGGGGCGGCATTGTATCCGAAGCCGCCCGCCGGATCGGGCCGTGGGGGCGCTGTGGCATACTGATTGTTCGGCATTTTTTCTGGGTCCCACAAAAACAGCCGGGGTCGGATGGGAATGTTCGGAGGCTACCGGGCGGATCGCCTCATTGCCGAGGTACGGGAGAGTGGCGACCCGACCAGCGCAAAGGCGAAGGCGGCACTGACGAGGCTCCAGGGCCTCGGCCAGAACGCGATCAGTCCGATCGTGGACGCACTTTCGACCTCGGACAAGCGCGAGACGATTGCATTTGTCGAGGCGCTGACACCGCTCATAGACAACAAGTCGTTTCCGATGATCGCCAAGGCGCTCGCGGAACAAAACCCGCGCGCGGTCGCGGGCGTCGCCTGGGCGCTCGCATCTTCGCGTAATTATTCCCCGTCGCTTCTGCTTGAGCTTCTGCAGTCGCCCGGTGTATCGAAGCCGGCGGTCCTCGATGTCATTGCGGCCCAGAAGAACCGCTTCAACCTGCGCGAGCTCCTGAACTCGGCGTACCTGCAGGACCCGAACGAAAAGGCCGCCCTGTTTCGCATCGCCGGCGAACTGGTGGACGCCACGAGCGTCGACGAGCTGGTGGCCCGCGTCGAGGGCAAGGACCCGATCGCCCGCACGCACATCATTGCTCTGCTGGCGCGCTTCGATACGCCCAAGGTGCGCGCGGCCCTGCAGCGCACTCTCAAGGACCCCAACAAGCTGGTCCGGTCGGCCGCGCTGCGCGCGATCGCGAACGGCAGCGGCGAGGTTGACCCGGCGCTGGTGGTGCCGTTACTGCGCGATCCCGAGTTCGATGTCCAGAATCCCGCAATCGAACTTCTCTGCCGCAGCAAGCATCCCGAAACGGTCCGCCACCTCGTGGAGATACTGAAGGACGAGTCGGAGCATGCACGCCGCGCCGCGGTCGAGGTGCTGAATGTCGTCGGCGACGACAGCTCGGTCAAGTTCCTGCTGAGGGCGATACGCGATGCGGACTGGTGGGTGCGCAGCCGCGCTGCGGATGCGCTCGGCAAGATCGGCGGCCCGCAGGTCATCGGCTCGGCGCTCGAGCTCGTTTCCGACAAGGACGAAGAGGTGCGCCGCACCGCGATCGAGATCCTGAACCAGACCAAGGACGAGCGCGCGGTCTCCTACCTGATGGAGGCGACCAAGGACAAGGACTGGTGGGTCAGCGAGAGGGCCGTCGACGCCCTCGGCGACATGGCCAGCAAGAAGGCCGTGCCGCGACTCATTGAAATGCTCACGACGAATCCCAAGTCGACCCCGACAGTGGTGCGGGCGCTCGGCAAGATCGGCGACGCCGCCGCGACCGAGGGCGTGATGCGGACGCTCGACCGTTCGGAGACCGACATCCGGATCGAGGGCATGTCCGCCCTCGCCCGCCTCGCCGACGACCGCTCGGTCGATGCCGTGCGCGCGAAGATCCTGCCGTTCAGCACGCTGACGGACCAGTCGCTCGCCGGCGCGGCCCAGCGCGCGCTGAGCGAGCTCGACACGCGTTTTGGCGGCGACTCGATCGTCGCGGCGCCCGGGACATTGACGCAGGCGGCCGCGGCCGCGCGCGCAGACCAGCAGCGCACGCTGCTGATCGAATCTGCCGACGTGTCGGCGATCATGAAGTCCGCCGAGGCCCTGCAGCGGCTCGACATCGCGACTCTGAAGCCCGGGGACGTCATCGAGGGTCGCTACAAGTACATCGAGCGCATCGGCCGCGGCGCCTTCGGCACCGTGCTGCTGATGGAGGACACGGTCGTCGACGAGCGCCTCATCCTCAAGTTCCTGAACCCGAGCATCTCCCAGGACGAGGAGATGATGCAGCGCTTCGTGCACGAGCTTCGCTACAGCCGCAAGATTACGCACCCGAACGTGATCCGCATTTACGACTTCCTGCACATCCGCGGCAATTACGCGATCTCGATGGAGTACTTTCCCTCGCATACCCTCGGCGGCGAGGTTTCCGACGGCAAGCCGCTCGCACTCCGCCGCGCAGTCCGCCTCGGCATGGACGTCGCGAAGGGAATGACGGTCGCGCACCAGGTCGGCATCGTTCACCGCGACCTGAAGCCGGCGAACGTGCTGATCAACGACGAGGGCATCGTCAAGATCGTCGACTTCGGCGTTGCCGCGGCCCAGCACCAGGGCGACACGCAGCTCACCAAGACCGGCTACGTCATCGGCTCGCCGAAGTACATGGCGCCCGAGCAGATCCTCGGCAAGAAAGTCGACGAGCGCGCCGACATCTATTCGCTCGGCGTTATCATGTACGAGATGCTCACCGGCACGCCGCCCTACCACCGCGGCGACCACATGTCGGTCATGTACCAGCACGTCCAGGGACGCGCCCGGCCGCCGATCGAGCTCAACCCTGCGCTGCCGCAGGGCGTCTCCGACGTGGTCGTGAAGTGCATGGCAGTGGACAAGGAAAAGCGCTACGCCTCGATGGAAGAGGTGTATGTGGCGCTGGAACGATTCTTGTGATTCACTCGCGGCGCAATGCCGCGCATCGACGCCTTCCTGAAGCTCGGTTCCGCCCAGGGATGTTCTGACGTCCACCTGGCAGTCGGCGTGCCGCCGATGCTGCGCATGAACGGCGACCTGGTGCCGATCCGGTTCCGCGAACTGGCCGCGCCGGAGCTCGAGGCCTATGTCACCGAGATCCTTACGCGCAACCTGGCAGACAGGTTCCGCGGGGGCCACGACGTCGACTTCTCGTACGTGTCAGAGGAAGGTGGCCGCTTCCGCGTCAATGTCTTCCGCAAGGACTCCGGGGTCGGCGCGGTGTTCCGGACGATTCCGGCCGAGGTGCCAACGCTCGACTCACTCGCGCTGCCGCCGCTCGTGACGAAGCTCTGCGACTACCACCAGGGCATGGTGCTGGTGACGGGCTCGACCGGGACCGGCAAGTCGACGACGCTTGCCGCGATGATCGATCTCCTGAACACGAACAAGAAGCTCAACATCATCAGCCTCGAGGACCCGATCGAGTTCGTCCACCGCAGCAAGCAGAGCCAGGTCGTGCAGCGCGAGCTCGGCACGCACCTGCCCACCTTTGCCGAGGGCGTGCGCGCCGCGATGCGCGAGGACCCGGACGTGATCCTGGTCGGCGAGCTACGGGACGCCGAGACGATCTCGATGGCGATGACCGCTGCCGAGACCGGCCACCTCGTGCTCGGCACGCTCCATACGACGAGCGCGGTCAAGACGATCGACCGCATGATCGACGCGCTGCCGGCCGACGAGCGCGAGCAGACCAAGAGTTTCCTTGCCCAGGGCCTGATCGCGGTCATCACCCAGGTACTCGTGAAGCGCCCTGAGGGCCGCGGTCGGCGCGCGATTTGCGAAATCATGTTGATGAACCGCGCAATCGCGAAGCTGATCCAGACCGACCAGTCGCACCAGATCCCCGCGCAGCTGCAGACCGGCAAGGACGTCGGAATGGAGCTGATGGACCAGGCTCTGCTCCGCGCCATCAAGGCGAAGGAGGTCGATCCGGACGATGCCTATATCTACGCGACGGACAAGAGGCTGTTCTCGAAGTTCGTCGTGGACCGCAGCCTGTTGCCGAAGTTCGAAACCCTGGAGTAAAAGGCTGCCTTGGCCAAAATTGACGAATACCTCGAGGAAATCCTGAAACGCGACGGCTCAGACCTGCATTTCATGGCGGGCGACCCGCCGCGCATCCGCCAGTACGGCAAGCTGTCCGCCTTGAGGACCGAGCGCCTCGGTGCCGACTTCGTACGCGAGGCCGTGTACGAGATCATGCCGCGCAAGGCGCTCGACCGCCTCGAGACCCGCGACGGCACGGATTTCGCCTACGCGCTGGGAACGGTCGCCCGCTTCCGGGTCAATGTCCTGCGGCAGCTGAACGGCATGGGCGCGGTCTTCCGCGCAATTCCGTCGAAGGCCCAGACGCTCGAGCAGCTCAAAATGCCGGAAGCCGTGCGCAACCTCTGCAAGGTCTCGAACGGGCTCATCCTCGTGACCGGCAAGACGGGCTCCGGCAAGTCGACGACGCTTGCCGCGATGATCGATGACATCAATCTGCGCGTGAAGGGACACATCCTGACGATCGAGGACCCGATCGAGTTCGTGCACCCGCGCAAGAATTGCCTGATCAGCCAGCGCGAAGTCGGCGTCCACGCCGAATCGTTCGCGACGGCCCTGTTGTCGGCCCTGCGCGAGGATCCGGACGTGATCCTGGTCGGCGAGCTTCGCGACCTCGAAACGATCTCGACTGCGATCACCGCCGCCGAGATGGGCATTCTCGTCATGGCAACGCTGCACACGAATGGAGCCGCGGCAACCGTCGACCGCATCGTCAACGCATTCCCCGCGGACAAGCAGAGCCACGTGCGCACGATGATGTCCACTTCCCTCCGCGGCGTCGTGTCGCAGCAGCTGATCTCGCGCAAGGGCGCGGCCGGGCGCGTCGCGGCCCTCGAGGTCCTTATCAACACGCCGGCGGCCGCGAACCTCATCCGCCAGGGCAAGATCGACCAGCTCGAGACGGTGATGCAGTCGGGAGCGGCAGCCGGCATGCGCACGATGGATTCGGCACTCGAGCAGCTTCTCGACCAGGAGTTGATCACCGGCCGCTCGGCGTACGAGAAGGCCATTAACAAGTCCAAGTTCGAGCCGCTGCGCGAACAGGACTGACGAAGGCATGGCGCGCCGCATCCTGGTCACGAGCGCCCTGCCCTACGCAAACGGGCCGACGCACCTCGGGCACATGACCGAGGTCATCCAGTGCGACATCTGGGTGCGGGCCATGAAGCTCGCCGGACACGAATGCATTTACGTCTGCGCCGACGACACTCACGGCACGCCGATCATGCTGAAGGCCCAATCGGAGGGAATCACGCCGGAGGCGCTGATCGAGCGAGTTGGTGCCGAACGGCGGCGCAGCTTCGCCGCGTTCGGCATCGGATTCGACAACTACTACACGACACACTCGGAGGAGAACCGCCGGCTTACGGTGCGCATGTTCGAAGCGCTGTCAAAAGCCGGGCACATCACGCGCCGCAGCGTACGGCAGGCTTATGACGAGAAGGCCGGCATGTTCCTGCCTGACCGATACGTCAAGGGGACCTGTCCCATCTGCCGCACGCCCGACCAGTACGGCGACAGTTGCGAGAACTGCAGCGGGACCTACACGCCGCTCGACCTCATCGACCCGGTCTCGGTCGTCACTGGCACGCGCCCCGTCGAGCGCGAGTCGGAGCACTTCTTCTTCAGGCTCGGCAACTTCGAGTCGATGCTCCGGAAGTGGACACGCTCGGGCACGATTCAGGAAACAGTGGCCAACAAGCTCGATGAATGGTTCGAGGCGGGTCTTCGCGACTGGGATGTTTCGCGCGACGCGCCTTACTTCGGCTTCGAGATACCCGACGCGCCCGGCAAGTACTTCTACGTGTGGCTCGACGCGCCAGTCGGCTACATGGCGAGCTTCGAGAACTACTGCAAGCGGCACGGGATCGATTTCGAGGACTATTGGAAGCCGGACAGCACGGCGGAGCTGCATCACTTCATCGGCAAGGACATCCTTTATTTCCATACGCTGTTCTGGCCGGCAACGCTCGAAGGCGCCGGCTTCCGCAAGCCGACGGCGGTGCATGCCCACGGCTTCCTGACGGTCAATGGCGAGAAGATGTCGAAGTCGCGTGGCACTTTCGTCACTGCGGAGCGCTACCTCGCCGTGCTGCCGCCCGAGTACTTCCGCTATTTCCTGGCCGCGAAGCTCGGCCCGTCCCTCGTCGACGTCGACCTCAATTTCGAGGAGTTCGCGACCCGGATCAATGCCGAACTGGTCGGCAAGCTGGTCAACATCGCGAGCCGATGCGCGAGCTTCATCCATCGTGGGCACGGCGGACGGCTCGCGGCCGCACTGCCGGACCCGGGGCTCTATCGCGAGTTTGTCGACGCGGGCGTGGGCATTGGCGAAGCCTGGGAATCCCTCGAATACGCAGCCGCCGTGCGGGAAATCATGGCGCTCGCCGACCGTGCCAATCTCTACATCGACCGCAGCAAGCCCTGGCTGGCGGCAAAGGATCCCGCGCGCGCGGAGGAAGTGCAGTCGGTCTGCACGCAAGGCCTCAACCTGTTTCGCGTGCTGATGGCCTTCCTCAAGCCGGTGCTGCCGGAAACCGCCAAACGTGCCGAGGCTTTCCTCCGGTCGCCGATCGCGCACTGGAATGATGTCGCCGCGCCGCTCCTCGGCACGACGATCGACGAGTACAGGCCGCTAGCGACACGGGTCGATGCGACGATGCTCGGAAAGCTCGTGGAGACTTCAATGACGGAAACTGCACCGGAATCCCCGCCCACGCGGCCCGCCGAGATCAGTGCCGAAGACTTCGCGCGCATCGACCTTCGTGTCGCACGAGTCGAAACCGCCGAGTTCGTCGAAGGTGCGGACCGTCTGCTTCGGCTGGTCGTCGATATGGGCGGCGAGCGCCGCACCGTCTTCGCCGGCATCCGCGGATCTTACGAGCCGGACCAGCTCGTCGGTCGCCACGTCGTGATTGTCGCCAACCTGAAACCCAAGAAGCTGCGCTTCGGCGTGTCCGAAGGAATGGCGCTCGCCGCTAGCGGCGATGCGGGCCTGTTCCTCCTGGCACCCGATGCCGGCGCCAAGGCCGGCATGAAGGTCAGTTGAGTGTCAGGATGCCCGTCGATACGCATGAACTTGCCTCGCGTATCGATGCGCTGCTCCCGCAGACCCAGTGCCGGCGCTGCGGATACGACGCCTGCCGGCCCTACGCCGAAGCGCTCGCACGCGGCGAAACGGGACTGAATCGCTGCCCGCCAGGCGGCACCCGGCTGATCGAGGATCTCGCTGCCCTGCTCGGCCGTCCGCCGGAGTCGCTCGACCCGGATTGTGGCCGGGAGGCGCCGCCGCTCGTCGCCTGGATCGACGAGCCGGCCTGCATCGGTTGCGCACGCTGCCTCGATCCCTGCCCGACCGACGCCATCATCGGGGCGCGCAAGCGCATGCACGCCGTCATCGCAGAAGACTGCAGTGGCTGCGAGCTCTGCGTGCCGGCCTGCCCCGTCGATTGCATCCGCATGATTCCCGCGCCGGGCCTGCCGGCCGAGCCACTCGCGCCTGCCGCGATCGCGGAGCGGGCGGCGCGCTTCCGCCGGCGCTACGAGGCGCGGATCGCCCGGCTGGAACATGGACATGGCGGCTAGCAGGCGTCGCAAGTCGAAATCCGTTCGCGGCCGGAGCCGTCAGGGGACTATCCGAAGGCTCGGTCCCGCGGAAATCCGCCTTCTCTTCGAACGCCTGAGCGCCGCGAATCCGACGCCGGAAACGGAACTCGTCTACCGCTCGCCGTACCAGCTCCTCGTCTCGGTGATCCTGTCAGCGCAGGCGACCGACAAGAGCGTCAATCTCGCAACCGGGCCGTTGTTCGAAGTCGCGGGCACGCCGCAGGCGATGGTCGCGCTCGGTGAGCCGGGACTCGCAGGTTACATACGGACGATCGGCCTCTGGCGCATGAAAGCGCGAAATGTGATGGAAGCGACGCGGCAGATCTTGGCGCGCCACGGCGGCGAAGTGCCACGGGGACGCGTGGAACTCGAAGCCCTGCCGGGCGTCGGGCGAAAGACGGCAAACGTCGTACTCAACACGGCCTTCGGCGAGCCGACGATCGCGGTCGACACGCACATTTTTCGCGTCGCCAACCGTACGGGCCTGGCACCGGGACGCAACGTTCGCGCAGTCGAAGACCGCCTCATCGAGGTCGCGCCGGGTGAATTTCGCAGTGACGCACACCACTGGCTGATCTTGCACGGGCGTTATGTCTGCAAGGCGCGGAAGCCGCTTTGTCCGATGTGTCCCATCCGGGACATTTGCCTGTATCCCGACAAGACGCCCGCGGGAGCGCCCGCTATTTCTTCTTCGGGATGAATAGGTCCGTCAGCGTGCCTTCGTAAGCTTCCGCCGCGAATGCGACAGTTTCCGACAGCGTCGGATGCGGATGGACGGTGAGTCCGATGTCGGCGGCGACGGCGCCCATCTCGATCGCGAGCGCAACTTCCGAGATCAAGTCGCCGGCGTTCGTGCCGACGATCCCGCCGCCGACGACGCGATGTGTTTCCGGGTCGAACAGCAACTTGGTGAATCCCTCGTCGCGATTGAGCGAAAGCGAGCGGCCGCTCGCCATCCAGGGGAACATGCCCTTTTCGAGTTTCCGGCCCGAGGCCTGTGCCTCGGTTTCGCTGATGCCCACCCAGGCGACCTCGGGGTCCGTGTAGGCGACCGAGGGAATGACGCGCGCATCGAACGCGCTCTTCTGTCCGGCCGCGACTTCGGCCGCGACCTTGCCTTCGTGGGTTGCCTTGTGCGCCAGCATCGGCTGGCCGACGATGTCGCCGATCGCGAAGATGTGCGGCACATTGGTGCGCATCTGCCGGTCGACGGGCAGGTAGCCTCGTTCGTCGACGGTGACGCCTGCCGCCTCGGCGCGGATTGTCTTGCCGTTCGGTACCCGGCCGACCGAACAGAGCACGCGGTCATGGATCTGCGGCACGCCCGCGTCCTTGCCGTCAAAGCTCACGCGCAGCCCCTCTTTGGTCGCCTCGACGCCTGTCACTCGCGTGCCCGTCAGGATTGCGGCGTAATGCGCGCGCAACCGCTTCTCGAGCGGGCGCACGAGATCCCGGTCGCAGCCCGGCATCAGCGTGTCCGTCAACTCGACTACGGTCACTTCCGAGCCGAGCGCGTCGTACACGCAGGCCATCTCGAGGCCGATGATGCCGCCGCCGATGACCAGAAGCTTCCTGGGTATGTCACGAAGCTCGAGCGCGCCGGTCGAGTCGATCACGCGCGGATCGTCCGGCAGGCCCGGGATGCGCGCGGGTTCGGAACCCGCCGCGACGATGCACTGCTCGAAGCCGATGATCTGCTTCGCACCATTTTCGCCGCGAACCTGGACGCGATGCGGCGATGCAAATTGCGCCTGGCCCCGGACAACCGTCACCTTGCGTTGCTTGGCGAGGATCACGAGGCCCGCTGTCAGCTTGCCGACAATGCGGTTCTTCCACTGCTTCAGTGCTTGAGGATCGATTTCCGGCTTGCCGAAGCGGATGCCGTTCGCCGACATCGACGCGGCTTCCTCGATGACACGCGCGGCATGCAGGAGAGCCTTGGACGGGATGCAGCCTACGTTGAGGCAGACGCCGCCAAGCTGCGGCCAGTGATCCACCAGCGTGACGGAAATTCCAAGGTCCGCCGCGCGAAACGCCGCCGTGTAGCCGCCGGGTCCCGCGCCGATGACCAGGAGCTGCGTCGACACGTCTGCGGCCGGTTCGCCGGCTGAACTATCGGCCTTCGCCACCGGTTTCAATGCGCGCGGTGGTGACGGCGACTCCAGCATTGCGGACTTGCGCAGGCCCGGGATCTTGACGGTATCGTCCGCGCCTGCGGATACGAGCGCGATCAGTGAATCCTTCGAAACACGGTCGCCTTTCTTGACCCTGACCTCCTTCACCACGCCCGCGACGGTCGCGGGCACGTCCATCGTCGCCTTGTCGGTTTCGAGCGTGATGAGTGGCGACTCGGGCTCCACGCTGTCGCCCGACTTGACCAGCACTTCGATGACTTCGACGTCGTGGAACTCGCCGAGATCCGGCACCCGCTGCTCGACCGGCTGGCTCAAGGCACCGCCTCGGTGAGACTTTGCGGCGAGACGAGTGCCTCCGCCAGGGCTACGACGAATCGTGTGGCCTCGGCGCCGTCGATGACCCGGTGATCGTAGGAGAGCGACAGCGGCAGCATTAGGCGCGGCTCGAACTTGCCATCCTTCCACACCGGGCGCTGCTGCGACTTGGAAACGCCGAGGATTGCCACCTCGGGCGCGTTGATGATGGGCGTGAACGCGGTCCCGCCGATGCCGCCGAGGCTCGAGATCGTGAAGCAGCCGCCCTGCATCTCGGCGCCCGTCAGCTTGCCGGCGCGCGCCTTGCCCGCAAGCTCGCCCAGGTCGCGCGCGAGCTCGTAGATGTCCTTGCGCCCGGCGTCGCGGATGACGGGCACGACGAGGCCATTCGGCGTGTCGGCCGCGAAGCCGAGGTGCAGGTACTTCTTGAACACCTGGTTCTGGCCCGTGGCGTCGAGCGAGCTCGCGAAGTTCGGGAACTGCGCAATTACCTTCGCGCAGGCCCTGGCGATGAAGGCGAGCGGCGTCAGCTTGATGCCGAGACTGGAAGCGCGATCCTTGAGCGACGCGCGGAGCTTTTCCAACTCCGTGATGTCCGCTTCGTCGTGCTGCGTGACATGCGGGATATTCACCCAGCTCGCCTGGAGCCGCGCCCCGGAAATGCGCTGGATGCGACCAAGCGGCTTCACCTCGACGGCTCCGAAGGCCGCGAAATCGACTTCCGGGACGCGCGGCAGCCCGCCGCCCGCGGATTCCGCGCGCGGCGGACTGGCAAGCGCCTTCTTGACGAAGGCCTTGACGTCATCCTCGCTGATGCGACCCTTGAACCCGGTGCCAATGACCCGCGTCAGGTCGACGCCGAGCTCGCGCGCGAAACGCCGGACGGAGGGGCCCGCATGCGCGCCACGGACGTCGGGCAATGGCGCCGCGCTCGCGGGCGACAGAGCGGAAACCGTCATCCGGACGGTCGCCTCGGGATTGTGGGCTGCAGCCTGTGCGGCCGGCCTCGCTGGAGGCTCGGCCGCTGCGGCCTTGCTTCCGCGAACCGTCGCCACGAGATCCCCGGCGTTGACGCGCGAACTTTTCCGGACATGCAGCTTTGCAACGATGCCTGCGGCCGATGAAGGTACGTCCATCGTGGCCTTCTCGGTTTCGAGCGTGACGAGCGGCGATTCGAGAGCGACGACATCGCCCTCTTTGACCAGCACCTCGATCACCTCGACGTCCTTGAAGTCGCCGAGATCCGGTACGCGAACTTCGAGTGTCGCAACATCGCCGGCAGGCTTCGGCGCCGCGGGCGAAGTGGCCGCTTTCGCGGGCGCCGCTGCACCGGCCGACTTCGCGGGCGTAGCTGTTTTCGCAGGCGCCTCGGCTCCAGCCGATTGCAGGACGACGATCTCGGATCCCCTGGAGACCCGGTCGCCCTTCTTTACCGACACTTCGGCGACTTGGCCCGCCGCCGTCGACGGTACGTCCATGGTCGCCTTGTCGGTCTCGAGGGTGATGAGCGGCGTATCGACCGCGACCACGTCGCCTGACTTGACGAGCACTTCGATGACTTCGACGTCGTGGAAGTCGCCGAGGTCCGGCACCACGACCGTGGTTCGGGCGGTCACGCTCAGGTCACCAGCGGATCAGGCTTGGCCGGGTCGATGCCGAACTTCTTCATCGCGAGCGTGACGCTCGAGCGGTCGATCCGCCCCTCGTCTGCGAGCGCCTTGAGGGCGGCGACCACGATCCAGTGGCGGTCGACCTCGAAATGACTGCGCAACGCCTGGCGCGAGTCGCTCCGGCCGAAACCGTCGGTTCCGAGCGCCACATAGCGGCCCGGCACCCATTGCCGGATCTGGTCAGCCACCGTCTTCATGTAGTCGGTCGCCGCGATGAACGGCCCCTGCCGTCCCGCGAGGCATTCCCGCACCCAGGGCTGCCGCGGCTTGTCGCCCGGCCGCAGCATCGCCTCGCGCTCGGCGGCGAGCGCGTCGCGCCGCAGCTCCGTGAAGCTCGTGACGCTCATGACGTCCGCCGGGACGCCGAACTCGGACTCCAGCAGCTCCGCCGCCGCGAGCGCCTCGCGCAGGATCGTGCCGGAACCGAGCAGCGTCGCGCGCACGGCACCGCGGCCGCCGATGTGCAGGAGATACATGCCGCGCAGGATTCCCTGCTCGACGCCCTTCGGCATCGCGGGATGGGCGTAGTTCTCGTTCATGCACGTGATGTAGTAGAAGACGCTCTGCTGCTCCGCGTACATGCGGCGCAGACCGTCCTGCATGATGACGGCCAGCTCATACGCGAAGCACGGGTCGTAGGCGACGCAGTTCGGGATCGTCGACGCGAGCAGGTGGCTGTGGCCGTCCTGGTGCTGCAGGCCCTCGCCCGCGAGTGTCGTGCGTCCCGCGGTCGCGCCCAGCAGGAATCCACGCGCCTGCATGTCGCCCGCCGCCCATGCGAAGTCGCCGATACGCTGGAAGCCGAACATCGAATAGAAGATGTACATCGGGATCATGTTGATCCCGTGATTTGCGTAGGCTGTGCCTGCCGCCATCCATGAGCAGAAGGCGCCCGCTTCGTTGATGCCCTCCTCCAGCATCTGGCCCTTGCGGTCCTCCTTGTAATACATGAGCTGATCCGCGTCCTGCGGCGTGTAGAGCTGGCCGACGGATGAATAGATACCGACCTGCCGGAACAGGCCCTCCATGCCGAAGGTGCGGGCCTCGTCCGGCACGATGGGCACGACGTGCGCGCCGATGTGCTTGTCCTTGAGGAGCTGGGTCAGGATGCGCACGAACGCCATCGTGGTCGAGATCTCGCGACCCTCGGTGCCGTCCAGCAGGTTCTTGAACGCCTCGAGCGCGGGCACGACGAGCGCGGGCGCATTCGTCCGGCGCACCGGGAGCGATCCGCCGAGCGATTTGCGGTGCCCCTTGAGGTACTGCATCTCGGCGCTGTCCTCGGCGGGACGGAAGAACGGCACGCGCGCGATCTCCTCGTCGGTGACCGGGATGTGGAAACGGTCGCGGAAGGCCTTCAGCGCCTCGTCGTCCATCTTCTTCTGCTGGTGCGTGACGTTCAGCGCCTCACCCGCCTTCCCCATGCCGTAGCCCTTGACGGTCTTCGCGAGGATCACGGTGGGCCGGCCCTTGTGCGCGACCGCCGTAGCGTAGGCATTCCAGACCTTGACCGAGTCGTGGCCGCCGCGATTGAGGAGCGCGATCTCGTCGTCGGACAGGTTTGCGACGAGCTCGAGGCACTCCGGATACTTGCCGAAGAAATTCTCGCGCGTGTACGCGCCGCCCTTCGCCTTGAAATTCTGGTACTCGCCATCGACCGCTTCTTCCATGCGCTTGCGCAGCAGGCCCGATGCGTCACGCGCGAGCAGTGGATCCCAGCGGCCGCCCCAGACCACCTTGACCACGTTCCAGCCCGCGCCGAGGAAGGCGGCTTCAAGTTCCTGGATGATCTTGCCATTGCCGCGCACGGGCCCGTCGAGCCGCTGCAAGTTGCAGTTGATCACGAACACGAGGTTGTCGAGCTTCTCGCGCACGGGCATCGTGAGCGCACCCATCGATTCGGGCTCGTCCATCTCGCCGTCGCCAAGGAAGCACCAGACCTTCTGGTCCGAGGGCTCGACGAGCTCGCGGTGCTCGAGATAACGGATGAAACGCGCCTGCATGATCGCCTGCAGCGGGCCGAGGCCCATCGAGACCGTCGGGAACTGCCAGAAGTCCGGCATCAGCCAGGGATGCGGATACGAAGAAAGTCCCTTGCCGCCGACTTCCTGGCGAAAATGCCTGAGCTGTTCCTCGGTCAGCCGTCCCTCGAGGTAGGCGCGCGCATAGATGCCGGGGCTCGAGTGACCCTGCGCGAAGATCATGTCGCCGCGGTGATGGTCGGACGGTGCGCGCCAGAAATGATTGAAGCCCACTTCGTACAGCGTCGCCGACGAGGCATAGGTTGCAATATGTCCGCCATACTCCGTGCTGATGCGGTTCGCATGCACGACCATCGCGACTGCATTCCAGCGGATCAGCGATTCGATGCGCCGCTCGAGCGCGCGATCGCCCGGATACGGTTTCTCGCGCGAGACGTGGATCGTGTTGACGTAAGCGGTGTTCGGCTTGAACGGAAGCCAGCTGCCTGCGCGGCGCGCGTGGTCGATCAGCCGGTCGAGCAGGAAATGCGCGCGGTCGGGACCGTGGACCTTGAGCACCGAATCGATCGACTCGAGCCACTCCCGGGTTTCGAGCGGATCGACATCGTCGATTTGGGGGCCGTCAGCCATCGAGTGACCTCGGATTCATAGCCATGCCGGCGGCCGGCCCGATATGATCCTGTCTGCGGCGCCCGCGGGTCAAGAATAAAGCCCCTTTGTCGAGCCCGAATCCCACACTGAAGATCGCGAGGCCGGACGACTGGCACCTGCACCTGCGGGACGGCCCGGAACTTGCCTCTGTCGTCGCGTGGACCGCGCGCGCCTTCGCGCGCGCCGTCGTCATGCCGAACCTCAACCCACCGGTCGCGAGCGTCGAGGCCGCGGGCAGCTACCGTGACCGGATCCGCGCCGTACTGCCTGCGGGCGCTGCTTTCCAGCCGCTCATGACCCTCTACCTGACGGACGGTACCGATGCCGCGGAGATCGACCGCGTCGCGGACCGCGGATTCATCGTGGGCGTCAAGTGCTATCCGGCAGGCGCGACGACCCATTCGGACGCGGGCGTGACCTCCCTTTCGCGCTGCGAGGCGGCGATTGCACGGATGGAAGAGCGGAACGTCGTGCTGCAGCTGCACGGCGAGGCGACCGGCGACGACATCGACCCTTACGACCGCGAGAGCATCTTCATAGAGCGGGAGTTCATTCCACTCGTCAGGCGGCATCCGGGGCTGCGGGTCGTGCTCGAGCATGTGACAACCCGGGCCGGCGTCGAATTCGTGCGCGCGGGCGGAGCACGGGTCGCCGCGACGATCACGCCGCAGCACCTGCTGTTCAACCGGGGCGCGATGTTCCGGGGCGGGCTCCGGCCTCATCTTTACTGCCTGCCGATCCTCAAGCGAGAGCGCGACCGGGAGGCGCTTGTCGAAGCCGCCACCGGCGGCGACCCGCATTTCTTCCTCGGTACCGACAGCGCACCGCATGCGCGCAGCGCCAAGGAATCGACCTGCGGCTGCGCCGGCGTCTTTTCGGCTCCGGCGGCTATCGAGCTGTACGCCCAGGCTTTCGAGCAGGCTGGCCGGCTCGATCGGCTGGAAGCCTTCGCGAGCTTCCATGGCGCGGATTTCTACGGGCTGCCGCGCAATGCCGGTTCGATCCTCCTCGAGCGCAAGCACTGGACAGTGCCAGTGAGCTATCCGTTTGCGGCCGGCGAAGTCGTGCCGATGTGCGCGGGCGAGCGGCTTGAATGGAAACTCCGTGAAACGGCGCACGCCGCATGAACGCAATGCCAACTGCGATGCGCGACCGATTCCGCGGCTTCCTCCCGGTCGTGGTGGACGTGGAGACCGGTGGATTCAACGCCGCGACGGATGCGCTCCTCGAGATCGCCGCCGTACTGGTGTCGATCGACCCGGAGGGCCGGCTCGTGCGCGGCCCGACGATTCGCGAGCACGTGCGGCCGTTCGACGGTGGGCGGCTCGATCCCGCCTCGCTCGCGGTCAATGGCATCGACCCCTGGCATCCGCTTCGTATCGCCTCGACGGAGAGCGACGCGCTCGGCACGATCTTCGGCGAAGTGCGCCGCGCGGTCCGCGAGCAGCAATGCACCCGCGCGATCCTCGTCGGCCACAACGCCTCGTTCGACCTCGGTTTCCTGAATGCCGCGGTCGCGCGTGCGGGAATCCGGCGGAATCCCTTCCACCCCTTCTCCTGCTTCGACACCGCGACGCTTGCCGGTGTCGCCTACGGCCAGACCGTGCTGTCGCGTGCCGCGCAGGCCGCAGGACTCGAGTGGAACTCGGGAGAGGCGCACTCCGCAGCTTACGATGCCGAGCGGACGGCCGATCTCTTCTGTGTCGTCTGCAACCAGTTCAAGCCGATCTATGAGGCAGCGGCCGAACGGCTCGCCGCGACGGCGACCGTGGAGCCGCCGAATCCGCTGCTCGAGCCCGCGCCGGAATAGCGCGGGAACCGCGTGATCAAGCGATCGCGCCAGCTTCCTGGAGCAGCGCCCTGAGCTCTCCCGAGCGGTACATTTCGGTCACGATGTCGCAACCGCCCACCAGTTCTCCCTTCACATAGAGCTGCGGGTACGTAGGCCAGTTCGAATGGGCCTTGAGCGCTTCGCGCAGCTCCGGCTCCTCGAAAATGTTGACGTGACGGTAGTCCGCCTTGAGCGCGCGCAGGGCGCCGGCGGTCTGTGCCGAGAACCCGCACTGCGGGAAATCCGGCGTGCCCTTCATGAACAGCACGACCGGAGCGGATTCGAGTTGCTCCCGTATGCGCCGGGTCATCGTTTCGTCGCTCATCGTATACCACGCTCCTTTTGATCTGCGAGGCGCCGCGCCTCGGACCTCGCCACCGTCTCCCAACGCTCGGCCGCGGTCATCCGCGTCCATTCGGCGATCTCGTCCAGCGTCCGAAAGCAGCCGCGGCAGACGCCCCGGTCGTCCAGCGAGCAGATATTCAGACAAGGGGAGCTGGGGCCGCGTTCGTCCATGTCGGGATTGCGCTAACGCGTTGAATTATGGGGGTGGCTGCCCTATTCTTCAATGAATCCAGGGGAGTCATGCCATGAATCCGCTCACCAGCGTCAAGGGTTCGCTCATCACCGGTTTCGTGCTCGCGATCCTGTTCGCGGTGTTTGCGGTCGACGGCGGCTGGAACGAGCTTGGTCTCGCGCGCTGGCTGCACATCATCGCGGGCATCACCTGGATCGGTCTCCTCTACTACTTCAACGCAGTGCAGGTGCCGGCCCTTGCGGAGGCCGCCGCGGACAAGGGCGGCCCGGGAGGCGCGGGCATCACGAAGTACGTGGCGCCGCGGGCGCTCTTGTGGTTTCGCTGGTCCGCGGTCGTCACCTGGCTGACGGGGGTCTGGTACCTGGCGCGCTCGGGCAACCTCGTCGGCGCCGTCATGCTCGGACAGGGCGGCGACGCCTTCAACGGCTACCAGTTCGTGATCGGTGTCGGCGCCTGGCTTGGCACGATAATGCTGTTCAACGTCTGGGTGTTCATCTGGCCGAACCAGAAGAAGATCCTCGGGATCGTGCCCGCGACCGACGAGCAGAAGGCCGCAGCGCGCAAGACGGCGCTCTACGCCTCGCGCACCAATTACATCCTGTCGATCCCGATGCTGCTGTGCATGGCGGGCGCGATGCACGGATTGCCTTTCTAGAGCTGCGGGGGACTGTCCCCTCTTCGTCTCAGGCGATTGCCGCCCGCTGCACCCTCTGCGGCTGCGACACGCCATATCCTTGCGCGTAATCGACGCCGAGTCCGCGCAGCACCTCGATAATCTCGGCGTTCTCCGCCCACTCTGCGATCGTCTGCTTGCCGGTCAGGTGGCCGATCTCGTTGATCGAGCGGACCATCTCGCGGTCGATCGGGTCGTGCAGCACGCCCTTCACGAAGCTGCCGTCGATTTTGAGGAAATCCACAGGGAAGTGTTTCAGGTAGCCGAACGACGAGAGGCCGGTGCCGAAGTCGTCGAGCGCGAACTTGCACCCGAGTTCCTTCAGCGCCTGGATGAAGCGGCTCGCCTGCGAGAAGTTCGCAATGGCCGCCGTCTCGGTGATCTCGAAACAGATCTTGCTGCCGTCGATGCCGCTGCGATGGAACTGCTCGATCACGTACGGCAGGAACTTGTCGTCGCCGAGGCTCTGGCCCGACAGGTTGATCGAGCACATCGTCAGGCGCCGGCGCTCGTCGGCCTCCGACACCAGCCAGCGGAACGCGCTGTCGATCACCCAACGGTCGATGGACGGCGTGATGCCGTAGCGCTCGGCCGCCGCGATGAACTGGTCAGGAGCAACGATCTTGCCGCTCTCGTCGCGCATCCTGAGCAACAGCTCGAAGTGCTCGCCCGCGTCCTCGACCTGCAGTGGCAGGATGGTCATGCGGAAGAGCTCGAAGCGCGACTCCTCGAGGGCGTTGTTGATGCGGGCCGCCCACTGCATCTCGCGGCGGCGACGCATGAGGTCGATGTCGTTCTCTTCGAAGCAGTGGACGCGGTTGCGGCCCGACTCCTTGGCCGCGCCGCAGGCGGAGTCCGCGGCCGAGAGGACGGAAGCCACGTCCTCGTTTTCCGCGGTGATTGGCACGACGCCGATCGAGCAGCCCAGCCGGAAGGTCCGGTCCTCCCAGGTATAACGGAAATTCCGGATCGCCTCGCGGAGCGTCTCGGCCGTGCGAAGTGCTTCTTCGAGCGAACAACTCTCGAGCAGAACGCCGAATTCGTCGCCGCCCAGGCGCGCAAGCGTGTCACGCCAGCGCACCTTCGACTTCAAGAGCGCGCCGACCTGCCCGAGGAGCGCGTCGCCCGCACTGTGCCCGCAGGTGTCGTTCACGATCTTGAACTGGTCGAGGTCGATGTAGCAGAGCGCGTATGACGTCTCGCGCGCCTTGGCGCTCTTCAGTGCGCGCTCGAGCCGCGTTTCGAACTCACGCCGGTTGACGAGTCCCGTCAGCACGTCGTGGCTCGCGTGGTAGGACAGGCGCCGGTTCAGCTCTCGCGACTCCGACACGTCGTGGAAAACGAGCACGCCGCCCGTGACCGTGCCGGTCCCGTCGCGGATCGGCGAGGCCGTGCTCTCGATGTAAAGCTCATTGCCGTCCTTGCGGATCAGCAGCATCGGCCGTACTGACTTGATCGAGCGTATCCGGCGCACGGCAACGGCGAGCGGGTTCTCGAGCGGCTCGCAGGTTTCCTCGTGGAACGCGCGGAAAATCTCGTCGATGGTGCGGCCGAGGCTGTCCTCGAGCCGCCAGCCGGTCAGCTCCTCCGCCACCGGGTTCAGGTATTCGACGCGCCCGTGTGCGTCGCAGGTGATCACGCCGTCGCCGATCGACTGCAGCGTGATCTGGGCACTCTCCTTCTCGCGGAAGAGCGCCTCCTCGTAGAGCTTGCGCTCGGTGATGTCTAGCTCGACGCCGATCAGGCGGCGTAGCCGGCCCTGGTCGTCGACGCGTGCGCAGGCGCGGCCGATGACCCAGCGCCACTCCCCATCCGTGTGCTTCAGGCGATGCACGCTCTCGAACATCGGCGTCTTGCCGGCGATGTGGTCACGCATCGCGGCCGACACGCGCGCGAGGTCCTCCGGGTGGACCATGCGGTGCCAGTCCGGCGAGGTGATCACGTCGCCCTCGGCGAAGCCGAGCATTCCCTTCCAGCGCGGCGAGAACCAGGTGTGGTTGGTCTGCGCGTCGTAGTCCCAGAGCCCGTCGTTCGCGCAGGGCAGCGCCATCTCCTGGCGCTCCTGCATGTCGGCAAGGCGGTCGGCGAGCGAAACCTTTTCGAGGCCGCAGGCGAGGCTCGTGCCAACGAGCTTCAGCAGCAGGTGCAAGTTCACGTCCCAGCCGTCGCGCGGTGTGGACGACACGAAGGCGAGGAAGCCCCGCACCGTGCCCTGGACGGCAAAGGCGATGAGGAGCAGCGAGCGGATGTCGAGGGCCGCGAGCCGGCCTGCATCGCCAGCCTGTTCTGCCCGCGCGCTCACCGTATCGCGGATCTCCAGTATCCGGACGTGTTCGAGCCGCGAGCGGATCCAGGGCAGCGCATCGAGCGGCTCGCCCTTCAGCACTTCGGGCCGGCATTGGGCGAACGGGCCCTTCGCAGTCGCAATCGAATCGATGGTCTCGCCGCGCCCGTCGAGCAGCGCGAGGAAGACGGCGTCGGTGCCGGTCGCTTCGCGAAGGATGTCGAGGCTCTGGCGGATCACCGAGTCGGCGTTGCCGGCGGTGATGTTCTGGAAGTCGACGGCAATCTTGGTGCACGCGAGGTCGACGCCGAGCGGCGGGCGCTCAGCCCGCGGCTGCCACAACTTCGACGAAAGTACGTCGGAAGCCGTGAAATCGGGAAGCGGTTCGCCTTGCACCTTCAGCACCCTGCTGGGTCCCCCCTGTTTTCAAGGCAGTCTGTCAGCGCGGCCGGCGTCGACCGTAGGAACCAGTTAACGAATCCGGAGGTCCGGCAAGTTCGCTACTTGCGCTGCATTGTGTCAGAAACTTTTAGGAAAGCAAGGTAACCGTATGTATTTGCTGCGTTACTTATGTCACTTCGGATTGATTCGGCGCTTTGATGTGTCCCGACGTTACGACACGCGGATGGCCCTCGGCGTCTCGCTGCACCTTCCAGCGCCGGTAATTCCAGAGCCAGTCGGGCGGGCGCTCGCGCGTCAGCGATTCAACCTCGGCGGCGTAGCGCTCGATCAGGGCCCCTGGGGCGAGTTCTTCGCCGGCTTTCGCGATCGGGACGAAAGCGACGCGATAGTGGCCGCGCGATGCACGGCGCATCGCGAGGTAATACACCGGCAGGCGCGCACCCCGCGCGATCGCCTCCGGCCCGACGAAAAACGCGGTGTCGAGTCCCATGAACTGCGTGAAGTAGCGCACTCCCGACGAGGTCGGCGCCTGGTCGGTCACCATGCCGACGATCCGCGCCGGTCCGCGGTAACGCATCACCTTCATCAGCAGTCGCCGCGCGGTAATCATCTCGGCCCCGAAGCGCGAGCGGACGGTAAGCATCAGCCGGTCGCCGAAGCGTTGCTTCAACGGCTTGTAGGTCGCTTGGATCGGATGACCCATCCCAAACGAGAGCTTAAGCAGGGTCCACTCCCAATTGCAGTTGTGGGAGGTCAAGACGATGATCGATTGCCCGGCGTCGAGGGCCGCGCGCGCGGGTTCGTGGCCAACAAAGGTCACGCGGCGGTCGATCTCCTCCTGTTTCATCGTCACGGCCTTGACGATCTCGACCGAGACGTCCGCGAAGTTGCGGTAGAACTCGCGACGCGTCGCCTTGATCCAGGCCGCGTCGCGGTCCGGAAAGCAGGCGGCGAGCTGCATGTCGATGACATCGTTGCGCTGGCGGATGATGCGATCGAGGAGCCAGGCGAGAAATCGCGAAATGACGTACCAGGCAGGAAGCGGTATCGACGACAGGAGTCGCAGCCACCAGGGAAAGTGCTCGAGCGGCTTGCGGTCCTCGAGGTCGGCTGCGCGGCGCCGGCGGCCCTGGTGGCGGACCTTCTGGATCTGGGCCGGTGGTCGCATCGCGCGGAGCTTACCGGAACCGCGTTGCCAGGGGCACCGCGGTGTCCGCGCGCTGGCGGTCAGCGCCTCGAAGCTAGAACGTGCCGCGGAAGGTCAGGATGTAGACCGGGTCGGATTCCTCGATCTGGTGCACGGAGGTGACTGGCGTGCCCGCCTGGAGCTGTTCGACTGACTCGAACACGCCGATCTGTTCGTCCTTGTCGCTATCGAGCAGGTTCTGGGCCGCGAGGCGCACGACGAACTTGTCGGCGATCGTCTTCTCGACGAAGAACTCGAGATTGCCGCCGTACTCGACATCGGTGACCTCCTTCGCCTCCGCGCTGACGTTCACCCACTCCTCGGCCGTCGGCGCGGTCTCCGCGGCGGCGGCGATTGTCGGAAGCACGGGCTCCGGAGGCGTGTCGTCCGCCGACTTCGAACAGCCCCCCAGGACCGCGATCAGGACCGGCAGCCAGGCACGAGTCGGCATCTTTGTTCCTAACAGTCCGGGACTGGACGCGATGAAATGAATATTCTAGGCATACACACAATGAAGATTCAGTTTCAGACGACCCGATCGCGCCTGCGGGCCGCAGCGTGAGGCGACTGCTGGCCGCGTACGAGGCCGGCCCCGCCCGGCCGGCCGTCGCCGATTCGAGCCAGGTCGATCCACTTTACCGCCGTTACCGGATTCGCGTGATCGTCGCGATCACCGCGGGCTACGCCATCGCCTACACTTGCCGGCTTGCCCTCTCCGTCGTCAAGAAGCCGCTGATCGACGAGGGCATCTATTCACCGGAAGAGCTTGGGCTGATCGGCTCCGCGCTGTTGTACTCGTATGCCTTCGGGAAACTGGTCAACGGCTTCCTCGCCGATCACGCCAACATGAAGATTTTCTTCGCGACCGGCGTGATCGTTTCTGCGCTCATCAACATCGGTATGGGCTTCTCGACGATTCTCTGGCTCTCGGTCGCACTCTGGGCGTTCAACGGCTGGTTCCAGGGCTTTGGCGCACCCGCCAGCATCGTGACGCTCACCAGCTGGTTCAGCAATCGCGAGCGTGGGCGTTTCTACGGGATCTGGGGCACGGCGCATGCCATGGGAGAGGGGCTCACCTACTATGTCGTCGCGCTCTTTGTCGCCTGGCTCGGCTGGCGCGCGGGATTCTGGGTGCCCGGGCTCATCTGCATCCTCACGGGCATCGGCATCTATCTCGTGATGCAGGACCGGCCGACGACGCTCGGCCTGCCGACGGTGGCTGACTGGAAGAACGACCACCTGACGCCGTCCGCGCCGCCGGAAGCGCGGGTGCTGACGATCCAACTGTCGGTCCTCAGGATCCCGGCGATCTGGGTGCTCGCGCTTTCGAGCGCCACCATGTACGTCTCGCGCTACGCGATTGCGAGCTGGGGCATCCTGTACCTGCAGGAGGCGCGCGGCTTCGCGCTGGAAGAAGCGGCCTTCTTCATGGCGGCGTACACGATAGCCGGCGTTGCCGGTTGTCTCCTGTTCGGCTACCTCTCCGACAAGGTCTTTTCGGCCCGGCGACCGCCGGCCAACCTGCTGTTTGCCGTCGTCGAGCTGCTGGGCCTGGTGTTGATCTTTTTCGGGCCGCGGAACAACGCCATGCTGGCTGTGGCGTTCATCCTCTTCGGCGCCGGCCTGAACGGGCTCATCAATTCTCTCGGTGGCTTGTTCGCGGTTGACATCGCACCGAAGAAGGCTGCGGGGGCGGCGATGGGAGTTATCGGCGTGTTCAGCTATCTGGGCGCGGCCATCCAGGAAAACGTCAGCGGCACACTGATCGAGGCGGGCATGAAGGTGGTGGATGGCGTGCGTACCTACGATTTCGGTCCGGCGATCACGTTCTGGATCGCATCTTCCGTGGTGTCGATGTTCCTCGCGGCGGCTCTGTGGCGAGTGAAACTCCGCGAATGACAAGGCCCCCAAATCGGGCCACAATCCAGTTGATCGCGACTAACAAGCAAGCCATGACGGCCAAACTCGAGCAGCTCGGTCACTACATCGGCGGTCGCCGCGTCCCGGGACGCTCAGGCCGCTCGGCTCCCGTCTACAACCCGGCGCTCGGCGTCGCGGCGACGGAAGTTGCCCTCGCCTCCGCGGACGAGACGCGCTCGGCCATCCAGGCCGCGCGCGCCGCGCTGCCGGAATGGTCGGACACGCCCGCACTGCGGCGCGCACGCGTGCTGTTCCGCTTCCGCGACCTGATCGAGAAGCACGCGGAAGAGCTTGCGACGATCCTCACGCGCGAGCACGGCAAGGTGCTGCCCGATGCACGCGGCGAGGTCACGCGCGGGCTCGAGATCGTGGAATTCGCCTGCGGCATTCCGCACCTGCTGAAAGGCGAGTACAGCGACGCGGTCGGGCGCGGGATTGACAGCTGGTCGCTTCGCCAGCCGGTCGGGGTCTGCGCGGGCATCACGCCATTCAATTTTCCGGCCATGGTGCCGATGTGGATGTTCCCGATCGCGATCGCCTGCGGGAACACCTTCGTCCTGAAGCCCTCCGAGAAGGATCCCGGCTGCCCGATGCGGCTCGCCGAGCTCCTGACCGAAGCGGGTGCACCGGCGGGCGTCCTGAATGTCGTCAATGGCGATCGCGAAGCGGTCGACGCGATCCTGAACGATCCGGGCGTCGATGCGGCCAGCTTCGTCGGCTCGACGCCGGTCGCCGAGCACGTGTACCGCACGGGATCGAATGCCGGCAAGCGCGTGCAGTCCCTCGGCGGCGCAAAGAACCACATGGTAGTGATGGCAGACGCTGACCCCGCAGTCGCCGCGCATGCGCTCGCAGGCGCGGCCTACGGCTCCGCCGGCGAACGCTGCATGGCGATCTCCGTCGCGCTCGCAGTCGGTGACGCGGGCGACCGCCTGATTGCGGCGCTGAAGCCCGAGCTCGCCGCGATCAAGGTCCTGCCCGGCACCTCCGAGGGCGCGGACATGGGGCCGCTCGTGACGCGGGAGCATCTCGATCGCGTGCTCGGCTACGTCGACACGGGCGTCAAGGAAGGGGCCGAGCTCGTCGTCGATGGCCGCAAGCTCGCGGTCAAGGGACACGAGCGCGGGTTCTTCATGGGCCCAGTGCTTTTCGACCGCGTGACCGAGTCGATGCGAATCTATCGCGAAGAAATTTTCGGTCCCGTGCTCGTCGTGCTTCGCGTACCCGATCTCGACGCGGCCCTCGGCCTGATCGAGCGGCACGAATTCGGCAATGGAGCCTCGATCTTCACGCGCGACGGCGGCGCCGCGCGCGAGTTCAGCCGGCGCGTAGCCGCTGGCATGGTCGGCGTCAACGTGCCGATTCCAGTGCCGATGGCTTTTCATAGCTTCGGCGGCTGGAAGCGATCGCTCTTCGGCCCGCTGCACATGCACGGGCCCGACGGCGTGCGCTTCTACACCCGGCTCAAGACCGTGACGGCGCGCTGGCCCGAGGGATCGCGCGGGGCCGAGTTCACGATGCCGACGATGAAGTAGCAGGCTCAGGCGCGCGCGAGTGATCGCGTCACGCCCCTGAACGCGAGGAAGATCACCGTCGCGAACAGGAGCCAGGCTCCGATCCCGAGGCTATCGAGTGGCCCGCCGACGCTGCCGGCAATCTGCTCCGCCGTCTGGCCCATCATCGGACCAAACTCACCCAGGGCTTCAATCGCCTCCTGCTCGGCGCGGTGCTGCTGGTAAAGCGGCCAGAATCCGTAGATCGTGATCAGGAGAGGCACGGTAAACGCGAGCGTCGCCAGCTTGTGCCTCAGGAAATACGGCACCGCGATCGTCGCAGTGACAAGCAGCACCACGAAGAATCCCGCTCCGCCGCCGCCGCCAATCGCCGCGCGCGCCATGTCGCCGCCCAGGAGTTCCGCCAGCGTCACCTTGATGTCGATGAAGCCATTTGTGGAAATGACGCTCACGAACACGGCGATGAAGAAGAAGATGCCATAGCCGATCGCGACGTCAAGATCACGCCAGATCATGTCGTCGTATCCCGGAAGCTGAAATGCAGCGCAAGGCAGACGAGCGTCTGCCAGGCGAGATGGCCGAGCAGCATCGCCTCGTCGATCGAAAACTTGTGGTCGAAGACGAAGCCGCCGGCGGCGCCCGCGACGAGCATCAGCGGTACGAGTCTTGCCCGGAACACGCGCGGCCCCAGCACGACGACCGTGAGACCCGTGAGGAGCGCCGCGCCCGCGCCGCTCACCGCGAACGACGTCATCGTGTCGTCGTTGAGCGGGCCGTCCACGACGAATCGCACCGCGACGTAATAGATCGCGGCGCTCGCGACACACATCGCGGCGCCGCGCAACGGCCACCGGCCCGACGAAGCGGCATAGGGCACCATGACCAGCGCGCCGAAAATGAGCGAGACCAGGTGCATCCCCGTGTTCGCTTTCGAAAGGACCATGTCGAGAGTCGCGCTGCGTTCCGACAGGAAAGTCAGAAGGCCGTACGAGCCCGCCGAAACGAGCGCGAGTGCGATCTTGGCCGGGAGGTTCAGCGACGCCAGCGGCTGTCTCATGCGGGATAGCGGAACACGCGCATCTTTTCCTGCGTCATCTCGCGCATGCTGAAGGGTATGCCGCCGACGCCGTAGCCGGACTCCCGGCGGCCCGCGAACGGCATCCAGTCGGTGCGAAAAGCCGTGTGATCATTGATCATCACCGCCGACGCGTCGAGCCGGTCGGCGGCGCGCAGCGCCGCCCCGATATCCTTGGCGAAAACGCTCGCCTGGAATGCCACCGGCAGCGAATTCGCCCTGTCGATGGCCTCGTCGATTTGCTCGAAACCGTAGACGCAGGTTACGGGGCCGAATATTTCCTCCCGCGACACGCGCGCCTCCGGCGCCGGCTCAAGCAGGACCGTCGGCTCCATGACCGTCGCCGATCGGCGCTTCCCGCCAGCAAGGACATTCGCCCCGCCCGCAGCCGATTCGCCAATCCACGACTCGACCCGGTCGACTTCCCTTGGATGGATGAGCGGGCCAACTTCGGTCTCGGCCGAAAGCGGGTCTCCAACGCGCAGCGCGCGCACCCGCGCCACGAAACGGTCGAGGAACGCAGGCATGAGCGTCGAGTGAACGTAGATGCGCTGCGTCGAGACGCATACTTGGCCTGCATGGTAGTAGCCGCCCTTGACCATCGGCTCGATGAGACTTTCGAGATCGGCGCTCTGGTCGACGATTGCCGGTGCGGCGCCGCCGTGTTCCAGCGCGCACCGGGTTCCGGGCGCGAGCCTGGCGTGCAGGTGCCAGCCGACCCGCGCCGAACCGATGAAGCTCAAGAACGCGACTCGCGAATCCGTGGCAAGGCGCTCGGCCAGGGCGTTGTCCGGGCTGATGAACGTCTGGCACCAGGGTTCGGCGAGGCCGGCCTCGCGCACGAGCGCGACGAATTCCAGGCAACTGAGCGGTGTTGCCGCCGCCGGCTTCACGATCACCGGGCAGCCGACGGCGATCGCCGGCGCCACCTGGTGCGCAATGAGGTTCAGCGGGTGGTTGAATGCGGAGATCGCCACGACCACGCCGATCGGCTCGCGCGTGGTGAAGGCGAGCCGCCCGGTGCTCGCCGGCGTCAGGCCCATCGGGATTTCCCGTCCCGCGAAGTTCCGCAACTCGTCCGCGGCATTGCGTACGCTATCGATGGCGCGCGTGGTTTCGACGATGGCGTCGGCGAGCGGCTTGCCGCCCTCCCGCGCGATCAGGCGGCTGAAGTGGTCGGCTTTCGTCTCGATGAGGGCGGCAAGCCGCCGGAGGACGTCCGCCCGTTCGTGCGGCTTCGACCACCCATTGCGATCGCGAAAAACCCGGGTCGCGGCCGCTAGCTTCGCTTCCAGAGCGGCCGCGTCATCGGTGTCGATCTCGGCGATCGGCGCCCGGTCGTAGGCCTGGACCACCTGCATTCGCGCGGGAGCCGGCATCCGATTCACGGGACCTCGATCTCCCTGACCCCATGCTCGAGCTCATCGACCAGCGCGCGGACGTTTTCGCTGTAATCGATCGGCACGTCAATCAGATGCACGCCGCCGCCCTTGAATGCCGCGTCGATAGTGGACACGAGATCCCGGGTTGCCGTCACGCGCGAGCCTTTGGCCCCATACGCCTCGGCATACTTCACGAAATCGGGATTGCCGAAGGTCAGGCCGAAGTCCGGAAACTTGTCGACGGCCTGCTTCCAGCGGATCATCCCGTAGGCCGAGTCGTTGAGAACGACCACCACGAGATTCAGCTTCAGCCGCACCGCCGTTTCCATTTCCTGCGAGTTCATCATAAAGCCGCCGTCGCCGCAGACCGCGAGCACCCGGCGTTTGGGATGGAGAATCGCCGCCATCATCGCCGACGGCAGTCCGGCGCCCATCGTGGCCAGCGCGTTGTCGAGCAGGAGCGTGTTCGCGACCTGCGTGCGATAGTTCCGCGCGAACCAGATCTTGTACATCCCGTTGTCGAGGCAGACGATGCCGTCTGCCGGCATCACCTTGCGTATGTCGGCGACCAGGCGCTGGGGTATGACCGGAAAACGGTCGTCGCCCGCGCCTTCGCCGACACGGCCGAGGATTTCCTCGCGAAGTGCAAGAAATGCGGGATCGATCTTCAGCTTGCCGTCGAGCTGGGTCGCCAGCTGCGCGAGCGAGCTTCCGATGTCACCCAGGACCTCGGCCTGCGGGAAGAACACTTCCTCCACGTTGGCCGACGTGTATCCGATGTGAATGACCTGCAGGCCGCCGGGCGCCATCAGGAATGGCGGCTTCTCGATCGTGTCATGACCGATCGAGATGATGAGATCGGCATGATCCACCGCCCGGTGCACGTAGTCGCCTGCCGAAAGGGCGGCGGTGCCCATGTAGAGCTCGGAGCTGCCGGTGACCGCGCCCTTGCCCATCTGCGTGTTGAAAAACGGAATGCCGGTGCGCTGCACAAACTTCGAAAGGCTCTCGACGAGTCGGGGACGATTGCCCGCGCCGCCGATCATGATCAGCGGCCGCTCCGCTTTCCGGATCAACCCGGCCGCGCGCGCGATCGCCTCAGGATTCGCGACCGGCCAATCGACCGCATGCCGCGGCACGATTGGGACCTCGCCGGCTTCGTAGGCCGCGACGTCTTCCGGCAGTTCCAGCAGCACAGGGCCCGGCCGCTCCTCCTCCGCTACCCGGAACGCATCGCGCACGAGTGTCGGGATGCTTTTCGGACTCACAATCTGACGCGCCATCTTGGTCAGCGGCTTCATCGAGGCGATCACGTCGACGATCTGGAACTTCGCCTGCTTGCCGGACATGATCGCCTTCTGCCCGGTCAGCAGGATCATCGGCATCGCGCCGAGCTGCGCATAGGCGGCGGCCGTCGAAAAATTGAGCGCGCCCGGTCCCAGGGTGGAGATGCAGACGCCGGCGCGGCCGGTGAGGCGGCCATGAGTCGCGGCCATGAAGCCCGCTGCCTGCTCGTGGCGGGTCAATACCAGCTGGATGCTCGATTTGCGCAGCGACTCGACGACGTCGAGGTTTTCCTCGCCGGGCACTCCGAAGATGCGATCGACACCCTCGTTCGCGAGCGCGGCAACCAGGAGATCGGAACCTTTGCTGATGGCGTTACTCCTCGTAGTGGAATCAGCGGAACCAGGGCAGCGAGAGGAAGCTTTTCACGACAAACGCGTTTGCCAGGTCGACGAAGAAGGATCCCGCCAGCGCGATGAGCAGGAATGCCTTCGGCGAGGGCCCGAAGCGCAGGGCAACTCCATCCATTGTCGCCATCGCCACGGGCATCGAACTCAAGCCGAATCCCAGGAACCCGCCCACGGTGACGGCCGCGTCGTAGTCCCGGCCGAGCCAGCGGAACAGTATGAAGATGCCGATCAGGGTTGTGACAACGATCTGGACGGCGACGTTAGCCAGCAGCGGCCCGATCCCCGGTCCCAGCGTCCACAGCTGCAGGCTCATCAGGTACATGACGAGGAAGGCCTGCAACGCGATTTCTCCGCCGCGCTCGATCGGCGCGAAGTCGAGCTTGGCGCCGATGGCATCGGCCACGTTCGTGATTGCGACGCCGACGAGCATCGCCGTCAGAAAACCCGGCAGAACGAATCCCGCGCTACGCGCCCAAGCGTTGACCGCAGCACCCGCGAGCACCGCGCCCACGATGAGCAGCAATGTCAGCATGACCGTCGCGATCGGAGGCGCCGGAACCGACTTGGCGGCCACCGGCGCGACCCAGGACGCGGGCGAATCGCCCGGCGCGCCGCGAAGCTTGCTTCTCCCGATCAGCCAACCGGTGATGGGTCCGGAGACCATGGCACCGACGACGACCGCGAGCGTCGCCGCGCCCACCGCGACTGCCGGCGCATTCTCCAGCCCCATTGCCTGCGCTTCCTTGGCCCACGCCGCCGCGGTTCCAGGACCGCCAACGAAAGATACGCTGCCGATCAGTAAGCCGTAGAACGGGTGCGCGCCGACGCTCGCGGCCACTGCAATGCCCACGAGGTTCTGCGCGACCAGGAGTATGAGCGTCACGACGCAGAGAATGACAAGCGGACGTCCACCCGCCTTCAGTGCCGAAAACTTGGCGGACAGTCCGACCGTCGTGAAGAAGACCAGCAGGAAGAAGTCTCTGAGCCCAGAAGAAAACTCAAGCGTCGTGTCGCCGAACCGATACAGCAGCGCCATCACGATGGCTACCATCACGCCGCCGATCACCGGAACGGGCACGTTGAGGCGCGCGAGCAATGGAATGCGGCGAACTATCGGGTTCGCGATCACCAGCGCGAGCAAGCCCACGGCCAGCGTTTCAAGTTCTGACACTGGAATCGTCACAGGCCGGGGAACCTGGGGATGGTGCCGGTGGAGGGACTCAGTTCGCGCAACGCATACGCCTCGACCTGAAAAAAACGGCCTAATTTTGCCACGTGGGAGGCTCGGTGCCGCGAGGTGCCGGGCCTTTTTCATCCCTTCGCTTCATGGACGACGACGGCATTCCAATGCTGGAGTTTGAAGTGACCGGGACCAGGATGGCGCTTGCAGGTGGCATGCCGGGTCCCAGTGATCGAGTTGGTAGCGGGGGCCCGCTACGGTCCGTACGTGTAACGATGCCCGCTGCCCATATTCGACCGACAACCCGCACGCCCCTCGGAAACAGGAACTTCCGGCCCAATTCGAGACGACCATCGTGGCCAATGGCGGAATCGAACCACTGACACGCGGATTTCAGTACCAAGCACTGCCATATCATCGCAATGCTGCATTAATCAGTTGAAGTGCTTCATCAATGTCTAGTCGTGTGGTGTCGCGGCCAAGACTGAATCGCACCGCGCCCATGCCCTCGTGCTCGGGCACTTTCATCGCCGCAAGCACCGGTGATAGTTCAACTCGTCCAGAGTGGCACGCCGACCCGCCCGAGGCCGCGACTCCCCCTATCTCAGCCAACAAGTCCGCAGATACCCGGTTCACGAACGATACGTTCAGGGTGTTCGGCAGGCGATACTCAGCGTGGCCATTGAGGATAACAGCCTCCCCGTGCCGCTTCTTAAGGGACGTCCAAAGATAATCGCGCAGTTCGCGCGCACCCACGGTCCACGATAAGTCGAGCGCGAGTTCGCATGCCATACCGAGAGCCGCCGCTAACATCGCGCTCTCGGTTCCAGCACGGCGACCCCGTTCATGTCCAGCCCCGTGAATCAATGACTCAAGCTGCAATCCCGAACGGACGTACAAAGCACCGACGCCCTTTGGCGCGTACATCTTGTGCCCAGCAATCGTGAGCATGCTAACGCCCAGCTCATCAACCGCAGTTGGGATCTTGCCAACTGACTGAGCGGCGTCTGTATGCAATGGAACCCCATGCGCACGGGCAATGCTCGCACACGCCTCAATCGGCTGAATCGTTCCGACTTCATTATTCGCATGCATCAGGCTGATTAGGATGGTGTCGGGAGATATCGCCCGTTGCAGGTCTTCAGGATCGACGCGACCTGTGCGGTCCACCGACAGCCTCGTAATCCGCGCGCCAAGTCGCTCCAGGAAGCGACACGGTTCAACGATTGATGGATGCTCAATCGTGCTTGTGATGATGTGCGCGGGCCGGTCTCGGATCGAGAAGTACAGTCCTTTGAGCGCTAGATTGCTTGCTTCGCTCCCGCCGCTAGTGAACACGACTTCTTGAGGAGCGCAGCCAAGTAGCGAGGCAACCTGAGCGCGGCTGCGTTCAAGGATCGACTTTGCCTCTGATCCCGACCAGTGCGTGCTCGACGGGTTCCCGTAGCTTCCCTGTTCTGCGGCATGCATGGCGCGCGCAACTTCCGGGTGGACCGGCGTGCTCGCGTTGTAGTCGAGATAGATACGCCTCATTTCACACCGGTGACAGAGTCTCTCGCATGCGAGCCAAGACTACGCAGCCGGAAGCGAAGGTAACCACAGCGACGGCACTTACGGCAGCTGGAAGTCCGAATGCATCCGCGAGGAAACCAGCAAGCAATGCGCCAAATGCGTATCCGAGGTCGCGCCAAAGTCGATAAACCCCTACTGCGGAACCACGCCAACTCGGGTGCGCGACGTCGCCTATGGCGGCTAGCAAGGTTGGATACACCATCGCCGTACCGAAGCCAAGCAGCACCGCACCGCCTGCAAATCCCGCGAAAGTCACGGTGGCGGCAACGACCACGATTCCAAGTGCCTGAAGCCACATGCCCCAAACGATTAGGTTCTTCCGGCCGACCCTGTCCGATAAACTGCCTGTGAATATCTGTGCACATCCCCAAACTGCCGGGTAGAGCGCTGCCAGCATTCCGATTTGCTCAAGACCCATGCCTGCCGCCGCAAAAACCAATGGGGAAAGACCCCACGCCGCGCCGTCATTCAGATTGCTAACGAGCCCTGCCTGACTGACGCTGGACAGGTTCCGGTCAGTGAGCGACGTGCGGCGGAAGATCTCAGCTTGGCTGAGCTGGGAATGCTGTACAGCAGAGACTTGCGCTTCATGGGCGACCCACTTGCCCGTCTCGCGCACGGCTAGCACTGACAACGCCAAGCCTAGCGTGACGTACGCAATTCCGAGATAAAACGGCTCAGGTCGAAGTCCAAAACGCGCTGCCAACCAGCTAGTTGCAAGAGCGCTTCCGGCGAGGGCGACGTAGCCGGCGAACTCGTTGAGCCCCATCGCCAGCCCGCGCTGCTTGGGCCCCACCAGGTCGATCTTCATGATGACAGTGGTGGACCACGTCAGACCCTGACTGATGCCGAGCAGCACATTTGCGGCGATGATCCAGTCCCATCGCGGCGCCCACATCAGCATGAAAGGTACCGGGATGGCGATCAGCCACCCGGCCACCAGCACGTGCTTTCGACCGAAGCGGTCCGAGAGACGACCCGCAAGGTAGTTGGTGAACGCCTTCGTGATACCGAAGACGACGATGAAGGACAGGATCGCCGCCTTGGCCGCTAGGTGGAAGTCTTGCTCCGCAATTGCGGGCAGGATGCTTCGCTCCATACCAGCCATTGCGCCCACAAATGCGTTGACGACGACCAATAAAGAAAATTGGCCGAGGTTCTCACGTAACCCGAGGCGAACAGGACTTGTATCCACGTCCTAGCTCTTCAAGGTAAGACCTAGCAAGCAATATCCGAGACTATAGAGCAGGGTCGCTAACGCAACCTGATCGCAAAACGTTACTGACGTTGACGAGGCAGCAGCTCCTTCAGCTTCGCCTCCATTCTTGCAAGATCGCTTTCGCCTTGATATCGGGCAACGATGCGGCCTTGGGCGTCAATCAGAAAGCTCAGCGGTAATCCAAGCACACCACCAAACTGCGCGCCGAGTTTCGCATCGCCCATGACAATGGGATACTGAACCGGACGCTGTGCAAGCAGTTGTTTGACCGACGTAACATCGTCGTCCATCGAGACGCCAACAATTTGCAAGCCCTGTGCACCGTAGTCGCGTTGCCACATGGAGAATAGCGGCATCTCCTTGCGGCAAGGCGCGCACCAAGTGGCCCAAAAGTTGAGTAACACCAGCTTGCCCCGGTAGTCGGCAAGATGCACCGGCCTGCCAGCGAGGTCAGCACGAGCGAAATCCGGCGCCACGTCGCCGACTTTCGTTGCCGTAGTCGCGCCACACAGAAGCACCAGTAACGCCGCAGCGGCGATCCAGCACAGTGACTTGCTCAACGGCTTGTATCTGTATGCAATCCGTGGTCCTTGGTAGCGGGATAGCCTTTATCGACCCAGTCAGTCCCAAAGTTATCGGCGATATACAGCACCTTCACTTTAGTGAAGCCAAGTCCGTACAACTTATCGTAGGCGGCCGCGATGTTGGGACAGCTACTCCACGGACAGCAACCGCAATAGATCACGATCGCAGTTTCTTTCGGTAGTGCGGAAACACGATCGCTCAAGACTTGCAGCCCGGCTGGCATATTCCCCGGACCCGCATAGTCGGAGCCAGGAATATGCGACTGATCGTACATCGTGCGAAAGCCAACTTGCAGAATCAGCGGCTTTGGCACTGACGAAGATTTAAGTGAGGCCGCAAAATCTGCCGGCTGAATGAGATCAGCGGGCGGAACCGACGCAGCGGGCCTTGTTTCCGCGAGCGCTGGATACATCGCCACCATCAAGATCCACACCGCGACGGAAGCGGAAAAGAGTTTGCAGGACTGAAGTGTTATCGCTGGTTGCATCATGACGTGTCCCTCGCTTGTGCCGTCAAGTGGAACACCGGATTTGCCGGCAGTCATCTTAATGCTTCAGGGCGTCCCACCTCGGACGTCCGCGCGGTCAGGACGGCAACCCCATCTTATTTACCATCGCCGCAAAGCGCGGGTCGGCGCGAAGGTTGGTGAGCAGCGGATCGAATTTGAGCTGGACGAGGACACCATCATGTTGCGCATGGGCGCGCTCCAACCAGTCGAAGGCCGCGTCCCGCTCCCCGCGCCAAGCGTAGACCTCCGCGACCTGGTAGGCATTCGTCGACGCATATCCGGCAACCAGTGCATCCAATGCTCGCTGCGATTCCTTTACGTGGCCGAGACTGTGCTCCGCCATCGCGACACCGGCCTCACGCCGCGCCTTGTTCGCCTTTTGGAATTCGGCGAGCGCAGCCTTGGGGTTACTCTCGAGTAGCGAGGTAACGCCGAGGTTGAACCGTGCGAATGCATGCTCTGGACTGATCTCGAGCGCCCGCATCGCCGCCTTGCGGGCCTCCGGCAGCCTCCCGGCGGCGTTGAGTTGAATACTGCGCCGGAACCAAGTGTCGGCCGACAGGGGATCGAGATCGATCGCCTTTTTGTTTATTTCGAGTGCTTCAGATAATCGCCCCAGACTGGCGAGGAAACATGCGTAGCAGGTGTATGTTCGATACGAACCCGGATCAAGTTCGAACGCGCGCGACAGGTCCGCCTCAGCACCGGTCCAATCCCAGTTGATCGTGAACCGCAGGAAGCCTCGCGCTGCGTAACCTTCCGAAAGCGCCGGATCGATGGCGATTGCCCGGTCAGCGGCCACCAATGCCCGCTGCTGCCCGGCCAACACCTCCGCAAGGGAATTCTCAGGATTATGCGACAGCTCGTTTTCCGCGACGGCGAGGCCGGCGTAGGCAGAGGCATAATTCGGATCGAGCGCGATCGCCTGTTCGTAAGCCGCGACCGCTCTGCGGAAGTCATCCGGGTTGGTGCGATTGAAGAACTGCCGACCCAACAGATATTGGGTGTGTGCCGCGGGGTTTGTCGTGCGGCTTCCTGCGCTCAATTTCTTGTGATTCGGCAGCAGTTTCAGCTTCAGTGCCCCCACCACAGCAGCGGCAATCTCATCCTGAACCTTGAAGATGTCGTCAAGCTCACGATCGTAGATCTGCGACCACTGGTGATAGCCGTCCGCGGCGCGGATCAACTGAACAGTGATGCGCACCCGGTTGCCAACTTTGCGCACCGATCCTTCGAGGACATGCGCGACGTGCAATGCACGCGCAATTTCATCCAGCCTGACGTCCTTGCCCTTGTAATAGAACGATGAGGTGCGTGCAGCAACCTTCAACTGTGGAATCTTGGCGAGCAGGTTCAGTAGCTCTTCCGACAGGCCGTCGGAGAAATACTCCTGGTCCTTCTTCTCGCTCATGTCGATGAACGGCAGCACCGCGACCGACCTTTCCGGGATCGCGGGCGGCGCTGCCACCAAAGACTTCTCCTCGTCGACTCGCTTCGACAACCATGACCTGTCGGCGAGGACGGCGATCAGGCCGAGGGCCATCACGGCGAGCGCGGCCACCAGCGCTGGCTTGCGCCAACGCGACGACGATTTGGTTGGCGCAGAAGGCGGCACCAGATCGGTTACCGGGCGCGCAGCACCACCGCTGGCGGGTATCTCACGACCGGTTTTACTGGCATCCCGGCCCCGCACGGTCTCGATGAGCGCCGGAAGGATCCCCTCGATCGAGCCGTCGGAGGCGTCCAGCCAGTGGTTCGCGCTTACGAAGTACTCAAGGTCTGGCGGTAACTCAGTAGCATCCATGCGGACGGACAGCACCGGACGTCTCTTCGAACTCGCTCGCTCGACCTCGCGCAGCACGTGCGGAGACTCGATGGCGTTTCTGGAGAGGACGAGTACCAGCATTCGGCAGCAGCTGATGGCCTGCACGATTGCCGCGGCATAGGACTCCCCGGCCAGCACGTCGCGCGGCGCGATCCAGCACGGAAGGCCTGCAGTCTCGAGTCCCGCGCACAACCTTTGCGCGATGCCAGCGTCCCGCGAGGCATAACTGATGAACACCTTGCCGACCATGTCCGCCGTGCAAGGCTCTGGTCGACCCTCAGTTTTCGATCCTATGTCGTCGGCCACGCCCGCAACTCTACTCCAGTCGAGCGTGAGGATCCTAAAGGCAGCCACGTAGACTGGCTCCAGATCAAGTCAAAGTTAGAGTAGCTAATGCGCTTGGACAACAACGCAAGAAATCGTCCAATAGCACGCTGGTAGCACGAGCACCTTTTGGGCACCTGTAACCCCCTGACGATCAGGACCACTGGGGAGTAGAGTTTTCCGACAGGAGAACTCTGGTGAAGAAGTCCCGGTTTAGTGAAGAGAAGATCATTGCAGTCCTGAAGCAGGCCGAAGCCGGCGTCAAGGTTGCGGAGTTGGTCCGCAAATGCGGCATCAGCGAAGCGACCTTCTACATCTATGGACTGCTCCCGAAAAGCAAGGCCCGATTGGTGATTGACTGAA
>DAIQBB010000017.1:0-50878 GCA_036781365.1 Steroidobacteraceae bacterium | reverse complement strand
ACCGAGTTCAATGCCAGCTATACCCACGCTTGACTTCAAAGACGGTTACTCGCTCGCCACCCGCCCGCCGACCCGGTCGCGCCGGCGGACGCTCCAGCGCACACGCGGGCGCGTGACGGACGGGCGGGGTCCCGAGCGAGCGAATGTCCGTTCTTCTGAGCGAGCGAGGGAAACCCGCCTGGCCAAGCAAGCGCCCGCGTCCGCGTTCTAGCGCTCGGTTTCGTCGCGCTCGAGTTCTCTCGCCGCATCGAGCAACTGGTCCGCGCTCGCATAGCGCCGCGCGGGATCCTTCGCGATGCAGTTGTAGAGGAGCTCCTCGAAGCGCTTGAGCTCCGCCTTGAGCTCCGGCAGCGGCGAATGCGCGTGCTTGTAGATCACCTGCATCGGAGTGCCGGCAACGTACGGTTTCCGCCGCATCAGCATCTCGTAGAAGATGATCCCCATGCTGTAGATGTCGCTGCGTGCGTCCGTGTCGCGTCCATGTCCCTGCTCCGGGCTCATGTAATAGGGCGTGCCGAAGATCTCGCCGCTGTTCGTGAGCGTCGCATCCAGCTCGATATGCTTCGAGAGCCCGTAGTCGATCACCGCGACCGACAACTCGTCCCTCAACATCACGTTGCCGGGCTTCAGGTCGCGGTGGAGCACACCCGCGTCATGCAGCACCTTGAGCGCCTCGGCCATCTGGCGCAGGAAGGTCAGCGCGCGCCGGGGGGGTATGCCCTCCTTGATGCGAACCCTGAGGTCGCCGAGTGGGAAGTACTCCATGGCAATGAAGGCGTGGTCGTCGGCGACGCCGAAATCGTGGACTCGCGCGACGTTTGGATGCTCTATCGCGGCCGCGATCTGGTACTCGCGCAGGAAGCGGTCGAAGTTGCGGACCCCCGAACCCTCGTCTGGCGGCTGGTGCAGGACCTTGAGGGCGACCTTTGAGCCGCTTCGCTCGCTTTCTGCCAGGTAGACACTTGAAACCGGGCTTTCGGCCAGCTGGCTCACGTAGCGGAAACCGCGAATCGACGCATCGCCAAATCGGGTCGCGCGCGTTGAATCCTCGGACTGCACTGCGGGGCGCGAAAACTGGCCGCGACGCGCCTGGACCGTGCGCAGCGCGGCAATCAACGCTTCGTGATCGACCTTCTTGCGCGACAGGCAGGCGTTGGCGCCGGCATGAATGGCGCTTTCCTCGAGTTCGGGCGAACGCTTCGACAGGAAATAGATGATCGGCGGAAATCCATTGCGCCGGCTGAGATCGCGGAGCCAATCGATTCCAAATTCCCCGCCGACCGAGTCCCCCTGCAGCACGGCGTCATAGGCACTACCCGAAAAATCGGCAGGCAGCCGGCCACGCGCGGCCGGGTCGTACTCGGCGACGGAGGGAGAATCGAAACCGGTGAGGACGTGCCGTGCCAGCAACCGCCGGAAGTCGTTCTGGTCGTCGATGATCAGAACCCGGACGGTCATGCGCGCATTCTACATGGGGCGCGAAATTACCGGTTGCCGCCGGAATGCCAGGACGATGTCGCCGACATTCGTGCCCGTTGCCCCGGTGTAGAGGAGATCGCCGGTGGCCTCCAGGAAGGGCCCGGTGTCCGCCGCCGCGAGCGCGACGGCAGGATCCATGTCGCAGTCGGCCGCACGCTGCAGGGTCTCCCCATCGACGATCGCCCCGGCATCCTCGCTCGCTCCGTCCCGGCCATCCGTGCCTGCGGCAAGCACGAGAAATTCCGGGTGCCCCGCGATGCAGCGCGCGGCTGCGACGGCGAAATGCTGGCAGCGCCCGCCGCGTCCGGGCCGATCGGGTAGCGCGACGACTGTTTCACCGCCGTGGATCAGGAGGTCCGCATCCCCGACGGCGAGTTCGTGGCAGATGCGCCGCGCCGCCGCTTCGGCATCGCCGGAAAGCCGCTCGGTTCCGCGGGCGATTCGCAGGCCTCGTGCCGCCGCCGCACGGGCAACGGCTTCAAGGGCCTCGTCGATCGAACCGACGAGTCGAGGCGCGAGTCCCGGCGCATCGAGCAGGCCAGACGCCAGGACGGCCGGATCGTCGCGGGGCACGTCGGAGATCATGAGTGCCTTGGTCCGCAGGCCACGGAAGAGCCCGGGAAGACGGCCTCCCTTTACCAGCGAGTGGGCGATCCGGGTCTGGTTGAGGCGTTCAATGTCGTGCCGCTCCGTGAGCGAGCGGTCATAGAGTGCGCGCAGTTCCGCGAGGCCGACGCCTGGCGCTGGAACCTCGAGTAGCGCCGAAGCACCGCCCGAGACGAGAAGCAGCACGCTGCCGTCCGCCGGCGTTGCCGCCGCAAATTCGAGAAGCGCCCGGCCGGCGGCGAGACTCCGCTCATCCGGTCGCGGGTGGGCGGATTCGAGGCACTGAATTCCCGGAATGCCCCTGAGCTCGGCAGGGACCGCGCCTTCCGGCACGACGACGAGCCCGCGCTGCAGGCGGCCACCAAGGGCATCGATCGCGCCCTGCATCATGCTGGCCGCAGCTTTCCCCACCGCGAATGCGCTGACGGGACCGTCGAAGCCGCCGCCCGCGAGCGCCGCACGCACGCGCCGGCGCCCGTCGACCGCGGCAATCGCAGCGCGGAAGAGGTCGAGCAGGAGTTCGCGACGCGGATCGGCCAGCGATCCGGTCATTGCGCACGTTCCCTAGATGGCGCGGGCCGTGCGTCCGCCTGGCAGGTCCAGGAGGCGCTGCGCCCGCAAGCCGTCCGAGCGATCGTGCTCGATGCGTGCGAGGAATTCCCGGGTCACGTCCCCGGTCACGTATTCGCCCGAGAAACACGAGGTGTCAAACGCAGTGATCCGGGCATCGTCGTGCCGGCAGGCGGACACGAGGTCTTCGAGGTCCTGGTAGACCAGCCAGTCCGCGCCGATCGATGTTGCGACGTCCTCTTCGCTCCGGCCATTGGCCACGAGCTCCGAGGCGACCGCCATGTCGATGCCATAGACGTTCGGGAAGCGCACCGGTGGCGCGGCCGATGCGAAATAGACCTTGCGCGCCCCGGCCTCGCGGGCGACCTCGATGATCTGCGCCGAAGTGGTTCCACGAACGATCGAGTCGTCGACGAGCAGAACGGTGCGGCCGCGGAACTCGAGGTCGATCGCGTTCAGCTTGCCGCGCACCGACCGCTGGCGCATCTCCTGCCCCGGCATGATGAAGGTGCGCCCGATGTAGCGGTTCTTGACGAATCCTTCGCGGTACTTCACCCCGAGTGCGAGGGCGAGCTGCAGCGCGCTCGTCCGGCTTGTATCGGGGATCGGGATCACGACGTCGATGTCGTGGTCCGGGCGCAGCCGCGCAATCTTCTCGGCCAGCTTCTCGCCCATGCGCATGCGCGCCTTGTGGACCGAGATATTGTCGATGATCGAATCGGGCCGCGCGAAATAGACGTACTCGAAGATACAGGGCGTATGGCGGCCCATCGGCGCGCATTGCTGGCAATGCATGCGGCCATGCATGTCGATGTAGATCGCCTCGCCCGGCCCGACGTCGCGCTCGAGCGTGAAGCCGAGCATGTCGAGGGCGACGCTCTCGGACGCCAGCATCCACTCGATTCCCCGCGCGGTCTTGCGCTTGCCGAGCACGAGCGGACGGATGCCGTGCGGGTCGCGGAATCCTGCGATGCCGTGTCCCACGATCAGCATAACGACCGCGTAGCCGCCGCGGCAGCGGCGGAATACGCCCTCGATCGCGCGGAACACGTCGGATGCCGCAGGCTTCGACGAGGTCGAGCGTTGCAGCTCGCTCGCAAAAACGTTCAGGAGGACCTCGGAGTCGGAGCGCGTGTTCAGGTGGCGACGGTCCTCGTCGACCATGGTGCGCGAGAGCTCCTGGGCGTTCGTCAGGTTGCCGTTATGGCCGAGGCCGATCCCGAAGGGGGCGTTGACGTAAAAAGGCTGGGCCTCGTCGGCGCCGTCGCAGCCCGCCGTCGGATAGCGCACGTGCCCGATGCCAGCATTGCCGACCAGCTGGCGCATGTCTTCGTCGCGGAAGACGTCGCGCACCAGGCCCGTGTCCTTGCGCACGAAGAGCGCGTGTTCGTCCATCGTCATGATCCCGGCGGCATCCTGCCCACGGTGCTGGAGCACCGTCAGCGCATCGTAGATGCGCTGGTTGACGGCGGAAGTCCCGACAATGCCTACGAGGCCGCACATGACCTAGGTGCCCGGCTTCTCTTTGGCCCGGTCGTACACTTCCATGGCAGCCGGCTGCGCATAGCGTTCGAGCCAGTTGGCCGCGGCCTCTGCGGCGGGCATGGATTTGGTCTGCTCCCACCACGGCTCGAGATCGAGATTGACCGCACGGCCCGCAAGGATGAGGAGTCCGATGATCACCACTCCGCGCATCAGGCCGAACAGCGCACCGAGCAGGCGGTCGAGCGCCGCGAGGCCCACCGCGCGCCGCACGAAATGCGAGACGATGGTGCCGGCGAGCGCGCCAATGAGGAGCACGAGCAGGAGCACGATCGCGCGGCCGGTCCATTCGCGCACGGATGGCTCGGCGAGCGCCCCCCCGAGCCACGGATTCACGATATAAGCGAAGTGCCAGGCAAGCCAGAGGCCGAGCAGCCAGGCGACGAGCGAGATGGATTCGCGGACGAATCCGCGGAAATAGCCGACCGCGCCCGAGACGAGCAGGATGATTGCGAAAACGTGGTCAGCGCCGTCCATTGGTTCCAGGTACCCCGCAAAAAACGTGCGGCATTCTAGCCGATCAGGGGTGTCGCGCGACGACCGGCTGAAACCCGTCCTTTGAAAGCCTCGCGGCGATCTCTTCCGCACGCGCGCGATCCTGTTCCGGCCCGACCCTGACTCGGTAAAGCACCTGTCCGGTCGCACGGTATTCGAGCAAGAAGGCCGAGTACCGGCGCTTGCGAAGCTCCGCAACCAGCTGCTCCGCTTTTGCGCGATTCGAGAATGCACCGAGTTGCACCGCCCACGCCGCTGCCTGCGTCTGCACGGCGGCCGGCGCCGGCTTGGCTGCAGCAACAGGTGGCTTTGCCTCCGCCGGTTCCGCGCGGACTTCGCGGCTCCCCGTAACGGCTGCCTTGGGTTCCGGCTGGCGCTCCCGCGTTTCGCCCTGCTTGGATGTGGATTTCGCGGGCGGCGCTCCGACCAATGGTGGAGGCGTGACCGGCGTGGGCTCGGGAACGAGGATCTGCTCCTCGACCAGCGGCCCGGCATCGCCGATCGGAACTTCGACGCGTCGCGTCGGTTGAGAGGTCGGTTCAACGGGCGGCGGGCTCCTGCCCTTCAATATCGCGGGGACGAACAATACTACGATGGCGACCAGCACCAGCGCACCGATCAGCCGTTCGCGCACGCGCACTTCCATTGCGAATGATTGTAGCGTTTAAGTGCCGATCACGAGGCCGCGTCGAGCCAGGCGAGCGCGGGCCCGACGGTCAGGAAGGAGCCGAAGACGATCACCCTGTCCCCGGGCCTGCATGCGAGGCGCGCTTCAGCCATTCCGGCCGCGACGTTTTCCACCGCGAGCACCGATGAGGCGCCGGCACGGCCGATTCGGCTCGCGAGTTCCGCCGGCGGGAGGGCACGCCGACCCTCGAGACCCACCGCGATCCAGCGCCTGACTTGCCGCGAGAGCGCGGCCACGATTGCTTCGATGTCCTTGTCGCCGAGGATTCCACACACGGCGATCGTGCTGCCGCGGCAAGGGCGTGCCGCGAGGCTCGCTGCAAGCGATAGCGCAGCGTCGGCATTGTGCGCGACGTCCAGGATCCACTCGGGGTCGCCCTCGATGACCTGGAACCGTCCAGGCAGGCGAACGGCCATCAGGCCCGCCCTGACCGCCTGGTCGGGCACGAGGAGCTTCGGCTCCGCCGCCTCGAGCATGGCGAGCGCAACCGCCGCGTTGGCGAGCTGGCTCGAGCCCCGAAGTGCCGGCAGGGGCAATTCCCGGCGCCGCGAGCCGAAACCGACATAGTCCCAACCGTCCGCTCGTTCGACGTAGTCGAAGTCCGTGCCGATGCGCTTCAACCGCGCGCCAGCGGCCGCAGCGCTTGCAATCACGCTTTGCGGCACCTGCCTCCCGCCGAAGATCGCCGGGCGGCCGGCGCGGAAGATCGCGGCCTTCTCGGCACCGATTGCCTCCACGGTGTCACCGAGCCATTCACGATGATCGAGGCCGACCGAGACGACGGCCGCGGCATCGGCATCGAGCAGGTTGACCGCGTCCAGGCGCCCGCCCATGCCGACTTCCAGCACGGCCACGTCGACGTGCGCGCGCGTGAATGCGACGAAAGCCGCAAGCGCGTTCCATTCGAAAAAGGTGAGCGAGATCCCGTCGCGGGCGGCGTCGATCGTGGCGAAAGCGGAAAGCAGCTCGTCATCGCCCACTTCACGCCCGTGCACGCGGATGCGTTCGTTGTAGCGGCGGAGGTGCGGCGAGGTGAAGAGACCCGTTGCGTAACCCGCCGCCGCCAGGATCGAGTCAAGGTAGGCGGCGACCGACCCCTTTCCGTTGGTGCCGCCGACCGTCAGTACCGTCGCGGCAAGCGGGAGCCTGAGCTTCCGCCAGACCGCGCCGACACGGTCGAGTCCCGGGTCCACCTCGACGGGATGCGCGGTCTGTTGCCATGCGAGCCAGGCCGCAACCGCCGCGAAACGCATGCTGCGCCTTCAGCCCGAAGCCGGGGGCCGACGCAGCAGGATCCTGAGCATGGAAGCAATGCGTTCGCGCAGGTCGCGACGATCGAGAATCATGTCGATGGCGCCATGGTCGAGCAGGAACTCACTGCGCTGGAATCCCTCGGGCAGCGTTTCGCGAACGGTCTGCTGTATCACGCGCGGGCCCGCAAACCCGATGAGAGCCTTCGGCTCGGCAATGTTCACGTCGCCGAGCATCGCGAGGCTCGCCGAAACGCCACCGGTTGTCGGGTCAGTCTGGACCGAGATGAACGGCAGCCGCGCGGCCGCGAGTCCGGCGAGCGCCGAGCTCGTCTTCGCCATTTGCAGCAGCGAGAGCAGGCCTTCCTGCATGCGCGCGCCGCCGCTTGCGGAGAAGCAGACGAGCGGCGTGCGCCCGGCGATCGCGTGCTCCACGCCCCGCACGAATCGCTCGCCGACGACCGAGCCCATGGATCCGCCCATGAACGAGAACTCGAAGGCGCCCGCGACGATCTCGATTCCCTCGAGTGTCCCGCTCATGACGACCAGTGCGTCGCGTTCGCCGACTGCCTTCTGTGCTGCGGCGAGCCTGTCGCGATAACGCTTGGTGTCGCGGAACCGCAGCGGGTCTTCCGGCGCGATGTCGGCGCCGATCTCGACCGCGCTGTCCGGATCGAGGAACTGGGTAAGGCGCTCGCGCGCGCCGATGCGCATGTGATGCGCGCACTTCGGGCAGACCTGGAGGTTTCTTTCCACTTCGGGGCGGTACAGCACCGAATCGCAGGCCGGGCACTTCATCCACAGCCCTTCGGGCACGGAGCGCGTGCGGCGCTCCGTCTTGATCCGCGACGGGATGATCTTCTCGAACCAGGTCATTTCAGAGGTTCTCCGCCCCCGTCTGCCCGGCGATCATAGCCCAGGGTCGGCTCGCGACGGGTTCGGGAATCTGCAGCGATGGCGGATAGCGGACTCGCCAGAGATAGAGTCCACAGGCGGGTGCCGTGATTCCGGCCCGCGTACGGTCGCGGGCCGCCAGGATCTCGGCGACCCAGGCGGGCGGACGCTCGCCGGCACCCACTTGCATGAGCGTGCCCGCGATGTTCCGGACCATGTGCTGCAGGTAGGAATTCGCGCTGATTTCCATCACGACGAGCGGGCCTTCGGCGTACACCGATATGGATGCCAGGTGGCGCAAGGCAGTCGTCGACTGGCACTCGACCGCGCGGAACGAGGAGAAATCGTGCTCGCCGACCAGCGCCTGCGCCGCGTCGTGCATCGCTTCGGCATGAAGGGTCGCGCGGGTCCAGCAAACGCGATCGCGCAGGATCGCGGGCCGGGTCGCGCGGCGCAGCATGCAATAGCGATAGCTGCGTCCCTGCGCGGTATGTCGCGCGTGGAACGAGGGTTCCACTTCCATGGCCCAGTGGATCGCGATGTCAGGTGGCAAGTGGCTGTTGGCCCCGAGCACCCAGCCGCGAACCGGCCGTTCGGCGCGCGTATCGAAATGGGCGACCTGTGCCCAGGCGTGGACACCGGCGTCAGTCCGGCCGGCCGCGGCGACCGTGACAGGATGATCGGCGACGGCGGAAATGGCTTTCTGGACGCAGTCCTGCACTGTCGCCCGGCCCGGTTGATGCTGCCAGCCGGCGTAAGCCGTGCCGTCGTATTCGATACCGACGGCCAGACGTCGCGTCTGGCCGCTCACGCTCCCGGCAGGGTATCGATGAGCCGGCGCGCCTCCTGCTTCTGGGACACGCTGCCCTCGGCCAGCACTTCCTGCAGGATGTTGCGGGCGCCGTCAGGGTCGCCCATGTCCATGTAAGCGCGCGCGAGGTCGAGCTTGGTTCCGACTTCGCTCATCGTCACCGGTTCGAGCTGCGAGAGCTGCGGCATCCTTTCGGTCTTGAGCGTGGTGTCGCGCATCGTCGGCGAGCTGTCGGAGGAATCGGGCACAGAGCCGACATCGAGGTCGATCTCGCCAAAATCAACCTTGGGCAGGATTGCCGTTGCGCTTGCGCCGGCCGGCATCAACGCCGTGCCGTCGTCATCGGCCGAGTCGGACGTCAGTACTTCCGTTGCGACGTATTCCTGCGCAATCTGCGTGACTTCGTCGTGCACGCCCGTCGCAATCGCGGTTGCATCGTCGATATCAGGCAGGTTGTCCAGGTTGCCGAGGTCGAGGTTGAGGTCATCGATCGCCATCTCGGCCGTCGAGTCTGGTGTGGCCGGCGACATCCGGTCGCGCGCTGCCTGGTTAGCCGTCCTGAGGGCGGCCGTCTCGACGGTTGGCGTTTCAGTCGATGGCAGTTCGAGCGTCGGCATTTCGACGGTGCCCGCCGACTCGCGGCCCCTGATTTCCTGGGTCGTTGTGAATTGCGTCGGCCCTTCACTGAGGTCGAATTCAAGCGCAGTGTTCTCGCCTGTCGCCTCGGTATCGGGCGTTGCCGCCGCGACCATTCCGAGATCGAGGTCCAGACCTTCATCGCCTTCCGGCGCCGAAAGCAGGTCGAGGTCGACGAGGTTGTCGCCGCCTTCAAGTGAGAGATCGACGCCCGAGCCCTGCACCGCACCCGCGAACATCGGCTCGTCCGGCGCGAGCTGTCGTCCCATGATGACGATGCGGTCCCAGTCGCCGCCGGTCCCGAGTGACCTCTTGAGGTCACGCGCTACCGTTAGGAACTGGTTGGTGTCGCCCGCGACGAAATGAATCTCCGCGAGCTTGAGCTTGAGGTCGTTGCGGTCCGGCGATTTCTGCAGGGCCATCCGGACCAGGTCGACGGCCTGGTCATAGAGGCCATAGGCCATGTGGAAATCGGCCTCGGCGAGCGGATCGGCCTGGTCCAGGTCGAGGGCCGCTTCAGTGCTGATCGTCTCCTCGTGCCCTGCGCTCGGCCGCGACACTTCGGTCTTCGGGCGGGCGACAGGACGCTCTTCGACGACAATGTCCTGGTCGTCGTCGTCGTCCTCGAAGACGGGCGGCCGGATTATTTCCGCGGTCTTGTCGCCCGTCGCGATGGCCCGCAGGCGCATCGTTTCCGTCGGTATCGGCGCGGAAGCCGGCACGTCGAATCCCTTGAGCGCGCCGTCCACGTCCTCGTCCCGCCGGCGGCGAACGAAGTTGAAGCCGAGCATGCCGAGGAGCAGCAACACGGCCGCGCCGACCAGGATCGTCCAGTTGTCGGTCATCGTGTCGAAGAACGACTCGCCCGAATCTGCCTTGGGTGCCTGCTTCGTCCTGGCGGGCACCGGCTTGGCAACGACAGGCGGCGGCGTCTCGGCTTGCGTCGCATCGTCCTCGGACGCCACGGGGGCTTCGCCAGTCGGCTCGACCGGTGTCTCGGGCACTGGCGCGGGCCGGGCAGCCTCCGCCTCCTGGGCGCGGGACTCCGCGAGCTTCCTCTGGAGGTCCGCGAGCTCCTGGTTTCGAAGCTCGAGAAGCCGCTTCTGTTCCGAGATGTCCGTCTCGAGCGAACCAATCTGTGATTCGACACGACCGCTCGCCGCCGGCGCCGTGGCAGCTTCGGCATCGCCCTCGGGCGGCGTGACGAGCTTCAGCCGGCCGGCGTCTTCAGCGCCCCTCGCTGCACGCCATGCGGCGTTATGGTCCCTGACCTCGCTCGACGCTTCCGCGGACGAAATGCCTGCGACGTCGTCCGACGAAGGCACGCGCAGGATTGCGCCCGCACGCAGCTGGTTGATGTTGCCGCTGAAGGCTTCGGGATTGGCGCGGAAGAGCGCGATCATCGTCCGCTGGATCGCCTGGCGGTCGCCACCCGACATCGCACCCGCAATGCCGTAGAGCGTGTCGCCACGCTCGACCTGGTAGGTCGAATCGCCCGAAGCCGGCAACGTTGCCTGCGGTTCGGGCGCCGCAGCCGGCGCAGGAGGCGGGCTCGGCATGGCGGACGGTGTGGTTGTCGGCGCTGCGAGTGGCGCTGGGGCCGGGCTATCCCTGGCCGCGAGCAACGCAGGCGGGTCGAGCAGCACCGTGTATTCGCGCAAGAGCCGGCCGCGCGGCCAGTTCACGTCGATGAGGAAGGAAACGAATGGTTCGCTGATGGCGTTGCGCGAATGGACGAGCAGCACACTGCGCCCATCCTGTCCGCGGCCGACGCTGAATTCGAGTGATGTGAGGAATGCCGGGCGGTCGAGCCCGTAACGTGCGAAGACTTCCGGCGACGCGAGATGCGCATCGAGCGCAGAAAGTTCTTCGGGGGTCGCGGCGACGAGGTCGATTTCGGCCGCGAGTGGCTCGTTGAGCGCTGAACCCAGGCGAATCTCGCCGAGACCGAGGCCGAAGGCTGCCGCCGGCGCCAGCAAAATCGCCGAAATGAGTACGCGCAATTTACCGCTCATCGTGACTCCCCAAGGTCGCGACAGGCAAAACCTGGGCCGCGAGCTTGCGAAATGGGTGTGAAACCGATCACAAGTCCCTGATCCTTTGGGACTATAGCTTACACGCCGTATTTACCAAAATCCTGCCCCGCGTCACGCAATGGCGGGCGTGGGGACCCCCACTCACTGCCCGCTGCAATGCGTTGATTCGCTGGCATTCAGCGCGTGATGACAGGGGTCGCCGACGCCGCATCGGCGCACTGTGCCCGGTGCCGAAGGACGTGGTCCATCAGCACGATCAACAGCATGGCTTCGACGATCGGAACGGCCCTGAGCCCGACGCAGGGGTCGTGCCGGCCCGTCGTCACGATTTCTGCCGGGCGGCCGCGTACATCGATCGTCTGGCCGGGAACCTGGATGCTCGAGGTCGGCTTGAACGAAACGTGGACGATGATGTCCTGGCCCGAACTGATGCCGCCAAGCGTCCCGCCGGAATGGTTCGACGCAAAGCCTTCGGGCCTCAATTCGTCGCGATGCTCCGACCCGCGCTGACCCGCGACCAGGACACCGTCGCCGATCTCGACGGCCTTCGCGGCATTGATGCCCATCATTGCGAATGCGATATCCGCGTCAATGCGATCGAACATGGGTTCGCCGAGCCCCGGCGGCACGCCGCGTGCGCGCACGGTCACGCGGGCGCCTGCGGAGTCCCCGTCCCGGCGCAACTGCCGCAGGTAGTCCTCGAGCAGCGTCAGCATTTCCGGGTCCGCACAGAAAAAGGGATTACCGCGAGCCGACGCTTCGTCGACGCATTCGAGTCGATGCGGACCAAGCTGCGAAAGATGACCGGCAACCACGACGCCGGATTTCTCGCGCAAGTACTTGCGCGCAATTGCGCCGGCCGCGACGGTCGCGACCGTGATGCGCGCCGAGGCCCGCCCGCCCCCGCGATGATCCCGGATGCCGTATTTCTGTTGATACGCATAGTCGGCATGACCGGGACGGAAACGGTCCTTGATCTTGTCGTAGTCGCGCGAGCGCGCGTCGACGTTTTCGACGACGAGCCCGATCGGCGTCCCCGTCGTGCGGCCCTCGAAGACGCCCGACAGGATGCGAACGCGATCCGGCTCCTGCCGCTGGCTCGTGTGCTTCGACGTTCCGGTGCGCCGCGGCTCGAGGTCGGCCTGGATATCGGACTCGGCAAGCTCGAGCCCGGGTGGGCAGCCGTCAACGACGGCGCCGATGGCCGGCCCGTGACTTTCACCGAACGTCGTGACGCAGAACGAGCGGCCGATCGTATTGCCCGACATCCGTTCAGCCCTGAAGCTCGGCAGCGCGCAGCAGGAACACCTCGGAATGCCCCTGCTCGAATTCGACCCAGGTAAACGGCAGTTCCGGGTAGCGGCGGCGAAGCCGATTCGCCGAATTGCCGACCTCGACGACGAGAATCCCCCCTGGTGCCAGGTGGCCCGCCGCGCCGGCGATTATCCGTTCGACGATTGCGAGCCCTCCCCGCGCGGCCCGCAGCCCTTTCTCGGGCTCGGCGCGATGCTCGCGCGGCAGCCGGCGCATTTCGGCGGCGGAGACGTAGGGCGGGTTGCTCACGACGATATCGTAGCGCCGCCCTCCGAGTCCTTCATAGACATTGGCACGCCTGATCTGGACGCGGCTCTGCAGTCGATGCCGCCGGACGTTGTCCCGGGCAACGGCGATCGCCCGCGGCGAAACGTCGGTTGCGTCCACGAGCGCCCTCGGCAGGGCGCGCGCCGCGGCGATCGCAATGCAGCCGGAACCCGTGCCGATGTCGAGCACGCGGCGAACCCGCGCCGGATCGATCCAGGGTGAGAATCCCGCGAGGCATAGCTCCGCGATCGGCGAGCGCGGCACGAGAACGTCCGGCGTCACGCGGATCTCGTGCCCGGCGAACCAGCTGACCCCTGTGAGGTAGGCCGAAGGCTCGCGCTTCGCGATGCGGCGTTCGATGAGCGCGAGTGCACGCGCCGCGGCGCGCGCCGTTACCGGGAGGCGATAGCTCGCGGGTGCCGATTCGTGCGCGAGACCGAGTGCATGGAAAACGAGCGCCGCCGCGTCGTCCCGCGGATTGTCGGTACCATGGCCGTAATGAAGGTGTGCCTTCCGAAGTCGGGCGGTCGCCCAATCGAGCAGCTCGCCAATATTTGCAAACGACAGGCCGGCGCCGCGAGCCCTGGCTTCCATGGGCAGCAGTCTAACCGTCCGCGCCTCTGTGCCGCTGCCGTGGGATAATTCGTGCTGATGAAATACGCGCGCGTCGCCGTCGTCGTACTAGCGGGCATGCTCGCCGGCATCGTCGCGGCGCTCTACTTCAGGCACGACGCGAACGCTCCGGCCGTGCTCCAACGGGCAACGTTGTTCCAGGAATCGCGGGCGCTACCCGAGTTCGCGCTCGTCGACCAGGCGGGCCGCGCGTTCGGTCGCGAGCGGCTGCGCGGACATTGGACATTCCTGTTCTTTGGCTTCGTCAATTGCCCGGACATCTGCCCGACGACGCTCGCGACGCTCGCGGGCGCCCGCAAGGCGCTCACCGACCTGCCAGCGGATGAGCGTCCTGGAGTCGTGTTTGTCAGCGTCGATCCGGGGCGCGACACGCCCGAGTCGCTCGCGCGCTATGTGGCTCACTTCGATCCGTCGTTTACGGGCGTGACGGGAAACGCAACTGCCATCTCGCGCCTGACGGAATCGCTCGGCGTCGCCGTCATCATTGGTCCGCCGGCGGAGGAAGGCAGCTACGCAGTCGATCATACGGCGGCGGTTTTCCTGGTCGATCCCGAGGCCCGGGTCACGGCGCTCTTCGGCACACCGCACGACACGGCGACGATCGCGGGCGATTTCCGCCGCATCGTCGCGGCGCGTTGAGGCGGGGGGCGTGAGCGGCAGGACCCTCGGCGAGCGCGCCTTCATCGGACTGCAGTACCTGCTCCCGCAGCACTTCCTGTCGTGGATCGTCGGAGTGGTCGCGGAAAGCCGGATTGGATTCGTCCGAATGGCGTTGATCCGGATGTTTCTCAATCGCTATCCCGTTAACCTCGCCGAAGCCGCCCGCACCGGGCCCGGGGACTACGTGAGCTTCAATGATTTCTTCACGCGCCGGCTGCGCACGGGTGCCCGCAGCCTCGACGGCGATCCGGGCGCGGCGCTTTGTCCTGCCGACGGTGTGGTGAGCCAGGCCGGGCCCATCGCCGGCGACACGTTGCTCCAGGCCAAGGGCATCGATTATTCGGCCACGGCGCTGCTCGGTGGCGATGCCGCGCTCGCTGCGGAGTTCGCGGGCGGGGATTTCGCGACGATCTACCTCGCCCCGCACAACTACCACCGCGTTCACACACCGCTCACGGGCACGCTGCGCATCGCGCGATTCATCCCGGGGGACCTTTTCAGCGTCAACGTGGCGACCGCCGAGAGCGTGCCCGGGCTCTTTTCCCGTAATGAGCGGATCGCCTGCGTCTTCGACACCGTGTCGGGCCCGATGGCAGTCGTGCTGGTGGGCGCCCTCTTCGTCGGCAGCATGAGCCTGGCCTGGGCGGGAAGAATCGATGCCGAAGGCCGACGCAAGCCGCGCGAGCTCCAGGTCCGCGACCCGATCATCGCGCTCGATCGCGGCGCCGAGCTCGGCTGGTTCAACATGGGTTCGACGGTCGTCGTGCTTTTCTCGCCGCGTGGCCCGGCCCTCGTCGAGGGCTTCTCGCCCGGACGGGCGGTGCGGGTCGGCGAGCGGCTCGCGATGCCGCGATGAGCGCATCGGACTGGCGGCCGGCGGCGAGCCTCGAGCTGCTGCGCTCGCGCGCCTCGATGCTCGCAAGAATCCGGGCGTACTTCGCCTCGCAGGAAGTGCTGGAGGTGCAGACGCCGGTGCTGTCCGCTGCGGCTGTCAGTGATCCGCAGATAGAGTCGATTGCTGCGATGCCGGCCCGCGGCCAGCGACGCTTCCTGCAGACATCACCGGAATATCCCATGAAGCGATTGCTCGCGGCCGGCATTGGCGACTGCTACCAGGTCTGTCCCGTCTTCCGGGACGGGGAGTCAGGGCGCCTGCACAATCCCGAATTCACGATGATCGAATGGTATCGGCTGGACTTCGGTGCTGCGGAGATGGAGCACGACGTGGAGCGCCTGCTGCGGGTCGCCTGTGCCGAGATCCGGAATTTTGCACCGGCCCGCTTCGTCACCTATTGCGAAGCAATCCGGGATGCCTGCGGCATCGACAGCCGCATCGCCGGTGAGTCGGAAATCCGCGCGGCGCTTGGTGCACGCGGCATCGAACCCGCGGATGCGGGAACCTGGGATCGCGACGACTGGCTCGACCTGCTCATGGGCGCGGTGGTCGGACCCTCGCTCGGCAAGGACGCGCCAGCCTTCGTGCACGACTATCCGCCTTCGCAAGCGGCGCTCGCGCGCCTCAGGAGCGAACCGGACGGCTCGCAGTTCGCGGAACGCTTCGAGCTTTACGTGGACGGTCTCGAGCTTGCCAATGGATTCCGCGAACTCGGCGATGCGGTGGAACAACGCGGCCGATTCGCGCAGGATCTGGAGATGCGACGCAAGCGTGGGCAAGTGGAGAATCCGCTCGACGAGCGCTTGCTCGCGGCGCTTGCCCAGGGCTTGCCGGATTGCGCGGGTGTTGCGCTCGGCCTCGACCGGCTCGTGATGGCGGCCCACCGGCTGCCCTCGCTCGAGGCGGCAATGGCATTTCCTTCGGGCCGGGCTTGAGGAAGGCCGATGCAGAACGCGATTGACGATTCCGGGGATCTTTTACAGCAGGCCGCCGGGATTTTCGCCGGCGAGCGGGATCCCTGGGCCAACGCGGCGAATGCCGCGGCGCTCGTATACGGGACGCTGCCCGGCCTCAATTGGGCCGGGTTCTATTTCCTGCGCGGCGGCGAACTCGTGGTCGGGCCATTTCAGGGCCGCGTTGCCTGCGTCCGAATCGCGGTCGGCTCGGGCGTCTGCGGAACTGCAGCCAGCCAGCGCACGACCGTCATCGTGCCCGACGTGCACCGGTTCCCCGGCCACATCGCCTGCGACGCGGCATCGAATTCGGAGATTGTCGTGCCGCTGCTGGCGGGCGAGCGCCTGATCGGGGTGCTCGATGTCGACAGTCCTCATCTCGACTGCTTCACCGCGGCGGACGCAATACTGCTCGAGTCGCTCGCGGAAAAGATCGTTGCAGCCTGCGATTGGCGTCTTGCCGGCATCGACGGGTTTTGATTCCAAAGGGGACGCGCACCTTTAAAGGGGACGGTTACCTTTAGCTAGCAAAAAATAGACTGGTCCGTTTCTTGGGGCTAAAGGTGACCGTCCCCTTTAAAGGTGCGCGTCCCCTTTGAACTACTTCGCGCGTGCGATGTAGGCGGCGCTGCGCGTATCGACCTTGATGATCTCGCCCTGGTTGATGAAGAGCGGGACCTTGACCACGGCGCCGGTCTCGAGCTTTGCGACCTTGGTGCCGCCGGTCACCGTGTCGCCACGCATTCCGGGGTCGGTCTCGACGATCTTGAGATCGACGTGCGGCGGCGGCGTGATCGTGAGCGGCTGGCCGTTCCAGAGCGTGACGATGCAGATCGTGCCCTCCTTGAGCCACTGTGCCGCGTCGCCGACTGCGGTCTTGCCGGCGCTGAATTGCTCGAAGGATTCTGGCTGCATGAAGTGCCAGAACTGTCCGTCGCCATACAGGTACTGCATGTTGACGTCGACGACGTCCGCGGCCTCGACGGAATCGCCCGACTTGAACGTGCGCTCGATGACGCGGCCCGTGCGCAGGTTCTTGATCCGCACCCGGTTGAACGCCTGTCCCTTGCCGGGCTTCACGAACTCGTTCTCGACGATCGTGAACGGGTCGTTGTCGAGCAGGATCTTGAGTCCGGACCGGAATTCATTGGTATTGATGCTGGACATCGGGACTCGCCGAAATGGCCCGGATCGGACGGGCGGATGCTTCCAAAAGGCCGCGTATCATAGCCGCTGCCCGATCCACCGGCCACCCCGCCCCGGAGCATGACGCGGGTCCCGAAATTGACGGAATTCAGGGTGTTACTATCCCGCCGCCACCCACCGAGGCAGGACGCCCCCGGAGCCGGATTTGAAGTCACCCGCCGCCGTGCCAATGATTGCCCTGACGCGCAGTCAGGACAATGTCGAGGCAATCAACAAGGCGCTCAGGAACGCGGGCCACCCGGTTCACTTGACCTGGCTTCCGGACGCGCGCGACCTCGGCGACGCGCTGACACAGGCGTCGGCCGAGATGCTGATGCTGTTCGCCGATGAAGGCATCGTCGATCTCGCGAGCGCGATGGATTTCCGCGCGCGCTTCGCCCCGGGCGTGCCCGTGCTCATGGTGCGCGAGAAGGTCGACGAGACCGTGATTGCCGAGGCCCTGGCACTCGGCGCCCAGGACGCTGTGACACTTTCCAACGTGCCGCGACTGCAACTCGTCGTCGGCCGGGAGCTTCGCACGTACCGGCTCGACCGAGCGCTTTCCTCGACGCTCGCCTCCGCGCGCGAAGCCAAGAAGCAGCTGCAGCACATTGTCGAAGGCTCGACCGACGCGATCGCGCAGGTGCAGGAAGGGATCATCGTCGACGCCAATCCCGCCTGGCTCACGCTCTTCGGTTACTCGAATCCCGAGGAGGTCGTCGGCACGACCCTCATGGACGCATTCGATCCCGACGACCATGCCGCGATCAAGGGCGCGCTCGTCGCCTGCACGCAGGGCAAGTGGTCAGGCCACACACTGCATGCGTCGGCGCTCGTCGTGAGCGGTCATCACCCCTCGCTCGAGTTCCAGCTCGTGCGCGCCGAGTTCGACGGCGATCCCTGCGTGCAGGTCTGCGTGCCGGCCAGGGTCGCGGACGCCGGCGAATACGAGCGCAAACTCGAGGACGCGATGCAGAGCGATCCCGCGACCGGCTTCCTGCACCGCCGTTACTTCATCGAGAAACTGCGCGCGCGGCTCACAGAGCCTGCCAAGGGCGGCGTGCGTTGCCTCGTCTATATCGAGCCGGACAAGTACGAGGCGATGCACGAAGAGCTCGGCGTACTGGCCGGCGAGGATTTCCTGTCGGATTTCGCCCGCCTGCTGCGCGAACAGCTCCAGCCGGGCGACCTTTCAGGCCGCTTCGGCGGACAGGGCTTCATGATGCTGGTCGAGCGCGGCAACACGCAGGACGTCGAAGCCTGGTCCGAACACGTAGTGCACAAGGTCGCAACCGAAGTGTTCCAGGCCGGCGCCAAGTCCCTGTCGACGACCTGCACGGTCGGCCTTGGACTGGTGCCTGCGGAAGTGCGGACACCCGAGGGCCCGGCAAACGACGCCTACATGGCGCACCGCCAGGGCCGCGAAATGGGCGGCAATCGCGTGCAGTTGCTCGAGCACACGGGAGCGTTGCTGCGTCTGCAGGACCAGGACCGGCTCTGGGTCAAGCAGATCAAGGCTGCGCTCATGGAAAACCGTTTCCGCCTCGTGCAGCAGCCGATCGCGAGCCTCGTGGGCGAGGACCTCGGCATGTTCGACGTGCTCGTGCGCATGCTCGACGAACAGGGCCAGGAAGTGCTGCCGTCGGTTTTCATTCCGGCCGCGGAACGTAACGACCTCATGAAGAACGTCGATCGCTGGGTGATCGGCGCAGCCATGTCGTTCTGCGCCGCGCGCAAGCCCGGCGCGCTCTTCGTCCGCCTGTCGCAGGAAAGCCTTGCCGATCCCTCGTTGCCGGGCTGGCTCGCGACACAGTTGAAGGCGACGAAGATCGAGCCCGCGCGCATCGTGTTCCAGTTGCGTGAGGACATCGCCGCGCAGCACATCAAGGAAGCGATGGCGCTGCACAAGGTCCTGGGCGAGCGCGGGTTCCGCTTCGCGCTCGAGGGCTTCGGCATGGGCCGCGACACCGAACAGCTGCTGAATCACCTGAAGCCCGATTTCGTCAAGATCCACGGCGCACTGATGCAGGGCCTTTCGGCCGACCAGAACAAGCAGGCGCGCGTCAAGGAAACCGTGGAACTCGCGCGCAAGTGCAAGGCGATCACCATCGGTGAACGCGTTCAGGACGCCAACACGATGGCGGTGCTGTGGCAGCTTGGGGTCGAGTTCATCCAGGGCTATTTCGTCAATGCGCCGGAAGAAGTCGTCCTCGGCTGAAGGACGATTCCCGCTGGCCCGCTCGCGGGCAGGTGCTATTCGACGTTGAGTCGGTCGACCTTTCGCCAGCCGCGTGGAAGGACTGCGCCGCGCTGGCCGCGCGAGCCAAGGTAGTGCTGGAGGTCTTTCCAGGTCACCGTCATCTTGCGCTCGCCGGAGTGAACGATGACCGACTGGTTTGGCGCGACGACGATGGCTCCGACCATCAGCTCCTCCCCCGCGCGCGCCTTCTTGCCGGGAATGCCGAATATCAGGTTGCCGCGGCCCTTCTCCATCTCGGGAAGATCCGAAACCGGAAATGCGAGCATTCGCCCGTCGTCGTTGACGGATGCTACTAACGCACCCTCATCGGCCGGCACTGGCGACGCCGGCAACACCTTGGCGTTCTCCGGGAGGCGGAAAACGGTCTTGCCGGCGCGATTCCTTCCGGTCAGTGCCTCGAGCTTCGCAATGAATCCGTGGCCTGCGTCGCAGGCAAGCAGCCAGCGGTCTGCGGGTTCACCGATCAGCACCGCGGCGAAGGTCGCCCCCTCGGGCGGATCGAGCTTTCCCGACAGCGGTTCGCCCTGGCCGCGCGCCGAGGGCAAGCCGTGCGCGGGGAGCGAATAGGCGCGCCCGGTCGAGTCGATGAACACGGCCTGCTGCGTGCTGCGTCCGCGCGCCGCGGCCTGGAAGGCGTCGCCGGTCTTGTACGAGAGCTGCTCCGGGTCGACGTCGTGGCCGCGAGCCTGCCGTACCCAGCCAAGCGTCGACAGCACGACGGTGACGGGCTCCGCGGTCACGAGCTCAGTCTCGTCGATCGCCTGCGCCGCCGCGCGCTCGACGATCTTCGTCCGGCGCGCGTCGCCATATTCCCTGGCGTCCGCCTCGAGCTCGTCGCGGATCAGCTTGCCGAGCTTCGCAGGACTCTTGAGTGTCTTTTCGAGCAGGTCCTGTTCGGTCGCAAGCTCGTTCTGCTCGCCGTGGATCTTCATTTCCTCGAGTTTCGCGAGATGGCGGAGCTTGGTCTCGAGGATCGCCTCGGCCTGCAGGTCCGTCAGCTTGAAGCGCTTCATGAGGACAGGCTTCGGCTCTTCCTCGCGCCGGACGATCCGGATCACTTCATCGAGGTTGAGGAATGCGATCAGCAGGCCATCGAGGATGTGCAGCCGCGCCGTCACCTTCTCGAGGCGGTACCGCAGGCGCCGCTTGACCGTTTCCCGGCGGTAGCTGAGCCACTCCGTCAGCAGCTCCCTGAGTCCAAGCACGCGCGGGCGTCCGTCGAGCGCGATGACGTTGATATTGACGCGGTAGCTGCGCTCGAGGTCCGTGGTCGCGAAGAGGTGCGTCATCAGCTGCTCGACGTCGACGCGGTTCGAGCGCGGGGTGATCACGAGCCGCGTCGGGTGCTCGTGGTCGCTCTCGTCGCGCAGGTCCTCGACCATCGGCAGTTTCTTCGCGCGCATCTGGCCCGCGATCTGCTCGAGCACTTTCGCGCCCGACACCTGGTACGGCAGCGCCGTCACGACCACTTCGCCGTCCTCCTCCTCGAAGACGGCCCGCGCGCGGAATGTGCCGTTGCCGCTCTTGTACAGCGCGCGAAGCTCCGTCTTCGGCGTCACGATCTCGGCGCCGGTCGGGAAGTCCGGTCCCTGGACGTGCTTGCAAAGCTCGGCGGGCGTCGCGTCGGGATTGTCGAGCAGGTGAATGCAGGCCGCGGTGACCTCGCGCAGGTTGTGTGGCGGAATGTCCGTCGCCATCCCGACCGCGATGCCCTGGGTGCCGTTCAGGAGCACGTTTGGCAGGCGCGCGGGCAGCAGCTTCGGCTCCTCGAGCGTCCCGTCGAAGTTCGGCTGCCAGTCGGCCGTGCCCTGCCCGAGTTCGGACAGCAATACCTGCGCATAGGGCCGGAGGCGCGATTCCGTGTAGCGCATCGCCGCGAATGACTTCGGGTCGTCGGTCGAGCCCCAGTTCCCCTGCCCGTCCACGATCGGGTAGCGATACGAGAAGTCCTGCGCCATCAGGACCATGGCCTCATAGCAGGCGCTGTCGCCATGCGGGTGATACTTGCCGATCACGTCGCCGACCGTGCGCGCGGACTTCTTGTGCTTCGAGCCCGCCGACAGGCTGAGCTCGCTCATGGCGTAGATGATCCGCCGCTGCACCGGCTTCAGTCCGTCCGCGAGCTGCGGCAACGCGCGGTCGAGGATCACGTACATCGAGTAGTCGAGGTAGGCCTTCTCCGTGAATGCGCGGAGCGGCTGCTTCTCGATGCCTTCGAAATCGAGCGCCTGTTCCTTCATCAGACGCTCGCCAGGTTTCCTTTCGACTCGAGCCACTCGCGCCGGTCGGCCGCGCGCTTCTTCGCGAGCAGCATGTCGAGGAGCTGGTCGGCGCCGTCCTTCGCCTCGACGGTGAGCTGAACCAAGCGCCGCGTGTCGGGCGCCATCGTCGTCTCTCGCAGCTGCAGCGGGCTCATCTCGCCGAGTCCCTTGAATCGCGTGATGACAGGCTTGCCGCGGATGCCTTCGGCCTGGATGCGATCGAGGACGCCGCTTTTGTCGTGTTCTCCGAGCGCGTAGTAGACGTTCTTGCCCACGTCGATGCGGAATAGCGGCGGCATCGCGACGAATACATGGCCCGCCAGGACGAGCGGCCGGAAGTGCCGCAGGAACAGCGCGCATAGCAGCGTCGCAATGTGCGCGCCGTCGGAGTCCGCGTCGGCGAGTATGCAGACCTTGTGATAGCGGAGCCCCGACAGGTCCCCGGAGCCCGCATCGACACCGATGGCCGTCGTGATGTCGTGCACTTCCTGGGATGCGAGCACGTCGGCGGCCTCGACCTCCCAGGTATTCAGGATCTTGCCACGGAGTGGCATGACGGCCTGGAACGAACGGTCACGCGCCTGCTTCGCCGAGCCTCCCGCCGAATCGCCTTCGACGAGGAAGAGCTCGCAGCGCTCCGGTTCCTGCAGCGTGCAGTCGGCAAGCTTTCCCGGCAGCGCCGGACCGCTGGTGATGCGCTTTCGGGTGACGCGCGCAGCCGCCCTGGTTCGTTCCTGGGCATTGTCGATCGCGAACTGCGCGATCTTTTCACCCGCCTCCGGATGCTGGTTGAGCCACAGCGCGAAAGCGTCCTTCACGACACCGGAGACGAAGGCCGCGGACTCCCGCGACGAGAGCTTCTCCTTGATCTGCCCGGCGAACTGCGGGTTCGGCATCCTGACGGACAGGATGAACGCGACTCCCTGCCACACGTCCTCGGGCGCGAGCTTTAGGCCCCTCGGCACGAGATTCCGGAACTCACAGAACTCGCGCACTGCATCAGTCACGCCCGAGCGCAATCCGTTCACGTGCGTCCCGCCCTGGGGAGTCGGGATGAGGTTGACGTAACTTTCGGCGACGGGCGTCTCGGCATCCGGCGCCCAGCAGAATGCCCAGTCGGCGCTCTCGTTTCCGCCTTTCACGTGGCCTGCATAGGGCTCTTCCGGCAGGCGGGCTGCCTTGCCGAGTTGCTCGACGAGGTAGGCGCCGAGGTCGCCGGTGAAATACCATTCCTCGGACTCACCGGTCGCCTCGACGTCGAGCTTCACGCGCAATCCCGGGCAAAGTACGGCCTTCGCCTTCAGGACATGCTTGAGTCGCGGTACCGAAATGTTCGACGAGTCGAAGTACGCCGGGTCCGGCCAGAACCGGACGGTCGTTCCCGTCTGTCCGCGCTTGACGGTGCCCACTGCCTCGAGCTTCGAGACCAACTTGCCGTCGCGGAAGCCGATGTTCCATTCGCGCCCGTCGCGGCGCACGTTGCACTCGAGGTGCTTGGAGAGGGCGTTGACGACCGAGACGCCGACGCCGTGAAGTCCGCCGGCCTGCTCGTAGCTCTTGTCGGAAAACTTTCCGCCCGCGTGCAGCCGGGTCAGGATCAGCTCGACACCGCTCACCTTCTCCTTCGGGTGGATGTCGACCGGCATGCCGCGGCCGTCGTCGTCGACGGAGACTGAGCCGTCCTTGTGAATGGTGACGTCGATGCGCTTGCAATGGCCCGACAGCGCCTCGTCGACGCTGTTGTCGACGACCTCGTGAACGAGGTGATTGGGGCTGCGCGTGTCAGTGTACATCCCCGGGCGCCGGCGAACGGGTTCGAGTCCCTTGAGGACCTCGATGTCCGATGCGGTGTAGGACTGCGCCATGAGTGACTCAGGTGGGGCGGCTGCGCCGCCGGCGCGGCGATTCTAGCAGCCGCGCGTACCGGCGCAATTCAATCGAAGTCGCGCGCGAGCGATTCGAGTGTCGCTTTCGGGAGACGGATTGCGTGCCGGTATTTCGGATGATCCGTGCCGGCCGAGACGGCGGCACCGCGGCGAATCGCGTCGCGGAGTTCTGCCGCCAGCTCGAAGCGCAACCAGTGGACTGCGGAGGTCTTTTCTTCATTCTCGCGCTTGAGATCCTCGTCCGCGATCGCGGGCACGCGCGGCAAACCCTCGGCTTCGATGAAGCATCGATCCTCGATTCCCCGGAGGGCAGCGAGCGCGACTGCGCGCTCGACCGGATCCGGATACTCGATCATCATCGTCGCCTTCCAGTTACCGCCGTCGGGTATCAACGGGTTGTAAGCGTCGAGCTCCTCGCGGATTCCCGCCGGCTCGAAAATCCGCTCGATCCGGAGCATCTCCTGCACCTGGTACTGGATGGTCAGGCGGTCTTCGAATACCCAGGACATGTTCGGCCCGACGGCCACGGTGCGCGCCTGCTTGTGCGCGATGACCGAGGCGCGGAAAGCATCGCGCTCACGCGCATATCTTTCGAGGCCCATGAGGTCCCCTGCTTCGAGCTTCGGTCTTGCGCCGGCCATGTGGCTCCTCAGATTCCGTAGGCGAGCCGCAGCAGCCGGAGCGGATGCTCCGGCTTCATGCCATTGGAGAGCCCCGATGCGATCTGTGCGCCCGCCATCGGGCAATCGCTCGCGAGGTGCGCCGCCGCCTCGGCCTCGACCCGCTGCACCACGGGCTTCGCGATCTTCATGGAAACCTCGCGGAACTCACGCTTGACGCCGTAGGTGCCGTCGTGGCCGGAGCAGCGCTCGATGGTCGCGAGCGCCGTGCCGGGCACGAGCGATAGCAGCTCGCGCGTCTTCATTCCGATCTTCTGCACGCGCAGGTGGCAGGGTACGTGGTAGGCGACCTTGCCGAGCGGCTTCGCGAAGTCGGTTCGCAGCTTCCCTTCTGAATGCCGGAGCATCAGGTACTCGAACGGGTCAAATGTCCGCCTCGCGACCGCGAGAACGTCCGGATCGTCGGGGAACAGCAGTGGAAGCTCCTGCTTGAACATCAGGACGCAGGAAGGAATCGCGGCGAGGATGTCATGGCCGCCGGCAACCATCGCGGCGAGTGCCGGGATGTTCCGTTCCTTGAGCTTCGTGATCGCTTCGAGATCGCCAAGCTCGAGTTTCGGCATCCCGCAGCATCGCTCCTCGGCCGCGAGCGCGACGGGTATGCCGTTGTGTTCGAGCACTGCGACCAAGTCCTCGACGATGTCCGGCTCGTTCCGGTTTCCGTAGCAGGTGGCGAACACGGCGACACGGCCCGTCGTGCCGGCAGCGGGCGCCGCATCGAGCGCGGGCTTCGCACGGCGCGCCTCGCGCTTTCGGAAGCTTTGCGCATGGAACTCCGGAATCGGGGCCTCGCGGTGGACGCCGAGCATGCCCTCGATCACTCGCCTGCCCATCGGGCTGCGGTTGGTAGCATTCACGATCTCGCGGACGACCGGGATCCCGGCGATCCGCCCGACGATATCGGTCGAGGACAGCATCCGGTCGCGGAACGGCGCGCCCACACGACCGAGGCGCACGGCCTTCGCGCGGAGCATCAGGTGCGGAAAGTCGACGTTCCATGGGTGCGGCGGAACGTAAGGGCACTTGCTCATGTAACACATGTCGCAGAGGTAGCAGTGATCCACCACCTCCCATCGCGCCGCCAGTGGCACGGCGGCGACCTCGCCGGTCGGCGACTCGTCGACATGATTGAACAGGACGGGAAAGGCGTTGCAGAGGCTGAAGCAGCGCCGGCAACCGTGGCAGATGTCGAAGACCCGCCCGAGTTCACGATCGAGCGAGGATTCGTCCCAGAATTCCGGATTCTTCCAGTCGAGCGCGTGCCGCGTCGGCGCCTCGAGGCTGCCCTCGCGGGTTGCCGGGTTCGGGCGCTCGCTCACCCGCGCCGTATCCCGCGGATTGCCCGGCTCAGTTGAGCTGGTCCAGTGCCTTCTGGAACCGGTTGGCATGAGAACGCTCGGCCTTGGCAAGCGTCTCGAACCAGTCGGCGATTTCCGCGAAACCCTCCGCGCGTGCAGTCTTCGACATGCCCGGGTACATGTCCGTGTATTCGTGCGTCTCGCCGGCGATCGCCGCCTTCAGGTTGTCCGAGGTTCCGCCGATCGGAAGTCCCGTCGCCGGGTCGCCGACCTCCTCGAGGTACTCGAGGTGCCCGTGCGCATGGCCCGTCTCGCCTTCGGCCGTCGAGCGGAAAACGGCGGCGACGTCGTTGTAGCCTTCGACGTCGGCCTTTTGCGCGAAATAAAGGTAACGACGATTCGCCTGCGACTCGCCGGCAAAGGCCGCCTTGAGATTGCCTTCGGTCTTGCTGCCCTTCAGGTTCACGATGTCCTCCTCGTCAGGCCGGCCGCTCCGACCGTCTATTTAGACAGATTCTAACACTCCTTTTCGGCTCGTGAAGTAAACTGCGTGCCCCATCCCGCCCCGGCGAACGCTCGGTGACCCGACAGAAACAGGCGATACCCGATTTCGAGGCGGCCCTGGCCGAGCTCGAGACCATCGTCCAACGGCTCGAGCAGGGGGAACTCCCGCTCGAAGAGTCCTTGCGCCAGTTCGAGCGCGGAGTCGTGCTGACCCGCAGTTGCCAGAAGGCCCTGCGCCAGGCGGAACAGAAAATTCAGCTGCTCGCGAAGGGCAGCGACGGCGAGCTCGTCGAACAGGATCTCGACGCACAGGACGAGGACTGACCGGATACCGATGCAGGCCCTGTCCCAAGCCGGCGACTGGCAGCCGGTATTTCGCGAGCGAGTCGAAGGCATGCTCCGGAGGATCCTGCCGCCGGAGGACAAGGAGCCCGCGCGCCTGCACCAGGCAATGCGCTATGCCGCGCTCGGCGAAGGCAAGCGCATCCGTCCGCTCCTCGTCTATGCAGCGGGCGCCGCGACGGGCGTCGATCCGGAAGCCCTGGACGCGCCGGCCGCGGCTGTCGAACTGATCCACGCCTATTCGCTCGTCCATGACGATCTTCCGGCGATGGATGACGACGACTTGCGGCGCGGCCGGCCGACGACACATCGCGCCTTTGACGAGGCGATAGCCATCCTCGCGGGTGACGCGCTGCAGGTACTCGCATTCGACCTGCTCGCGAACGCGCCGATGCCAGGCGTCAGCGACGTGGCCCGCATGGAGATGATCCGGCTGCTCGCGCGCGCGAGCGGCACGCAGGGAATGGCCGGCGGCCAGGCAATGGACCTCGCCGCCACGGGCCGCCGACTTGACCCGCGTCAGATCGAGGAGATGCACGAGCGCAAGACGGGCGCGCTGATCCGTGCCTCCGTGCTGATCGCTTGCGCGGCGAGCCCGGCGCTCGATTCCGCGAAGCGCGACGCGCTCGACCGCTACGGCCGCTCCGTCGGACTTTCATTCCAGATCGTCGACGACCTGCTCGACGTTCTCGGCGACCCCGCAATGACAGGAAAAGTATCGGGATCGGATGCGCTGCGCGGCAAGCCGACCTATCCCGCGATTGCAGGCGTTGCCGCGGCGCGCTTGCGCGCGGCAGAACTCGCGGAAGACGGCATCGCTGCACTCGATGACTTCGGGCCCGAGGCCTTGCCTCTGCGCGAATTTGCGGGCGACCTCGTCAGGCGCGGACATTGAGGCGCGATCGCACGTGGCGTATGCCCCGCGTCGTCGCTCCAGTAAACTCTGCCCATGGGTGACGTAATGCCGGACGGCTTGCTCGCCACGATTGAAACGCCGGCCGACCTCAGGGCCCTCAAGCGCGGCGATCTCGCCGCCTTGTCGGACGAGCTCCGGCAATACCTCATCCAGACTGTCGGGCAGATGGGTGGGCATCTCGCCGCCGGCCTGGGTTCCGTCGAGCTCGCCGTCGCCCTTCACTATGTATTCGACACGCCCTACGACCGGCTGATCTGGGACGTCGGGCACCAGGCGTATCCGCACAAGGTCCTGACGGGACGCCGGCGCCGGCTCGGCAGCATCAAGCAGCGCGGCGGCCTCGCGCCTTTTCCCGCGCGTGCAGAGAGCGTCTACGACAGCTTTGGCGTCGGGCATTCGAGCACGTCGATCAGCGCTGCGCTCGGCATGGCGGTCGCGAACCGGCTGACCGGCAGCGACCGGCGCGTCGTCGCCGTGATCGGCGACGGTGCGATGAGCGCCGGCCTCGCCTGGGAGGCGCTCAATCATGCCGGGAGCCTCGATATCGACCTGCTCGTCGTCCTGAACGACAACGACATGTCGATCTCGCCGAATGTCGGGGCGCTGTCGAACTATTTCGCCCGGTTGCTTTCCGGCCGCATGTACGCGCACCTGCGTGCCGGCGGCAAGAAAGTCCTGCGCTCGATGCCATCGGCCTGGGAACTCGCCCGGCGGTCCGAGGTGCACGCCAAGGGCATGGTGTTGCCGGGCACGCTGTTCGAGGAGTTGGGGTTCAACTACATCGGCCCGATCGACGGGCACGACGTTGACGCTCTCGTCACCACCCTCGGCAACATGCGGATGCTCCCAGGTCCGCAGTTACTGCACGTCGTCACGCAGAAGGGAAAAGGCTACGCACCCGCCGAAGCGGATCCGGTCAAGTGGCACGGGCCGGGTCCATACGATCCAGCAAGCGGAACTCTTTTCAAGGAAAAAGCCGCGGGACCGACCTATTCGCAAGTCTTCGGCGAGTGGCTCTGCGACATCGCGGAGCTGGATGCACGATTCGTCGGAATCACGCCCGCCATGCGCGAGGGGTCGGGGCTGGTCGAATTCGAGAAGCGATTCCCGGAACGCTATTTCGACGTCGCGATCGCGGAACAGCACGCAGTCACGCTTGCTGCCGGCCTCGCCTGCGACGGCCTGCGGCCCGTCGTCGCCATTTATTCCACCTTTCTTCAGCGGGCCTACGACCAGCTGATCCACGATGTCGCGCTGCAGCGGCTCCCGGTCGTCTTCGCAATCGACCGTGCGGGCCTCGTCGGCGGCGACGGCGCGACGCACCAGGGCGTTTTCGATCTCACGTACCTGCGCTGCGTGCCGAACATGGTGGTCATGGCGCCGGCGGACGAGAATGAATGCCGCCAGATGCTCTATACGGCAGGATCGCTGGACCAGCCGGCCGCCGTCCGCTATCCGCGCGGCCGCGGGCCGGGCGTGGCCGTTGACCGCACCATGCAGGCGCTGCCGGTCGGACGCGCTGAAGTTCGCAGGAGCGGAGCGAGCGGACTTGCGCTGCTCGCATTCGGCACCATGGTCGAACCTGCGGCGCCAGCCGCCGAATCGCTCGATGCGACGCTCGTCAACATGCGATTCGTGAAACCGCTCGACGAGGAACTCGTCGCGTCGATCGCAGCCTCTCATCGGGCAATCGTCACGCTCGAGGAGAACACGGTGGCGGGCGGCGCGGGCTCCGGCGTGCTCGAAGTCCTTCAGCGCATCGGAAGCAACCTGCCTGTCCTGCAGATCGGCGTGCCGGACGGTTTCGTCGAACACGGTTCGCGCGAGGACAACCTGACGGCGGCCGGACTCGACGGTCCGACCATCCGCGCGACCATCGAGCGCTTCTGGCGCAGCCAGGGCATTGCGCGCGCCGTGCCTGCCGGTTAATCAGGACCAATATGGTATGATTTACGCATGAACGCGAAAACCGCGGAATTCACCGTTGCTCCGATCATCGACGACGTGCAGGGACGCCCGGATACCAGGCGAATCCCGATCGATCGCGTCGGCATCAAGGACATCTACCACCCGGTGCGGGTGAAGGACCGCTCGGGCGGCGAACAGCACACGATCGCGAACTTCAACATGTACGTGTACCTGCCCCACAACTTCAAGGGCACGCACATGTCGCGCTTCGTCGAGATCCTGAACCAGCACGAGCGCGAAATCTCGGTCGAGTCCTTCAACCAGATGCTTTCCGAGATGACCACCCGGCTCAGTTCCGAGTCGGGCCATCTCGAGATGACTTTCCCCTACTTCGTCATGAAGAAGGCTCCGGTCACCGGCGTGCAGAGCCTGCTCGACTACCGGGCGACGCTCGCCGCCGAGCTGAAGGACGGCCGAATCGAGACCTGGCTGAAGGTCCTCGTGCCGGTGACAAGCCTCTGCCCCTGCTCCAAGCAGATCTCGGACTACGGCGCGCACAACCAGCGGTCACACCTGACGATCTCCGCGAAGATCGCCGAGCACGTCTGGATAGAAGAGTTGATCGATATCGCTGAGGACGAGGGAAGTTCCGAGCTCTACGGCATACTCAAGCGTCCCGACGAGAAATTCGTAACCGAACGCGCCTACGACAATCCCAAATTTGTCGAAGACATCGTTCGCGATGTCGCCACTCGCCTGAACGCTGACGCGCGCATCAGCGCGTACGTCATCGAGGCGGAGAATTTCGAATCAATACACAACCATTCGGCCTACGCTCGCATCGAGCGAAGCAAGGACGCGAAGCCCGCGCAATGATCAGCTCGGGCCCGCCTGGGGCGGGTTCCGCTTGCTCGCTCCGCCGGAACTTTAGTCGCTCGCAAGCGCACCCGCCCCGCGGCGGGCCCGGTCAGCTCACAGTGCGGGATTCGCCGTTCTGCAGGCGAGAGATGAGCGACTTGAGGAAGACCTTGTTGAAGCGGAGCTGGCAGGCTGAGGAAGCCTGCTCGAGAAGCGTTGAGCTTACGCGAAGGATGGTGACGTCGTCGCCGGCGACGACGGCGGCCTGGCGCTTGGCGCCGCGCAGGTAGCTCGTCTCGCCGAAGCAGTCGCCGGCTTCCAGCCGGCCGACCATCTTGCCGTCGCGCTCGACAGAGCAGCTGCCCGTGACGATGACGTAGAAGCGGTCGTCGATGCCGCCGGCGCGCACGATCTCGTCGCCGCGCGCATGCGCCTGCCAGGTCCCTGCGCGCAGCACCTCCCAGATCTCGCCCGACGAGAAGTCGTGGAAGAACTTGAGGCGCCGCAGCAGGTTGAAGTGCTCCTGGCGGTCGCTTCGGTCGGATTCCTTGCGTTGCGCAGCGTGAATGCGGGCAATCGCGTTCGCGAACTCCGCGCCGTTCGGGTAGCGCTTGTCGGGCTCCTTGTGCATCGCCATGGCGACGACGTTCTCGAGCTCGGCCGGAAGCTCCTCGCGCAGCGACAGCATCGGAGCGGGCGTCGCATACACGATTGCGTGCAGGAGCTTCGCGAGCGCGCCGGCGCGAAACGGCCGGTGCCCCGTCAGCAGCTCGTACATGACCGCGCCGAGCGAATAGATGTCCGAATGGTTCGTCAGGTCGAAGGACTGGACCTGCTCGGGCGACATGTAACTAGGACTGCCGGCAATGCCCTCGATGCGCGAGAAGTCCGCGTCGTTGTGCAGCGCGATGCCGAAATCGATCAGCCTGATGTCGCTGTCCGTCGTGAGCATCAGGTTGCTCGGCTTGATGTCGCGGTGGATTACGCCGCGCGAATGCGCGTAGTGCAGCGCCTTGGCGCACTTGAACATCAGCGTCAGCACGTCGCCGACGGGCAGCAGGTTGTCGGGACGCGTGTAGGCAGACAGCGTGCGCGCGCCGTGGATGAATTCGGTGACGACGTAGAGAAACCCGTTCTCCTCGCCTGCGTCGTAGATCGGCATGATGTTCGGGTGCTGGAGCATCCCGACCATGTGAGCTTCGGAGAGGAACATCTTCCGCGCGACCTTGGCGCGCGCCGGGTCGTCGTCGGCCGCGATGCGATACGCCTTGATTGCGACGTCGCGCCCGTAATACGGATCGTGGGAAAGGTAGACGGTGCCGGTCGAGCCGCGACCGACCTCGCGGATCACCTCGTACTTGCCGATGCGCTCGCCGATGCCGGAATCGCCCTCGGTGGGCCTTCGGATCGTCGGCACGGTTGCGGTAGCGATGGCCGGCTCCTCATGGGCAGGTCCGGCGGCAAAGGTCACCGGATAGCGTGCGAGGATATTTCGTCAAAACCGGCGGAACCGTGAACCGTATCGCGCTTCACCCGGGGCCCGGCCCACCCTGCGCGAAGTGGTCGAAACCGTGACCGGCATCTCGCTCGGGCGGCGCGCCGTCGACGAGCACGCCCTGCGCCTCGATGATCGCTCCGATGCGCCGCAACACCACGCCCGCGTCGAGTGTCGCGAGCCGCGGGCGGTTGGCGGGATCCGCCGAGAAAAGCAGCTCGTAGTCGTCACCGCCGCCTAGCGCATAGGCAAGCCGCGTCTCCGGCCCGACCACGGAACAGAGGCCAGCGGACAACGGCAGTTCGCGGCTCTCGATGTCCGCGCCGACGCCGCTCGCGGCGCAGAGCTTGGCGAGGTCGCCGGCCAGGCCGTCGGAAATGTCGATGCATGCGGTTGCGATGCCGCGCAGCGCGACGCCGAGCGCAACCCGGGCCTGCGGCAGCTGGAACCGCGAAAGCAGCGCGTCGCGCGCCCGCCCCTGGGCCGGCAAGCGGCCTTGCAGGATCGCGAGCCCGGCTGCGGCGTCGCCCGGCGTGCCGCTGACCCAGAGGTCATCACCCGGGCGTGCGCCTTCGCGAAGCATCGCCTGCCCGGCCGGCACGGTTCCCGCGAGCGTGACCGTTGCGCTCAGCGGCCCGCGGGTCGTATCACCGCCGACGAGCGCCACGCCATGGCGGCGTGCGAGCGTGTCGAAGCCCGCGGAAAAGCCGGATAACCAGTGCTCATCGACCGAGGGCAGGGTCAATCCGAGCAGGGCCCAGGCCGGATCCGCTCCCATCGAAGCGAGGTCGCTGAGGTTCACCGCGAGCGCGCGGTGCCCGACGAAGCGGGCATCGAAACCTGCGGGGAAATGACCGCCCTCGACGATCGTGTCGAGCGCGAAGACGAGCGTTCCGCCCGCCGGCGCGGCGATGAGCGCGCCATCGTCGCCTACGCCTCGCAGCACGTCCTCGCGCTGTGCGCCGCGCCGGGTGAAGTAACGATCGATCAGCTCGAATTCACCCGCTGGCATGTCCTCAGGCAACCTCGCCGCGCTCAGTGGGCCGGTGCACGCGCGAGGCGCGGTCGAGGACGGCGTTGACGTATCGATAGCCATCGGTCGCGCCGAAGCGCTTGGCGAGCTCGATGCCTTCGTTGATGACCACACGGTATGGAACCTCGGGCCGCGTCATCAGTTCCCAGAGCCCGAGCGAAAGTATGGCGTGCTCGACCGGATCGAGCCGCTCCGGCTGGATGTCCGAATGCAGGCGGAGCTCTTCGTCGATGCGCGCGGAGTCCGCAACGATCGCGGCGATGGCCTCGCGGAAATAGTCGTGATCGACCCGCGCGAATTCCGGCCCGGCGGAGTATTGCGCGACGAGTTCCTCGGCTGGCTGGCGGCCGAGGTGCCACTGGTAAAGCGCCTGCACCAGCATCCTGCGCGCGGCGCCGCGGGCCTGGACCCGCCGCCGGTCTTCAGCGTCCTTCATCAGGCACCGAGCTTGCGCATGAGGCTCGCGAGCTCGATCGCCGCGCGCGCCGCGTCAGCGCCCTTGTTGCCCTCGCTGCCGCCGGCACGTTCCATCGCCTGCTCTTCCGTATTTGTCGTCAGGACGCCGAATGCAACCGGCACGCCGGTCTCGTTTGCAACGCGCGCGAGGCCCGCGGCGCATTCGGAAGCGACGTAGTCGAAATGAGGCGTTTCGCCGCGGATCACCGCGCCCAGCGCGACGACCGCGTCGAACTGGCCCGATTCGGCGATACGGCGGACGACGGGCGGGAGATCGAATGCACCGGGCACCCGGACGAGCTCGAGGCGGGCGGGATCGGCCCCGTGGGCTGCGAGCGCCTGCACTGCGCCCTGCACCAGTCGCTCGACGACGGCCTCGTTGAAGCGCGACGCGACGAGCGCGATGCGCAGGTCGCCGATCCGCAGATCGCCCTCGACAATGCGAATCGCGTTCACGCCGCGAGTATATCAGGCGGTTCCGCGCTCACTCCTCGTAGCCCGTGATCTCGAGCCCGAACGCGGCGATGCCGAGGAGCTGCCGCGGCGCAGACAGCACGCGCATGCGCGTGACGCCGAGGTCGCGAAGGATCTGCGCGCCGATTCCGTAGGTGCGAAGGACCGCGCCGGCTGTTGCGGAATCCGCGTTGTGGTCCCCGCGGCCGGCGGCGACGATGTCCGAGGCCAGTTCTTCCGGCCTCAGCACGACCACGATGCCGTGCGGCTCGCGCGCAATCCTCTGAAGCGCCGCTCGAAGCGTCCAGCCGGCGTGCTCGCCGCGGATGCCGATCAGGTCGCGGGGCGTGTCGCGCAGGTGCACGCGGACGAGCGGCGGCTCCTCACCCGGGTCGCCTCGTACCAGCGCGACGTGCAGGCGCCGGTGCACCCGGTCCCGGTACCAGCGCATGCGGAATGTCCCCGATTCGGTCTCGACCACGCGGTCGGCCACGCATTCGATCGAGCTTTCCTTGCTGAGGCGATGGCGAATGAGGTCCGCGATCGTGCCGATCGCGAACCTGTGCTCCTGTGCGAATCGCTCGAGCTCCGGCCGCCGTGCCATCGTGCCGTCGTCGTTCAAAATCTCGACGATCACCGCGGCCGGCTCGAAACCGGCGAGACGCGCGAGGTCGCAGCCCGCCTCCGTGTGCCCTGCGCGGGTCAGCACGCCGCCTGGCCGGGCCATCAGCGGAAACAGGTGGCCCGGCTGGCGCAGATCCTCCGGCCGCGCTCCAGGCGCGACCGCGGTACGCACGGTGTGCGCCCGGTCTTTCGCCGAGATGCCGGTCGTCACGCCCTGCGCCGCCTCGATGCTCACCGTGAAATTCGTCCCGTGCCGGTCTTCAGCCTCGCGCACCATCAGCGGCAGCCTGAGCGCGCGGCAGCGTTCCTCCGTGAGCGTGAGACAGATCAGGCCGCGGCCATGGCGCGCCATGAAATTGATGTCCTCCGGCCGCACGCAGGCCGCGGCCATGAGAAGGTCGCCCTCGTTCTCGCGATCCTCGTCGTCCATGACGACCACCATGCGGCCGGCACGAAGCTCCGCGAGCAGTTCGTCGATCGTGTTCATCGGATGCCCCGCGTCTCGAGCAGCCGGTCCAGATAGCGCGCGATGAGGTCGACTTCGAGATTGAGCGACTGGCCAGCCGCGAGGCTGCCGAGCGTCGTTACCGCGCGCGTGTGCGGCACGAGGTCGACACCGAAGCTGGAGCTCGCGACGCGCCCGACCGTGAGGCTCACTCCGTCGAGGGCGACCGAGCCCTTCTCCGCGATGAATCGCGCAAGGCCCGCGGGTGCCTCGATCGTCGCATGGAGGGCATTACCCTCCTCGCGGAAGTCGCGCACGGTTGCGACGCCGTCCACGTGTCCCGTCACGAGGTGCCCGCCAAGCGCGGCCGAAGCCGCGAGCGCCGGCTCCAGGTTGACCGCGGCACCCGGGACGAGGTGGCCGAGTGTCGTGCGCGCGAGCGTCTCGCCGGAGAGTTCCGCCTCGAAGCGGCCTGTGGCGAGTGCGACGAGCGTGAGGCAGACGCCCGAAACGGCGACGCTGTCTCCGATATTCCAGCCAGCAGTGACGAGCCCGCCGGTCTCGATGCTGAGCCTGCGTGCTCCGGTGCTGCCTCCGATCGCGGCCACCGTTCCCACAGACTTGACGATTCCCGTGAACACCCTGATTCCTCAGTTCCGCGGCCGGAGGCGCAGCAACAGGTCATCCCCGACATCCTGGCGATCGACGATGGAGAACTCGAGCCTTTCGGCCATGGAGACCGGGGCCTCGAGGTCGGCCAGCCTGCGCGCGCCACGACCGAGGAGCGTCGGCGCTAGATAAATGAGCAGTTCGTCGGCCCGTCCCGCCGAAAGCAGTGCACCGGCAAGCCCGGCGCCACACTCCACGAGCAGTTCGTTGACCTGCCGCGCGGCGAGAAGCTCGAGCGCGGCGCCGAGATCGACGCCGCCGGACGCGGATGGGACCGTCGCGATTTCGGCGCCCGCGGCGCGCAGGGCGTCGGCGCGCACGGGGATTTCTTCCGCGCAGATGATGAGCGCCTGGCCCGGCTGTGCAAGGATTCTCGCCGTAGGCGGTGTGCGCAGCCTCGAGTCGAGCACGACTCGCAGTGGCTGGCGTGTCGCGCCTTCGAGGCGGACGTCAAGCCGGGGATCGTCCGAGAGCACGGTGCCGCTGCCGGTCATCACGGCCGACGAGCGCGCGCGCAGGTGCTGCACGTCCTCGCGCGCGGCCTCGCCCGTGATCCATCGGCTTTCTCCGCCCGGCAGTGCCGTGCCGCCGTCGAGGCTGGCGGCGAGCTTGACGACGACCCACGGCCGGCCGCGCGTCATGCGCGAAATGAAGCCCGGGTTCAACTCGCGGGCTTCGTGCTCGAGCAGGCCGCCGTCCACGGCGATTCCGGCGGCTTTCAGGCGCGCGACACCGCCGCCATCCACGCGCGGATTCGGGTCGCCCATCGCATGGACGACGCGTGCGATGCCCGCGTCAACGAGCGCATCGGCGCAGGGCGGCGTGCTCCCGTAATGGCAGCATGGCTCGAGGGTGACGTAGGCGGTCGCACCGCGCGCGGCAGTCCCTGCCGCGGCAAGCGCCATCGCCTCGGCATGCGGGCCACCGGCCCGTTCGTGCCAGCCCTCCGCGATGACGCGGTCGCCGATTGCAATCACGCAGCCGACTCGAGGGTTCGGGTCGGTGGTCCAGAGGCCACGGCGCGCAAGCTCGAGCGCCCGCCTCATGTGCGCTTCGTCGCGCGACCTTGCGCCGATCATCGCTTGCCGCGCGGATCGCGCGCCTGTGATGGCAGTAGCGACATCTGGCCGGCCGCGGGATCACTGCGCCGGCTCTTGTCCAGTTGCTCGAGCTGCTCGCGGAACGAATCGACGTCGTGGAACCGGTGGTAGACCGAGGCATATCGCACGTATGCCACCTCGTCGAGCTGGCGCAGCTCCTCCATCACGATCTCGCCGATCGAGCGTGAGGCCACTTCACGCTCGCCCAGGACGCGCAGGCGATGGCCGATGCGTTCGATCGCCGCCTCGACCGCGTCCCGGCCGACGGGCCGCTTTTCGAGCGCTTTCATGATCCCTCCGCGGAGCTTCCCTCCGTCAAAGGGCTGCCGCGTGTTGTCATTCTTGACGACCTGCGGCATGACGAGCTCAGCCGTCTCGAACGTCGTGAATCGCTCGCCGCAGGACAGGCACTCGCGGCGGCGGCGGATCTGGTGCCCCTCGCCGGCGAGGCGCGAGTCGGTCACCTTGGTGTCGTCGTGGTTGCAGAACGGGCAGTGCACGGCCGAAGCCCAGCCGCGCTCACGCGTAAACCGGGAAGCGCCCGCACATCGCGAGAACCTCGGCACGGACGCGCGCGATTGCAGACTCGTCGCCCATTGCGTCGAGCACCTCCGAGATCAGGCCGCCGACCCGGCGCGACTCCTCGAGCCCGAACCCGCGCGTCGTGATCGCCGGCGTGCCGATCCGGAGTCCGCTCGTGACAAACGGCGGCCGCGGATCGTTCGGCACTGCGTTCTTGTTGACCGTGATGTGGGCGCGGCCAAGTGCAGCGTCCGCGTCCTTGCCCGTGTACTCCTTGCCGATGAGGTCGAGCAGGAAAAGGTGGTTGTCGGTACCCCCCGATACGATGCGATGACCCCGCTCCTGGAGCGCCTTCGCCATCGCCCGCGCGTTTGCGACGACCTGCTCCTGATAGGACTTGAACGCAGGCTGGAGCGCTTCGAGCAGCGCAACGGCCTTTGCGGCGATCACGTGCATGAGCGGCCCGCCCTGGGTCCCCGGGAAGATCATCGAATTGAGCTTCTTGTGCAGGTCCGGATGCTCGCGCGCGAGTATCAGGCCGCCGCGAGGTCCGCGCAGAGTCTTGTGCGTGGTCGTCGTGACGACGTCCGCGTGCGGGACGGGATTGGGATAGACACCGCCCGCGACGAGGCCGGCGACGTGTGCCATGTCGACCACGAACCAGGCGCCGACCGCATCCGCGATCGCGCGGAAGCGCTGCCAGTCGATGACGCGCGAGTAGGCGGAGAAGCCCGCAAGGATCATCTTTGGCCGGTGTTCACGGGCCAGACGCTCGACCGCCGCGTAATCGATCTCGCCGGTTGCCGGATCGAGCCCGTACTGGACGGCATTGAACAGCTTTCCGGAAAAATTCACCTTGGCGCCGTGTGTCAGGTGGCCGCCATGGTCGAGGCTCATGCCTAGCAGCGTTTCGCCCGGCGCGAGGAGCGCCAGATACACCGCCGCGTTCGCCTGCGACCCGGAGTGCGGCTGCACGTTGGCGTAGGCCGCGCCGAACAGCTTCTTCGCACGCTCGATCGCAAGTTGCTCGGCGACGTCGACGAACTCGCAGCCTCCGTAATAGCGCTTGCCCGGATAGCCCTCGGCGTACTTGTTCGTGAGCACCGAGCCTTGCGCCTCGAGCACGCGCGGGCTCGTGTAATTCTCGGAGGCAATGAGCTCGAGATGTTCTTCCTGCCGCTTGCGCTCGGACGCGATTGCGCCGCCCAATGCGGGGTCGAAGGACTCGATGCTCATTCCGGGTCCGAACATGGGTTTCCTTGCGGGCGCGCCGAAAAACGGAGCGCGAAGTCTACCCGAAAGGGCCTTTTCAGGCCGCTTCGACGAAGGCCTGGACGACCCGGGTCCAGGCGCGCGCGATATTCCGCCGGTTGTAGCCCCCACCGCCGAATCCAAGGATTCGCCCGGCGGCATGGCGATCGGCGATGGCGCAGAGCTGCCTGGCCGCATGGCCATGCGCCTCCTCGGTCAGCTGCAGATGGGTGATCGGGTCGCCGCCGAGGCTGTCGGCGCCGCACTGGAACAGGACGAACTGCGGTGCATGGCGCTCGAGATGGGCCTCGATCGCCGGCCAGGCCTCCAGAAATTCGGCATCCCCGGCACCCGGCTGCAGCGGTAGGTTGAGCTTGCTCCCGGTCGCAGCACCCGAGCCGATTTCGTCTGCCGCGCCTGTACCCGGATACAGGAAACGGCCGTCCTCGTGGGTGTCGGCGAAGATCAGCGACGGATCGTCCTCGAATGCATAGAAGACGCCGTCACCATGGTGCGCATCGATATCGACGTAAGCGATGCGCTCCAGTCCATGGGCGCGTTTCAGGTGCTCGACGACGACACCGATGTCGTTGAAGACGCAGAAGCCTGCCGCATGCGCGCGCCCCGCATGGTGCAGTCCTGCGATCGGGACGAAGCCGCGCTTCGACCGGCCGGCCATCAGGTTCTCGGCCGCGACGAGCGAAGCGCCGACGACGTCGCTCGCGGCCTCGAATACTCCCTTGAAGGCCGGCGTGTCGCCGGCATCCAGGAAGCCCTCTCCGGTCGCCGATCGGGCCTCGACGAGGTCGACATACGCAGGATCGTGGAAGAGCTCGAGCTCGTTCCGGGACGCCGTGCGCGGAGCGAGCTGCTGGACGCGCCGGTCGAGACCCTGCGCCACGAGCTCGCGCCAGAACACGTCGTGCCGGTCCGGCCCGAAGGGATGGCCGTCGGGAAATCCGTAGCGGGCGATGCGTTCGCCGGCGACGACGCAGGTGCCCGATCCGCCGTTTTCAGCCACGCGATGCCGCCGCGATTGTGGAGAGCGGTCCCGAGACTAGCACGGCCCGCCGCCGGCTGGCGGCGGCGGCCTGCTTCGCAGATAATCCGCGGCCCCCCGGAGCCTCGAGATCGAATGGCCCAGTACATTTATACGATGAACCGCGTCGGCAAGATCGTGCCGCCGAAGCGGCACATCCTGCGCGACATCTCGCTGTCCTTCTTTCCCGGCGCCAAGATCGGCGTACTGGGGCTCAACGGTTCGGGCAAGTCGACGCTGCTGCGCATCATGGCCGGGACGGACACCGACATCGAGGGCGAGGCGCGTCCGCAGCCCGGCATCAAGGTCGGCCTGCTGCCGCAGGAACCGCAGCTCGACCCGGATGCGGACGTGCGGAGCATCGTCGAGGAATCGGCGAAGCCCGTGAAGGATGCGCTCGCGCGGCTCGAACAGGTCTATGGGCTCTACAGCGAGCCGGAAGCGGACTTCGACAAGCTGGCCGCGGAACAGGGACGGCTCGAAGCTTTCCTCGCAAGCGTGGACGGGCACAATCTCGAACGGCAGCTCGACGTCGCGGCCGATGCGCTCCGCCTGCCGCCCTGGGAAACGAAGGTGTCGCAGCTATCCGGCGGGGAGCGCCGCCGCGTCGCGCTCTGCCGGCTGCTTCTCTCCAAGCCGGACATGCTGCTGCTCGACGAGCCGACCAACCACCTGGATGCCGAGTCCGTCGCCTGGCTCGAGAGGTACCTCGAGCAGTATCCCAGCACGGTCATCTGCGTGACCCACGACCGCTATTTCCTTGACAATGTCGCCGGCTGGATCCTCGAGCTCGATCGCGGCCACGGCATTCCCTGGCAGGGAAACTATTCCTCCTGGCTCGAGCAGAAGGAGCAGCGTCTTGCCCAGGAAGAAAAGCAGCAGGAAGGGCTCCGCCGCACGCTCGCGCGCGAGCTCGAGTGGGTACGCGCGAACCCCAAGGCACGGCAGGCCAAGAGCAAGGCGCGGCTCCGCCAGTTCGATGAGCTGTCGTCGGTCGAATTCCAGGCCCGCAACGAGACGAACGAGATCTACATTCCGCCGGGACCGCGCCTCGGTGACCTCGTGATCGAAGTGGAAAAGCTGCGCAAGTCCTACGGCGAGCGGCTCCTGATCGACGACCTCTCCTTCCGCCTGCCAGCGGGCGCCATCGTCGGCATCATCGGGCCGAACGGCGCAGGCAAGACAACGCTGTTCCGCATGCTGACGGGCGCCGAGAAGCCGGATTCCGGGACCATACGGACCGGCCCGACGGTCAACATCGCCTACGTCGACCAGTCGCGCGACAAGCTCGACAATACGAAGACCGTCTGGCAGGAAATCTCGGGCGGCCAGGACATCATCAAGGTCGGCAACTACGAGACGGCATCCCGTGGCTACGTCGGGCGTTTCAACTTCCGCGGCAACCAGCAGCAGCAGCGGATCGGCGAGCTGTCGGGCGGCGAGCGCAATCGCCTGCACCTCGCGAAACTCCTCAAGAGCGGCGCCAATGTCCTCCTGCTCGACGAGCCGACCAATGACCTCGACGTGGAGACGCTCCGCGCCCTCGAGGAGGCCCTCCTGAACTTCCCCGGCTGCGCCGTCGTCATCTCGCACGACCGCTGGTTCCTCGACCGCGTCGCGACCCATATCCTCGCCTTCGAGGGCGACAGCGAGGTCGTCTGGTTCGAGGGCAATTACCAGGACTACGTGGCCGACCTCCGCCGCCGCAAGGGCGAGCTCGCCGACCAGCCGCACAGGTTGCGCTACAAGCCGCTGCACGCCTAAGGTAGGGCATGGCGGTCTACATCGACTCGGCCGGACGACTGCACCACGACCAGGAGAGCGGGCTCGCCCTCAACTGCCCCCACTGCCAGGTGCTGGCGCACATCGCGCCGCTCTCGGTTCCCGATTTCAACACGCTCCAGGAACACAAGCCGGCGATGGTCGGCCTCGTTTACCGCTGCGAGTCCTGCAACGCGCCCATCTTCCTGCGCTTCCAGGTGAAGCTCTATGCCGGAAGCAGGGTCGAGCTTGCGCCGAATTTCGTCGAGCTGGAGCGCGCGCGCGAGCGGTTCAATTTCACCTACCTTCCCGAGGACACGGAGACCCTGCTGAAGGAGGCTTTTGCCTGTTTCAGCGCGGCCTGCTACAACGCGTTCGCGTCAATGTGCCGGCGCGTCGCGCAGCGGACATTCGCCGACCTCGGCGCGGACGGGAGGCTCGAGCTCTACGATGAGCTCTCGAACATCCGGAAACTCGCCGAGCTCGACGACAATTCCTTCGAAGCCGTCAAGAAGGTGCTCTTCGATTTTGACGAGCCGGGCCGCGGCAACCTGCCCGTGATCGACGCATTCCAGGCCGGCGTGCTGCTCGAGGTCCTGAAGGACCTTCTCTACCAGGCCTACGTCCGGCGCGGACGGCTGCAGCAGGCCATGATGGTTCGGCGTTACTTCGCGGACGATTCCTCGAACGTCACGCCACTGCCTGGCACGCGCACCTAGAATTCGGCTCTCAGCCGACCCAGACGCGGGCATTGCGGAAGATCCGCATCCAGCCGCTGTCCTCGCCGGCCGAGCGTGGGTGCCAGGAGTTCTGCACCGTGCGGAAGACGCGCTCCGGGTGCGGCATCAGGATCGTCACCCGGCCATCTGCTGACGTGAAACCAGCCGCACCTTCCGGAGAGCCATTCGGATTGGACGGGTAGCGCGTGGCGACGCGCCCGCGGTTGTCCACGAAGCGCATGACGACCTGCGCGCGGACGGCCGCTTCGTCCCCGGCGTTCGCGAACTCTGCGCGTCCTTCGCCGTGAGCGACGGCGATCGGGATCTGGGAACCGGCCATGCCCGCGAAAAAAAGCGAGGGCGTCGGCGCAATCTCCACCATCGAAAGCCGGCCCTCGAACTGTTCAGAGCGGTTTCTCCGGAAGCGCGGCCAATGTGCCGCGCCGGGAATCAGCGCTGAGAGGGAAGCCAGCATCTGGCAGCCATTGCAGACCCCAAGGGTAAAGCGATCTTCGCGCGCGAACCAGGCCTCAAAGAGGCTTCGCGCCCGCGCATTGAACAGGATCGACTTCGCCCAGCCTTCGCCTGCGCCCAGCACGTCGCCATAGCTGAATCCGCCGCAGGCGACGAGTCCGTGATAGCCATCGAGCGTCGCGCCTCCATCGATCAGGTCGGTCATGTGCACGTCGAAAGCCCTGAAGCCCGCTCGATCGAAGGCCGCCGCCATTTCGACCTGGCTGTTGACGCCCTGCTCGCGCAGGATCGCGACCCGCGGCCGCGCCGATTTCACTATGAATGGGGCAGCCACGTCCTCGTCCGGGTCATAGCGGAGCCGCCAGTCCAGCCCCGGATCTTCCTCATCGATGCGCGCGTCGCGCTCCTCGTCGGCGCAAGTGGGCTCATCGCGAAGTTTCTGCATCCGCCAGGTCGTTTCGGACCAGGCGGCGCGAAGCACGGCACGGTCCGCGTCGATCAGTGCGCGGCCACCGGCCACAACACGGATCCGCCTTCCAGCGTCCGCGCTGCCGATACGTCGTGACAGCGCGGTCAACCCATGTCGTGCGAGCACGTCCTCGGTACGGGCGAGGTCGACGGCGCGAACCTGGAGCACGGCGCCGAGCTCTTCGGAAAAGAGCGCTGACATCGGCCGGGCGACGGCGCCCAGGTCGACGTCGATCGCGGCTCGGCCTGCGAATGCCATCTCCAGCAGCACGATCGCGAGCCCGCCATCCGACCGGTCGTGGTATGCGAGCAAGAGGCCGGAATCGCGCAGCTCGCATACTGCTTCGAAGAAAGACACGAGGCGCTGCGGGTCGTCCAGGTCCGGCACGGCATCGCCGACAGACCCGAACACCTGCGCAAGCGAGCTCCCGCCGACGCGGTCGCGGCCGGCGCCGAGGTCGACGAGGACGAGCGCCGTCGGGTCCGCATCCGTCGCGAGCGCCGGCGTCAGAGTCCGCCGCACGTCGCCGACTGGAGCGCATGCCGTGACGACGAGAGAAAGCGGGGAAACCACCGAACGCTCTGTGCCGTCGGCCCTCCATGCCGAGCGCATGGACAGCGAATCTTTGCCGACGGGTATCGCGATGCCGAGCGCCGGGCAGAGTTCCTCGCCCAGTGCGCGCACCGTGTCGTAGAGATCGGCGTCTTCCGCGGGGTCTCCGCAGGACGCCATCCAGTTCGCAGACAGCTTGACGTCGCTGAGCGCGCGAACGTCGGCCGCGGCGATGTTGGTGATGGCCTCGCCGACGGCGATCCGGCCGGATGCCGGCGCGTCGAGTATCGCGATGGCGGGCCGCTCGCCGAGTGCCATGGCTTCGCCGGTCGAGCCGCGAAGTCCGGAAGTCGTGACGGCCACGTCGCTCACCGGCACCTGCCAGGGTCCCACCAGCGGATCGCGGCTGATCATGCCACCGACGCTGCGGTCGCCGATCGTGACGAGGAATCCCTTGTCAGCGATCGCCGGAAGGCGCAGCAAACGGTCGAGGGCTTCGCCTGGATCGAATTTCTCTGGATCGAATCCATCGCCGCGCCGTCTCGCACGCACGGCGGAACGCTGCATGCGCGGCGGCCGGCCGAGGAGGTCCTGGATCGCCATCTCGATCACGCGCTCCCCCGAGCGTGCGTCATCGACCACGAGCCGCCCGTCGTCCGCCGCCTCGCCGATCACCGCAAACGGGCAACGCTCGCGGCGGCACAGCGCAATGAAGTCGTCCAGCCTGCCGGCAGCGAGGGCAAGCACGTAGCGCTCCTGGGCCTCGTTGCACCAGATTTCGAGGGGAGACATGCCCGGCTCATCGACGGGCACTCGCGACAGCTCGATCCGGCCACCGCCCGGTGCGACGACTTCCGGCACGGCGTTCGACAGCCCGCCGGCACCGACGTCGTGGATCATCAGGATCGGATTGCCCTCTCCCATGGCCCAGCAGGCGTCGATGACCTGCTGCGCGCGACGCTGCATTTCCGGATTGCCGCGCTGGACCGAGGCGAAGTCGAGTTGCTCGCTGCCGGTGCCGCTCCCCTGTGAGGAGGCGGCGCCGCCCCCGAGTCCGATCAGCATCGCGGGCCCGCCGAGCAACACGAGTGGCGCGTTCGCCGGAACTGGCTTCTTGTCGACGTGCATGCGCCGGACGCTGCCAAGGCCGCCCGCGATCATGATCGGTTTGTGATAGCCACGGATCCGCGTACCACCTTCGCCGGCGATGCGCTGCTCGTAACTGCGGAAGTAGCCGAGGATGCCGGGACGTCCGAACTCGTTGTTGAACGCTGCCGCGCCGAGCGGTCCCTCCAGCATGATGTCGAGCGCGGAGGCGATGCGCGCCGGCCGGCCGTTGTCCGACTCCCAGGGCTGGACGAAACCGGGAATGCGGAGGTTGGAGACCGTGAATCCCACGAGACCGGCTTTCGGCTTGGCGCCGCGCCCCGTGGCGCCTTCGTCGCGGATCTCGCCGCCGGAGCCTGTCGCTGCGCCGGGGAACGGCGAGATGGCGGTCGGATGGTTGTGGGTCTCGACCTTGAGCAGGATGTCGACCGGTTCGTCCTGCCAGCAGTATTCATGCCCGCCCGTCGATGGAAAGAATCGCGAAGCGCTCGGTCCCTCGATGACCGCCGAATTGTCGCTGTACGCAGAAAGCACGCCTGCGGGACTCCGCTCCATCGTGTTCCGGATCATCGCGAACGGCGAGCGTGCCGCGGCGACGCCGTCGATTCGCCATTCGGCATTGAAGATCTTGTGCCGGCAGTGCTCGCTGTTCGCCTGCGCGAACATCATCACCTCGACGTCGGTCGGGTCGCGACCGAGGCGCGTGAAGACGTCCGCGAGGTAGGCGATCTCGCCATCCGACAGCGCAAGTCCCTGCGCATCGTTCACGCGAGCGAGCGCGGCGCGCGGGTCCGGGCCGAGCGCGACGTGACCGAGCGATCCGCGCGGATGCGTCCCGAAGAGCCGGCTCGCTTCGCTGGCGTCCAGCATGAGCGCCTCGGTCATCGGGTCGAAGAGCGGGGCCGCGAGCGCGACCAGCGCCGCCTGCGGCAGCACGGCGGCGGATTCGACGTGCCAGGCCTTGCCGCGCTCGATGCGGCGAACGGCGCCGAGGCCGCAGACGTGCGCGATGTCGGTCGCCTTCGACGACCAGGGCGAAACCGTGCCGGGCCGCGGCACCGTGAGCAGCAGTTGTCCGCCCGGCATGGGAATTGCACCCGGGTCGAAGTCGAGCAACTGCTCGAGGACCGCTCGCTCGGACGCAATGAGTTCACGTTCTGAATCGACGAAGTGGATGAAGTCGACGCTGACCCGGCTTACCTGCGCCTCGATGCGCTGAAGTGCCGCGAGCAGTCTCTCGATCCGGAAGATTGAAAGTGCGGGTGCGCCCCGGAACTGCAGCATCAAGCCGTCAGCGCTTCACGCCCGGGTCGCCGCCGGCCGGATACAGGGTGACCGGAAACTGGGTGACATTGCCGCCTTCGAGCGCGCTGATCTTGCTGACGCCCTGCTTCCGGACCTCGTCGATGCGGATGACCGAGTGCAGTGGCAGGTAGCTGCGCTTGACGCCCGCAAACTCGGACTTGATCCGCTCCTCGGAGGGGTCGAGCACTACGCTGCTGCGCTCGCCAAATACGAGCTCCTCGACCTCGACGAAGCCAAGGAGCCCGCCATGGCTGACCTTGCGGGCGTAGATCTCGTAGACCTTGCCCTGGTTGATGAAGATGATCCTGAATATGTGAGTTGAAGCCATGATCCGGATTGGGCGTCGCGCTGCCGCGGGCGCGTTATTATACGTGCGATGGCGCTCAGGCTGAAAATCGTCAGCGACAACGCGGGAGATGCCGGCGAAAACCGTCGCTGGACATTTGGCGTCAATGGCGGACGCATCGGCCGCCACACGAGCAATGACTGGGTGCTGCGGGATCCGGACCGCTACGTGTCCGGCCGCCATGCCGAAATCGAACATCGGGGCGGCACGTGGATGCTGCGCGACACGAGCACCAACGGCACCTTCGTCAACGATTCCGACGAGGCGCTCGGCCCGGATCGCCTCCATTCCCTCTCGAATGGCGACCACTTCCGGATCGGCGAGTACGAAATCGAAGTCGAGATCACCGGCGGCAATGATTTTCCGGCGCAGGAGGCGGCCGCGGTCAGCGACGCCGAAGTCGACCCCTCGTTCGAGGTCAAGTCATTCCTGTCGACAGGCCGCCGCAATCGCGATGCGCAGGCGCCGCGAGCTCGCGTGGAACCGCAGCAACGCCCGGCAGCACCGCCACAAGTCGCGCCGCCGCAGGCGCCGTCGGTACGCGGGCGCGAGGACCAGGAACTATGGCCAGGTCTCGCCGCGCTGTGCAAGGGGGCCGGGATCGATCCCATTGCACTGCCTGCCGAAGTGCGGGGATCTGCGCTGCAGCAGGCGGGACAGCTCCTGCGTGAAACGCTCGTCGGCTTCACCGAGCTCGCGCGCACGCGCGCCGACTTCGCGAGCGAGTTCGGCATCTCGTCCGGCGCGCGCCGGCGCGATGCGACCAGCCCGCTCGTTCAGATCGCGGCGGTCGAGCAGATCCTGGAGCTGATGCTCGCGGGCCGCGGACCTGGAGACGCGCGGGCGATCGACGAGATCCGCGGCCAGTTCGCGCGCGCGCGCAATCACGAAATGGCGATGACCGGTGCGCTCAGGGAAGCGCTCGCGGCCGTCTTCGAGAAACTCAATCCCGAGGCGCTCGAAGAACAGCTCGGGCGCAGGGCGCAGGGCGTCGTCGGCACCGACTTGCAGGCAAGGCTGTGGAACCGCTACCAGGAACTCTTCCGCGCGACCGTGCAGACGGGCGACGCCGGCCTTCCCGCGGCCTTCCTGGTCGCCTTCGCCCGGGCCTATGAAACGATCGCCGCCGGCGGCGACGTCCGGGACACCGGCAAACGCGACGATTGATCTTTCTGTCCGGCGAGCAACCTCGCGGCCCTTCCAATGTCGACTGAAACGAGGGCTTCCGTTTTCCTTCGGTCCTTCGGGAAAACGGAAGCCCTCGTTTCAGTCGACACTGGATTTGGCGGAGAGGGTGGGATTCGAACCCACGAATACCTTGTGAGGTATTACTGGAATTCCAGTCCAGCGCCTTCGACCGCTCGGCCACCTCTCCTTCGAAGGGGGCACAGCCTACTGGAGGCTGGCTCCCGGCAGCAACCGAAGAAACTGCTGTTCAGAATCCCCAGTCGAGAATGAGCTGGAATCCCTCGAAAGTCGGCGTGCCCCTGGCCTTGGGAAAGTCCACCCAGTTCATCCGGTAGCTGCCGTTCAACGCGAGTGAATTATTCAGGCGATAGCGCAGGCCGGCGCCCAGCTGGTAGGAAAGCCCGTCGACGCTCTTCGTGTCCTGGAAGTCCTCGCAGATGTAACCGTACCAGGGATCCCACCAGCAGCCGACCTGGGGCGGCTCGGTTGGGATATTCGTGTCCACCCAGTTCCAGCCGACACCCGTCGTGACGAATGGCGCGAATCGGCCCGTCATGAAATAGTAGGTGAGATCAAACATCACACCCATGGTCTCGAGGTCGCCGCTGATCGGGAATATTTCTCCCGGATCGTCTCCGGCAAGCTTGGCGTCGAAGTCGCGCTCGTCGAAGCTCAGGTTCGCGCCAATCTCGAAGTGTTCCGAAAGCTCGTAGCCGAGGCCGACCAGGAAACCGAGACTGCTGTTGAATTCGGCCGTCGAGCCGCCGTCGAAGTCGGTGTCGGACGTGAGCTGGTAGTTGACGCCGAGACGAGTCTGCCATGGACTTCCATCATCCATCGCCACATCCAGCGAACGGCCAGCGGCAGCGGGCTCGGCAACGTCAACTGCCGACGTTGTAGCAGCGCCGGCGCCTGCCTCCGATTTGGTCGCGAGGACGGGCGGGTGATCGAGGCAGGTTTCCGGCTCGCGCGGAAGCTCCGGCGACTTCGCCACCGGGATCTTGAGCGCATTGCGCGTGTCCGGCTGGTCCGCGCCCGCGGGGACACGCAAGGGATCCATCTCCTTCGCGGTCTGGTAGGGCTGCGCCTCATTGCAACCCGAATAGGCGTCGGGAAGCACGCCGCAGCCGGAGAGCGTCAGCGTTGCCGCGATCGACGCGAAGAGCAGCATGCGAATCGTCATTCAATCACTCCGGCACGGCGCATGGCCGCGAGAACGGTTGCATGGTGCGCTTCCGACAGGCCGACGAGCGGCAACCGTATACCCGCCCCGATCAGCCCGAGCCTCCCGAGGGCCCACTTGGCGGGAATCGGGTTCGACTCGACGAATAGCGCAGTGTGAAGACCCGCAAGTCGCTCGTCGAGTTCCCGAGCGCCTTCCTGGTCATCGAGCAGCGCCGCTTCGACCATCTCGTGCATCAGGCGCGGCGCGACATTGCCGGTAACCGTGATGACACCCTGCGCGCCTGCGCCGATCAACTTGCGGCAAGTCGCATCATCGCCCGACAGCAGGAGAAAATCGTCGCCGCAGCGCTCGAGGATTTCCTTGCCTCGCGCGAGGTTGCCGGTCGCTTCCTTGATGCCGATGATCTGCGGGTGCCCGGACAGGCGCTCGACCGTTTCGGGCAGCAGGTCGCAGGCCGTACGCGAGGGAACGTTGTAGAGGATGAGCGGAACGCTCGAGGCATCCGCGACCACGCTGAAGTGCCGGTACAAGCCCTCCTGCGGCGGCCGGTTGTAATAAGGCGTGACGACGAGCACGCCGTCCGCGCCCAGTTCGCAGGCCGTGCGCGTCCTCTCGACCGACTGCGCGGTCGAGCTGCCTCCAGTTCCCGCGATCACGGGAAGGCGGCCGCCGACCCGCTGCACGGCGATCTGAATCAGCTCCGCCGATTCCGCCGCCGTCATGGTCGCGGATTCTCCGGTCGTTCCTCCGATCACAACGCCTTCGCTTCCTTCGCGGGCGTGCCAGTCGAGCAGGCGACCGAATGCGACGTGATCAACGTCGCCGGACTCCGTCATCGGCGTCACGAGCGCAACCAGGCTGCCGCGGAACATGTCACCCCCCGGCCGAGTGGCCGGCACCGGAGGCGGGATCGTAATGGCGCACGCCTCGTCGGCGCAAGGTGAGCGGACTCGGCGATATCATCACCCATCCGATCCCGGTACACTCCGCGTCACGCCCCCTTTTTCCCCGCATGAAACAGTTCATCGCAATCTCTGCCATCGGCGACGATCGCATCGGTCTGGTCCACGACCTCTCGAAGGTCGTGGCGGACTGCGGCGGCAGCATCAGCGAGAGCCGCATGACGGCCCTCGGCTCCGATTTCGCGATGCTGCTGCTGGTCGCGGGCAATTGGCATTCGATCGCGCGGATCGAGACCGACCTCGGCAAGCTGGCCGAGACGTCGGGCGTCACGATCCAGGTCCGGCGCACCACGCAGCGCGCCGTGCGCGAGGACATGGTCCCCTACTCGGTCGATGTCGTCTGCATAGACCAGGCCGGCATCGTCTCCGGCCTCTCCGGATTCTTCGCCGCGCGCGGCATCGACATCGGCGAGCTTTCGACTCGGAGTTACGCCGCCGCGCACACCGGCGCCCAGATGTTCTCCGTCTACATGGTCGTGAACGTGCCGTCCCGCATCCACGTCGGGGCGCTGCGCGAGGAGTTCATGGATTTCTGCGACCAGTCGAACCTCGACGCCATACTCGAGCCGGTGAAGAACTGAGGCGATGGCAGCGGTCAAGCCGGGCGCGAAGGCGCCGAAATTCTCGATTCCGACGACGGCGGGCGAGTTCCGCACGGGCGGCAAGCCCGGCGAGAACCTCGTCATCTACTTCTACCCGCGCGACAACACGCCGGGCTGTACGCTGGAAGGCAGTGATTTCCGCGACCTCGCGCCGGCATTCAGGCGCGCCCGCACACGGATACTCGGCATCTCGACGGACACGCTCGAGTCGCACCGGCGGTTCAAGGACAAGGTGAAGTTCCCGTTCGAGCTGGGCTCGGACGAGGACCATTCAGTCGCAGGCCTCTTCGGCGTCTGGAAAGAGAAGAACATGTACGGCAGGAAGATGATGGGAATAGAGAGAAGCACCTTTCTGATAGACGCGGGCGGCGCGCTGCGCCGCGAGTGGCGCAAGGTCCGCGTGGCGGGCCATGCCGCCGAAGTTCTCGCCGCGGCCCGCGAGCTCTGAGCCGATGGTGAAGAGCAGGCCTGTCAAGGGTGCGCGCCGCGCTTTCGTGCTGGACACGAACGTGCTGATGCACGATCCCGCGGCCGTGTTCCGGTTCGAGGAGCACGACATCTACCTGCCGATGGGCGTGCTCGAGGAGCTCGACGCGGGCAAGAAGGGACTCTCCGAGTCCGCAAGGAACGTGCGTCAGGTGAGCCGTTTCCTCGATGAGCTGATGGCGAACGCGACCAAGGAGCAGATCGACCTCGGACTCGAGCTGCCAGTCGGCCGCTCCGGAAACCACGGCAAGAAGCCGCCATCCGGCCGGCTGTTCTTCCAGACAAGGCGCCTCGCGGCCGGGCTGCCAGACACCCTGCCCGGCCGCGGCATCGACAATGCGCTGCTCGGCTACACGCTCGCGCTGCAAATGGAATTGCCTGGCACGAGAGTTACACTCGTCTCGAAAGACATCAACCTGCGCATCAAGGCGGCGATCCTCGGCGTCCACGCGGAGGATTACTACAACGACCGCACGATCGAGGACGCCGACCTGCTTTTCACGGGTGTGACTGCGCTTCCGGCGGATTTCTGGGAGACGCACGGCAACAACGTCGAGTCCTGGCACGATCAGTCCCGCACCTACTACCGCGTGCGCGGACCGCTCGTAAACGAATGGCACCCGAACCAGTTCATTTACGACGCCAAGAACGACGGCTTCGAGGCGATCGTGCGCTCGATCGACGGTGAGGTTGCGACGCTCGAGGTAACGCGCGATTTTCGCAGCGAGCGCCACGGCGTGTGGGGCATCACGGCGCGCAATCGCGAGCAGAACCTCGCGCTCAACCTGCTGCTCGATCCCGACATCG
>DAIQBB010000016.1:0-60674 GCA_036781365.1 Steroidobacteraceae bacterium | reverse complement strand
TCGCCCACAACCATCCCTCCGGGATCGCCGAACCGAGCCAGGCCGACGAAATCATCACGACCCGCCTCCGGGATGCCCTGGCCCTGGTCGAAATCCGCCTCCTGGACCATCTCATCATCGGCGACGGAAGCTGCGTTTCGCTCGCGGAAAAAGGCCTCATCTAATGCGCAACACGCTGAATTGACTACGAAACGAGAGGCTGGTCTAATACGCGGCCCCAAAAGAGCATCACCATGTCACGAGTCTGTCAGGTCACCGGCAAGCGCCCGCGCTCCGGCAACAAGGTTTCCCACTCGAACATCAAGAAGCGCCGCCGCTTCCTGCCGAACCTGCACACGCAGCGTTTCTGGCTGGAGAGTGAGGGCCGCTGGGTGACGCTCAAGCTTTCAACCCGCGGCCTTCGTACTGTCGAAAAGCGCGGACTCGACAAGGTGGTCGCGGAACTTCGCGCCGCCGGAACCCACGTCTGAGGTCAATGCCATGCGCGACAAAATCAAGCTCGTTTCGAGCGCCGGCACGGGTCACTTCTACACCACGACCAAGAACAAGCGCCTGCATCCCGAAAAGATGGAGGTCAGCAAGTTCGACCCGGTCGTGCGCAAGCACGTGACCTACAAGGAATCGAAGATCAAGTAGGCTGACGGGCGCCCGCTCAGCTAAACTCCCCCGCCTGACACTAGGGGGAGTTGAACAATGCGTAACGCGTATCTCGCCGCCGCCATCGCCATGGCGCTTCCGCTGCCCGCCGCCTGGGCACAGACGCCGACGGAAACAACGGCGCTCGGAGACATCATCGTCACGGCCCAGCGCCGGAGCGAGAACATCCAGGATGTCCCGGTCGCGGTGTCGACGCTTTCCGATGACGCGCTCGCCGCGATCCGGTCCGGCGGAGATGACATCCGCTTCCTGGCGGCGCGGGTGCCGAGCCTCAACATCGAATCTTCATTCGGCCGCGCTTTCCCGCGTTTCTACATCCGCGGCCTTGGCAACACGGATTTCGACCTCAACGCCTCGCAGCCGGTGTCGCTGGTCTACGACGACGTCGTGCAGGAGAATCCGATCCTGAAGGGCTTCCCGGTCTTCGACCTCGAGATGGTCGAAGTATTCCGGGGCCCGCAGGGCACGCTGTTCGGCCGAAACACGCCCGCTGGCGTCGTGAAGTTCAACTCCGTGCGCCCGTCCCGCGAGCTAGGCGGCTACGTGCAGGCAGGCTTTGGCACGCACAGCTCGATCAACGCCGAGGGTGCCGTCGGCGGCCCGCTGGGCGACAACTGGGCCATGCGCCTCTCGGGCCTGTACCAGCACCGGGACGACTGGGTGGACAATGTCCACACGGACGAAGGCGACAAGTACGAGGGCTACGACGAAGTCGCCGGCCGGCTTCAGTTCCTCTACGAGCCAGGCGACCAGCTCTCGGCGCTCGTCAACGTTCATGCGCGCAGCCTCGACGGCACGGCGCGCATGTTCCGCGCCAACATCTTCACGCCCGGGACGAACGACCTCATCCCGGACTTCAGCGAGAACCAGGTGTTCATAGATGGCACGAATGAGCAGGATCTCGACTCTGTCGGCGGCAGCCTGCGCATCAGCTACGAATTCGGACGCGTGACGCTCCATTCGATCACGGGCTATGAAACCGTCGACGCCTACAGCCGCGGCGACATCGACGGCGGCTTCGGCGATCCGTTCAATGACCCGCCGACGGGCCCTGGCTTCATTCCCTTCTCGGCTGAATCGGCCGACGGCATGTCCGACCACAGCCAGTTCACGCAGGAGTTCCGCTGGGAGTCGCGCGACTGGGGACGTTTCGACTGGCAGGCCGGTATCTATTATTTCGACGAAGACATTTCGATCGACAGCTTCAACTACCTCTCATATGCGGATGGCGTCCTGGACGGGTTCGCGGTCCAGGATCAGCAGAACGAGTCCTGGGCGGTGTTCGGCTCCGCCGAGTACGACGTGTCCGACTCGTTCGTCCTGCGTGCCGGCCTGAGGTACACCGAAGACGACAAGGAATTCACGGCCCAGCGATTCGATTCACCTCCGTTCCAGCAATTCGTGGGCGGCGCGCTGCCGATCGGCCCGATCGGCGTTTCGCCGAAGGATGAGGAAATCACCTGGGATGTCAGCGGTACCTGGTCGATCAGCGACGACACCAATGTCTATGCCCGCGTCGCGCGGGGCTACCGCGCGCCGAGCATCCAGGGCCGAACCTTGTTCAGCAACAGCAACGACCCCGACGAGCTGATTTCGGTAGGCGATTCGGAAACCATCATTTCCTATGAGGCCGGAATCAAGTCGAATCTGTTCGCTGGCCGCGGCCGCCTCAGCTTGAGCGTCTACAAGTACACGATGGATGACCAGCAGCTGACTGCGGTGGGTGGCGCAGCGAACTTCAATACGCTGATCAATGCCAACGAGACCGACGGCCAGGGCGTCGAACTGGACTTCGAAGCCTATGTAACGGAGAACTTCCTCGTGACCCTCGGCGCGAGCTGGAACGATACCGAGATCGACGATCCCGATCTCGCGATCCAGGCCTGCGGCGGCGGCTGCACGATCCTCGACCCTGTCGTCGTTCCGCCCGGCGGGCCGCCATTCTTTCCGCCGGCCATCGTCAATATCGACGGCAACCGCCTGCCGCAGTCGCCCGAGATGATCGCCAACCTCACCGCGCGCTGGGGCATGCCGGTGGCGAGCGGCGAGTTCTACGTGTACACCGACTGGGCGTACCGTGACGAAGTCAATTTCTTCCTGTACGAATCCGTTGAATTCGAAGGCAAGGAGCTCCTGGAGGGTGGCTTGCGGTTGGGTTATACATGGGCCGACGGCAAGCGCGAGATTGCGGTTTATGGCCGCAACATCACGGACGAGATCGAGGCGGTGGGTGCCATCGACTTCAACAACCTGACTGGCTTCGTCAACGAGCCGCGGCGCTACTTCCTCGAGTTCCGCAGCCAGTTCTGAGGCCAGACATGGGATGCCGGAACTACCCGAGGTAGAAACGACGCGCCGGGGCATCGAGCCCTGGCTCGTCGGCCGGCGCATCGAAAGCCTGCGCGTGCGCGAATGGCGCCTTCGCTGGCCGGTGCCCCGCGCCCTCCTTGCAAAGCTCGGTGGCGCCCGCATTCATTCCGTCGGGCGGCGCGCCAAGTACCTGCTTATCGGGACCGATGCGGGCACGCTTATCTGGCATCTCGGCATGTCGGGGAGCTTGCGCATCCTCGATGCGGACTCGCCGCCGCTGGTGCACGATCACGTGGACCTCGTGCTCGACTCGGGGCGATGCCTCCGCTTCAACGACCCGCGCCGGTTCGGATGCCTGCTGTTCACGACCGGCGAGCCCGCGCGGCACAAGCTGCTCGCGAGACTCGCGGTCGAGCCATTGTCGGAGGAGTTCACGGCGGACGGGCTCTGGCGGCGCGCGCGTGGACGGCGCGCGTCCATCAAGGCCTTCATCATGGATTCACGGATCGTCGCCGGCGTTGGCAACATCTACGCGAGCGAGGCGCTCTTCCGGGCCGGCATCCGGCCGGGACTCGCGGCCGGCCGGGTGAGCCGCGTGCGGATGGACTCGCTCGTCACCTCCATTCGCGAGGTGCTCGGGGAGGCGATCGGTGTCGGTGGCACGACGCTTCGCGACTATGTCGACGCCTCTGGCATGCCCGGATATTTCGGCCAGAAACTTTTCGTATACGAGCGGACCGGGAAGCCCTGCCGGCGCTGCAAGACGCCGATCCGGCAGTTCACCCAGGGACAACGCAGCACCTACTGGTGCCCGCGCTGCCAGCGCTAGGCGGTCCTTCGACCCTTGAGCGCCTCGGCGACGAGCGGGTGCACGAACTGCGAGACATCGCCGCCGAACAGCGCGATCTCACGCACGAGCGTCGACGAGATGAAGGTGAACTGCTCCTGCGGCGTCATAAAGACATAGTCCACTTCGCGTGCGAGGTGCCGGCTCATGTTTGCGAGCTGGAACTCGAACTCGAAGTCCGACATGGCGCGCAGTCCCCGGACCACGATGCCGCAGCCCTGCTCCCGGGCGAAGTCGACGGTGAGTCCGGAATAGCCGAGCACCGTCACGTTCTTGAGGTCCGCGAGCACTCGCTGCGCGAGTCCGACTCGCTCCTCGAGCGTGAAGAGGGGCGCCTTGCCCGGATTCGCGGCAATGCCGATCACGACGCGGTCGAAGATCCCTGACGCCCTGCGCACGAGGTCCTGGTGACCGTTCGTGATCGGGTCGAACGTGCCGGGATAGACGGCGCTCCGCTTCGGATTCACGTGGTGGTTCCCTCGTTGCTTCGCCGGGCGAGATGATACCCGACCGCCCCGGCGCGCCCGGATCGATGGGCGAGCCACCCGCCAGGAAGCGCGGGCGGTCCCAGTTCGGCGGGCATTTCGATATAGACGTACGCCTCACGGGCAAGCCAGCCGCGGGATTCGAGCAGGCGCATCGACTCGGCCAGGATCCCGGCATTGAATGGCGGATCGAGGAAAACGATGTCATACGCGGACGGTGCGCCGGCGAGCCAGGCGAGGGCATCCGCCTGAATGACGGATGCGCGGCCGGAAGCGAGCAGGGCCGCGGTCTCGCGGAGGCTGGCTGAATTTTCACGATCCCGCTCGATGAAGGTCGCCGACGCCGCGCCCCGCGACAGCGCCTCGAGACCCAGGGCGCCGCTGCCGGCGAAAAGGTCGAGGCATCGGCTGGCAGGGACGGCCGCCGCAAGCCAGTTGAACAGCGTTTCCCGGACCCGGTCGGGCGTCGGGCGGATGCCGCCCTTGCCCGGAAAGCGTATGCGCCGGCCTCGCCACTCGCCGCCGATGATACGGAGGGTATTGAGCATTTTTTGCAGCGCACATCCCCAAACTTGCGCGATGATACGCGCCCGCGACCCTCACTTTGCCGGAGCTTCCGACATGAGCAACCGTTTCGTCGCCGCATTGCTGATCGCCGGTGTCCTGGTCGCAGGTTGTTCCGGCTCGTCGTCCGACAGTATCGGGCCGACCAATCCGCAGTCCGGGAACGGCAATCCGACGGCCCCGCCGGGCGTCGGCGACTTCGTGCCGTTGTTCCGGCCGACGAGCGGCATCCTGCCATTCCCGATCGACTTGTATTTCAGCGGTACGACCGACGGCACGCTGAATCTGCCGGCTTCCGTGAAGTCCTTTACACCGCACTTCGATGCGCTCAATGCGCTTGACGGCTTCTCGACGACCTCGAACATCACGCTGCGTTTTTCGAGCGCGATCGATGAAGCAACCCTCGCGGCGAATGTGCGAGTCGTCCAAGTTGCAATCGACAACGCGACCAAGGCAACGGTCGGAGTGCTCGGAATCCTGCAGCCCGGCGTGGATTATTCGATTGGTGTCTCACCCGACATCGACAGCGCCGGCTCGACAGCCCTGATCCGCCCGCTCCGGCCGCTCGTGGCCTCGACCGGTGGGACCAACAATGGTTACCTGATCCTCGTGACAAATGGCATAACGAGTTCGACTGGCGTCGCGGCAACACCCGACGCGGAATATCTCACGGTGCGCACCGCGGCGATCGCCGACCTGACCGGCGGCGTGAATCCTCCGACCTGCGCGTCGATCAGTGCCGCGACGGCCGCTGGCGCAACGCTGAACGGCGTCTGCCGGCTCACCTTCGCGCATCTGTTTATCGGCAGCCAGCTGCCCGGGACATTGGCAGTCGCTCCGACCAGTGTCGTGGCCTCATGGAGTTTTTCGACCGTCGCGACGCGCGACACGCTTGCATACCTCGCCGCGACGACGGCACCGCGAACCTATTCGGTTCTCGCGACTGGATTGAACACGTCCTTCTTCGGTCTCTTGCCGGGGTTCGCTGACATCTATGCCGGTACCCTCAACATCGATTATCGCCTCGCCGTACCGGCGACGACGACCTCCAGCGATGTCCTGACGACGCCCTGGCAAGCTGCCGGTCCGTCACCGGTTCCCGGCCTCGACCCCGCGAGCCGCAACCTGACGCGCTTCAATCCGGTGCCTGCCGCCGGAACGGCCATCGACATCCCGCTCATCCTCATGGTGCCGAACATCGCGGCGAAGCCGGCCAATGGCTGGCCCGTCGCCATCTTCGTGCACGGCTTCCCGCGTAATCGGACGGACGCGTTGCTCGTCTCGGACACAATGGCCTCGCGCGGCCTCGCGACGATCGCGATCGACATGCCGCTGCACGGAATCACGCCGGCCTCGGCCGCGTACGCCCAGCCGTTCGCGACGCCGATCGAGCGCACCTTCGACCTCGACCTGCAGATCAACGCGCAATTCGGCGTGCCGGGACAGGACGGCCAGGTGGACAACACCGGCGTCAACTTCCTCAATCTTACGAACGTCCTGGTTCAGCGAGACAATTCGCGCCAGGCCATCGCCGACATCATCGCGTTGATTCGCACGATTCCGACGATTGATTTCGACGGCATCGCCGGAGCGGACTTCGACCCCGACCGGATCCACGTGATCGGTTATTCGTTGGGCGGCACGCACGCTGGCACGGTGCTCGGCCTGTTGGGCACAGAGGTCAAGGCCTCGGCGCTTCCTTCCGCAGCGGGCGTGCTGACGGAGACGATCCAGAACTCAGCGACCTACGGCCCGCTCATTAACAGCTTGCTGGCGGCCAATGGGCTGCAGGCGAACACGACGATTTACCGGAATTTCTTCCGCAATGTCCAGGCGGTGTTCGACGCGGCCGACACGGCGAATTATGCCTCGACCATGGCTGGCCCTGACGCGGGCGGTCGCGAGCTCTATTTCTCGACGTTCGAGGGCGGCGCGAACGGCTTCCCGACCGATCCGGTCGTGCCGGTGGCATCGACTCAACGCCTGATCACCACGGTAGGTGGCACCGGTGTCACGCGCGTCAGCTCGGCCGGCGTCACCAGCGTCGCCAGCACCAACGGCGGCTGGGTGCCGTTCTCGCAGGGCATCCACAACTCGCTGCTCGACCCGACGCCCTCGGCCGCGACGACCTTCGAGTTGCAGAGTCAGATCGCGGACTTCCTGGCCAGCGACGGCGACAACATCGTGATTACGAACACCACGGTGATCCAACCGTAAGCCCGATTTCGCCGTCGGCGCCTGATTCGGGCTTCTTCGCGCGCCTGCGCGCGCGCGTCAATCGCGGCACATCCTGGGTCGCGGATCTCCTTCCCGGACGGCGCATCGACGCCGAGCTGCTGGACGAGCTCGAAACGCGCCTGCTCGAGGGCGACATCGGCGTCGACGCGACCGAGGCCATCCTGTCCGACCTGCATGCGAGGGTTGCGCGCGCCGAACTCGCCGATGCGAAGGCGCTCGAGGGCGCACTCGCGGCGAAGCTTTTCGAGATCCTGAAGCCCTTCGAGCAGCCGCTCGCGATCGACCGCTCGCGCAAGCCCTTCGTGATTCTCGTCGTCGGTGTCAACGGATCGGGAAAAACGACGACGATCGGAAAGCTCGCACGGCGCCTGAAGGACGAAGGCCTGTCGGTCGTGCTCGCCGCGGGCGACACTTTTCGCGCAGCCGCCGTGGAACAACTCGCGGTCTGGGCCACACGCAATTCCGTGCCGATCGTGTCGCAGGCAACGGGCGCGGACCCCGCCGCAGTCGTCTTCGACGCCTTGCAGTCGGCGAAAGCGCGGGGCGCCGACGTCCTGATCGCGGACACGGCCGGACGGCTGCACACGCAGTCCCACCTGATGGACGAACTCGCGAAGATCGCCCGCGTGATCAAGCGGCTCGACGCGGACGCGCCGCACGAGGTCCTGCTCGTGCTCGATGCAAGCCTCGGGCAGAACGCGATCCGGCAGGCCGAGCAGTTCAGCCGGGCGATCGGCGTCACCGGCATCGTCATCACGAAACTCGACGGCACGGCCAAGGGCGGTGTCGTCGTCGCCATTGCCCGGCGTTTCGGCCTGCCGATCCGGTTCGTCGGCGTTGGCGAACAGGCGGAGGATTTCGGTATCTTCGACGCCCGGGCCTATGTCGAGGGGCTCTTGCGTCCGGCGGAGGCCGACAGGGCGTGATCGAATTCGACCGCGTCTTCAAGCGTTATCCGAACGGGCGCGAGGCCCTCTCCGAGCTTTCCTTCGGGCTCGAGACCGGCGAGATGGCTTTCCTGACCGGGCATTCGGGCGCAGGCAAGAGCACGGTGCTCCGGCTCATCGCCCTCCTCGAACGGCCGTCACGCGGGCAGGTCACGGTCAACGGGCGGAATACCAGTACGCTCCGGCGCGGCGCCATCCCTGCGTTCCGCCGGCAGGTCGGTGTCGTGTTCCAGGATCACCGCCTGCTCGACGACCGGCCCGTGTACGACAACGTCGCGCTTCCGCTTGCGATCGGAGGCGTTCCGCGCCGCGAGATGGACAAGCGCGTCCGCGCGGCACTCGATCAGGTCGGGCTCCTCGGCCGCGAGCGCTCTTTTCCGCTCGAGCTGTCGGCTGGCGAGCAGCAGCGGGTCGGAATCGCGCGTGCCGTCATCACGAAGCCGCCCGTCCTGATCGCCGACGAGCCAACGGGCAATCTCGACCCGGATCTCGCGCTGGAAGTCATGAATCTCTTCCAGCGCTTCAACGCGGTCGGCGTCACGGTGCTGGTCGCGACCCATGACATTCACCTGCTCGAACGATTCCGCGTGCGGCGCGTGCACATCGAGCAGGGACGCCTCGCGGCATTTCCCCACGCTGCTGCCTGAAGCCATGTCCATCTACCTGGAACGCCACGCGCAGGCACTCCTCGGCTCCCTCGGACGGCTCGCCCGCCAGCCCTTCGCCACCTTCCTCACGATCGTGGTGATCGGCATCGCCATCGCGCTTCCGACAGCGCTTTATCTCGCCGTCTCGAACATGCGCGTCGTCACCGAGGGCCTCGATGACACCGTGCAGCTCTCCGTTTATCTCCGCATGTCGACAACCGGGCCGGAAGCGAAGAAGGCCGCGAGCGCGATTGCGTCGCGAAGCGAAGTTGCGGAAGCCGTGCTAGTGAGCCCGGAGGAAGGACTCGCCGAGTTCCGGAAGATCTCCGGCATCGGCGAGGCCCTGGAGGCGCTTCCGGAAAATCCCCTGCCCTGGCTTGTCAAGGTCCGGCCCGCGCCGCCGAAGGACACGGCCGCGGCCGTCGAGGCGCTGGCGTTGGACCTGAAAAAACTCGAGGGAGTCGAACTCGTCGAGGCGGACACCGCCTGGGTTCGGCGACTGCATGCGATCGAGGACACGATGCAGCAGCTCGTGCTGCTCGTCGCCGCGGTACTTGCCGCCGGCGTGTTCGCGGTCGTCGGCAACACGATCCGTCTCGAGATCAACAGCCGCCGCGCAGAGATCGAAGTCACCAAGCTCGTCGGCGGCAGCAATGCATTCGTCCGCCGGCCGTTCCTGTATTCCGGCCTCTGGCAGGGGTTCGCCGGTGGACTGCTGGCCGTCGGGCTGGTCATGGCCGGCCTGATGGCGCTCGAGCCATTCGTCGCCCGTCTTGCCGCCGCTTACGGCACGCAATTCACTCTCAAGGGACTCTCGATCCGCGAATGGCCGGCGATCGTCGGCGGCGGCGCCCTGCTCGGGTTCCTGGGCGCCTGGTTCGCTGCGGCCTATCACCTGCGCCGCATCGAACCGCGCGCCTAACATACTGTTTTTAAAGGGATTTAGCACTCTATAATCGCGAGTGCTAAAATCGGCCCACGGAGGTTACCCAAAGCAATGTCAGGCAAGGCTCTCGCGCTCCAGAACTCCCCGCTCGTCCTTACCGGCCCGCTCGGCAGCCACGAGGCTTATATCGAGCGCGTATCGGCGATTCCGATGCTTGGCCGCGAGGAAGAGCTCGCACTCGCCCGTCGATTCCATGAACACCAGGATCTCGACGCGGCGCGCGATCTCGTGCTCTCGCACCTGCGCTTCGTGGTGCACATCGCACGTGGCTACATGGGCTATGGCCTGCCGGTTGGCGACTTGATCCAGGAAGGCAACGTCGGCCTCATGAAGGCGGTCAAGCGCTTCAATCCGGACATGGGCGTCAGGCTCGTCAGCTTCGCCGTGCACTGGATCCGCGCCGAGATCCACGAATTCGTGATCCGCAACTGGCGGCTCGTCCGCGTCGCGACGACCAAGGCGCAGCGGAAGCTCTTCTTCAACCTTCGCCGGATGAAGAAGAACCTCGCGTGGCTCTCGGAAGAGGAGACCCGCGCCGTCGCCGGCGAACTCGGCGTCGAGCCGCGGGAAGTGCGTGAAATGGAGCGCCGGCTGTCGGCGCGCGACCTTTCGTTCGACCCTCTGCCTGACACCGGTGACGAGGAGGCGATTGCGTCCCCTTCTCTCTACCTGCCTGCGGCGGATGCGGACCCTGCCATCATCGTCGAAGAGGATCAATGGGTCGGCGCCCAGTCCGGCTCGCTCGCGACCGCGCTCGAGGGCCTCGACGAACGCAGCCGCACTGTGATCAAGGCGCGCTGGCTCGCCGAAGACAAGAAGACGCTTCAGGACCTTGCGGATGAATACGGCGTTTCCGCCGAGCGCATCCGGCAGATCGAGTCGGCCGCGATCCAGAAACTCAGGAACGCGCTGACAGACTGACCGCCGTCGCGACCGCCTGGTGCACGCCGAGGTCCAGTGCGTCCGGAACCAGGTCGTCACCCTTGGCGAGCCCGGCAATCGCCTGCGCCGCGGCCAGCAGCATCGCATTGGTGAAGCACGGGGCGCGCGCCGCGAGCGCGCCCTTGAACAATCCCGGGAACGCAAGCACGTTGTTGATGCCCTTGCCGTCCGCCGCGATCGAGGCGCCTCGCTGGATCGCAAGCGCGGGCTCGATCTCCGGGTCCGGATTCGAAAGCGCGAGGACGATCTGGCCCTTCCTGACCATCTCCGGCTTGATGAGGCCGCGAACGCCGGTCGTCGCAATGACGATGTCGGCCGTCTCCATGATCTCGCCGAGCGACGCGGCTTCGCCGCCCATTGTCGCGAGGCGCCGTAGGGCTCCTTCATCGAGGTCCGTGCCGATCACGCGAGCCGCGCCCGCGCGCATCAGCAGGCGCACGATGCCGATGCCGGCGGCGCCCAGGCCGATCTGGCCGATGACGCAGGACTCGAGGTTCCTGCCGGCCCTGCGCGTCGCGTTCAGCGTGGCCGCAAGCACTACGACGGCGGTGCAGTGCTGGTCATCGTGCATGACCGGCCGGCCCAGCCGGGCGCGCAGCCCCTCCTCGATTTCAAAGCATGCCGGCGCCGCGATGTCCTCGATCTGGATTGCACCGAACCCGGAGGCGATCGCGGCGATGAATTCGATGCAGCGTTTCGGATCCGTTTCGTCGAGCAGGATCGGCACGGCGTCGATGCCGACTAGCGTCGCAAAAAGTGCCGCCTTGCCTTCCATCACCGGCAACCCGGCAAGCGCACCGATATTTCCGAGGCCGAGGACGGCCGTGCCATTCGTGATGATCGCGACCGAGTTGCCGAGACCCGTGTATTCGTAGGCCAGGGCAGGATCCTTCTGGATCGCGAGGCACACCCGCGCGACGCCCGGCGTATAGACGTCGCGGAGCACCTGCTGGGTCGTGATTGCGATCGCCGAACGCGTCCGGATCTTGCCGCCGCGGTGCCGGTCGAACACGCGGTCGGACTTCCCGACGAAGCGGGCGATGGGCAAGGCATCGATTCGGCCGTAGAGGCTGCGGTCCGCCTCCTCGTCCATTTCGAGCGTGATTTCCCAGAGCGTCTTGCCCTGCTCGCGGCGGAGCGCCTGCAGGTGGTCGATCGTGAGTCCCGCATCCGCGATCACCTGCAGCACTTTCGCGAGGCTGCCCGGCTGGTGCACGGTCTCGACCATCAGGATCTCGGGTATCTTCACGCGCGGCATTTTACCGGATCAGTGGTAACCTATGCGGTCGGCAAAAGCCGGGGAGAATCGCGATGATCAAGGCCTCGAAAGCGTTTTTGTTGACGGCGCTCGCCGCCGCATTCCTGGGCCTCGCGGCCTGCGCGAGCCAGAAAGAGCCGGCCGAGCAGGCGCTCGCCGCAATCCAGAAGAAGTTCGATGAATCCGGCGCGGAAATCCAGAAGTACCTGCCGGAGCGCCACGCCGAAATCTCGAAGAGCATCGAGGCGCTGCGCGATGCGGCGTCCAAGGAGGACTACGGCGACGTAGTCACCGGAGCCCGGGATGTCGAGGCCTCGCTGAAGAAGACGATTGCCGATGCCCGCATCCGCCGCGCCCAGCTCCTGAACGAGATGTACGGCGAGTGGAACGAATTGATCAAGTCCATGCCCGCGATGATCGCGGCCATGGACAAGAAAATCTCGTCCCAGCGGGGACGCCCGCCCCAGGGCATGACGTCGGACAGGTGGAAGGCGACGGTCGCGTCGTACGACGCCGCGCGCGACGCCTGGAGCAAGGCGGCAGCCGAAATGACGACCAAGAATTTCGAGGCGACCGTGCTTGCGGCGCGCGACGCCAAGGCGCAGATCGCCGGCATCATGGAAACGCTCGGCGTCAAGGCATCCTGAGTCCAGCCTCGTGAACGGCCCGATACGGTTCGCTGCGCTCGCGGGGCTCCTCGTACTCCTCGCCGCCTGCTCGCAGAAAGATCCCGCCGCGGAAGCGATCGCGGCCGCGGAAGATGCGTTGAATGCGGTGTACGAGGACGCGGAGAGATACGTTCCGCAGCGATACGAAGAGGTGAAGGCGGAGCTCGTTGCCGCGCGCACCGCGTTCAGCGAAGAGCGCTACGCCGACGCGATTGCGGCGGTCAGGGACGTGCCTGCGCATGCGGAGGCGCTCAACAAGGAGGCCGCCGCAGCGAAGCAGAAGCACATCTCCGAGATGAATGCCGACTGGGCGCGCCTGTCGGACAGCCTGCCTCGCCTGCTCGCCGGAATCGGCGGCCGGCTCGAGGAACTCGGGAACATGCGGCGGCTGCCGCAGGGCATGGACAAGCAGCTGCTCGACGAAACCAGGGCCGCATTTGCAAGCGCGCAGTCCGCCTGGGAAGAAGCGGGCGCCGAATTCACGTCGGGCGACCTCGAGTCCGCCGTCGGGAAGGCTCTTGCAGTCGAGGGCATGGCCCAGGACCTCGTCGCCCGCCTGGGGATGCAGACCGGGTGAATCGGCAGGCGGCTCGCGAGGCGCTCGATCCGCTCGACCTCTACGAGATCGGCGCATCGCTGTCGGAAGAGGAGCGCATGGTGCGCGACTCGACCGCGCGCCTCGTCGACGAAAAGATCCTTCCCGTCATCCAGAAGCACTTCGAGGACCACACGTTCCCGCACGATCTCGTGCCGGAGATCGCCTCGCTTGGCCTCCTCGGGAGTTCGATCAGCGGCTACGGCTGCGCGGGCATGAACTCGGTGTCCTACGGGCTCATCTGCCAGGAACTCGAGCGCGGCGACTCAGGGATACGAAGCTTCGTCTCGGTGCAGTCGAGCCTGTGCATGTACCCGATCCACGCCTTCGGAAGCGAGGCGCAGCGGGAAAAATACCTGCCTCGCATGGCCGCGGGCGAGCTGATCGGCTGCTTCGGGCTCACCGAACCGCATGGCGGCTCGGATCCCGTGAACATGAAGACGCACGCGAAGCGCCGCGGAAAGGACTGGGTCCTGAACGGCGCGAAGATGTGGATCACGAACGCGCCGATCGCCGACCTCGCCATCGTCTGGGCGAAGTCCGAGGAAGGCATCCGCGGCTTCATCGTCGAAAAAGGCATGCGCGGATTCGCGGCGCCCGAGATCGAGCGGAAGTTTTCTCTCCGAGCGTCGTCGACCGGCGCGCTCTATTTCGAGGACGTCGTCGTGCCGGAGGAAAACGTCCTCCCGGGCAGCACGGTCGGCCTCAAGGCCCCGCTCTCCTGCCTGACGCAGGCGCGCTATGGCATCACCTGGGGCGTGATCGGCGCCGCCCAGGCCTGCCTTGCGCAGGTTCTCGACTACACGCAATCGCGCATCCTCTTCGGCCGGCCGCTCGCCGCGAACCAGGCGATCCAGATCCGCCTCGCGGCGATGGCCCGCGGAATCACGGCCTCGCAGCTAATGTCGCTGCAGCTCGGACGTCTCAAGGACGCGGGCCGCCTGCACCCATCGCAGGTCTCTCTCGCCAAATGGAACAACTGCCGCGTGGCGATCGACGTCGCGCGTGACGCGCGTGACATGCTGGGCGGCTCGGGCATCAGCGCGGAATACGTGCCGATCCGCCACGCACTCAACCTCGAAAGCGTGATCACCTACGAGGGCACCGAGACGATCCACCAGCTCACGATCGGCCGCGAATTGACGGGTATCAACGCGTTCTGAGCGCTGGTTCACGCGGCATTCAGCTGCCCCGGGCCTACACTTCGGCCAAGCCTGCCCACCCCCGGTCCTTGCAGGCGACTCCGGAGGGACACCGTGAAATCATCCAGTTTCATTCCAGCCGTCGCGGCGATGCTTGCCATGGCTGCCCTGGCCGCACCGGTAACCGCCTACGCCGACCCGCCCTCACATGCGCCCGCGCACGGCTGGCGCAAGAAACACGATCCCTATTACGTCGGCTACACCGGACGCCAGTGGCACGACGACTATGGAATCCGTGAAGGCAGTTGCGACCGCGACCGTGTCGGCGCTGCACTCGGCGCGGTCGTGGGAGGCGCAATTGGCGCCGCCGCAAGTGACGGCGACGACCGACTGATCGCGATACTGGCCGGCGCGACGATCGGTGCGATCATCGGCCGCGAGATCGGCGACGAAATGGACGACCGGGACCGCGCCTGCTTCGGTCATTCGCTCGAACTCCTGGAAGACGGACGTAATGTCCGGTGGGACGGCTCGCGCCAGGGCCTCGGCTACCTGCTGACACCCGACGGCAAGTTTGATCGTGACGGCCGCGTCTGCCGGAATTTCACCCTGACGCGCGTGTTCGAAGGCCGCCAGGTCGTCAAGCACGGCAGCGCATGCCGGTTCGGCGACGGCGACTGGCGCATGATCAAGAGCTGATTCGCCGGATGAGCTACGCTGCACTCCTCGGGGAGGCAGCATGGCAAGGACGGCGGCATCACTCGCGCGCGAGGCGCTCGAACAGCTCGGCATCCGCTACACCTTCGGTATTCCGGGCGTGCACAACACCGAGCTCTACGACGCGCTCGGCGCGTCCGAATCCATCACTCCGGTGCTCGTCGCGCACGAGGGCGGCGGTGCTTTCATGGCGGACGCCGTCAGCCGCACCGGCGCCGGAGTCGGCGCCCTTCTGATCGTGCCGGCCGCGGGCGTAACGCATGCCGCGAGCGGGATCGGCGAGGCCTTTCTCGACGGCATCCCGATGATCGTGATCGCAGGCGGCATCCGTCGCGACCTCGGGCGCGCTTACCAGCTCCACGACATGGACCAGCACGCACTGCTTGCGCCGATCACGAAGGCGCGCTGGCGCATTGAGCGGCACGCCGACGTCATCCCCGTGATCCATGAGGCCTTCCGGGTCGCGACGAGCGGCGAACCTGGGCCGGTGTTCGTGGAGATTCCCGTCAACCTGCAACTGATGCCTGGCGATGCGGGCGACCGGCCCGAATTCGTGCCTCTCGCTGCCGCAGGTCACCGCGCGAACGCCGCAGACATCGCGCGCGCAGTGGAACTCCTGCGCGCCGCAAAGAATCCGGGAGTCTTTTGCGGCTGGGGTGCAGTCGACGCCACGGCGGAACTCATCGCGATCGCAGAGCTTGTCGGCGCCCCCGTTGCAACCACGCTGCAGGGACTGTCGGCATTTCCAGCGAATCACCATTTGCATGCCGGCTTCGCGCTCGGGCCGGCCGCCGTTCCTGCGGTTGAAAACGCCTTTGCAAACTGCGACTGCCTGCTCGCCGTCGGCACGCGCTTTGCGGAAATTCCGACCGGAAGCTACGGCTACGAGCCACCCGCGAACCTGATCCACGTGGACATCAACCCGCGCGTCTTCGGCGCAAACTACCCGCCCGCGGTCGCGCTCGAAGGCGATGCGCGCGCGGTTCTCGCCGCGTTGCGCGATGGCCTCGGTCCGGCTGCGGAATCCGCGCGGGCGAACGCCGTCGCAGCGGCCATCTCCTCGGACAAGGCGGCCTACCACAAGGAGTGGCTCGCGCATGACTCAAAGGGGCGCGTGAACCCGCAGCGTTTCTTCGACGCGCTGCGCCGCCGCCTGCCGGACGATGGAATCGTGGTCGCAGACGACGGCAATCACACCTTCCTGGCCGCCGAGCTGATGCCGATTCACGCGCCACGCGCGTTCTTCTCGCCATCCGATTTCAACTCGATGGGTTATTGCATACCCGCCGTCATCGGCGCGAAGCTCGCGCGTCCTGACCGCACCGTGGTCGGCATCGTCGGCGACGGCGCCGTGCGGATGACGGGACTCGAGATGGCGACCGCCGTCGCCCAGAAGGTGGGCGTCGCCTGGTTCGTGTTCAACGACGGCGAGCTCGCGCAGATCGCGCAGGCGCAGGAAACGCCGTACAACCGCAAGACCTGCACGGTCCTGCCCGAACTCGACTTCGAGGCACTCGCGCGTGCCAATCGCGTCGGTTTCCGCCTCATGCGCGATGATTCCGAGATCGACCGCGTCATCGGCGAGGCGCTGGCATCTGCCGCAGCCGGCGAGCCGGTGCTGGTCGACGTGCGCATCGACTATTCCAAGCGCACGCGCTTCACCGAGGGCGTCATCAAGACCAACCTGAAGCGCTTCGGGCTCGCCGACCAGGCGCGGCTCGTCGGCCGCGCCCTATGGCGGCGCCTGACCGGCTGAATCGCCCGGCAGCGGCACGCAGTCGACTCCGCCCGCCCTCAGTTTTGCGCAGAGCTCCCGCGCGCTTGCTTCCGTGAGGGCGCCCGTGCGCAGCCTCCAGAGTGAACCGGCGATGTCGTATGGCGCGACGATCCGCATCTCGACGTCAACGAGCTCCGCCGGATGCTGGCTGGCGAGCCGGCCAAGATCCGCGCGCGCCGCCGCTTCGGTCGAATAGGCGCCAAGCTGGACGACAAAGCCGCCTTCCGCCGACGGCTCGCCGGGTGGAATGAACTCGACCAGCCTCTGGCGTGCGGTTGCCGCGAACTGCCCGTCCGGCCACTCGCCCAGGTATCGCTGCAAGGCTTCGGGGGTTCGCAGTCGCTCTGCGAGCGTCCACGCCTCGGCCTCGCGCATGCGCGCCATTGCGGCACGCGCGTCCTCTGCACGCCCGCCTGCCGGAAATGCCTCGAGGTACGCCTGGTATGCCGCGATCGTGTCCTCGCGCTCCGCGGCCTGCCAGGCCGACTCCCTGCGGCTGCAGGCCGCCGTCGCGCAAGCGGCGAGAATCCACGACGCGACTATAATTCCCCGCATGCTGCCCCAGATCGTCGCACACCGTGGCGATGCGGAACACTTTCCCGAGAACAGCCTGCCTGCGCTCGAGGTGGCGTGGCGTCGCGGAATCAGTCACGTCGAGCTCGACGTCCAGCTCTCGGCTGACGGCGTGCCATTCGTGATTCACGATGCGAGCCTCGATCGCACGACACACGGCACCGGCGACGTCAGGCTCATGATGTCGGGCCAGCTCGATGGCATGGATGCCGGCGAGCCATCCCGGTTCGGCCGATCGCAGGTGGGGACTGTATTGCCGAGGCTCGCGGGCGTCGTCAAATTGATGGGGGAGATCCGCGAAGCCTGCGCTTTTGTCGAAGTGAAGCGCGCAAGCCTCGTGCATCACGGGCGCGCCCATTGCATGGAAAAAATCCTCGCAGTCCTCGCGCCGGTACTCGAGCGCTGCATCATCATTTCCTTCGATGCGGATGCCTGCCGGCTCGCGCGCACGTCGGCCGGCATTCCGATCGGATGGGTGCTCGACGGCGACCCGGTGCAGCTGCGGCCGGTGCTCGAATTGATGGGACCCGAGTACGTTTTCTGCGATCACCGGCGCCTGCCGGCTGGACGGGCGGTCCCGTCCGGCCCGTGGAAATGGGTCGCCTACGAGGTGACGAACGCCCCGCAGGCGCTCGAGCTCCACGAGCGTGGCGTCGAGATGGTGGAATCGATGGCGCCTTTTCGGCTCGCCGCGGAACTTGCCGCGACTGAGTCGCTTCGCGCATGACGGGAGATGTCCACGTCGCCATCGACCAGGGCGGCCATGCGACTCGCGCGAGCGCGTACGGCGCGGATGGATCGGTCGAAGGCGCCGCGTTCGTCTCGATTGCAACCCAGCGTAATGCACTCGGCCATGTCGAGCACGACCCGGAAGAAGTCATTGCGAGCGTCCAGACGGCGCTCGGCGAGCTCGGGCGAATCGTTCCAGCCGCGCGTTGGGTGGCTGCGGGCTTCGCGGTCCAGCGCTCGAGCCTCGTCTGCTGGAACGCGGACGACGGCCGCGCGCTGTCGCCGGTCATTTCCTGGCAGGACACGCGCAATGCCGCCTGGCTCAAGGGGCTGGCGCGACGCGCGGAAGACGTCCAGCGGCTGACGGGCCTGCAACTCTCGCCCCATTATGGCGCGAGCAAATTGCGCTGGTGCCTCGATCACCTGCCCGAAGTCAGGAGCGCCGCGGCGCAATCGAAGCTCCGCGCCGGGCCGCTCGCCTCCTACCTGCTGCATCGCCTTCTCGAAGAGCGTCCCTTGCTTGCCGATGCTTCGACGGCGGCGCGTACCCTCCTGTGGTCCCCATTCGAGCGCGACTGGTCGGCTGAGCTCCTCGAGTTGTTCGGGATTCCGCGCTCCGTGTTGCCAAGGGCAACCGGGACTGCGGACGACTTCGGCACGCTCGCCTGCGACGGGAAGCGCGTGCCTGTCGTCGTCTGCAACGGCGACCAGTCCGTCGTGCCATTCGCCTCCGGGCCGCTTGATTTCGACGCCGCATACGTCAACCTCGGCACGGGCGCGTTCGTGCTCCGGCCGACGACGGAAGCACTCCACGCTCCGCCGCTATTGACGAGCGTGATACGCGCCGACCCCGAGCACTTTGATTTCGTGCTCGAGGGCTCGGTCAACGGGGCGGGCGCTGCACTGGAATGGCTCGAGAAACATCAGGGTGCGGCTGCGGATCGCCTGCTCGTGCTCCTCGGCAAGGAAGACCTCGTGGACGAAGGCGCTCCCTTCTTCCTGAATGGAGTCGCGGGCCTCGCCTCGCCGTTCTGGCGGCCGGATTTCCAGTCATCCTTCGTCGGCGAGGGAACGGATATCCAGCTTTGCCGTGCGGTGCTGGAAAGCGTCGCCTTCCTGATCAAGGCAAACCTCGATGAAATGGACCGTCACCGGCCGGCGCCCGCTCGGCTCGTCGCGAGCGGCGGACTCGCAGAGAACCGCTTGCTCTGCCGGATGCTCGCCTGCCTTTCCGAATCGCCGGTGGACCGCAGCAGCGATCGCGAGGCGACGTCGCGGGGCCTCGCGTTCCTCGTCGCGGGCGGACCCGCGGGCTTTCAGGGACCACCGGTCGAGCGCTTCGAGCCGGAGCCGGATCAGAGCCTCCTCGCCCGCTATCTCAAGTGGCTCGCGCTGATGCAGGACGCGGCGCGCGCCGCCTGATCAGTCGCGCTCGAGTTCCACGACGATCCGCCTGTCAATCCAGCTTGGGCCCCTGAGTGCTTCCATGTAACCGCAATGCCCGCCGTGAGGGGTGACCGTGAGCTCGAGCGACGCCGGACGCGAAAGGCGCTCGAGATCATGCGAGAGGATCATCGGGTCGTCCGCTGAAGTGATGATGTGCGAAGGCGCGTCGAGCGATTCGAGCACGCCGCCCGTGATCGCGTAGCCGCGGAGGTATGCAGCGAGGTCTGGAAAATCCGTGTACTTCAGCACCATTCGCTCCGTCATTCCCGTCAGCGTCGGATCGCAGATCAGCTCGCCGAAATCGTAGGCATCCGGCCAGGCCGCCTGCTTGAGCCGCAGCGACCGGCGCCACTTGTACATGAAGTAACGGCTGTAGATTCCCGGCCCGCGTTCGAGTGCATCCAGCGTCGTCGCCGGATCGAGCACCGGACAGACCGCGACGATCCGCGAGATACGGATTCCCGCCGCGCGCGCCTTCGCGCCGACCCGGAGGCAGAAGTTTCCGCCGAGCGAGAACCCGGCAAGCGAGAGCTCACGATCGGGATAGAGCGCCTGCAATCGCGCGACGGCACCGACGACTTCGGCCAGGCGGCAGGAATGAAACAGGTCCTGGTTCAGTTCGTGCGTGCCGCCGTGATCCCGCAGGTTGAGCCTGATCACGGAGAAGCCGCGCTGATGCAGGAGCTCCGCGATCGACAGGATGTAGAGCGACTCCGAGCTGCCTTCCCAGCCGTGCAGCAGCACGGCAAGTCGCCGCGTCGCTCCCGCGGCCGCCGGCGGCGGATCCGCGAAGCGGCCCATGAGGCGCACGCCATCGCCGCAGTCGAGCACCAGTGGCCGGCTCGCCGCGATCACCGCGGCCGCCCGCTTCTCGATTGCGCGACGCCTGATCGGAAGGCTCGGAAGCACGGATTGAACGTGCCGGCTCGTGAGCCAGGCCGGCGGGCGGAAACCGGGGTTCAGGTCATCCAAGGCTGATCTGCGACGCCCCGGGCAGCGTCGTCACGAAATCGTTTCCCATCAGCCGCGCGGGAGTCGTAAAGCCGGCGGGCACGTCGGAATCCAGCAGATGCTCCGCGATCGCGACCGCGGCATCTTTGGTGACGGTGTAGCCGTTCGGGACGCGAATTCGTGCGGAGAGCACGCGGCCCGCGGCGTTCCCCGCCTCGCCCCAGATGTATACCGGCGTTTTCTCGCGCGCGGCCGCGTCCGGCCCGGGCGCTCGCCTGGCGATCCTCGATTTCAGGAAGTTTTGCACTGCGCGGCGGCGAAGCAGCCAGCCGAAGCGGCCGAGGCGGCGGAGGTTAGCGAGCGCTTTCGGCGACACCGGAATGTAAACCTCGATGTCCGGTATGCCTGTAGTCCTGTATGCGGTACTCACGTCTCCCCAGGGTATCGCCGTCGCAAGTTTCTCGCCCGCGCCGAAGTCGATGCGGCGGGCCCGCGACCCGAGCGGTATCCGCCGGAGCGTCCCGCCTTCGCGAACGCAACTCCCATGGCCTAGGCCCTCGATGCTCGTCGCGGCCGTCCCGCGGCTGAAGCCGCTCCGGCTGTCGAATCCGAGTGCGAGGCGGGATGCGTCGGGGAGGGCCCGTGCGAGCGTGAGTGCGATGCAATCGGTCGGCACCACGTCGAAGCCGATGCCTGGACAGACGAGGATGCCGGCAGCGCGCGCGCCCGCGTCCTGGCGGAATGCGTGCTCGAATACGTCGATCTCGCCCGTGATGTCCGTGTAGTGGACGCGCGCGGCGATGCAGGCCGCCATCATCGGCGCCGCGGTCGCCGAGAACGGACCGGCGCAATGGATCACGGCGACACAACCTGCGAGGTTCGCCGCGAGCTTCGCGGGATCCGAGAGATCGAATACGCGTTGTTCGCAGCCGAGCTCCGACGCGAGCGCGGCGACTGCATCGCGCGACCTGCCGGCGAGCACGGGGGCAAGCCCGCGTGCGCAAGCGGCGCGGGCGATCATCTCGCCGGTGTAGCCGTTCGCGCCGTAGATCAGCAGCCTCGGCCTCATCGCTCGACGATGCTGATCTCGATCCTGTTGTTGGACTGGGCCGCGGCGTTCCATTGCCCGGCGGTCGCCTGGTCGGCGGATGGATAGGCGACTGCCAGCCGGTCGCGCGGCCCCGAGCTCAGCTCGAGCTCGATCGCTCCGCCGGTACGCCGGCGTACCGATGATGCCAGGTTCGCGAACGCAATCGGCTGGCCTGACACGTTCGCGAGTGAGTCGGAAAACGGATTGCCGAGCTGCTCGCATTGCGAGGCGGGCGACGTTGGCGGCGCCAGCGTGTACCCGTCCTGCCCTGCGCTCGCGAGGCAGAAGCTGCCGGTGAAGTTCTCGATGCGGACCACGCCGTTGATCGCGGCGCGCTCGAGCTGGGCGACGAGCCCGCGCACGGATTCGATCCGCGTCGGGTTGAGCGCGGGCTCCCCGAATGGCACGGCGAGCACCAACGGCCGGAAACCCTCCTGTGAGGCCGAGTCGGCCGAGGCGTCGCCCGCGATGCGCCACTTCTCGATGGCTTTCGTCAGGGTCTCGTTGGAAGCCGTGACCGCCTGGAAGGCGCGCTCAGTCTGCTCGGCCGCAATTCGCGCCTGCAAGTAGAGGAAGCCGACGACGAGAAGTGCAGCAAGCGCGGCCGCCGTCGCGAGGACCCAGGGCCAGGGGCGCGAGGGCGGCGGCTTGGCGGTGAATTCGTCGTCGCCTTCGACCTCCAGCTCTTTCGGCCGAAGCTCGGCGACGATGCGATGGGTCCAGGCGTCAAGCGTGGACACGATGAATCGCCGCAACTCGAGATTCTGTTCTTTCAGCAAGGCATCGATCGATGCCGGGGCCGCGGTCGCAGCCAGGGCGCCGCGCCGCGCCTCCCCGTCGACCGGTTCGAGCGCCGAGGGCTCGTCGTCGCGACGGTCCGGCAGGAGTTGCAACTGGTAAAGCGCTTTCGTGACGTCGATCGGGCGGATGGACTTCGGCAGGACGCCGACTGCGCCGGAGGCGCGGGCCTGCCCGCCGTAGATCTCTCCCTCCTGGGACGTGTACATCATGATGGGAATCGAGGAGAGCTCGGGATTGGCCTTGATCTCGCGAACCGCCTGCAGCCCGTCCATGCCCGGCATCAGGTGATCCATGAAGATCACGTCGGGGCGGCTGTCCTTCAGGTATTCGAGTGCCGACTCCGCGGAATCCGCCGAGTCGACCAGTATCCCGTAGCGCTCGAGCATGCGCGATAGGACGACCCGAGCGGACTTGGAATCGTCGACGACCAGTGCTCGCTTGCCGGGCATCATGCGGCTCTCCTTGCCGGCCCGAGTGTATCGCAGCCTGCACGCGGAGTATTGTGAAGGGCGGTCGCAAATTGGCGATATGTCATCAGCGCGGGCACCCGGCGATCACTGTTTCAGGCGATACCCCGTCCTGAAAATCCAGGCGATGACCGCGAGGCAGGTCAACATGAACACCAGCGTCATGCCGAGGCTCAACTCCACCGAAACGTCCGACTTGCCATAGAAGCTCCAGCGAAAGCCGCTGATCAGGTAGACGACCGGGTTGAAGAGCGTCACCGTCCGCCACGCCGGCGGCAGCATGTCGATCGAGTAGAACGCGCCGCCGAGGAATGTCAGCGGGGTCACGATCAGCATCGGGATGAGCTGCATCTGTTCCCAGTTCTTCGCCCAGATGCCGACGATGAAGCCGAACAGGCTGAAGGTGACGGCCGTCAGCAGCATGAATGCGATCATCCAGAACGGGTGCAGGATCGTGATCGGCACGAAGAACGATGCCGTCGCCAGGATGATCAGTCCCAACAGAATGGATTTCGTCGCGGCCGCGCCCACGTAGCCGAGCACGATCTCGAAGGCCGCGACCGGCGCCGACAGGATCTCGAAGATCGTGCCCGTGAACTTCGGGAAGTGGATGCCGAAAGACGCGTTCGCGATGCTCTCGGTGAAGAGCGACAGCATGATCAGGCCCGGCACGATAAAGGCGCCATAGCTGATGCCGTCCACCTCCGTCATCCGGGAGCCGATCGCCGCTCCGAACACGATCACGAAGAGTGCCGTCGTGATGACGGGCGTGAGCACGCTCTGCAGGACTGTGCGGAGGAAGCGCGCCATCTCGAACCGGTAGATGGCCCAGACGCCGTGGCGGTTGAATGCCGGGACGCTCATTGAGGTGCTCCCCTCCCGACCAGTCCAACGAAGATCTCCTCCAGCGAACTTTCGCGCGTGCTGAGGTCGCGGTAGCAGATTCCGAGCTGCTCGAGCCGGCGGAGCAGCGCCGCAACACCGGTCTGTTCCAGCGCGGCGTCAAACGTGAACTCCAGCTCATGGCCATTGGCGTTGAGTGCGAGCTGCCATTCACCGAGCTCCGCCGGGACTGCCGCCAGCGGCTGCTGGAGCGTCAGCGTGAGCTGCCGCTTGCCGAGCTTTCTCATGAGCGTCGCCTTTTCCTCCACGACGATCAGTTCGCCGTGGTTGACGACGCCGATCCGGTCGGCCATCTCCTCGGCCTCGTCGATGTAGTGGGTCGTCAGGATGATCGTCACGCCCTGGTCCCGGAGCCGCCTGACGAGGGCCCACATGTCGCGGCGAAGCTCCACGTCGACGCCCGCCGTGGGCTCGTCCAGGAACAGGATCCGCGGCTCGTGAGCGAGCGCCTTTGCGATCATCACGCGCCGCTTCATGCCGCCCGACAGCGTCATCAGGATGTCGTCCCGCCGGTCCCAGAGCGAGAGGTCGCGCAGTACCCGCTCGATGTGCGCGGGATCCGGCGTGCGGCCGAACAGGCCGCGGCTGAACGTCGCCGCCGCGCGCACGGTCTCGAAGGCCTCAATCGCGAGTTCCTGCGGCACGAGCCCGATGCGCTCGCGCGCGGACCGGTAGTCCCGCTGGATGTCGTGGCCGTCGACCAGCACGGTCCCGGATGTCGCCCGCACGATTCCGCAGACGATGCTGATCAGCGTCGTCTTTCCCGCCCCGTTTGGCCCGAGGAGCGCGAATATCTCGCCTGGGCGGATGTCGAGCGACACGTTTTTGAGAGCATGCTGCCCCGTCGCATAGGTCTTGGTGAGGTTCGAGATCGAGATGACGCCGGGCATCGGCGCATTCTACAGGCTAGTCAACCGGCAGCTCCGCAAGCCGGCGCTCGATGAACCGGCGCGCGGCGCCCTGTCGCGTCAGGTCGAGCGCACGGCGGTATGACTCGCGCGCTTCCGTCGTCCGGCCGAGCCTTCGGCAGAGATCGGCGCGAGCCGCGTGCGCCGGCTGGTAGTCGGTGAGTTCGCCGCGCCCGAGGATCTCGTCAATGAGCTTGAGTCCTGCCGCAGGTCCGTCGCGCATCGCGATCGCTGCCGCCCGGTTCAATTCGATGACTGGCGACGGCTCGACCTGGAGCAGGAGGTTGTAAGTCCCGACGATACGGTTCCAGTCCGTCGCCTGCGCCGTCCCGGCTTCTGCATGTACGGCGGCTATCGCCGCCTGGAGCGTATAGGGACCGAATCGCCGCGACGCGAGCGCCCGCCGGCCCAGCGCGAGCCCCTCCTCGATCGCGGCGCGATTCCAGAGTGAGCGATCCTGCTGCTCGAGCAGGATGATGTCGCCTCCTTCGGAGGTCCGCGCCGCACGCCGCGAATCCTGCAGAAGCATGAGCGCGAGGAGGCCAAGCGCTTCGGGTTCGGGTTGCAATTCGACGAGGAGCCGCGCCAGCCTGATCGCCTCGGCGGAGAGGTCGGCGCGCGTCAGCGCGTCGCCGCTCGACGCCGCATAGCCCTCGTTGAAGACGAGGTATATGACCCGGAGCACGGCATCGAGCCTCTCGGGCAGCTCGACTGCCGAAGGGATCTCGTAGGGAATCCTCGCGTCGCGGATCTTCGACTTCGCGCGGACGATGCGCTGCGCGAGCGTCGGGGCCGGCACCAGGAATGCGCTCGCGATCTCCTCGGTCGAAAGTCCGCAGACTTCGCGCAAAGTCATTGCGACCTGCGCGTCCGAGGCGAGCGCCGGATGGCAGCAGGTGAATATGAGCCGGAGGCGATCGTCCTCGACCGCCTCGTCGGCCGCCATCGCGGGATCGGCTTCCTCCGACGCGGTCAGGTCGAGGACGGTGTCGTACTCTCCGCCCATCCGCGCATTGCGGCGAATCGCATCGATGCCCTTGAAGCGGGCCGCTGACACGAGCCATGCGCGCGGGTTCGCGGGCATGCCGTCGCGCGGCCACTGCTCGACCGCGGCCGCGAACGCTTCGTGCATCGCCTCCTCCGCCCGGTCGAAATCCCCGAGCAGCCGGATCAGCGTGGCGAGCACACGGCGCGATTCGTCGCGGTAGACCGCCTCGATGACTTCATTCAGACCGGGGGCTCCACCGCGCGGACCTCGACCACGCCGCCGTGCGGCAGCGTCGGGATCCGCTCCGCCATCGCGAGGGCGTCGTCGAGGTCGCGGCACTCGAGCACGTGAAACCCGCCGAATTGCTCCTTGGTCTCGGCGAATGGACCATCGACGACGAGCCGCCGGCCGCCCTGCAGGCGGACCGTCTGGGCGCTCGCTGACGGCGCGAGCTTCGCGGTCGCAACGTGCTTGCCCTGCCTTTTCATTTCGGCGACCCAGGCGCCGTAGTCGCGCATGATCGCGTCGCGGCTCGCCTCGGGCAGCGTATCCCAGCGGTTTTCCTCGATGCAGCACATCATCATGAACTGCATGTCAGTACTCGACGAGCGGCTTGAACCCGCCCCAGAACATGCGCTTGCCGTCGAACGGCATGTTCTTCGGATCCATGAATTTCTTCCATTTGGGATCCGACATGAAGAACTTCATGACCTTCTTGTTGATGCGATCGCGCTGGCCGCGCGAGCGATAGACGATGAACGAGAACACGACGACTTCGCCGCGCTTCAGCTTCACGGCCTGCGGAAACGAGGTCCACTTGCCGGGCTTGACGTCGTCGGCCGCGGCCTCGACGTACTGGAGCGCCCCATACTTGCGCCAGATTTTGCCGGCGTCGCTCGCCATGCGGCGGTAGGCAGCCAGCTTCTTGCGCGGGACCGGCAGCACGTATCCATCCACGTAACTCATGTCGTTCTCCTATTGGTCTTTCAATACCGGATGCTTGGCCATGAAGTCCTCGTCCATCGGGCGGACTTCGAAGGGGCCGACGCGGATGCCTGGATGGCGGCTCATGATGCCGAGCGCCTCTTCCTTGTCCCTGGCTTCGAGTATCAGCACCCCGCCGAGTATTTCTTTCGTTTCGGTGAATGGGCCGTCCGTCAGGCTCGCCTTGCCGTTCCTCCAGCGAACCGTGGTCGCCGTATCGGCGGCCTGCAGTGCCATGCCGCCGAGGAAGTGACCCTTGCCCAACAGCTCGCGGTCGAAGGCGATGCATTTCTCGATCGTCGCCTCCTGCTCCGATTCGCTCATCGTCGCAAACTGGCGCTCGTCGTAGTACCCGAGGCAGACGAATTTCATGACAACTTCTCCTCGCCGCTCATCCCGATCTCGCGGAAGCGGTCGATCGTTTCGGCAGCGCCGAAGTCCTCCAGTTCGAACATCTGCCGCACCTCGATCTCGCAGTCGGACCCGTCAAGCGTCGGATTCGGGAACTTGCGGCTCCACTCGATCGCTTCGGCGCGGGACCTGACCTTGATGATCGTGAAACCCGCGATGAGTTCCTTCGTCTCCGCAAATGGCCCGTCGATGACGCTGCGGCTCGCGCCACGGTAGCGCACGCGCCAGCCCTTGGAGCTTGCCTGCAGCCCGGAGCCGTCGACCAGGACGCCTGCCTTCGCGAGCTCCTCATGATAGGCCGCCATTTCGGCGAGGAGATGCTCCGGCGGCATCACCCCCGCCTCGGAATCCTTCGTGGCCTTGACAATGATCATGTATCGCATGGTTAGACCTCCATCACCGGGCGTACCTCGACGGAGCCGAGCCGCGCGCCCGGTATCTTCGAGGCGAGCTGGATCGCCTCGTTCAAGTCACGCGCCTCCAACAGGTAGTAGCCGCCGAGCTGTTCCTTAGTCTCCGCGAACGGGCCGTCGGTCGTCGCGACCCTGCCCTTGCGAACGCGCACCGTCGTCGCCGTGTGCGTGGGCTCGAGCCCGTTGCCGCCAAGAAAATTGCCGCTGCGTTTCACCGTTTCGGTATACGCCCTGTACTCCCCGATGACTTTTTCGGTTTCCGCCGGCGGCAGCTTCAGCCATTCCTTCTCGTCCTCGTAGATCAGGCAGAGGTACTGCATTGCGCGCTCCTAGCACCAGGATGACCATATAGGCTGGGTTCATGACAACCAATAGTCGATCAGACGGCGCCGCAATCGACATGCCGCGTGAAAAAACCGGAAGCGCTTGAATCTGCTAGAAGAATCCCTGCCGCAGGTTGATCTTGTGCTCGACCCAGGCCTTGAGGCAGCAGAGCATCTGCGTCCATCCCATGCAGTTCCCGTACGAGCTTTCCTGACCTTTCGGCGTCCCGCGCCAGCCGGACTCGGCGATTTTGACGAGAGTCGTGCCGGCATCCAGCGCCTCGAATGTCATGACAACCTGGGTGTCGTAGCCGCCCTCGTTCGTCTCCCAGCTGAACTCGATACGCTCGTTCGGCACGAGCTTCGTCACTTTCACCGGGAACTCGCCGTCGAAATCCCCGAACTTCCACTCGACCGTCGCGCCCTCGCGCAAGGGCCCGCTCGCACCGCCGGTCGTGAAATAGGACGAAAGTTCCCTGGGGTCCGTCACCGCATTGAAGACCACCGAGACGGGCCTGCTGATTTTCCCGTGCACCTCGAACTTGAGTTCCATGTCGGGCCTCGAAATCATGGCGAAGATGTTATAATGTTATAACATGATACGACGCCTCGACAAGCAGGACCGCGTCTTCCGCGCGCTCGGCCACGCGACGCGACGCCGCATCCTCGACCTGCTCCGCGTGGCGCCGCGGACGACCGGGGATTTGTGCGCACACTTCGGCGACCTCGACCGCTGCACGGTCATGCAGCACCTCGGCGTGCTGGAGCGCGCGGACCTCATCGTTACGCGCGTCGAAGGGCGCCTGCGCTGGAACGTATTGAACATCCTGCCGATCAAGGAGATCCACGATCGCTGGATCGGCTACTACGCCGCAAACGCTGCGAACCTCCTCCTGCGGCTCAGCCGGGATCTGGAGGACCCGTCCCGCGATCGCACTGTCGAAACGCGCCGCCGCCAGTCGACTCACGGCTGACGGTCACGGAGATTTCGATGGCGACACGCAAGGAATGGATCGGGCTCGCAGTGTTGGCCCTGCCCTGCGTGCTTTATTCGATGGACCTGACGGTCCTCAACCTGGCCGTGCCTTCGCTTTCAGCCGTGCTGCAGCCAAGCGCCGCGGAGCTCCTGTGGATCGTCGACATTTACGGCTTCCTGGTCGCCGGGTCGCTGATCACGATGGGCACGCTCGGCGACCGGATCGGGAGGCGAAGGCTGCTCTTCATCGGCGCGGCGTTCTTCGGAGTCGCCTCGGCGCTTGCGGCTTTTTCGACGAGCCCTGGGATGCTCATCTTCACGCGCGCGCTGATGGGAGTCGCCGCGGCGACGCTCGCACCGTCCACGCTCTCGCTGATCCGGAACATGTTCCACGACCCGCACGAGCGCACGGTCGCGGTCAGCATCTGGGCCATGAGCTACTCGGCAGGAGCGGCGATCGGGCCGGTGGCCGGCGGCCTGCTGCTCGAGCGATTCTGGTGGGGCTCGGTGTTCCTCATCAACGTTCCCGTCATGGTCCTGCTGCTCGTGCTCGCACCCGCGTTGCTGCCGGAATCCCGCGACGAGAAGGCCGGCCGCCTCGACGTCTCGAGCGCGGCACTCTCCCTCGCCGCTGTGCTGGGGGTGATCTACGGCCTCAAGCGCATTGCCGAGGGGGATTCGGCCGGCATCGCACTGCTGTCGGTGGCCGCCGGGCTCGCGTTGGCCGCGGCATTCGTGAGGCGGCAGGCGAAACTGGCCGATCCGCTGATTGACCTTCGCCTGTTCCGGATTCCGGCATTCAGCACCGCGCTTGCCGTGAACGTGCTGGGATTTCTCACGACCTTTGCCACCTTCCTGTTCGTCGCGCAGTACCTCCAGTCTGTCCTGGGACTGACGCCGCTGCAGGCCGGCTTCTGGAGCCTGCCGTCGGCGCTCGCATTCATCGCGGGGTCGTTCCTGACGCCCGCGATCGTGCGGCGCTTCAATGCGGCACAGGTGATCGCCGGCGGCATGCTCATGACCGCGGCGGGATTCGCGATTCTTTCCCAGGCCCCCGACGCGCAATCATCACTCGGCGTGCTCGTCGCGGGACAGATCGTCTTCTCGCTGGGAATGACGCCCGTGGCTGTCCTCAATACGGACATCGTGCTGGGGTCCGCGCCGCCGGAGCGTGCCGGCGCGGCGTCCGCGTTGTCTGAAACAAGCTTCGAGTTCGGCGCGGCGCTCGGCATCGCGCTCATGGGCAGCGTGGTCACGGCGCTCTATCGCGGCGGGTTCGATGCCGCCACGGGAAATGCCATTCCCGCCGCTGCGCTCGAGGAGGCGCGGTCCACCATCGGTGGCGCCGTACAGGCAGCCAGCGAGCTGGCCTCCGGTGCGGGCGCCCGGCTGCTGCGCGTGGCCCGCGATTCGTATTCCGATGCGTTCGAGATCTCCGCCTGGATCAGCGCGGCTCTCGCCGTTGCCGTCGCCTTGCTGGCGCTGCGCATGCTCCGGCAGCGCCCGGCCGCACTCAGCCCGTAGCGTCGCCGAGCGGCTTGCCTTTCGCGGCGCTTCCCTGAAACCGGAGGAACAGTTCCGTAACGATGGCGTCGATCGCCGGCTGCGGATTCTTCATGTCTTCGCGCGTGATGCGACCTTCTGCAACGCCTTCCCAGATCAGCTGCATGCGCTCGGCGTCGACGATGTCGATGTTGGCCGTGCCTACCTGGTAGTGGACCGTGCTTACCTCCTGGTCGTACATGGGCCAGGCCCCATAGAGGCCGTAGCGGTAGCCGTAGTACCCGTAGCCCATCGAGGCCCCAGGCGTCGAGCGCACTTCGCTGACATCACGCACGTTCGAGAAGAAATTGACGAGCAGGTCGGGGTCCTTCTCGTCGGGCGTATAGCCCCGCTTGACCATCTCGCGGTTCACCGCATTCTTGAAGTACGTCGTGATCAGCGTCGAGTATCCGGCGCGGTCGGTTCCGAGTTCCTCGGGAAATCCGTAGGTGTCGAACGAGCCGAGATCGACCGACCGGTCGTAGTCGATCGTGTAATCCGGGCCTGTCGTGGTCGCGCAGGCGGAAAGCGCGAGCGCTGACAAGGCGATGCAGTGAAAACGCATGTTCATGGTGAAGCTTTGACCGGCCGTCGGCGCGTCAGTTCACGGCTGGCGCTTCATTCGTCGCCGGCGTGAACGAATCGCGGAGTGCCTCGAATCCGGCCTGGAGTGGCAGTGCCCGCTGCGCGAGCCACGTGCGGCGCAGGCCCGAATAGAGGGCGTCACGGCATTCGCGCGCGCAGGTCGCGAGTGCGACGAGACCCAGGCTCTCGTCACGACGCCGCGCCCTGGCAAGGGCCTTTTCGTCGCCTTCGACGGCGAGGTGATGCAGGCGCCTCGCCTTTTCGGTCGCCGCGTCCTCGACGGCCGATGCGAGGTGAATCTCGAGCAGATGCACGTCATGCAGCTCGCCGAGCAGGCGCTGGAGGTTCTTGAGCTGCTTCGCGAATGCGCGCGCTTCGGGCGTCTGTCCGCGGAGCGGCTCGACCAGGTAGCGCAGGCGCTTGACCAGGACCCTCGAGCGGTGAACGTTGTTCGTGTCATCCGCCCCCGCAATCGCGGCAAGCCGCTTTCGGGATTCGGCAACGCCAGGTCCGAGGACCTCGAGAAACGCGCTCCTGAAGTCGCGTGGATCGGCGGCCCCGGTGTCGCCGGCGCGTTTCTTCATCAATCGCACAACGCCGGCAAAGTCCTGCTGAAGCTGGCCGACCGCGACCCTGTAATCGCGACGCTTGCGGTCTCGCAACCGGCGCAGGAGCCAGTCAGCGCCGGGCCGTTCCAACCGATCCAGCTTCCCGCGCCGTTCGAGCAGCCAGGCGATCTGCACGTCCGCGTCACGAGCCTCGTTCGTCGATCGCGTGAGATCCCGCAGTCGCCGGCGGAGCCTCCGGCCGGCGAAACGGCCAAGCCAGGGACGATAGGCTCGCAGCAGGGATCGCAGCCGGCGGACAGCAACGCGAAATGCGTGCAGGTCCGCTGGATCCCCGGGATCTTCGAGGCGCGCCAGTGCGGTCGCCCCGGCTTCGATGCATTTTGCGGCGATGCGCATCACGGCGGCCTGTGTCGGCAGATCGAGCAGCGATACTTTCCCGGAGGCCATCTTTGAAGCCTAGCGCGTTTCCGCTGCAACCGGTTTGCAACGAGGTTAGTCTCGCCGAGTGACATTGCTCCGTACAGTGCTCGCCGCCTGCGCCGGCGCCACATTTGCGGTTTCTGCGGGTGCGGCGAGCAAGGTCAGCATCGAGATCGGGGGCCTCGAATTCGAGGGCTTTGCGATCGAGGCGCTCTCCGCCGAACTGGCGCCGCCGTCGCAACAGCCAGGATCGCTGCGCTTGAAGGCTGCACGGATTCGCGGTGTCGCGGCGACGGGCCCGCTTTCCCAGTTCTCCCTTGAATGCCAGGAATTGCAGATCGACGGCGACACGCTCCGTTGCGGGCGCGGGCGCCTCGCGGGTTCGCTCGGCTCACTCGGCGTGCAGGACACGGCGTTCAAGGCGCAAAGACTCGCCGATGGAAGTCTCAAGCTCGGCTTTGACTCGTTCGCGATCGCGGGTGGCCGCGGAAGACTCGACGTCTCCGTCGAAGGACCCCATTGGCGCATGCAATCGGAACTCTCGGGACTCGACCTCACAAGGTTCGCGGCGATCGCGAAGCCGTGGATCGAACTGCCCGAAGGCTTCAGCGTCGGGGGAAGGGCTGACGGCCGCTTTGAAGCGACGGGCAGCGGCGACGTTCTCGCGGCGGCGAGCGCCGATGTCGTGCTCGAGGCACTCGATTTCGCAGACGCCGAAGGCACGCTCGCCGGAGAGAAGCTGGCGGGCACGATCAAGATTGATGCGACTGCGGACGAGACGAGCCGCCTCCCGGCCCGCGGCCGAATCACGCTTGCGACCGGCCAGGCCTACAGCGATCCCGTATTCCTTGACTTTGCGGCTCACGGCGCAGTACTCGATTTCACCGGAACGCTCGACACCGAGACGGCGCGATTTGCCGCCGACACGTTTTCGCTGGATCACGCGGACGTCATGAAAGCCGCCGGCCAGGCGACGGTCGATTTCGCTGGCGCCACGCTGTTGCCGGCCGCGCGGATGCAAATCGAGTCGCTCGATCTCGCGAATGCCCTGCCTGCCTATGCACAGCCCTTCCTGATCGACAGCGCATTCAAGGACGTCACCGGGGCGGGCACGATCAGGGGCGACGTCGAAATCGCCGGTGGTTTCCCGACGCGCGCGGAGATCGACCTCGAGTCGGTCGCAATCGACAGCAGAGCGGCCGCTGTCTCACTCGAGGGACTGCGCGGCCGCGTCACCTGGTTCGACGACGCCACGCGCACGGCGCTCGCCGGAACGATTGACGACGACGAGTTCCTGTCGCGGCTTGCCTGGGACGCGGGCCAGCTCTGGGGTCTCGAACTCGGCCGCGCGGAGCTGGCGTTTGCCACCACCGGCCGGCACTTCCGCCTGCTCGAGCCGGTGACGCTCCCGATCTTCGACGGCGGCCTCGCGATCGAGACACTGCGCGTTCGCCATGCGGGAACGGACGCGATGTACGTGCGCTTCGATGCCGCGATCGAGCCGATCAGCGTCTCCCGTCTCTCGCGCGCATTCGGCTGGCCGGAGTTCCAGGGAAAACTCGCGGGCAACATTCCAGGCCTCCAGCTCCGGCAGGGCGTCGTGACGCTCGACGGCAATCTCGAGGCCTCGGTCTTCGATGGCCGCGTCGTAATCCGGGACCTCCGCCTCAGCGAGCCGCTCGGGAAATTTCCGCGAATGCACGCGAGCATCGGCATCGAGGACCTCGACCTCACCCTCGTCACCCAGACGTTCGAGTTCGGCATGATCACGGGGCGGCTGTCCGGCCGGATCACGGATCTCGAGACTTTCGGGTGGATGCCGGAAGCTTTCGACTCCTTCCTCTACACGCCGCCTGGCGACCGATCGAAGCACCGCATCAGCCAGCGCGCCGTCACCAACCTGTCGAGCATCGGCGGAGGCAGCGGGGGCGGCGTCGCCGCGGCGCTTCAGGGCGGCTTCCTCAGGTTCTTCGACGATTTCCGCTACGACCGGCTGGGCTTGAGCTGCCGGCTCGCGAACGACGTCTGTGTCATGGGCGGCGTGCTGCCGGCTCCCGGCGGCTATTACATCGTGAAGGGTTCGGGCCTGCCGCGCATCAATGTCATCGGCAGCCAGACGAGGGTCGCGTGGACCACGCTCGTCCGGCAGCTCGGGGCCATCATGGAGTCGGAAATCGTCGTCGAGTGAGCTGATTCGCTGCGCTAGAATCTGTTCAGGATTCGTTCAGCCGGGGAGCCGACAATGACCTCCATGTTCCGCTGGATCACCGCACTGCTCGCCACCTGCTGCCTGGTGCTCGCCGCCTGCGTGACGATCAACGTCTATTTCCCCGCCGCCGCGGCGGAGAAAGCCGCCGACCGGATCATCGAAGACATCTGGGGTCCCGAGAAAGGCCCCAAGCCCGAAGGCAGCGAGCAGACTTCGGCCGGCCAGGACGCGGGCGATCTCCTGGTCGCGGCGCTCGGCGGCGTGCTCGACTTCGTGATTCCGGCCGCAGAAGCGCAGGCCGACATCGACATCTCGAGCCCCGCGATCCGCGCACTCACAGCGTCGATGAAGGGCCGCGCCCCGGAACTCGAGGGCTTCTTCAGCTCAGGCGCCGTCGGCCTGACGTCGGACGGGCTCGTCGAGATCCGCGACGCCAACGCCGTGCCGCTCGCCGACCGCAACAAGCTCCGCAAGCTCGTCGCCGACGACAATGCCGACCGCAATTCGCTCTACCGCGAGATCGCGGGCGCGAACGGCCATCCGGAATGGGAAGCGGATATCCGCAGCACCTTCTCCGAGCGCTGGATCGCGAATGCGCGCGCCGGCTGGTACTACAAGTCGAAGGCAGGCGCCTGGACGCAAAAGTGACGCTAGTCTGCCGGGTCTATCAGCCCGGGCCCCTGGTTTTTCGGTGAGTTGACCTCGCGGCTGACCTGCCAGGCTGCAAGCATATTCGGCTCGAATGGCCGCAGCAGCTCCGACAGCATTTCGGTGTCGGAAAAAGCCGTATCAAGCCAACGGTCCCGGTCCGCCTCGGCAAGAACCACGGGCATGCGCTCGTGGATCTTCCTGATTGACGCGGAAGCATCGGTCGTCACGATCGTGCAGGACTCGAGCATCGAGCCGTTCGCCGGATCCTTCCATCGCTCCCAGAGTCCGGCAAAGGCGAAAGGCTGCGCGTCCTTCATGCGGATGAACCAGGGCTGCTTGCCGCCCGGCGCAACCTGCCACTCATACCAGCCGTCAGCGAGCACGAGGCAGCGCCGCTTGCGGAAGGCGTCGCGGAACGAGGGTTTCTCGGCAATGGTCTCGGATCGCGCATTGATCATGCGGTTGCCGATTGCGCGTTCCTTCGCCCATTTCGGCACGAGCCCCCAATGCAGCAATGCGAACGCCCGCGTGCCCTCTTCTCCCGCGCGCACGGCAGGAACCGACTGGGTCGGCGAGATGTTGTAACGGGGCTCGAGCCCGGGCACGTCATCGAGCGCAAAGGTCCGCTTGACGGCTTCGGCAGGCGAAAAAAAGGCATAGCGTCCACACATGGCCGTGCCCGCCTATTCCCTGATGCCCGTTCCGCGATTCATCAGGACGACGACGATCGCGTACATCGCGATCGCGAACGCCGACATGATGAGGAAGGCGAAGCCCGGATCCACGTCGCTGGTCCCGAGGAAACCGTGGCGGAAGGCATTGACCATGTAGAGGATCGGATTGATGTACGACAGGCGCTCTGCCCAGGCGGGCAGCAGCGAGACCGAGTAGAACACGCCGCCGAGGTAAATCAGCGGCGTGAGGACGAAGGTCGGGAACCAGGAGATCTGGTCGAAGTTCTTCGCGAAGATCGCATTGAAGAACCCGCCGAGCGAGAAAACCACGGAAGTCAGGACGACCGATCCGAGAATGAGGATCGGGTGCGCGACGGGGACTTGCGTGAAGAAGAGCGTCACGATCGTGACGACCACGCCGACCAGGAGGCCGCGCATCAACCCGCCCGACACGTAGCCGAGCACGATCAGCCAGTTCGGAAGCGGTGCGACGAGGAGTTCCTCGATGTGCTTGCCGAACTTCGCCCCGAAGAAGCTCGAGACGACATTGCCATAGGAGTTGCTGATGACGGCCATCATGATGAGGCCCGGCGCGATGTACTGCATGTAATCGTAGCCGTCCATCTGCCCGATGCGGCGGCCGATCAGGCTGCCGAAGATCACGAAATATAGCGCGGCCGTGACCGCGGGCGGCACGAGCGTCTGCCCCCAGATGCGGATGATGCGCCCGTACTCGCGGCGCACGATGGTCTGGAGGCCGATGCGCCGGATGCGCGCGAGGGACTGAGTCTCCACCTAGCCCGCCTTCCCGCCCGCGTCGTCCCGTCTCTCGACGAGGCGCATGAAGAGCTCCTCGAGCCGGTTTACCTTGTTGCGCATGCTGACGACCTCGATCTCCTGCTGCGACAGCCGGGCGAAGATGTCGTTCAGGCTCTGCTCCTTGGTGACCTCGATCTCGAGCGTGTGATCGTCGGTCATGCGCGACACGTAGCCCGGCAGAGCGGGAGCCGTGGCCATCGCAGCGCGGAAGTTCAGGACGAAGGTCTCCTGGGAAAGCTTGCGGATGACTCCCGCCATCGTGTCGTTCTCGATGATCCGGCCGCCGTCGATGATCGCGATGTGGCGGCAGAGGCTTTCGGCCTCCTCGAGGTAATGCGTCGTCAGGATGATCGTCGTCCCCTGCTCGTTGATGGCGCGCAGGAATCCCCACATGCTGCGCCGAATCTCGATGTCGACGCCCGCGGTCGGCTCGTCGAGGATCAGGAGGCGCGGCTCGTGCACTAGAGAGCGCGCGATCATGAGGCGGCGCTTCATCCCGCCCGAGAGCGAGCGCGCGATCTGGTCGCGCTTGTCCCAGAGTTGCAGCTGCCGGAGGTATTTCTCGGAGCGCTCCACCGCGAGCTTGCGCGGAATGCCGTAGAAGCCCGCCTGGTTCACGATGACCGTGAACACCTTCTCGAACTGGTTGAAATTGATCTCCTGCGGCACGAGTCCGATGCAGGACTTCGCGCGGTCGAGCTCGCGGTCGATGTCATAGCCGAAGACGGCGACGCTGCCGCCGCTCTTTTCGACGAGCGACATGATGATCCCGATGGTCGTCGTCTTTCCGGCGCCATTCGGCCCGAGCAGCGCGAAGAAATCGCCTTCCAGGACGTCGAGGTCGATGCCGCGCAGCGCCTGCACGCCGTTCGCGTAGGTCTTGGTCAAGCCGCGGATCGAGAGCGCCTGCATGAGGCGCGAGATTACCTCACGCGGCACTCCGCCGGTGACGCCGCTGCAGCGCCTGGACCCGCGCGCTCTCCGCGCCCTGGATCTGCAATCCAAGCTGCCGCAGCAGGTTCACCGACTGGTCGTCGGGCCGCACGGCGCAGCCTTCGAACTGCAGCCAGAATCTCGCACGCGAGCCGAAGCGCGCCGAAAGGGTCGGCGCAACGCGCCGCGCCAGCCGCTCGACAGCCGCCACCGGCATCGAGGCGATCGCGGCGATCGTCGCGGGCGATGCCCCGAAGATCAGCTTCGCGCCCGCCGTGCGTGTCTGCGCGAGGTGCCAGGCCACCATGATCGCCGCCCGGGCAAAGGAGACCATCCGGTCGTCGACCGCAGGTTGCGCGCTCGCGTCCTGCACGCCGCTCGCCGCCGCAACTTCGCCCGTCCAGAAATTGCCGTCCGAAAAGCGGAAGTCGAAAAGCGCGTATGGAAGCCGCTCGCAGAGCCGCGGCCCGGCCTCGGGATCGATCAGCGAATCGATCGCACGCGGAGGAAGTCCGGCGATCTGCTTGAGACGGCCCTCCTCGGCCAGCTCGATCGCGAGATCGAGGAACGCCAGGTTGACGGAACTGAGCGCGTGGCGCATCGCGCCATCGAGCAAGGAGTGCTCGGACCAGTCCGCGTCGCCGGCTGGCGGCGCGAGCGCGAGAGGCTGCTGACGATTCATGGCATTTCTCCCCGTTGACGTGCCATTTCTCGATCCGCCGGCTCTGGGACCGGCTTAGCATTGACTGGTACGAAACTACCAGTACCATTGAACAGCGTCAAGGCAATCCATGCGCATCACAGACGACCGATATACGCGAGACCGGCTTCGGCTCGACCTTGCCTTGCGGCTCATCCGGCACGAGGCGCGCACCCGCACGATCCGCAGCTGGACCGGCCTCACCGATGACCGGATCCGCAAGCTCTACCGTTCCTACGTCGCCGACGCCGGCCGGCGCGACGTCCGCCGGCATCGCGGCAAGAGCCCGCGCCAGAGCGCCTTCTTCATGCGCAACGCCGGCATACGCCGCGAAGCCGCCGGGCTCGCCACCCTCCTCTGCATCCTGGGCCTGCTGAAGCGCGAAAGCGCGGGCGCAGCGGGCGCAGTCGAGCAGCTTCGCTGGGGCGAGCGTTTCTGCGAGGCTTACGAGACGTTCGCGAGCCTTTTCGAGCACCCGCAGATTTCCTTCGAACATGCCTGCCATCTCCTGCGCTCGCTCGAGAAACAGAACGAGATCTGCCTCGACGACTGCGAGGGCTGCGGCAGTCTTCTCGTCGTCATGCGTTACGCGGAACGGCCGAAAGCCTGCGAGTTCTGCGCGTCGAGCCGGCCGCCGGCCCGCCCCGGGCTCTCGGTAGGTGACTGCTAGAATGACGGCTTCACCAGCCAGGAACGGGAAGGAATGCGCCCCAACGTATTTGCCGGGCCGCATGTCGATCGACTCAAGCTCGCCAATGCCGACGCTGATTTCGTCGCGCGCGCGATTGCCGGGGGTTCGGCGCGCCTGATTCCCGTCTGGAAGTCGCGCTGTCCCGTCGTGCGGCTGCCCTCTCCGAGTGCCTGCCTCCTGCCATTCGGTAGCGCGCCCTTTGCGGGGATCGACAGCAATGAGCTGATCCTGCTCGGCGAATACCGGGGCCTCGCGGTCTTCACGACCGAGGTCGAGGCCGATGATCCGCCATCACTCGAGGGCGGCGCCGAATTTGCAGACCTCCGCCTCGCAGCCGCGCTGCTGCCGCATGACGATGCCGGGCTCCTCGCCTACGCGCGCGCGATGATCTCCTTCCGCCACCGCCACCGCTTCTGCGGCAGTTGTGGTGCCCCGACGGCGCCGCAGAAGAGCGGCCGCGTCATGGTCTGCGCGCGCAAGGGCTGCGAGACTGAATTCTTCCCGCGCGTCGATCCCGCAATCATCGTGCTCGTGACCCACGGCGATCGCGTACTGCTCGGGCGCCAGCCCGACTGGCCCGCTGGTCGTTATTCGACGATCGCCGGATTCGTCGAGCCGGGCGAGAGTCTCGAGGACGCCGTGCGGCGCGAAGTTCTCGAGGAAACAGGCATCGAAACGGGCGCGATGACCTACCAGTCATCGCAGCCCTGGCCGTTTCCGCGCTCGCTGATGCTCGGATTTCGCGCGCAGGCCCTGACGACGGACGTCCGGCTTGGAGATCGCGAGCTCGAGGACGCGCGCTGGTTCCATCGCGACGAGCTCGCGGGCGGCTCGATGATGCCGTTCTCGCAGTCGATCGCCTATCGCCTGATCCAGGAATGGCTGAATCCCTGAGCATCATTCTCTCGGTGGCAACCGGCCTTGCACTCGCGGCGGCCGCGGGTTTCCGCGCCTTCGTACCGCTGCTCGCTGCGGGACTTGCCATCCACTTCGGCTATGTCGAGCCCGCGCGCGGCTTTGACTGGCTGGGTGAGCCGATCGTGCTCGTCGCGCTCTCGGTCGCGACAGTGGCCGAGATCGCCGCTTACTACGTGCCCGGTGTCGATCACGCGCTCGACCTCATCGGCGCGCCCGTTGCAGTCGCCGCGGGCATCGTCGCGGCGGCCGGCGTCATGGTCGGGCTGCCGGAATGGCTCCGCTGGCTCACGGCCATCGGCGCTGGCGGTGCGGCCGCGACCGCGGGCCATGCGTTGAACGCCGTCGGCCGGGCGAAGACAGGAGCGGCAACGGCCGGCCTCGGAAATCCCGTTTACTCGACTGCGGAACTCGCCGGCTCGGTCCTCTTCTCCGCCATCGCATTCCTGCTTCCAGTCATCGCCCTGATCGCGGTACTCGTCCTCGGAGCCTACGCGCTGCAACGCTGGCGCCGGCGCCGGGTCTGACATTTCATGTCTCGCCGCCTGATTGCCGCCCTGTGCCTGGCGACACTTGCCGCTCCGCCGGCGTTCGCCGCCTTGCCGTCGCTGCCGTCGTTCGGCAAGAAGGACGAAGACCGGAGGATCGAGGTCACCTTCGAAGGCGTGGAAGGTTTACTGCTCGAGAACGTCCGCGCGCTCTCGAGCCTGCACCGCCTCTCGAGTTCGAAGGAGCTCGACACGGAAATGGTCGGGCGCCTCGTGCAGCGGGCACCCACCGAGGCGCGGACTGCGCTGCGCCCGTTCGGCTACTACGAGCCGCGCGTCTCGACCGAGTTCGAAGAGGTCGAAGGCCGCTGGCTCGCACGAGTGAAGATCGAGCCGGGCGCGCCCGTGATGCTGGTGGAACAGCAGGTCGAGATCACGGGGAGCGGCCGCGAGGAACCATTCATGCGAGAGGTCCTCGCGCGCTCGCCGCTGCGCACCGGGGAACGGCTGAGCCATGCCGCCTACGACCAGCTGAAGGGCGAGCTGCTGCGCGCAGCACTCGGCCACGGCTATCTCGACGCCGAATTCACGCGCGGCGAGCTCCTCGTCGACCCCGCGACACGCACCGCGCGCGCGTACGTCACGCTCGAGACCCGCGAGCGCTACCGCTTCGGGCCGACGACTATCGAGCAGAGCGCGTTACGCCCGGGGCTGGTGAAGCGCTACCTCCGTTACCGCGAAGGCGACTGGTACGACGCCGCGGCGCTGCTGCGCACGCAGTTCGCGCTCGACGACTCGCAATATTTTTCCATCGTCGAAGTCCTTCCCGAGGAACGAGACCGCAAGAACCTGATTACGCCGGTGCGCATCACCTCCGAGCCGAACCGGCGACATCTCTACACCATCGCTGCGGGCTATGGAACGGACACCGGCATCCGTGGAACCCTCGGCTGGGAAGACCGGCGACTCAACACGCGCGGCCACCGCGTGCGTGCGGAGCTCCGGGCATCCGACGTCGACAAGTCGGCCGGCATCAACTACATCGTTCCCTGGACCGATCCCGCCCTCGAGAAACTCTCGTACGGGCTCCGCTTCTTCAACGAGCAGAGCGCGGACGTCGAAACCACGGGCCAGACCTTCAAGGTCGGGCTCACGCAGGTACGCGGCAACTGGCAGCGCGTGCTGTCGGTGACGCTCGACGACACCGAGGACAAGGTGACGACCGTCTCGGGCGACTCGACGCTCATCGACCGCAATCGCGCCACGCTGCTCGTGCCCGGTATTTCCTATGCGCGCCTGCCGCAGGACTTCCTCGGCGTCAACACCGTGCCCCGCGGATTCCAGGTCGAGCTGCTCACCTCGACGGAATCGCTCGGCTCGGACACGAATTTCCTGCGCGCGGTCGTGGGCGACGAGCGGCGATTCAAGCTGGCTGACAAGTGGCGGCTGATGCTCCGCGGCGAGGTCGGCTCGAGCGCCGTGGGCGAGTTCCAGGAGCTGCCGGCGCAGTACCGGTTCTTCACCGGCGGCGACAACAGCGTCCGCGGCTATGGTTACGAAGAGCTGTCGCCGGTGGACGAGAACGGCAACAAGGTGGGCGGCCGTCACCTTCTGACGGCGACCGTCGAGCTGCAGCGCGACTTTCCGAAGAACTTCGTGGGGGCCGTGTTCGTCGACGCGGGCAACGCCTTCAACAAGTTCGGCGACCCCCTCGAGTATTCGGTCGGAATCGGCGTGCGCTACCGGCTGCCTTTCCTGAGCATCGGGCTCGACGTCGCGCAGTCGGTCTCGGACCCGGATCGCAGCCCGCGGCTGCACATCAACTTCACGCCGGAATTCTGAGATGCGATGGCCGGCAAGAAAATGGGTTCGTTGGCTGCTCGGGGCGCTTGCGATCACGCTCCTCGTCGTCATCGGGCTCGTGACCTGGCTCGTAACCACGGAAGCGGGACTGCGGCGCTCTATCGCATTCGTCGAGTCCCTGGATGCGGTGAAAATCCGGGTCGAAGGCGCGAGCGGGCGCCTCATCGGACCGCTGTCGATCGGATCCATCGAGATCGATCATCCGCGGGCTTCGATCCGCATCGTGACCCTCGAAGCCGACTACGAGCCGCTCGAGATCCTCGCCGGGCGAATATCCGCTGAGGGCGTCCGCGTTTCCGAGGCGACGATTCGCCTTCGTCCGCCGTCCGGCCCGTCGCGCCCTCCCTCGTTCATGCCGGGCTGGCTCACGGTCGTGATCGACGAGGCAGAGGTGGCGAGTCTCCTGATCGTGGCTCCAAATGGCACGCAGATACGCTTCCGGGACATTCGCGGTTCCGCAAAGCTCGCGAAGAGCCGGATCGAGTTCGATGGCGCGCACGTCAGTTCCACGGGCTGGGCGGTTGCCGGCGCGAGCGGCAGCCTGTACGCGCGCGATCCGGTCGCACTCGACGTCAACACGGCCTGGTCGCTTTCGGATGAACGTCAGGTGACTGGGATTGCGCACGCGGTCGGCGACCTGGATCGCCTGCTCGTCGAAGCCCATGTCGCGGTTCCGGGTATCGGTCGAGTCACGGCCGAAATCAGGAATCTCACTTCCGGTCTCGCCTGGAAGGGCAAGGCAGAGATCGAGAAACTCGATCTCGCGCAGTGGATCGCCAATCCGCCCGTCGGACCCTTGCAGGCGGCGCTCGCGATCGAAGGCGATCGGTCTCACTACGCGGCACAGGGCGTCGTCCATGGCAACGGCCTTCCCGAATCCGGCGTTGACGTGGACACCCGGGCGAGTTTTGCCGACCGGGTCGTCACGATTGAATCCCTTGTGCTCGGGACCGCGCCGTCCACCGTCATTCGCGCGAAAGGCACGATGACCGTCGCGGAAGAACTTTCGTATGACGTGTCGGCCGATTGGACCGGCTTCCGATGGCCGCTGACGGGCAAGGCACTCATCGTGTCTCCACGCGGCAGCCTCGAGGCCCGCGGATGGACCGAGTTCAGCTATCGCCTGCGCGGCGAATTCGAGCCCGCGGGCGGTCCGCCGTTTGCAGGCAGTGCGGCAGGCCGCTTCACGAACGCCGAAATCGCAGTCGACGAATCGTCATGGCGCGTGCTTGGCGGCCGAGTCTCGCTTCGCGGCATGCTGGGACGCGGCGAGTCGCAGGATTGGTCCGTTTCGGGCCGCGCGGCGGATGTCGATCCGTCGAAATTCCGCAAGGAGCTCCCGGGACGCCTCGCCTTCGACTTCAAGGCCGCGGGTTCCGGCTTCGATGAGAATGCTCCCTGGTCCGCGAGCATGACGAAACTCTCGGGACAGTTTCGCGGACAACGGGCGAGCGGCAGCGGCGGCATTCGCCACGGCAAGGACCAGACCGAGTTTCAAGACGTCGCGCTTGCACTCGGGCCGGCCCGGCTTGAGATCGACGGCATACTCGGCCGCGGCGCCAATCTTGACGCTCGCGTCGTATCGGACGACCTTTCCGCCTTCCTGCCCGAGCTCGGCGGGCGCGTAGACGCGACCCTGCTCGTGCGCGAGCGCACGGTCGCCCTCGGGTTTACCGGCCACGACCTGGTCTATGGCTCACACCGCGCCGTGATCCTCTCCGCCGACGCGCACATCGACCGCGACGGGCGCGAGCACTCCTGGCTTCGCCTGCGCTCCAACGGCATCACGGTCGGGGGATTCGCCATCACCGATACGCGCCTTTCGCTCGACGGCTTGCCGAAGGACCATGCGCTGACCTTCCGCACGGGCAGCGGCCAGGACGCGGTATCGCTCCGCGGCCGCGGCGCCTGGGTCGACGACCGCTACACGCTGCGGCTCGAGCAGATTGCCGCGAGCGGTCCGCGCGTCGTGCCCTGGCGGCTCGAGTCAGCGACCCGGCTCGCCGCGAGCCGCGAGGAAGCCGCCCTCGAGCCGCTCTGCCTCGTCTACGAAACGCGACGCTTCTGCTTCGAAGGACGCTGGCAGTCCTCGGGCGACTGGTCGGTGAAAGCGGCGACGGAATCCTTCCCGCTCGAAGCGCTCGACGCGAAGCGGCTCGGCGCACCACGCTTCCGCGGCCTTCTCGTCGTCGACGCCGAGGCGTCTGCACGGGCAGGTGCGCCCTGGGTCGCAGACGTCAATGCCGAAGTCCGCGACGCGGCCCTCGTCTACCAGTCTTCGAGCGGCGCGGACAGGACGGTGGAGCTGGGAATGACCCGGCTCGAACTCGTCGCCGGGCCCGAGAAGCATCGTCTCGATCTACGCGTCAATGACGCCGCCGATCTCGATCTCGCCGTGGCGCTCGAGGCGACGCGAGTCCCGGGCAGTTCCATCGGCGACCTGCCGCTCAGCGGGAGCGTCAAGGGCAAGACCCGGCAACTCGGCCTCTTGCCGCTCCTCATAGAAACGATCGACAACGCTTCCGGCGAGGCGGCTCTCGATTTCACCGTCGCAGGCCGCGTCGCCGCGCCCGAGCTCGAGGGCGAGGCGCGGCTCAGACAGGGTTCGCTCGACTTTTACATGACCAACCTCCGGCTGCGGGACCTGCAGGCGACCGTGCGCCTGACGGACACCTCGCTCACGCTCGACGCAAGCGGCAAGGCCGGCGAAGGATCGCTTGCGATCGACGGACGGTTCGACTGGCGGGATCGGCGCCTGAACGGCGAGCTCAGCGTGACCGGCGATCGCCTGCTGGTCGCGAACGTTCCGGAGGTGCGTGTTTTCGCCTCACCCGACCTGAAGTTCACGCTCGATGACCATCGCATCGACGTCAAGGGCGAGGTCGTCATCCCCGAGGCGCGCATCGCGCCGGCCGACACGGCAGGCGCGGTGCTCGTTTCATCCGACGAACGCATTCTCCGGCCTGAGCTGACGGATGGTGGCGATGAGCCCTTCGAAGTCACGAGCGATATCCGGCTTTCGCTCGGCGACAAGGTGGCGGTCAAAGCCTATGGACTCAGCGCGACGGTCACCGGCGCGGTGCGCACTCGCACGGCGCCGCGCGAAAGCACGGTCGGCTCCGGCGAGCTCCTGGTGAAGGAAGGCGAGTACAGCGCTTATGGCCGCGAGCTCGAGATCGAGCGTGGGCGGCTCCTGTTCACCGGCGGCCCGGTGACGGATCCCGGTGTTGACCTCCGTGCCACGCGCGAGCTGCCCGGATACAAGGTCGGCGTCATAGCCCGCGGACCATTGCGCCGCCCGCAGCTCACGCTGTTTTCCGAGCCGAGCCTGCCGCAGGCGCAGATCGCCTCGATGCTGATCGTCGGCCGCTCGAGTATCCAGGGTGATCCCGGCGCCGAGACTTCCGAACTCACGACGACTCAGCAAGGCGGCGCATTCCTCGCCGGCCAGGTCGGCAAGTACGTGGGACTCGACGACGTCGGCCTCACGCAGGATGCGGACTCGGGCAACGAGCTCGTGCTCGGAAAATATCTGTCGCCACGGCTCTATGTCAGCTACGGTATCTCGCTCGTGGACGAGATCAATACGCTGAAGCTCCGCTATACGATCGGCGATCGCTGGGTGATCTCGGCCGAATCGGGCCAGGAATCCGCCGCCGACGTCGAATACCGGATCGAGGACTAGGGAAACCCGCAATGCCGCGCAAGCCCTCCACCATGAAGTCGATCATCGTCGACAAGATTTCCTCCGTGACGCAAGCCTGCGGGTTGTCGCACGAGCTTCGCATCTCGACCGACATTCCCTGCGAGGAAGGCGTCGTGCTGGCGGTCGAGATCCTCACCAACAAGTCGCAGTACAACACGCTCGAGCTGACTAGCGGCCGTATGGCCAAGGTCGCGCGCGGCAATGTCGTCGTCGGCGCGCTCGGGCACCGCAAGGCCCTGTTCGGCTATTCCGGTCACCTGCCGGCGAAGCTGGCGGCCGGTGACGTGATCCAGATGCTGAACATCGGAGGCGTACTCGGCATCTGCGATTCCGTGAATCCGGACAAGGGCCGGCCGTTCGACTGCCGCGTGCTCGGCGTGGTCCTGCACTTCCCCTACCTCGGCGAGCGTATCGGCGTGCCGGCACGCGTCGGCATGCGCAAGCTCGACTACGACGCCGTGCTCGAAACGAACGGCGTGCCGGTGGTCGCGCTCGCGGGAACTTGCATGGAAGCCGGAAAGACGGCGGCTGCCTGCGCGATGATCTCCCGCATGCGGCACCGCGGGCTCGTAGTCGACGGTTTCAAGGCAACCGGGGTATCGCTTCGCCGCGACATCCTGGCGATGGAGGACTCCGGCGCGCGGCGCTCGATGATCTTCACTGATTTCGGAGTCGTGACGACCACGCCGAAGACCGGCCCGGCGCTGACGCGCACGATGCTGACGGAGATGGCGGCAGGCAGGCCGGACGTCATCGTGTTCGAGCTCGGCGACGGCATCCTCGGCGCCTATGGCGTCGAAGCCATCCTCGACGCGCCCGACATCCGCAAGGCGCTGACGGCCGTCGTTCTTTCCGCCAACGATCCAGTCGCCGCCTGGGGCGGCGTCAAGCTGCTGCGCGAGCGCTTCGGCATCGAGCCCGCCGCGGTCACGGGACCATCGACCGACAACTCCGTCGGCGTCGACATCATCCGCGAACGGCTGAACGTCCCGGCGTTCAACGCGATGACCAATGGCGCGGCACTCGGGGACAGCGTGATCGCGTCCGCAGGGCTCGAGCCAGTCGCGCATTCCGGCGAGATCGAGGGCGAGGCCGAGGAATGACCGCGCCCGTTCCCGCAATCATCCTCGGCGGCACGGGTTATGTCGCCGGCGAGCTGCTGCGGCTCGTCCTTGGACATCCGCGGCTCGAACTTGCGGGCATCGCCTCCGACAGCCAGCCGGGCGAGCCGGTGGCGAAGGCTTTTCCGCACCTCGCCGCTTCGTGCGGCGACCTGCGTTACGTTTCGATCGCCCAGGCGGCCGAGCTCGCCGCCGGCCACGAGCGAAGCGCGGTCCTCGCGGCCGCGCCGCACGGCGTCTCGCACAAGCTGATCGACGGGCTCCTGAATCGCGCCGAGGCCGCCGGCGCGAAGCCCTCGGTCGTCGACATCTCCGCGGATTTCCGCTTCGCGGACCTCACCGAGTACGAGCGCGTTTACAAGCATCCGCACGGCGCACCGGCGCGCCTGTCCGAATTCACCTGCGCCTTGCCGGAGCATCTCGACCGCGCGCCGACGCCGCACGTCGCGCATCCCGGATGCTTCGTCACGGCCTCGTTGCTCGCGTCGGTGCCGCTGCTCAAGCTCGACCTCGTGGAGCCGCCGATCTTCGTTTCGGCGGTTACGGGCAGCACCGGCGCGGGCCGGAGCCCCATCGCAGGCACGCACCACCCGCTCCGGCACGGCGACCTCTATGCCTACAACGCGCTGACACATCGCCATGGCGCCGAGATCAACGCGCTCGCGCGCGCGGCAACGGGACGCGACGGCAGGATCGCCTTCGTGCCCCATTCCGGGCCATTCGCGCGCGGAATTCATGCAACGGTGCAGGCCACGCTCAGGAAGCCGCTCGACACGGCGGGGGCCATCGCGGCGCTCCGCGATTTTTACGCGAACCGGCCGTTCGTGCGCGTGATCGACGAGCCGCCGAGGATGAAAGAGGTGGTCACGAGCAATTATGCTCACCTGTCGGCGGTCGCGGACGGCCGGACGATCGTCGTGATGTCGGTCGTCGACAACCTCGTCAAGGGTGCGGCGGGCGGCGCTATCCAGTGGATGAACCGCCTGCTCGGCTTCGGGGAAACCGACGGATTGACTGCTCCAGCACCAGGGTGGACATGATGGTGACGCATCGCATCGACCAGGGTGCAGTGATCGCAGCGCTTCGCGGCGCCGCACCGTACATCCGCCTTTACAAGGGCAAGATATTCGTCATCAAGGCGGGCGGCGCCATCTTCGGCGACGTCGCGGGCACGCGCTCGCTGATCGAGCAGATCTCGATCCTGCACCACCTCGGCATCCGCGTCGTCCTGGTGCACGGTGGCGGGCCCCAGCTCGACGAGATGCAGCGCTCGCTCGGCATCGAGCCGCGCATGGTGCGCGGCCGGCGCATCACGGATGACCGCTCCATCGACGCAACGACGATGGTCCTGAACGGACTCATCAATACGCGGATTCTCGCGACCTGCCGCGAAGTCGGGATCGACGCGGTCGGGCTCTCCGGCGTCGACGCGGGCCTCGTCCGCGCCAACCGCCGGCCGCCCGTTCAGGTCGACGGAGAGACCGTGGACTACGGCTTTGTCGGCGACATCGTGTCGATCGACACCACGGTCATCCGCAAGGAGCTGGACGCGGGCCTGATGCCCGTCATCAGCCCGGTGTCCGCGGACGACGCCGGCGTCGTCCTCAACATCAATGCGGACACCGTCGCGGCCGCTATCGGCGCCGCCCTCGGCGCGGAAAAGCTGATCCTCTGCACGGGCGCGCCGGGCATTCTCGAGCGCCGCGACGACCCGCGCTCGCTCGTCTCCTACACCGACCTGCAGGGTCTCAAGCGCCTGGAGAAATCAGGCAGCCTCGCGGACGGCATGCTGCCGAAATCCTCGGCGATCGAGTCGGCGATCCGCGGCGGCGTGCGCCGCGTGCACGTGATTTCCTACAATGCGCGCGACAGCGTCCTCGCCGAAGTGTTCACCAATGAAGGAACGGGCACGATGATCGTCGCCGACGTGAAGGCCCTGACTCCCGCCGAGCAATCCCGAGAAGGAGAGAACAAGCCATGAACAAGTGGGTCATTCCCGCGATTGCGATCCTGCTGATCGCCGGCGGCATATTCGGACTGGCCAAAGGCAAGGTCAGCTATACCGAGGAGACTCACGAGGCCGACATCGGCGGTATCGAGCTGTCGGTCAAGGAACAGGAGACCGTCGGCATTCCCAAGTGGGTCGCGGGCGGCGCGATCGCAGTCGGTGCGCTCATGCTGTTGTTCGGCCGCCCGAAGTCCTGATGAAGCCGCGCGCGGTCGACCTCATCCTGGGCGGCGGCCTCGCAGCGGGATTGCTCGACATCGTCAATGCGATCGTCTTCTGGCGGCTCTACAGCGGCACGAAGGCATCCGTCATCTTGCAGGCCATTGCGGCGGGCGTGGAAGGCAAGGCCGCGTTCGCCGGTGGAACTTCGAGCGCCGCGCTCGGCCTCTTCCTGCATTTCTTCATCATGTTCGGGATGGCAGCGGTCTACTGGCTCGCGTCCAGGCGGCTGGCCTGGACGATCACGAAGCCCGTCACCGCCGGCATCGCCTACGGGCTGCTGACCTGGATCGCGATGAACTACGTGATCGTGCCGCTATCGCGTGCCCAGCCGCCGCCTTTTATCGCTTCCTGGTTTGTCGACGGCCTGCTGGCCCACATCCTGCTCGTCGGCCTGCTTTTCGCCTTCGTCGCCCGCTGGTCGGCGGCGCGGGGCGCTCAGGCTTGATACCGGATCGCTGGCCGGAAAAGTGCCGGCGAGCGCCGCGTCCAGCAGCTCGTCGAGATGATCCTTTTGCATGCCGCCCATCGAGCCGTATCCTACGCCGAGCGGCCGCGTCGAAACACCCGGGAGTCGCCCCATGAATGAAAGCACCGGCAAGCTGATCCTGCGCATCACGCTTGGTTTTCTCATCCTGCTGCATGGAATTGCCAAGCTGATCAACGGCATCGACTGGCTGGACGGAGCGCTCGCCTCCGCGGGACTGCCGGGCTTCTTCAAGTACGGCGTGTACATCGGCGAGATCGTCGCGCCGCTCCTCGTCATCGCGGGCTACTATTCGCGGATCGGCGCCTGGCTGATCGCGGTCAACATGCTTTTCGCATTGGGACTTGTCTTCGGTTCGGAGCTTTTCACCTTGAATGCACAGTCCGGCGGCCTCGAGATCGAAAAGGAATACATGTACTTCTTCTCGGCGATCGCACTCGCCCTGATCGGCCCGGGCCGCTACGCGGTCAACCAGAAGTGAGATGCGTCACGGCGAACGACATGGATCGGGCCGCGCCGGCTGGCTCCGGGCGGCGGTCCTCGGCGCGAATGACGGGATCGTCTCGACGGCGAGCCTCGTAGTCGGCGTAGCCTCCGCAGGCGCGGACCGCAGCGCCGTCGTGATCGCCGGTCTCGCCGGCCTCGTGGCGGGCGCCATGTCGATGGCGGCCGGCGAATACGTCTCGGTCAGCTCGCAGGCCGACACGGAGCGCTCGGACCTGGCGCGCGAGCGCCACGAGCTCGAGACCGATGCCGAGGCGGAACACCGCGAACTCGCCGCCATCTACGTGGGCCGCGGTCTCGATCCGCGGCTCGCGGCCGAGGTCGCGACTCAATTGACCGCGAAGGACGCTCTCGCGGCGCATGCGCGGGACGAGCTCGGCATTTCGGAACAGATGCGCGCGCGGCCCATCCAGGCCGCACTCGCCTCGGGCGCATCCTTCGCCAGCGGCGCCGGGCTTCCGCTACTCGCCGCCGTCCTGGCGCCTGCACCCGCGATCCAGCCGCTTGTCGCGGCGCTTTCTCTCGCCTTCCTCGCGGTGCTCGGTGCGATTGCCGCGCGCGTCGGCCGCGCGAACGTCGCGAAGGGTGCGCTGCGGGTCACTTTCTGGGGCGCGATCGCGATGGCACTGACGGCGGCGATCGGGCGCGCTTTCGGCGTCGCGAGCTGACCCGTACGTGTCCCCGCATGCGCTCGACAACCCGGTCTGGCATTCGCTGACGACCCAGCACGCGGGACTCGCGATCACCGCCGATGGTGCGGCGCGATATCCTGCCGCCGTCGTGCCGTTCGCGGCGATTGCCGAACCGACCGCACGCGCCGGCGACCAGCTGACGAGCATCGTGGACGACGCCGAGTCGGTGTTCGTCGTCGGCGTCGCGCCGGAGCCGCCGCCCGGATGGCAGCTCGAGCCGAAGAAGCCCGTGCTGCAGATGGTCTGCAACAATCGCGCCGCCGAGGTTCCCGGCCCGCCGGTAACCACGATGACGATCGCGCAGGCGGACGACATGCTCGCGCTGACCACGCTCGTGTTTCCCGGCTTCTTCCGCACGCGCACGCTCGACATGGGCAGCTACTACGGCATCTACGACGGGCCCCGGCTCGCCGCGATGGCCGGCGAGCGCATGCGGCTCGACGGCTACCAGGAGCTATCCGCCGTGTGCACGCATCCCGACTACACCGGTCGCGGCTACGCGCAGCGCCTGCTCGCGATCCTCTGCAACTCCGCGTTCGACCGCGGCTTCATCCCGTTCCTGCACGTCTACGCGGACAATACGCGGGCGATTGGCGTCTACCGGAAGCTCGATTTCGTCGACCGCACCGTGCTGCCGTTCTGGGCGCTGCACCAGTGATCGTGATCGAGACCGGGCGGCTCGCGCTGCACGAGTTCACGGAGAGTGACGCCGGGTTCGTCCTGCGCCTGGTAAATGAGCCCTCGTTCCTGCAATACATCGGCGACCGCGGCGTCCGCACGCTCGAGGACGCGCGCAAGTACATCGCAGACGGCCCCGTCGCCGGCTATGCGCACCACGGCTATGGCCTGCTGCGAGTCACGCGAAAATCAGACGGGACCACGGTCGGAATGTGCGGCGTGCTGAAGCGCGACACGCTGCCGGACCCGGACATCGGCTTCTCGCTCCTTCCCGAGCACTGGTCGCAGGGCTACGCCATGGAGTCCGCGGGCGCGGTAATGAAGCACGCGCGCGAGACCCTGCGGCTCGGGCGCATCCTCGCGATAACGACCAGGGACAACGAGCCATCCATCCGCCTGCTCGGCAAGCTGGGTTTCCGCTTCGACCGCATGATTTCCTTCGGCAACGAGGAGTTGCGCCTGTTCGTGTCCGAGCCGTAAAGCGCTGCGACTGGGCCCGCTCGCCGGCCATGGCCATGTACCACGACCGCGAATGGGGCGTGCCCGTGCACGACGATCGCGTGCTGTTCGAGTTCATCACGCTCGAGGGGGCACAGGCCGGTCTCAGCTGGGAGACGATCCTGAACAAGCGCGACGCGTACCGCCGTGCCTTCGCCAATTTCGACCCGGCAATGGTCGCGCGCTTCTCCCCGGCTCGCCGCGCCCAGCTAATGCGGGATCCCGGCATCGTCCGCAACCGGCTCAAGATCGAAAGCACGGTCACGAATGCCGCAGCCTTCCTGAAGGTCCAGCGCGAGTTCGGGAGCTTTGACCGTTTCCTGTGGGGATTCGTGAAATCGCACGCGCCGGCCGGGACACCGCTTGCCGACGCGCTGTCAAAGGAGCTGAAGCGCCGCGGATTCCGCTTCGTCGGCTCGACGATCTGCTACGCTTTCATGCAGGCGGTCGGCATCGTCAATGACCACTCCACCGACTGCTTCCGCCACGATGCTGTTTCTCGACCGCGATGAAGTCGCCGCATTGCTGCCGATGGCGGCATGCATGGACGCGGTCGAGCGCGCATTCGTCGCGCACGCAAGCGGAGGCCTTCCGGCGAAGCCGGGCGTTCTCGGAACGCCGGTGGCGAACGGCGGCTTTCACGTCAAGACCGCCGCACTCGGTTCGAGTCCGGCTTATTTCGCCGCAAAGATCAATGCGAACTTCCCGGACAATGCGGCGCGGCACGGCTTGCCGGCCATCCAGGGGCTGATCGCCCTCTTCGACGCCGAAACCGGCCGCCTGCTTGCCGTCATGGATTCGATCGAGATCACGACCCTTCGCACGGCGGCGGCGAGCGCCCTCGCCGCACGACACCTCGCCCGCCGCGACGCATCGACCCTCCTGGTCTGCGGCTGCGGCAACCAGGGCCGGGCGCACGTCCGGTTCCTTTCGCTCGTGCGCCCGCTGCGCCGCGTTCTCGCGTTCGATAAGGATTCCGGCCGCGCCGCAGCGTTTGCGGACGAGATGCGAGGCGAAACCGGGCTCGCCGTGGAAGCGGTCGGCACGGTTGCCGAGGCGTTCCCCGGCTGCGACATGGCCGTGACATGCACGCCGGCGAGAACCGCAATCGTCGCTGCGGGAGATGTCCGTCCCGGCCAGTTCATCGCGGCCGTCGGCGCGGACAGCGAGGGCAAGCAGGAACTCGACCCCGATATCCTGCCGAAGGCCCGCGTCGTGGCCGACATTGCCGGGCAATCTGCAGAGCTCGGCGAGATGCAGCACGCGATTGCGACCAATCGCATGACCGCCGAAGACCTTCATGCGGAGCTCGGCCAGATCCTCGCGGGCCAGCGGCCGGGCCGGACTTCGGAAGAAGAGATCTTCATTTTCGACAGCACAGGATCCGCGTTGCAGGACGTGGCGGCCGCGGCGCTGGTGTACGAGCTCGCGGGCGGCAGGACATGAATCCGTTCGACGGCCAGGTGCTGGCCTTTGCGCTCGTCGCGGCGTTGATGACGATATCGCCCGGCGCCGACACATTCCTCGTCGTACGCAACTCGCTGCGTGGCGGCCGGTGCGACGGTTTCCTGACTGTCACAGGGATCTGTTCGGGCCTTTTCGTCCATGCCCTGCTGTCCGCGCTCGGCGTCCGGCTCGCGTTCGAGCACCGGTGAGGCGGGCCCGATGAGGATGCCGGTGCTGTTCGTCGGTCACGGCAATCCGATGAACGCAATCGAGCGAAACGAATTTCACGAGAACTGGGCCGCGCTCGGAGCACGGCTGCCGAGGCCGGAAGCGATTCTGTGCATCTCGGCCCATTGGGAAACCCGGAATGCGTACGTGACGGCGGCCGAGGCGCCGGAGACGATCCATGATTTCTACGGGTTTCCAAGAACACTGTTCGATGTGCGTTATCCGGCACCCGGCAAGCCGGCGCTCGCGCGCCGCGTCGCGGAGCTCATCACGACGGAGCGCGTGCGCCTCGATCCGGGCCGTGGACTCGACCACGGTGCCTGGAGTGTCCTCATCGCGATGTATCCCGCAGCCAGAGTGCCCGTCGTCCAGCTCAGCATGGATACGAGCCTCCCCGGCCGCCATCACTACGCCCTCGCGCGCCAGCTCGCGAGTCTCCGCGACGAGGGCGTGCTGGTCATCGGCAGCGGAAATTTCGTCCACAACCTCCGCCTGTTCGACTTCCGGAACCCGGCGCCGCTCGCCTGGGCGGAGCGCTGCGACGCCGAGATTTGCGGGCATATCGCGGCGGGGCGGCACGATCCGCTGATCGACTACCCGTCGCACGGCGAGGCGCGGCTCGCCGTGCCGACGCCGGAGCACTACCTGCCCCTCCTCTATGCAATTGCACTGCAACAACCGGCCGAAACTGCCGAATTTTTCAATGCAAAGGTCCAGGGCCCGATCTCGATGACCTCCGTGCTGATTGGCGGGCCCCCGCAGGCGTAAGATCCGCGCCATAAGTCCGCGTTGCAACCGCCAGGGGAGCTTTATGAACAAGAAATTCCTGATCGCGTGGGTCGTCATGTTCGTCGCGTACATGGCGCTCGGCATTGTCGTGCACGGGGTGCTGCTCAAGGACGACTATCTGGCGACAGGGATGATGCGGCCCGAAGAAGAGGCGCAGAAGCTGATGCACCTGATGATCCTCGCGCATGTGTTTCTTGCCGGCGCATTCACATGGATCTACGCGCGCGGCGTCGAGAACAAGCCATGGCTGGGTCAGGGCCTGCGTTTCGGCCTGGCGGTCGCGATCCTCGCCGTCATTCCGATCTACACCATCTATTACGTCGTGCAGCCGACGCCGGGCGAGCTAGCGGTCAAGCAGATCGTTTTCGACACGATCGGCACCCTGATCCTCGGCGCTCTCGTCGCCTTCCTGTATCGCGGACAGAGCCGGGCCTAGTGGCCGGTTATTCGGGCACGCCCCTCGCCGCCAAGCTCGGGATCAAGCCCGGCATGACAATGAGGGTCGTGCACGCACCGAAGGAATACCGCGAACTCCTGGCGCCGCTGCCCGACGGCGCCAGGATCGCGAGCGGGTCGCGAGGCGGAGCCGACATCGTCCACCACTTCGCAAAGGAAAAGGCGGAGCTCGCGAGCGCACTGCGGTCCTATCGCAGGCGGCTCGACGGCAATACGCCCGTGTGGGTTTCCTGGCCGAAGAAATCGGCGCGCGTGAACACGGACATCACCGAGGACACGATCCGGGCGCTCGCATTGCCGCTCGGGTTCGTCGACATCAAGGTCTGCGCGGTGTCCGAGACCTGGTCGGGCCTGAAACTGGTCGTTCGCCGTGACCGACGATAAGTGGATCGACGTCGGCGCGAGCGCGGAGCTCGCGTCGAGATCCGTGCAGGAGATCCGCGTCGGAAGCAAGCGGATCGCGCTCACGCACGTGGACGGCAAGTTCGGCGCGATCTCCGGCGTCTGCAACCATGTCGGCGGCCCGCTCGGCCATGGTCATATCGAAGGCGACTTCGTCGTCTGTCCCTGGCACTACTACAAGTTCCACTGGCAAACCGGCGAAGGCGAACCCGGTTACGAGGCCGATCGCGTTCCGTCGCACGCGGTGAAGGTCGAAAACGGCCGGGTGCTGGTCTCCGAGGCGCAGCGGACCAAGCGCGGCCGCCTGCCGCACGAGCCCCACCCGCTCGCGCGCGAGCCTCGTCGCGAGCCGGGCCCGATACGGATACTCGGGCTTTCGACGACATCGATGACGGCGGGACAGCCACGCTACAGCACTTCCGAAGACCTGCTCCTGCATGCGCTCGCAAACGCGCGCGAAAGCGGGGACTGCGATTGCGAGACCCGGCTGATCCGCGTGCGCGACCTCAGGTTCCGCGCCTGCGAGGGCTTCTACTCGAAGTCCGCGCGGGCCTGCACCTGGCCCTGCTCCATCACGCAGATGGATTCGAAGGACCAGATGGACCAGGTCTACGAGGGCATCGTGCACTGGGCGGACGTGATCGTCATTGCGACGCCGATCCGCTGGGGAGGCGCAAGCAGCCTTTACTACAAGATGATCGAGCGCATGAACTGCATCCAGAACCAGGAGACGACGGCGAGCCGCCACCTGCTCCGCAACAAGGTCGTCTCGCTGATCGTCACCGGCGGCCAGGACAACGTGCAGGCAGTGGTCGGCCAGGTGCTGACCTTCTTCGCCGAGCTCGGCTGCCAGTTCCCGCAATTCCCGTTCATCGCGCACTCGCGCGGCTGGAGCGCGGAAGACATGGAGAACAACGAGCAGTACGTGCGCGACTCGAAATTCCTGCACGACGGCGCGGTCGCGCTTCTCCGCCGCTCCGCCGACATGGCGCGGGTGATGATCGAAAGCTCGCTCGGCCAGGATGCGCTGGTGCGAGGCGGGCGCAAGGGGCATCGATTGGACACCGCAAGAATGGAGGGAGCCTGAATGAACAAGTATCTGGCTGAATTCCTGGGCACATTCTGGCTGGTGCTGGGCGGTTGCGGCAGCGCTGTCCTCGCGGCCGCGTTCCCGGACGTCGGCATCGGCCTGCTCGGCGTTTCGCTGGCCTTCGGCCTGACGGTCGTCACGATGGCGTACGCAATCGGCCACATCTCGGGTTGTCACCTGAATCCAGCCGTCTCGATCGGGCTCTGTGTCGGGGGCCGGTTCCCGGCCGGTCAGCTCCTTCCTTACATCGTGGCGCAGGTGGCAGGCGGCATCGCCGCAGGTGGCGTGCTGTATCTCATCGCGAGCGGAAGCGCAGGATTCGACGTCGCGGCCGGATTCGCATCGAACGGCTATGACGCGCATTCGCCCGGCGGCTACACGATGATGTCCGTGCTGATCTGCGAGGTCGTGATGACGGCGATGTTCCTGCTCGTCATCCTGGGTGCGACGGATCCGCGCGCTCCACAGGGATTCGCGCCGCTCGCAATCGGCCTGACGCTGTGCCTGATCCACCTGATCAGCATTCCGGTATCGAACACCTCGGTGAATCCGGCTCGCAGCACCGCTGTCGCGGTCTATGTGGGTGACTGGGCCACCGCACAGCTCTGGCTGTTCTGGGTCGCGCCGATTGCCGGCGCTGCCATAGGCGCCGTCCTCTATCGCCTCATCGGGAGAAACCCATGACTGCCATCGCCGCTCTCTGGCTGCCGATACTCCTCTCGGCGGTAATCGTGTTCATCGCGAGTTCCATCATCCACATGGCGCCGCTCTGGCACCGCGGGGAGCTCCCGGCGCCGCCGGACGCCGATCGCCTGCTGGACGCCATGCGGCCGTTCGGGCTGCGTCCTGGCGAGTACATGCTGCCGCGCGCGAACAGCATGAAGGAGTGCAATGCGCCGGACTTCGTCGAGAAGCTGAAGCGCGGCCCCGTGCTCGTCATGACCGTCGTGCCGAATGGCCCGATGAACATGTCGAGGCCGCTCGTGCAGTGGTTCATCTTCACGGTCGTCGTCTCGATCCTCGTGGCCTACGTCGCGGGCGCGACGCTGCCGGCGGACGCGTCCTACCTGGCCGTGTTCCGGGTCGCCGGTACGACGGCCTTCATCGCCTACGCCGCCGGCGTGTGGCCGCAGTCCATCTGGTACAGCCGCCCGTGGTCGACGACGCTCAAGCACACGCTCGACGGCCTCATCTACGGCCTGCTCACGGGCGGCACATTCGGATGGTTGTGGCAAATGGGATGAGCATTGCGCTCGAATCGACGACGCACGCTGACCACGTTCGCGTCACATGCACGGGAACCTTCTCACTCGAGGCGTTTCGCCCTCTCATCGGCCGCTTCTTCGAGCTCGCTGCCGCGGCCGGCCGGGACGCCGTGCTGGTCGACAGCCGCAACATCACCGGCCGCGAGCCGACGATGGCGGAGCGTTATGATCTGGCCGTCCACGTCGCCGAGCTTCAATCCACGCAGAATCCCCGGATCCGCCTTGCATTCCTCGGCTACGAACCCATGGTCCACCCGGAACGCTTCGGCGAGATCGTCGCGACCAATCGCGGCGCCGTAATGCGGGTTTTCACCGACGAAACCCTGGCCCTCGAGTGGCTGCTCGGTCGCCAGCCCTAGGCTTCCCAAGCCCGGGGGGTTGTGCGAGACTCAAAAGTTGCGAGGGAACACTGATGAAATGCCTGTATTACGTCGCACCCGAACTCGAAAGCACCTCGCGGGTTTCGGATGACCTTCACGACGTGGGCATCGACGATTTCTTCGTCCACGTGATCGCGAAGGACGAATCGGGCCTCAAGAAGCGGCACATCCACACGGGCAACTACCTCGAGACGCACGATTTCATCCGCGAGGGTTTCCTCGGCGCCGCAATCGGGCTCTTTGCGGGCGTCGTCGGCTGCATGCTGCTCGACAACTTCGGTCCCTTCGCCAACATCCCCTGGTACGTTTATGTCGCATTGTGCGGCGTCGCCACGCTCTTTGGCGCCTGGGAAGGCGGACTGATCGGCGTGGAGAAACAGAACAAGAAGCTCGAGCGCTTTCACGACGACATCGAGGCCGGCAAGTTCCTCATTCTTATATACGCGCGACGGGACCAGGAGTCGGTCGTCCGGCACATGATGAGCAGGCGCCATCCCGAGGCCGAGTTCGCCGGCATCGACAGCCACTTCGTCAATCCGTTCACGAGCGTAAGGCGGCGGCGGGCAGCAGGCGATCGGGTGCGCGCTTAACAAGGGAGCTACCCGATGGCGATTGCAGTAGTCCTCGTCCTTCTCGTCATCGGATCCCTGATATTCCACTTCGCGAGTCCGTGGTGGTTCACGCCCATCGCGTCGAACTGGACCACCATGGACGACACCGTCGTCCTCACCTTCTGGGTCACCGGCGTCGTCTTCATCGCGGTCAACCTGTTCCTCGCCTGGGTCATCTGGAAGTATCGCCATCGCAACAAGCAGAAGGCGACCTACGACCCCGAGAACAAGAAGCTCGAGTGGTGGCTCACGATCGTGACCTCCGTCGGCGTCGCCGCAATGCTTGCCCCAGGTCTCTTCGTCTGGGGCAAGTTCGTCAATGTCCCCGACGACGCCGCGATCGTCGAAGTCATCGGGCAGCAGTGGCATTGGTCCTTCCGCTTCCCGGGCAAGGATGGCGAGCTCGGCCACAGCGACGCGGCGCTCGTGACGGCGGACAACCCGTTTGGCCTCGACCCCGACGATCCGAAAGGAAGCGACGACGTGCTGGTCGCGAGCCCCGAGCTGCACCTGCCCGTCGACCAGCCCGTGAAGGTGCTGCTGCGCTCGAAGGACGTTTTGCACAACTTCACTGTCACGCAGTTCCGCGTGAAGATGGACCTCGTCCCCGGGATGATCACGCACATGTGGCTCACGCCGACGGTGCCGGGCTCGTACGAGATACTCTGCGAGGAACTTTGCGGCGTGGGGCACTTCGCGATGCGCGGGCGCGTCGTCGTGACGCCGCGTGAGGAATTCGACACCTGGCTCGCCGCGCTGCCGACCTTCGGCAAGGCGCAGGCGCTCGCCAAGGCAGACCCGCTCGCCGGCGCGGGTCAGTACGCGGTCTGCATGGCCTGCCACGGCTCCTCCGGCGAGGGCAATCCTGCGCTGAATGCCCCGCGCCTCGCGGGACAAGGGGCCTGGTACATTGCGCGGCAATTGCACGGCTTCAGGAATGGCCTGCGCGGCGCGCATGAGCGCGACACGCTCGGCGCGCAGATGCGCGCCTTCGCCTCGATGGTCCCGGACGAAGCGTCGATCCGGAACCTCTCCGCCTACATCGAGACCCTGCCGAGCCATGCGCCCCAGGCGACGGTGACGGGGAACGTCGCACGCGGCGAACGACTCTACATGACGTGCGCGGCCTGCCATGGCCGCGAGGGCCAGGGCATCTGGGCGCTGAATGCGCCGCGGCTCGCCGACATGTCGGACTGGTATCTCGTCAGGCAGTTGCAGAATTTCCAGCATGACGTCCGCGGCATGCACCGCGAGGACTACTACGGCTGGCAGATGGCGACGATGGCCGATTCGCTCAAGGATGAACGCTCAATCAACGACGTCGTCGCTTACATCAATTCCCTCGTTCCGAGGACGGAATAATGGCTTACGTTGCAATAGCGGACCGTGACGCACCGATCCACGATCCCCATACCTTCATCGAAAAGTACATCTGGAGCCAGGACCACAAGGTCATCGCGATCCAGTACGCCATCGTCGCAATCTTCGTCGGGCTCATCGCGCTCGTGCTCTCTGGCCTGATGCGCCTGCAGCTCGGCTTCCCGGACACGTTCCACTTCGTCGACCCGAGCCACTACTACCAGTTCATCACCATGCACGGGATGATCATGGTGATCTACCTGCTGACCGCGCTCTTTCTCGGCGGCTTCGGCAATTACCTGATCCCGCTCATGTGCGGCGCACGGGACATGGTGTTCCCGTACATGAACATGGTGAGCTTCTGGGTCTATCTGCTCGCCGTGCTGGTGCTGCTCGCGAGCTTCTTCGTACCCGGCGGGCCGACGGGCGCAGGCTGGACGCTATATCCGCCACAGGCGGTCCTGACCGGCACACCAGGTGCCGGGATGGGCATCATCCTGATGCTCGTCTCGCTCGCGATCTTCATCGTCGCGTTCACGATGGGCGGCCTTAATTACGTGACGACGGTGCTGCAGGCCCGCTGCAGGGGCATGACGATGATGCGCATGCCGCTCTCGGTCTGGGGCATCTTCATGGCGACGATCCTGGGCCTCCTCGCGTTCCCGGCGCTCCTCGTCTCCGCCGTGATGATGACGCTCGACGGAACGCTCGGCACCAGCTTCTTCATGCCGGCGATCAGCTCGATGGGCGCGAATCCCGGCCACGATGGCGGCAGCCCGCTCCTGTTCCAGCATCTCTTCTGGTTCTTCGGGCATCCCGAGGTCTACATCGTCGCCCTGCCCGCCTTCGGCATCGTCTCAGACCTGCTCTCGACGCATGCGCGCAAGAACATCTTCGGCTACCGGATGATGGTCTGGGCGATCCTCGCGATCGGCGGCCTGTCCTTCGTCGTGTGGGCGCACCACATGTACGT
>DAIQBB010000015.1:0-62644 GCA_036781365.1 Steroidobacteraceae bacterium | reverse complement strand
CTAACTACTATTGGGTGTCAGAAGTTACGTGATGTTTTACGTCATTTCTGACGGTTAATCACGGGGTACCCCTGTAAGTTCCTGTATAGCCTGAAAGTCGCTGACTCATAACGGCGAAATAAGGCAAACCAAGGATGGTCCCTACGCCACGGCTGCTCGACCAGGTCCGAGAGCGCATTCGCCTGCGCCACATGAGCTACCGGACCGAAAAAACGTACCTGCACTGGATACGTCGCTTTATTCGGTTCCACAACCTCCGCCATCCTCGCGAGATGGGAGCCCCGGAAGTCGAGGCGTTCCTCAGCTCGCTCGCGGTGGAAGGCAAGGTCGCGGCTTCGACGCAGAACCAGGCTCTGGCCGCGCTGCTATTTCTCTACCGAAGGGTGCTGGAAATCGATCTGCCCTGGCTGTCAAACCTCATACACGCCAAGAGGCCGCAGCATCTTCCCGTCGTGCTTACGCGAGCGGAGGTCCAGCGCGTTCTGGCGAACATGACCGGCACGGGGCGGTTGATTGCGTCGATCATGTATGGCGGCGGGTTGCGCGTGACGGAATGCCTTCAGTTGCGCGTCAAGGATGTCGAGCTCGAGCGACGTGAATTAGTGATACGTGACTCGAAGGGTCAAAAGGATCGGGTCACGGTGCTGCCCGCCGCTCTCATTCCCTCGTTGAAAGACCACCTGTCCCGGGCTCGCGTGCTGTTCGAAGCGGATCTCGATGCAAAACGGCCGGGTGTTTCCCTGCCATTTGCACTTCGGCGCAAGTATCCGCGGGCGGCTACGACCTGGGGTTGGCAGTGGGTCTTTCCGGCGGCGGCCTGCTGCCGCGATCCATATTCAAGCGAATGGGTATGCTTTCACGTTCATCCGCAGAACATTCAGCGTGCCGTCAGATGGGCTGTGCGGAAAGCAGGCATCGAGAAGCCCGCCAGTAGTCACACTTTCCGCCATTGCTTCGCAACCCACCTTCTCGAAGACGGCTACGACATCCGAACGGTGCAGGAACTGCTCGGCCACTCGGATGTAAAGACCACGATGATCTACACGCACGTGCTGAACCGGGGAGGGCGGGGCGTGCGCAGCCCGCTCGATGTCGGCGGAATCCCACAAGAATAGGCGCGGGGAGGCTCGCTTTCACTAGTCGAGCAGGAAGGCGTAGCATGCGTGGGGTCGGATCACTCAGGGGAGATCGGATATGGAATGGCTCATCACTTTGATCATCGGTGGCATCGTGGGCTGGCTCGCGAGCATCATGATGAAGACGAACGCCCAGATGGGCATCATCGCCAACGTGCTGGTAGGTATCGTGGGATCGCTGCTGGGCTACTGGCTCGCGGGCATGATCGGTATCGCCGCCGGCGGTGGATTCCTGCGGTGGGTGATTGCGGTGGTCGGCGCGGCCCTGTTGATCTTTATCCTGCGCGCCGTGGGCGTCTTCAAGTAGACGCGACGCAGGAGTCGATCGTCTCGGCGAAGCGATCCGGCGCGGCCGGGTCGGTCCTGAAATAGAGCGCGGGCTCGACCAGTTCGAGTTCCATGACGCGGAATTCGTCGCCGCTGCGGACGAGATCCGCGCGCGCGTAGAGCAGTTTCTGCCCGACGGCCGCGATGGCGGCATCGCCGGCGGCGCGCAATGCCGATTCCGGAACGATCGGGATGATTTCGCCGCCGTGCTCTTCCTGCACGCGGAAGTCGCCGCGCTTCGGCACTTTCAGGACGCTGTGGCTGTGCACGCCGTTGAGATAGACCATCGAGAACTCGCCTTCCTCGACGATCCCGCGCTCGAACGGCTGCAGCATCAGCGGGCGGTTCGCGAAGTACGCCTCGATCTCCGGGGCCAGCGCCTCCGCACGCGCCCGATCGAACCGCCAGGCGCCCTCGGCATTGGCGCTCATGACGGGCTTGATGACGGCTTCCTCGCTTCGCAGTTCTTCAAAGAGTGGCAGGAGTTCGCCTGGGCCGAGCCGCTCGCGCCAGAAGGTCGGCACGATGTCGACGCCACGGGCGGCGAGTTCGCGCAGGTACGTCTTTGCCATGTTCCAGCGCGCAATCTCGCTGCCGTTCTCGAGGCGGACGCCGCTGTGCTCGATCGTTTCGAGCACGCCGAGAAACTTGTCCGGGTGATGCTGGTAGTCCCAGGTCGAGCGGAGCACGACGAGGTCGTAACGCCTCCAGTCGACGCCCGGCCGGTCCCAGGGAAGTGTCTCGACCTGCCAGCCGCGCCGCGCGAGCGGAAGGACGGCGAGATCGTCATCGATGACGAAACCTGTCGGATCGCTGAGCGTGAGGAAAGCGACCCGGCGCACGTCAGGACTTGCGATAGAGGATGAGCTGCGTGCAGCGGAATAGGGCGATGGTCTTCCCGGTGTCGCGGTGCGACACGACGGCGTCCCAGAGTTGCGTCGTGCGGCCGAGGTGCTGCGCCTTCGCGACGCATTCCACCGTGCCCTCGCGCGCGGTGCCGAGGAAGTTGGTCTTGAGCTCGATGGTCGTGAATCCGGTCGCGCCATCCGGCAGGTGGGCGATGCAGCCATAGCCGCAGGCGGTGTCGGCAAGCGTCACGACCGTGCCAGCATGCAGGTAGCTGTTCGGCGCGATGTGATGCGGCTGGATCGCAATCTCGGCGTGCAGTTCCTGGTCGGTGAGCTTCGTGAATACGATGCCCATGTGACCCGGCAGGAACCCGGTTCCCCGCCGGTTCAGTTGTTCGAGCGTGATCAAGCCGCGCCCTCGCGCAGGATCGCCGCGGGCCTGACTAGGCCGAATTGGGCCGCGAGCTCGGCCGGATGTTCCGCGTTCCAGATCACGAGATCTGCGAACTTTCCAGGTTCGATCGTGCCGCGTTCGCGGCGCTGACCGAGTGCGCGCGCCGCATGGCGGGTGACGCCGAGCAGCGATTCCTCCGGCGTCAGGCCGAAAACCGTGCAGGCGAGATGCATGTTGAGTTGCAGCGATGCGAGCGGCGAGCTGCCGGGATTCAGGTCGCTGGCCACTGCGATCGGCACGCGGTGCACGCGCAGCAGCTCGATCGGCGGCAGCTTCGTTTCACGGAGGTATGAATAGGCTCCCGGCAGCAGCACGGCAACGGTGCGCGCAGCAGCCATCGCGTGCACACCCTCCTTGTCGAGGTGCTCGAGATGATCGGCCGAGAGCGCCTTGTGTTTCGCGGCGAGCGCGGCGCCCTGCTGGTTCGAGAACTGCTCGGCATGGAGCTTGACGGCGAGCCCGAGTTCCTTGGCCTTCACGAAGACGCGCTCGACCTGCGCGGGCGTAAAGCCGATGTTGTCGCAGTAGGCGTCGACGGCGTCGGCGAGACCCTCGGCCGCGGCGGCCGGCAGGATCTCCTCGCATACACATTTAATATAGTCGTCGCTGCGACCCTTGAACTCGGGCGGGACGGCATGGGCCGCGAGCAGGGTGGTGCGGACTGTCAGCGAGAGTCGCTTGCCGAGCGTGCGCGCGACGCGAAGGATTTTGAGTTCGTTCTCGAGGTCGAGCCCGTATCCGGACTTGATCTCGAGCGCCGTCACGCCCTCGGCGACGTATTTCGCCGCCCGCGCGAGTGCCAGCGACAGAAGGTCGCTCTCGCTGGCGGCGCGGGTCGCTGTCACGGTCGAGGCGATCCCGCCGCCGGCTTTCGCGATGTCCTCGTAGCTCGCGCCCTGGAGCCGCTGCTCGAACTCGCGAAAGCGTGAGCCGGCCCAGACCAGGTGCGTGTGGCAGTCGATGAGCCCGGGTGTCACGAGCGCGCCGCGCGCATCGGTGTGCGCGACGTTCTTCGGCAGCTCCGCGGGCAGTTCCTTGCGCGTGCCCACCCAGGCGATGCGATTGCCGGCGAGCGCGATGGCGCCTTTCGGGATCAGTCCATACGGCCGGCCGTCAACGCAGGTCGCGACGGTCGCGTTGCGAATGAGCCGGGTCCATCCGGTCGTGTCGAGGAGTGCCACGGACGCAGAGCTTACCGGAAGCCGTTGCCGCCGCGTTATGCTGCGTGTCTCATTGCCCCGACCGGAGTCGATGTGCCGGATTCCACGATCACGCGCGAGTTCGTCGCGGATTTGCCGAAGACGGACCTGCACGTCCACCTGGACGGCTCGCTTCGCATCCCGACGCTGATCGACCTCGCGCGCACGAGCCGCATCGAATTGCCGAGCTACACGGAGGGCGGTCTGCGTGAGACTGTATATAAGGAGCGATACACGAGCCTCGGCGACTATTTGAAGGGTTTCCGCTACACGGTCGCCGTCATGCAGAACGATGAGGCGCTCGAGCGCATCGCGGCGGAGTTGGCCGAGGACAACCAGGCGGAGGGCGTGCGCTATCTCGAGGTCCGGTTCGCGCCACAGCTTCACGTGCGCCCCGGACTCGACATGATCCAGGTGATCGCGGCCGTGGACCGGGGGCTGCGGCGCGCGCGGGATGCCTACAACCGGCGGCCCGAAATTGCGGCCGGGCGTGAGCCGCACTTCGAGTACGGGATCATCTGCTGTGCGCTTCGCATGTTCGGGGCGGGATTCAGCCAGCATTACGACACGCTGCTCGCGGCGCACCCGTTCACGCGGCCGAAGGACGTTTTCGCCATGGCGTCGCTCGACGCCGCGCGCGCGGCCGTGCTCGCACGCGACAGCCTTGGGCTTCAGGTGGTCGGCTTCGACCTCGCGGGCGAGGAATCCGGCTATCCGGCGAGCGCGCACAAGGAGGCCTTCGAGTACGCGCACAAGCACTTCCTGAAGCGCACGGTGCACGCCGGGGAGGCCTACGGGCCGGAGTCCATCTTCCAGGCGATCACGGACCTGCACGCAGACCGCATCGGCCACGGGACTTATCTGCTCGAGGCCGGCGAGATTCGCGATCCCGAGATCGAGGACCGCGATCGCTACGTCGAGATGCTCGGCAACTACATCGCCGACCGGCGCATCACGCTCGAGATCTGCCTGACGAGCAACCTGCAGACGAATCCGGACATGCAGGCGCTCAACGACCACACGTTCAGGAAGCTCCGCGCGGCCCGCATCTCGACCACGCTTTGCACCGACAATCGCCTGATGAGCAACACGACGGTCACCAACGAGCTGATGCTCGCGGTCGAGCATCTCAACCTCGACCGGCATGACCTCAAGTCGATCGTCATCTACGGCTTCAAGCGCAGCTTCTGGCCCGGCAGTTACCTGGGCAAGCGGCAATACGTCCGGCAGGTGATCGATCACTACGACGCGGTGGAGAAGAAGCACCTGTCATGAGCGACGGCTGGCAATCGGCGCTCAGGCGATGGACGGGGGCGGGTCTCGTCGACTCCTCGACGGCGGATCGCATCCGGGCCTGGGAAGAATCGCAGGGCAGAGTCGCGAGGCATGGCCGCCTGACGATGATCATCTTTGCCTTGGGTGCCTTGCTGCTGATTGCCGGCGTGCTGCTGTTCGTCGCCGCGCACTGGGAGAAGCTGTCGCCGGGTGGCCGATTCTCGCTCGTGCTCGCCATGATTGCCGTCCTGCATACGGGCGGCGCGATTGCCTCGCGCTCGAGCGCGGCGCTGGCGTCGACGCTGCATGCGGTCGGCACGGCGTCGCTCGGTGCGGGCATCTACATGTCGGGCCAGATCTTCCACATGGCGGAGCACTGGCCGGGCGCGCTGATGCTCTGGTCGATCGGCGCGGCGATTGCCGTGTACCTGCTCCGCGACTGGCCACAGGTCGTCTGGCTCGCCGTGCTCGTGCCTGCCTGGCTCTGGGGCGAGTGGATTGCGGCGCAGCCGCCGCACGCAGCCTGGCGCGGCATGACGCCCGCGACCATCGGCATCTTCCTCGTTGCCTGCGCCTATCTCGCGGCGAGGCCCGTGGATTCCGCGGTCCGCTGGCGGCGGGCACTCGCCTGGCTCGGCGCCATCGCATTGATTCCGGCGGGCATCGTCCTCGCCGTCGGTAGCGACGTGGATTGGGCGATGTGGCGTGTTCAATACCCGGAAGTGCGGGGTGCGCCGCGCGTGATCGCCTGGGTACTCGCAATCGTCCTGCCGCTTGCGCTCGCCTGGTTCCTGCGCGGGCGCGAGGCGATCTGGATCCTGGCGGCGCTTGCCTGGGCCGTGATCGTGTCGCAGGTTTCGCCTCGCAGCGACGCCGGCGAGCTGGCTCTCTATGCGCTGCTCGCGGCCGGCGCCGCGGGCATCGTGCTCTGGGGGCTGAAGGACCAGCAACGGCTTGCGATCAACGTGGGCGTGCTCGCCTTTGCGATCACCGCGCTCGTGTTCTACTTCGCAAGCCTCTACGACATGCTCGGCCGCGCTTTCGGCCTGATCGGCATTGGAATTCTTTTCATCGGCGGCGGCTGGCTGCTCGAGCGCGCGCGGCGGCGCTTGATCCTGCGGATGCAGGAAGGACGGTCATGACGCCGCTCACGAAGGGTCTCGTGGTCGGCGCGGTGCAGTTATTGCTCGTTGCGGGCATTGGCGCGAAATTTCTCTGGGACCGCGCGCAATACCCGCGGCTCTGGGTCGAGACGGCGCCCTACGATCCTTCGATGCCGATCCGTGGCCGCTACGTGAACATCGCGCTGCTCGTGGATGCGGACCGCGAGGAGTCGCCGTTGGATTCCGACAAGGCGCCGAACATGTACCTCGCGCGGCTCGAGGCGCGTGGCGACCGGCTGGTCGCGGTCCAGGACGATGAGGACGGAAAGCACTGGGTATCGAGTCGTCGCTGCGGCGAGCGGCAGTGCTGGCAGTTGTCTCAAGCGCTCGCGTATTTCATCCCCGAGCACGCGGTGGATCCGTCGCGTCCGCCCGGCGGGGCGGCGCTGTGGGCCGAGGTCACGCTACCGCCGACGGGCGCGCCACGCCCGATCCGGCTCGGTGTGAAAAAAGGCGCGGGAATCGACTCGCTCGCTCGCTAGGGCGCTAGATCTCGACTTCGGTCGCGAGCACGACGACGCGCTTCGTCGGCATCCGGAAGAATTCCGCGGCCTGTGCACTTCGCCTTTGCATCCATTCGAATAGTCGCATCTTCATGCCCGCAAGTCCGGAACGTGCGCGGGCGCGCACGAGGTGCCATCCGAGGAAGTAAGTGCAGTCCTCGTCCACGCGCAGTCCCTTGCGGGCGGCACCGGCGAGCGCGACCTGGACGTCCGGTGTCTCCATGAATCCGAACCGGGCATGTACGACGCAGATGCCCGGCAGGATTTCTTCCGGATAGCTGCGCGAAACGACATCCTGTCGCGGCGTGCGCTGGATCTCGAGGTGCAGGATCACGATCTTCTCGTGGCAGACGCGATTGTGCTCGAGGTTTCGGAGCATCGCGGTCGGCACGAAGCCCTGGTGGCTCACGAGGAAGACCGCCGTGCCCGGCACGCGCGCCACGTCCTTCAGCATCGCCGGCAGTTCCGCCATCGGCACCGCGCGCCGCCGCAGTTCCGCGCGAAGCATCGCGCGTCCGTCCCGCCAGGTGACAAAGACCCCAAACATCGCGGCCGAGAGTGCGAGCGGTATCCAGCCGCCGCTCGGAATCTTGGTCGCGTTGCCGAGCACGAAGGCGAGGTCGACGATGCCGAACAGCCCGAAGACGAGCGCGATGCGCCAGATCGGCCATTTCCACGCGGCGCGCGCGGCGATCGCGCCGAGCAGTGTCGTGATCACCATGGTGCCGTTGACCGCTGCGCCATAGGCGCCGGAGAGCCCGCTCGACCCCTGGAAGATCAGCACGAAGGCGCAGACCGCGAAGAACATGAAAGTGTTGGCGGCAGGCACGTAGATCTGGCCGTGCGCGTCTGCGGAGGTTTGAAGAATCTTGACCCGGGGCAGCAGGTCGAGCTGCACGGCCTGGCGGGTGACGGAGAACGCGCCGGAGATCGTCGCCTGCGAGGCGATGATCGCGGCCGCCGTCGCCAGCAGGACCAGGAACGGCAAGCCAGAAGGCGAGGCGAGCGCGAAGAATGGATTGATCGTGGCCGATGGCGCGGTGAGGAGCAGCGCTCCCTGCCCGAAGTAATTGAGCAGCAGCCCCGGCCAGACCACGAGGAACCAGGCGATCCGAACCGGCTTGCGGCCGAAGTGACCCATGTCGATGTAGAGCGCTTCGCCGCCCGTCAACACGAGGAACACGGCGCCGAGGATCGTCATCGCGAGGCCCGGATGGCCGAGCAGGACCTTCGTCGCATACGCGGGATTGAGGGCGGTCAGGATCTCGGGCGTGTGAATGATCGCGCGCAGGCCGAGCAAGCCGATTGAGACGAACCAGACGACCATGATAGGGCCGAAGAGCCGCCCGATTCGCTCGGTGCCGCGGCGCTGCAGTGCGAAGAGCGCGACCAGAATGACGAGAGTGACCGGGACCACGAGCCGCTGCATGCCGGGATCGATGATGGCGAGCCCCTCGATCGCGCCGAGCACGGAGATCGCGGGCGTGATCAGCGCATCGCAATAGAAGAATGCCGTGCCGAGCACCGCGAGCAGCACGAGCCGCTGCGCCGCCTTGCCGTTGCCATTGAGCTTGGCCTCGACGAGTGCGACCAGCGAGAGCACGCCGCCTTCGCCCTCGTTGTCCATCCTGAGAATGACCACGATGTACTTCAGCGTGATGATGATCAGCAGGCTCCAGAAGATCAGCGACAGGACGCCAAGCATCGCCGTCAAGTCCGCCGTGCCGCCGGCGATGGCCGTGGCTTCACGCAATGCATAGAGCGGGCTCGTGCCGATGTCGCCATAAACGACACCGAGCGCGCCCAGCGTGGCCGCGGAAAGTGACCGTGATTGGTTCATGGGGAGGCCGTCCGGCGGCGCTATGATGCCTGATCCGCGTTATCCTCGCAGCCCATGAACGCCGAACCCGCGACCAACACCTCCGGCGTCCGCACCGTCCGCGCTCCGCGCGGCAAGACATTGAATTGCGGCAGCTGGCTGACCGAGGCGCCATTCCGGATGATCCAGAACAACCTGGACCCGGAAGTCGCCGAGCATCCGGACAAGCTCGTCGTCTATGGCGGCATCGGCAAGGCGGCGCGCAGCTGGGAAGCGTTCGATACGATTCTTTCGGTTCTCAAGCGCCTCAAGGACGACGAATCGTTGCTCGTGCAATCGGGCAAGCCGGTCGGCGTCTTCCGCACGCATCCGGATGCGCCGCGCGTTTTGATCGCAAACTCGAACCTCGTGCCGCACTGGGCGACCTGGGAGCATTTCCACGAGCTCGATCGCAAGGGTCTCATGATGTACGGCCAGATGACGGCGGGATCCTGGATCTACATCGGCTCGCAGGGAATCGTGCAGGGCACCTATGAAACCTTTGGCGCCTGCGCACGCACGCATTTCAATGGCGACGCGCGCGGCCGCTGGATCCTGACCGCGGGCCTCGGCGGCATGGGCGGCGCGCAGCCGCTCGCGGCGACGATGGCGGGCTTCTCGATGCTCGCGGTCGACTGCGACGAGTCGCGCATCGACTTCCGGCTGCGTACTGGCTACGTCGACCGCAAGGCGACGACGCTCGACGAGGCGCTCGCGCTCATTGACGAGGCGCGGCGCACGAATAATGCGCTCTCCGTCGGGCTCCTCGGCAACGCCGCGGACGTTTTCCCCGAGCTTGCGCGCCGCAAGATCGTGCCGGACGTGGTCACGGACCAGACCTCCGCCCACGATCCGCGAAATGGGTATCTCCCGCGCGGCTGGACGATGGCGCAGGCCACAGAGTCGCGTCACAAGGATCCTGCGCGGATCGAGCGCGAAGCGCGCGCCTCGATGAAGATCCACGTGCAGGCGATGCTCGACCTGAAGGCGCAGGGCGCCGTCGTCTTCGACTATGGCAATAACATTCGCCAGGTCGCGCTCGATGAAGGCCTCAGGAACGCCTTCGATTTTCCGGGCTTCGTGCCGGCCTACATCCGGCCGCTCTTCTGCGAGGGCATCGGGCCATTCCGCTGGGTCGCACTCTCGGGCGATCCGGAGGACATCTATCGGACCGACGCGAAAGTGAAAGAGCTGATTCCGGGCGATGCGCACCTGCATCGCTGGCTCGACATGGCGCGCGAGCTCATCCGCTTCCAGGGGCTGCCCGCGCGCATCTGCTGGGTTGGCCTCAGGGACAGGGCGCACCTCGGGCTCGCATTCAACGAGATGGTGGCAAAGGGCGAACTGTCCGCCCCGGTCGTGATCGGCCGCGATCATCTCGACTCCGGCTCCGTCGCGAGCCCGAACCGCGAGACGGAGGCGATGAAGGACGGCTCGGACGCGGTCTCCGACTGGCCTTTCCTGAATGCGCTCCTGAACACGGCGGGCGGCGCGACCTGGGTCTCGATCCACCACGGCGGTGGTGTCGGCATGGGATTCTCCCAGCACGCGGGTGTCGTAATCGTCTGCGATGGCAGCGCCGCGGCCGCGGCCCGGATCGCGCGCGTGCTCCGGAACGATCCGGGAACAGGCGTCATGCGTCACGCCGATGCGGGCTACGAAAGCGCCATCGCCTGCGCGCGCGAGCAGGGACTCGACCTGCCGTCGGTGCCTTGATGGCATCCCTCACGGTGAAGCCGGGCGCGATCTCGCTTGCGGAGCTGCGGCGCATCGCTCGTGGCGACGATGCGATCGCATTCACCGATGGCTGGCGCGGTCCCGTCGAGCAGTCGCTCGCGGCCGTGCGCGCGCGGCTCGCCGCCGGCGAATCGCTCTACGGCATCAACACGGGTTTTGGAAAGCTCGCGAAGACCCGCATCTCGGACGATGAGCTGGCGAAACTGCAGCTCTATCTCATGCGCTCGCATGCAGCCGGCGTGGGTGCGCCGCTCGCCGATTCGACCGTGCGGCTCGTCCTCGTGCTGAAGGCCACAAGCCTCGCGCGCGGGTTCTCGGGCGTACGCCCCGTCGTGATCGAGCGATTGCTGCAACTCGTGAACGCCGGCATTTGTCCGGTCGTGCCCGGCCAGGGTTCGGTCGGCGCGTCCGGCGATCTCGCGCCGCTCGCGCATCTTTCGCTCGCGCTGATTGGAGAAGGCCGCGTGCGCGTCGGAGGCAAGGAGCAGGATTGCGGCGCCGCGCTGAAAACGGCTGGCATCGAGCCGCTCGTGCTCGGACCCAAGGAAGGATTGGCGCTGCTCAATGGAACGCAGGTCTCGACTGCGCTCGCGCTCGAAGGGCTCTTCGCGGCGGAAGACCTGCTCGCGGGATCGATCCTGAGCGGCGCGATGTCCGTGGACGCCGCGCTCGGCAGCCGCGTGCCCTTCGATGCACGCATCCACAATGCGCGGGGACAGCCGGCGCAGATCGCGGTGGCCGCGGCCTTCCGCGAGGTGCTCGGCGAGAGTGACATCGGGCGTTCGCATGAGAATTGCGATCGCGTCCAGGACCCGTATTCGCTTCGCTGCCAGCCGCAGGTCGCCGGCGCCTGCCTCCAGCAGATCCATGATGTCGCGCGCACGCTGATGCTCGAGGCGAACGGCGTCTCCGACAATCCGCTCGTCTTCGGCAAGGAAGGCGACGTGCTTTCGGGCGGCAATTTCCACGCGGAGCCCGTGGCTTTCGCCGCTGACAACCTCGCACTCGCAATCGCCGAGATCGGCGCGCTCGCGGAGCGGCGGATCGCGATGCTGATCGACGACAGCCTGAGCCAGCTCCCGGCTTTCCTCGTGCGCCAGGGCGGGCTCAACTCGGGATTCATGATCGCGCAGGTGACGGCCGCGGCGCTCGCCTCGGAGAACAAGTCGCTCGCGCACCCGGCCTCGGTCGACAGCCTGCCGACCTCCGCCAATCAGGAGGACCACGTCAGCATGGCGACCTTCGCCGCGCGCCGCCTCGGGCCGATGGCGGAGAATACGCGTGGCGTGCTGGCGATCGAGCTGCTCGCCGCCGCTCAGGGCATCGATTTCCGCCGTCCGCTCGGTTCAAGCGCGGCGCTCGAGAAAGCCCACGCGCTCCTTCGCGAAAAAGTCGCCTTCTACGACCACGACCGCCTGTTCGCGCCTGACATTGCAGCCGCGAAGTCGGTCATCTCGTCCGACGAATTCCTCTCACTCGTTCCGGCGGGCCTGACGCCAAGTCAGTAGCTGCACACCCGGCGCGCGGGATCCGGCGGGGTTTCTCGCTCGCGAACCCTGCCGGAACTTTAAGGGTTCGCTCGCGAGAACCCCGCCACTTCGCGCGCCGGGCGTACCGCAGTGCCTTGCGACAAGCCGCCGCATCGCGCGGGCAAGCCGGCCGGGTACTCCCCTCGCGAGCTCAGAAGAACGGACATTCGCTCGCTCGGGTGTCCCCGGCCGGCTTGCCCGCGCTAACGCGGCGGATGGTCCGCCAGCCAACGCATGGAGCGCTCGACGCGCGCGCGTCCACTAGGGTGGTCGTAAAAGACGATCTCTTCGAGAGGGCCCGGCTCGAGTTTGCGATACGCGCTCAGTCGCATCGCGACACTCGCAAACCCGTGCGGCTCCCTGGCGGCATCGAGTCCGAATGCATCCGCCTGCGCCTCCGCGGTGCGAATCATCGTGTTCGTGACGGGCGTCAACAGGTACAGCACGGCCGTGAATATCGCGAACGCGAGTGGCAGCCCGGCCGGGTCCGCGAGGTCACGCACGCCCCAGCGCTCGCCGTGCCGGCGCTGGAATTGGCCGAAGGCGCGATTGATGACCCAGTAGCCGAAGCCATACACGAGCGTGAACCCGAGCGAGAGCAGGAGGCCATGGTGCAGGCGATAGTGTCCAAGCTCGTGGCCCATGACGGCGCGGATCTCGGGAAGGGACGTCCCGTTCATGAGGTTGTCGTTGAGCGAGATGCGCGTCGTGCCCCAGAGTCCCGACACGTTTGCGCTGATGCGCTTTGTCTGCCGCGAGGCGTCGAACCAGTAGACGTCATCGGCCGGCACCTGCGTCGCTTGCGCGAGGGCGAGAATCGATTCGCGCGTCTCGCCCTCGGGGAGCGGCTTGTAGTCGTTGAAGAGGGGTGCGATGAAAACGGGCGACACCATGATGACGAGCAGGACGACGAGTGCCGTGACGCCCGTTGCCCACCAGATCCAGCGCTCGCGAACGCGGGCGATGAGCCGGTAGAGTCCCGCGATCGCAAAGCCGAAGAAGGCCGTGTTGATCGCGAGATTGATCGCTTGCTCGCCGAGGAAACCGGTGAGCGTGTGATTCGACATGCCGTACTGGTGCTCGCGGAAATATCCGGTGTATAGCGTCCACGGCAGTGTGACGACGAAGAGCGCGATCACGAAGCCGATTGCGACGAAGAAGCCCTGCATGAACGACCCGTTCCCGCGGGCCGCGGCCCAGTCGCGGATCCGCGCCGTGATGCGCAGTCGCAGCAGCAGCCAGCAGATCAGCACGACGATCAGCGTGGACCAGGCGGCGATCCAGTAGCCGCCTTCGAAGTAGGCGTCGGATTTCAGCCGGTCGGCGGCGGGCACGGTTGCGATGTACGCATCCGCCGCTCGCATGGCGTCGAAGGTCGGTCCGCTTTCCGCTTCGGGCGGCACGGTGAGTTGCGGCGTGGCGTCGCTCATGGTTCGCTCCCCTGTCCGGCACGCTATAGTGCGGACTTTGCAGTGCAACAAGCGAGTCGATGGCAGCGCTTCGGAAAACGGGACTGATCGGCTGGCGCGGCATGGTCGGTTCCGTGCTCGTCGATCGCATGCGCGCGGAAAACGATTTCGCGCGGGTTGAACCCGCGTTTTTTTCGACGACGCTGGCGGGCAGTGCGGCGCCCGACATCGGGCGCAAGACCGCGGCCATACAAGACGCCAATGATCTCGACGCGCTCGCGCGCTGCGAGATCCTGATTTCCTGCCAGGGCGGCGATTACACGGAGGCGGTGCATCCGCGCCTGCGCGCGTCCGGCTGGAACGGTCACTGGATCGACGCCGCCTCCAGGCTACGGCTCGAGGACGAAACCACGATCATCCTCGATCCGGTCAACCGTCACGTGATCGACGCGGCGCTCGCGGCCGGGCGGCGCGACTGGATCGGCGGCAACTGCACCGTGAGCCTGATGCTGATGGCCTTCGGCGGTCTCTTCCGCGCGGGCCTCGTCGAATGGATGACGACGATGACCTACCAGGCCGCGTCGGGCGCGGGCGCGCGCGAGATGCGGGAGCTCCTCGCGCAGATGGGTCACCTGCACCGCGCGGCGGGCAAGCTTCTCGACGATCCCGCAAGCGCGATCCTCGACATCGATAGACGCGTCGCGGCCGCGCTTGCGAATGGCATGCCTGCGGAGCGCCTGGGCTTTCCGCTGGCGGGGAGTCTCCTGCCCTGGATCGATCGCGATCTCGGCAACGGCTACAGCCGCGAGGAATTCAAGGCGGGCGCGGAAGGCAACAAGATCCTCGGCCTGACGACGACGCCCGTTCCGATCGACGGCATCTGCGTTCGCATCGGCGCGATGCGTTGCCACAGCCAGGCGGTGACGATCAAGCTGAAGCGCCGGATGAAGATCGCGGAGATCGAAAGCGCGATCGCGGGCGCACACGAATGGATCCGCATCGTGCCGAACGAGCGCGAAGCCTCGCTCGAAAGGCTGACGCCCGCGGCGGTGACCGGCACGCTCGATATTGCGGTCGGGCGCCTGCGTCACCTCGCGATGGGCGAGGACTACGTCACCGCGTTCACGGTCGGCGACCAGCTGCTCTGGGGCGCGGCGGAACCGCTGCGCCGCATGCTGCGCCTGCTGGTCGAGCGCTGATCCCCGCCGGATGGCCCTCATCGAAAGTTCGGGCGCGCCACTCGGCCGGTTGCTGGCTTATCCCGGCTTCGCTCGATTCCTGTCCGCGCGCTTGCTCGCCTCGATCGCGGTGCAGATGCAGACCGTCGCAGTCGGCTGGCAGGTCTATGCGATCACCGGCAATCCGCTCGACCTCGGCCTGATCGGTCTCTCCCAGTTCCTGCCGTTTGTCCTGCTCGTGCTGCCGGCGGGTCACGTCGCCGACCGGCACAACCGCGCGCTGATTCTCTCGCTCTGCATCGCGCTCGAGTTCGTCTGCGCGCTGCTCCTGCTCGCGTTCACGCTTTCAGGACTCCAGGTCGCCTGGCCGGTGTTTGCAGTGATGGTCGTATTCGGCACCGCGCGTGCATTCTCGATGCCCGCGGGCCAGGCCATCATGCCGAACCTCGTGCCGCCCTCGCTTTTCTCGCGTGCAGTCGCGGTCAACTCGAGCACCTGGCAGCTCTCGACGATCGCGGGCCCGGCGATCGGCGGCCTCGTCTACCTCGCCGGGCCCGACGTGGTCTACGGCACGGTCGCGGGCCTCCTCGCCGCCGCCTTCATTCTCATCGTCGGCGTGAAGACCGGAAAACCCGCGCGTCCGGCGACGCCCGACAGCTGGCACACCTTGCTCGAGGGCCTCCGGTTCGTCTGGAAGAAGAAGGTGATCCTCGGCGCCGTCTCGCTCGATCTCTTCGCCGTGCTCTTCGGTGGCGCTGTTGCGCTGCTCCCGGCTTACGCAAGCGACATCCTGCATGTCGGGCCGGACGGATTCGGATGGCTCCGCGCGGCGCCGGGCATCGGCGCCGCCATCGTCGCGATCGCGCTCGCCTGGCGGCCGATCACGCGCCATGTCGGCGCGCTGATGTTCGCTGGCGTTGCGGTGTTCGGCCTTGCGACCGTCGTCTTCGGTGTCTCGGAAAATTTCCTGCTGTCGCTCGCGGCGCTCGCGACACTCGGCGGCGCGGACATGGTGAGCGTCTACATCCGTCACATGCTGGTGCAGCTCGAGACGCCGGACGGCATCCGCGGGCGCGTGAGCGCCGTCAACGCAGTCTTCATCGGTGCGTCGAATGAGCTCGGCGAATTCGAATCCGGCCTGACCGCCGCCTGGTGGGGTCTGAAGCCCGCTGTCGTCGTCGGCGGTCTCGTAAGCTTTGCGATTGCCGTGCTCTGGACGCGTTTTTTCCCCGGTCTTCGAAGAATCGACCGGTTCCCGGACCCCGAGCCACCCTCCTCTTGACCGGGCGAGGGCGCGGCTGTATATCCATACAGTATGCCGGTGAGACTGAACAAAACACGAGGAGCAATTTCCAACCGAACCGGGCGTTTTGAGGCGCTCGCAGTCGAAGCCGTGGACGATGGCTGGGGCATTGCCGATGAAGTGCTGCCGCCGCTCGAGACCACGGTGCAGCCCGAACCGCCGCATTCGGTCATCACGAAGAACAACTCGCCCGACATTCCATTCGACCAATCGATCAATCCGTATCGCGGCTGCGAGCACGGTTGTGTCTACTGTCTCACTGGGGACACCCCGATTCTCATGGGTGACGTGAGCCAGAAGCCACTCGCTGAGCTTTCGGTTGGCGATGAAATTTACGGAACGGTGAAGTCGGGCTTTTACCGCCGCTACGTGCGCACGCGAGTTCTCGCCCACTGGCGGACCAAAAAACCGGCTTGGCGGGTGCGATTGGCCGATGGCACCGAACTCGTCGCAAGCGCCGATCATCGTTTTCTCACGGAACGCGGATGGAAATTTGTGGCGCAAAGCGACGGCCAAGGCCAGCGGCCCCACCTGACGCTCAACAACACATTGATGGGCTTTGGCGCGATTCCGTCATTGCCGCGCCGCGAGCACTCGAGCGAATACCGACGTGGCTATCTCTGCGGACTCGTCAGGGGAGACGGTCATCTTGCCGTATATCGGTACACCCGAGCGGGACGAGCCAACGGCGATCAACATCAATTCCGGCTTGCTATGGCAGACTCAGAAGCCCTCGACCGTGCTACGGATTTTCTTTCCGGGTTTGGGATTGGAACCTTTCGATTCCTGTTCCAGGCTGAGTCGTCGATTCGGCGACGCATAGAGGCGATACGCACGAGTGCGAGAGCTTCGGTGGCCGCGATGAGCGGCTTGATCGAGTGGCCGGACCGCCCGGCCGGCGAATGGCTTCGCGGCTTCGTTGGCGGCATTTTCGATGCCGAAGGGTCATATGACGACGGGACCATCCGGATCGCGAATACCGATCACCGGATGATCGAGGTATTGAGCGCCGGTCTGCGCAGTCTTCGTTTCGACGCGATCCTGGAAACGCCGAGGCCGAGCGCGCCGAAGCCCGTGCACTGCGTACGAGTCCGCGGAGGGCTGAGGGAGCACCTGCGCTTCATCGGCGCCTTCGACCCCTCGATCGCCCGTAAGCGCGACATGGAAATTCAGTCCGTGAGGTCGGCCGCCAGACTCGAGATTGTCGAGGTCGAGCCGCTGGGTCGGACCCGCGAGCTCTTCGATATCACGACCGGTACCGGCGACTTCATCGCCAACGGCGTGATCAGCCACAACTGCTATGCCCGCCCCAGTCACCAATACATGAACCTGTCGGCGGGCCTCGATTTCGAAACGAAGCTTTTCTACAAGAAAGACGCGGCGATGCACCTGCGGGAGGAATTGAATCGCCGCGGCTACCGCGCAAGCCCGATCAATCTGGGCGCCAACACAGACCCCTACCAGCCGCTCGAGCGCAAGCTCGGTGTCACGCGCTCGATCCTGGAAGTCCTCGTCGAAAGCCACCACCCGGTCACGATCGTGACCAAGGGCGCGCTCGTCGTCCGCGACATCGACGTGCTGAGCCGCCTCGCTGCGGAACGACTCGTGAAAGTATTTGTCAGTGTGACGACACTCGACGATGAGCTGAAGCGACGGATGGAGCCGCGCGCGGCGGCGCCCAGGGCACGGCTGGCGGCAATCTCGAAGCTGGCGGCGGCTGGAATCCCGACGGGCGTGATGTTTGCGCCGGTCGTACCCGCCATCAACGACCACGAGCTCGAGGCCGTGCTGCTCGCCTCGGCCGAGGCCGGCGCGATGACGGCGGGTTATGTCCTGTTGCGGCTTCCGGGCGAGGTCAGGGAACTCTTCTATGAATGGCTGGAGACTCATTATCCTGACCGGGCGCAAAGAGTACGGAACCGCATCCGCGAGCTGCGCGGCGGCCGCGACAACGACTCGCGTTTCGGCCACCGCATGCGCGGGCAGGGGCCGTGGGCGGAGTTGCTCAAGCGCCGCTTCGAAGCGAGCTGCCGCAGGAACGGCCTCGGAAGCGGGCGCGCGGCGCCGCTCACGACGGAGCATTTTCGCCCGCCAAATCGCTCTCCCGACCAGATGGAACTGTGGTAACCGCGGCGTATACTCGGGCGAGGCGGGGAGCGCAGGCCAAGGAGGCGTCCGATGATGCGCCAGGATTTCCGGTCATTGCGTCACGCGGGCACCGGCGCCGCGACTCTCATCCTGCTCTCGGGCTGCATGACCGCGCGTCTCGAAGAGGACCGCCACCTTTCGACCGCGATCGCCTCGCATGAAGCCGTCGTCCTGCTCGCGAAGCCCCACGTCGAAGGCATTACCGCCGAAGACGATTTCATGGACTGCGTCGGCGACAAGATGGCGAGGTCGACCGGCATCCAGGTCCGTCCGAATGACGCTTTCGTCGATTCGATGTTTCCCTGGCTCGAGCCGTCGACCGCGCCGCAACGCCCGGAGGGCGTGACCAAGCTGCTGTCGAAAGACGTCGTAGCGGATCGCGTCACCGAGAGCGGCGTGCGCTATCTCATCTGGATCGACGGCGCGACGCGCCAGACCGACAGCGGCGGCAGCATCACTTGCACGCTTGGGCCTGCAGGCGGCGGCTGCATCGGTTTCGGCTGGTGGGAAAAGGAATCCGACTACCAGGCGGTTGTCTGGGACCTCAATACGGCGAAGACCGCCGGCTCCGTTTCGACGAACGTCACCGGCACTTCGGCGCTTGTCGGGGTGCTGGTACCGCTGCCCTTTATTGCACGTGTGCAGGGCACGGCCTGCGACCGGCTCGCGGGCCAGCTCGGTGCCTTCCTGCGGGGCGACGACCCGTCCGCGAAGCCAGCGGCGGCCGCGGGAACCTGAGCCAGGAGCGGCCCCCGGCCGGGTGAACCAATGCCGGGGGCGGGTCTCCAAGATTTACGGACATGCCCGAAGCCGGTCGTCTGCCAGGACGGCGCTTGGCTGGGAGAATTGACATGAAAATGACTCGCCTCATCCAGGGAATCGCGATCGCCGCGGCCATCGGCCTGCTGGTCGGTTGCATGACCCAGAATGCCTCGCAACGCCCGTCGGGAGGCGGATCCTCGGGAGGCGGGTCCTCGGGCGGCGGCGAGCAATCCGGAGGGGGCGAATCCTCCGGCGGCGGTGGTTCCTCCGGGGGTGGATCTTCGGGCGGCGGCTCGTCTGGCGGCGGAGGCGGTATTCCGGGCGGTGGCTCCGCGGGTGGCGGAAGCGCTGGAGGCGGCTCCGAAGGCGGCGGCTCGACCTCAGAATTTCCGAATGAAAGTGACGGAAATCAGGGCGGGGCCGATGCCCCAATCCCGATCCCGGGCGAAGAAGGCGGTGCAGCCGGTGGCTCCACTCAAGGCAGCGAGGCCGGCGGCGGTGGCGCAGCTGGCGAAGGGCCGGAATCCGGCACGCCGGGCGGCACGAGCGGCGGTACTTCCGATGGCCGTCCCTGTATCGACAGCGATGACGAATCCACTACCGAAGACGACGACGACACGAATGTCGAAGCCTGCGTCGACCCGCAGGTTGGCGGCCTGCCGGGTGGCCTGCCGGGCGGCGCGCCGGGAACTCCGGGTGGTGGCGCGGACGCGACGGGCGGAGTGCCGGGAGCACCGGGAGTTCCGGGCGGGAGCACCGACAATGCAGGTGGAACCCCGGGTACTCAGGCTGGTGGAAATCCGACGGGCAGCGCAGGTGGCTCGGCAGGCGGCGGTGAGCCGGGAAGCGGCGGTCAGGCTGGCGGAGCGGGCCAGGGCCCCGCCGGTGGCGCTGGCCGCAGCGAGCAGATCGGGCGCCGGCTCGACGAGACCTTCGGCACTTTCGATGCGGCCGTTCGTACGGCACAGGCGGATATCGCGAAGGAACGCGCGGCCGCGGGCGAAGCGGCGGGCGGTGAACCGGGCAATGAAAACGCTTCCGGTGGGGAGGGCGAGGACGGCGCCGGTGGCGAAGGCGGCGACGAAGCCGGGAGCGGACCGGAGCGCGAAGGCGGGCTCGAGTCGACCGGCGGTGCATCCGGCGGCGAAGCAGAGGAAGGTGCAGGTAATGCGTCGGAAGGCGGAGAAAGTGCGCAGGGCAGCGCCGGTGGAGCCGGCGGCACCGGCGGGGCGGGCGGCAAGGGCCCGTCGGGCGCGATCCCGGCCGACATCCCGGATGGCAGGGACGACGACATCGTCGCGCGGCAGATTCGCGAGGCGGCGATGAAGGAGACCGATCCAGAATTGCGCGAGGCGCTCTGGGAAGAATACCGTCGCTACAAGAAGGGGCGGTGAGGTCGAATTGAGATGCGCATGAGTCGGCATTCAGCATTCGGGTGGATTTTCGCGGCTGCGCTGCTCGCGGCGGGCTGCGTCAAGGAAACGCGGCCGCTTCCGGTGCTTCAGGCGACGCAGGCGACGACTGAGATTCCGCAGGACCTGTTGCTCGACGTCGGCGTCCACATCCTCGACCCGGGCGTGCCGAAGGAGGTCGAGGACGATCCCGAATTGATGGACAAGCGGCGGATCTATCCCGAGATCCGCCAGGCGGAGGCGCGCTACATCGCGATGCAGCTGCGCGACACGCTCGAGGACACCGGCCATTGGGGCACGGCGCGTGTCGTTCCGTCGAGCGTAAGTTCCTTCGACCTGACGGTCGATGGCGAGATCGTCGAGTCGAATGGCGCCTACCTCAAGCTCGAGGTCACTGCGCGCGACGCCACGGGCCAGGTCTGGTTTGCGGACCGTGAATACGAGGGCCGTGCCGACACGCGCGTCTATCGCGAGAACTACACGGCCGGACGTGACCCCTTCGAGAACGTCTACGTCGCAATCGCGAACGACCTGCTTGCGGCGCGCAATGCCATGACCGCGGCGGCGGTCGCGAATATCCGGCGCGTCAGCGAGCTGCGCTTCGCCGCCGACTTCGCGCCGGTCGCCTTCAGCCAGTACATCGAGCAGGACAAGAAGACGGGCAAGTACAAGGTGCTGCGCCTGCCGGCCGAGGACGACGTACTGGTCCAGCGCGTCAAGCAGATCCGCGAGCGCGACTACGGCATGATCGACACGGTCAGCGAGAACTACGCGGCCTTCAGCGAGCGCCTCGAGGAGCCGTACACGAGCTGGCGGGGTTACACTTACGACGAGATCACGGCGGAAGATAAGCTCAAGGCGCAGGCACGCAACCGCATGATCCTGGGCGCGGCGGCAGTCGCCGCGGCGATCTTCGTGCCCGATAGCTGCAGCAGCAGCAACTGCGCCCGCGCGGTGGATGCCGCCCGCTACGGCGGCGTGGCCGGCGGTGTCGCGGCAGTGATCAGCGGCTACAGGAAGCGCGAGGAAGCGAAGATCCACACCGAGTCGCTGAAGGAAATTTCCGGCTCGTTCCAGATCGAGGCGGCGCCGCTCGTCGTCGATGTCGAAGGACGGACGCTCCGCCTCACCGGCACCGCGGAAGAGCAATACGCGGAATGGCGTCGACTGCTGCACGAGCTCTACAAGGAAGAAACCGGGTTGGTGCCCACGACGCCGGCGGCGCCTGCCGCGGAGTCGAAGACGCCTGCCGCGCAATCGAGCGGCGCGGGTTGACCCCACATGAAGGAGTTGACACCCGGGCTCGAACTCGGTGCCCGGTTTGTGCTGGTGCGACGGATTGGCCGTGGCGGCAGCGCGGAAGTGTGGCTCGCGGACGACCGCGAGCGCAGCGAGCGGGTCGCGCTCAAGTTCCTGGATGAATCCGTGGCGGGCGACGTTGCCCGCATCGCGAAACTATTGGCCGAGGTGGCCCGCGCACGCGCTCTGCCGCCGGAGTTCACGGTCGCTGTCCACGGCCTCGAACAGGCGGAGGATCGCACTTTCCTCGTCATGGAATATCTCGAGGGCGGCGACCTCGGGCAGCTGCGCGGCCGCTCGTTCGAAAGCTGGTCGCGCGCCGCCGACGACGTGGCCGCAGCGCTCGAGGCCTTGCATGCACGCAGCCTCGTGCACCGCGACCTCAAGTGCGCCAACGTTTTCCTCGACGGCGAGGGCCGCGCCCGGCTCGGCGACTTCGGCCTGACGGCGCTCGCCGGCACCGTCACGACGGGCGGCTCGCCCTATAACGCGAGTCCGCAGCAGCTTCGCGGCGAGCCGGCGAGGCCCGCCGACGATCTCTATGCATTCGGCGCGCTCCTCTACGAGCTGATCGCGGGACACCCGCCTTATTACCCGGAGGTCACGCGCGATCGCGTGTTGCACGATCCGGTGCCGCCGCTTATGCCGCGGGGCGCCGTGCCCGCGGGCGTGCGGCAGCTCGCGCTCCGGTTGCTTTCGAAGTCGGCGATTGAGCGGCCGGCGAGTGCCGGCACGGTGCGCGCGATGCTGGCATCTGCGGCCGCGGACGACAGCGGGGCAGTGCAGCCGCTCGCCCACGAGGTCCCGGTGCTGCAGCCGCGGCGGGCTCCCGGCAGCCGCATGCTTCCGATTGCGATCGCGGTGGCCGTCGTCGCGGCAATCGCAGTCGTTTTCCTGTTGCCGCGCGCCGCAAAGGAGGACTCCGATTTCGCGCGCGAGGCGCGCGTCGCGGCGGAGCGCCAGGGCAGGGAGCTTCGCACGCGCGAGGAGCAGCGCGTCGCCCAGGCGGATGCGCGGGACAGGTCCGAGGCGGAGCGCGAGAAGTTCGACACCGCTTTCAAGACGCTGGATGCGCGCGCGGCGTCCCGCTGGGCGACTGCCGCGTTTGCAGAGGCGCGCGATGGCGGGTCACGGGCCGCGCAGCGCTACTCGGTCGGGGATTACGCGGGTGCCGCCCAATCCTGGCACCAGGCCTCGACGAAACTTGCGTCGCTCGAAAAACGCTTGCCGCAGGCCTTGAAGGATGCGGTGGAGCGCGGCCAGGCGGCACTCGCGGATGCGAAGACCGGGGCAGCTCGCGAGGCATTCGGGCTCGCGCTCGCAATCCAGCCCGGTCATCCGCCCGCGAAAGCGGGACTGGCGCGCGCCGACAGGTTCGATAAGGCGCTTGCAGTGATGGACCGCGCGCTCGCGGAGGAGCAGGCCGGCCGCCATTCAGCCGCTGAGGCCGGCTTTCGCCGGGCGCTTGCGATCGACGCAACCGTCCCTGGCGCGGCGGAGGGCATCGAAAGGCTGAGCGCGAGCCGAAGCGCCGACGCGTTTTCCGTTGCGATGTCGCGCGGCTTCGCCGATGCCGCCGCCGGGCGGAACGACGAGGCGCGCGCGGCTTTCGGCCAGGCGCTGGTGCTGCGGCCTGGCTCGCGCGAGGCGAAGGACGCCATCGCGTCTCTCGACCAGGGGCAGCGAGCCTCGGCACTCAACCTGCTCGAAGCGCGCGCGCGCACCGCCGAGAGCGCCGAGCGCTGGGACGAGGCGCTCGCGGCCTGGCACGAAGCGGGAACGCTCGAGCCCTCCCTCGAATCCGCGCGCGACGGGCTCGCCACGGCGACGCCGAGGGCGGAACTGCAGCGGCGCATCGACGCTCTGAATGCGAATCCGGAGCGGCTCTGGACTCCGGAGGGGCGCGCGGAGGCGCGGACCCTGATTGCGACGGCTGCCGCCGCCGGCAACCCGCGGGAGCGCCTCGCCGCGTCGGCGCGCCAGCTCGAGCGCATCGATGCGGCTGCGCAATCGCCCGTGCGCCTGCGGCTCGAGTCGGACGGGCTCACGCAGGTCGCGATCTATCGCGTCGGGCAATATGGAACATTCGCCGCGCGTGACGTGGAGCTGTTGCCCGGGCGTTACACCGTCGTCGGAACCCGGACCGGCTTTCGCGACGTGCGGCGCGAAGTGGTCTTGCCGCCGGGTGTCGCGCCCACCGCGGTGATCGTGCGATGCGAGGAGCCGATTTGAACGAGTTCTGGCTCGAGGATCCGCTCGGCGAGCGCAAGCTGCGGCCGTCCGACTTGCCGCTCACGGTCGGCGGGCCGGGCGCGGCGGTCGTCATACCCGGCTGCAAGCCGGGCGAGATTCGCGCGCGCGTCGCGCTCACCACCCAGGGGCTTTCGATTACACCGGCGCCGGGCGCGGGTCCGGACGCGCTCGACGGCGTCAGTATCGCGCTCGAAGAACGCGGCGGTCGCTCGACCATAGTCGTGCGCCACGGTGGTGTCGCGAATGTCACGCGCCCGCCGATGTTCGCGGGTACGGCCGCGGATTCCGGCGACGCGAGGGACCGGTTGCCGATAGCGGTCGTGGACTACCGGCCGCGCGCATTGAAAACCGCGCGTCCGCGGTCGCCGCGGAGCTGGGCGAGGCCCGCGCGCTGGGCCGCTGCCGGGGTGGTGGTCGCCGCGCTCGGCTATCTGTTCACGGCGACCGCGGTCGAAGTCGCTACGAGCCCTGAGGCGGACCTCGACGGCGTCAACTTCGTGGGCACGGCCTGGGACATCGGCTTCGGCGGACGGTACCTGGTGCCGCCCGGAAAATACGAGCTTCGCGTCGAGGCCGAAGGATTTGCCGAAGCACGCCAGGCGGTCGAGATCGGCAGGAACTCCGGGCAGCGCCTGGTCGTCGCGCTTGAGCGGCTGCCGGGACAGGTAACCTTCGACACGGGTGGAGTGGCGGCAAGCCTCGCCGTGGACGGCGCGCCGGTCGGGCCGCTGCCCGGCGAGTACGAGCTGCGCGCGGGCACGCGCGAGCTCGCGATCAGCGCGCCGCGCCATGCCGAGCAAAGCGTCCGCCTGGAAGTCGCGGGCGGCGGCGAGCGCCAGGAGCTCAAGGTTTCCCTCGAGCCGATTTACGCGCGGATCACCGTGACGAGCGTTCCCGCGGGCGCGACGGTCTGGGCGGATGACCGTGAGCTGGGCGTGACGCCGCTTGAGACCGAGCTCGACGCTGGGCGTTACACGCTCGCGATCGTCCACCCGGAATTCCGGCGCTTCGAGAGCCCGTTGACCGTAGTCGCACGGAAGCCGCAGGTCGTCGGGCCGGTCGAGCTCGGCATGCCCGATGGCCGCCTCGTCGTGCAGAGCCGTCCTTCGGGCGCGGACGTCAGCATCGGCGGCCGCTATCGCGGCCGCACGCCGCTCACGGTCGGCGTGCCGCCCGGCATGCCACAGGATGTTCTGCTGACGCTGGCAGGTTACGCGCCCGCGACGCAGAGCGTCTCGGTCGAAAGCCGGGCGGAGCGGAAGTTGTCTGTCGACCTGAAGGCCGTGCTCGGCGACGTCCGCGTGACCGGCCAGCCGGCAGACGCAGTCCTTTATGTGGACGGCGCTTCGCGCGGGCCGGCGAACCAGACGCTCTCGCTTTCCGCGGCGCCGCACGTCTTCGAGGTGCGCAAGTCCGGCCTCGAACCCTTCCGTGCGACGATCACTCCGCGCGAAGGTCAAACCCAGGTCGTCGAGTACACGCTCCGGACTGCGAGCGAAGCGCGGGTCGCAGGCATGCCCGCGCAGCGCGCGACCTCGACGGGCCAGCAGCTCGTGCTCGTCAATGGCGGGCGCTTCACGATGGGCAGCCCGCGCCGCGAGCCGGGCCGCCGCTCAAACGAATCCGAGCGTGTGGTCGAATTGAAACGGCCGTTCTATATCGCGCGCTTTCAGGTGACGAACCGCGAGTTCCGCGAATTCCGAGCGGATCACCTCTCGGGCATTTTCAAGGACGAATCGCTCGACCTCGAGCGCCATCCCGCCGTGCGCGTCACCTGGCAGGATGCCGCGGCTTTCTGCAACTGGCTCTCCGGGCGCGACAAGCTGCCGCCGGCATATGCGCGCCGCGGCGACCGTCTCGAGCTGGTCGAGCCGGTGACGACCGGCTACCGCCTGCCGACGGAGGCTGAGTGGGAGTTCGCCGCGCGCTTCGACGGCAGCCGCGCGACGCGCAAGTACCCCTGGGGCAATGACCTGCCGGTGCCGGCTCGCTCGGGCAACTGGGGCGATGCGACGGCGATCTACCTGACGCCTGTCACGATCTCGGGCTACGACGATGGCTTCCGCGTCGCGGCGCCGGTAGGCAGCTTCGCGGCGAATCCGCTCGGGCTGCACGACCTCGGCAGCAATGTGCTCGAATGGGCGACGGACCGCTACTCGATTTACGTGGTCGGCCCCGATTACGCGTCGACCGACCCGGTCGGCCCGCAGGCGGGCGAGAGCCACGTGATCCGGGGCGCGGGCTGGCTCACGGGCAAGATTCCGGAACTGCGCCTCGCCGTACGCGATTCGGGCACGGCGGCAAGGCCCGACCTCGGCTTCCGGATCGCGCGATACGCGGAGTGAATGAGATGAGATGGCTGATCGCGATTGCGGCTTCATCGCTCGTCCTCGTCGCCTCGGCGATCGAGGCGCCGAAGCCCGCCCCTGGAACTGCGCCGGCCAAGGTGGATCCGTCGAAGGATCAGCCGGCCGAGACACCGCCGGCGGCGCCCTCGGAAAACTCGCCCGCAGAGGTGCAACCCGCCGGCGATGCATCGGAGACGCCCGATTCCGCGGCTCCGGTCGAGGAAGAAGAGGAATTGCCGCCGCTGCCGCCGGGCACGGCGCCGTCGGGCCCGCCGCCCGCGCGCTTCGATCCGACCGAGAAGGTTCGCGCGGACTTTCCCGTTTCATTTCCGATCGACATCTGAGGATTTCATGAAGACCCGTTATCCGAAGGAATTCCTGTATAGCCTGGGTTCCCTGCTCGCCGCAGCGATCGTGATTCACGCGATCTGGACTGTCTGGGTGCGGCCCGGCGCGCAGGCGGTGCTTGCAGTCCAGGCCGAATCGATGCGCAAGGACCCGAACTACGTTCCCGAGCGGTCGATGTTCGTGATCATGAAGGACTGGGAACAGGAAAGTTGCGTGATCCTGATGATCTGGGCGCTCGCGATGATCGGCTTCAAGAATCACGCGACACGGCGCGAGCAGGAACAGCTCGAAGGCGATCCCGTGCGCGTGCCGGAGGGCATGCGGATCCTGCCGGAGGACACGCGCGAGTACGTGCGCCAGCTCGAGTCGCTGCCGGGCGAGCAGCAACACTCACTGATCGTGCGTGCGTCCAAGGCGGCGCTCGCCCGCTTCGGGGCGACGCGAAACGTCCAGGACGTCTCGGAGGCGGGCCACGCCGTCTGTGCCGCGGAAGCCGAGCGACTTGATTCGGAATTGTCGATGCTTCGCTACATCGCGTGGGCGATACCCGCAATCGGATTCATCGGAACGGTGCGAGGCATCGGCGATGCACTGGCTGAGGCGCACAAGGCGGTAACCGGGGACATCTCGGGGGTCACCGAGGGCCTCGGCGTCGCTTTCAATTCGACGCTCGTCGCGCTGCTCCTCTCGCTCGTGCTCATGTTCCTGCTGCACCAACTGCAGCTGGCGCAGGAACGGCTCGTGCTGGACGCAGAGATCTATCTCGACAACCGCGTGTTGCGCAACTTGCAGGTGCGTTGACGATGGCGACAGTTGGTTTTGAAATCGTCGATGCGGCGGTGATTGCCGTCCGCGAAGGCTCGCGCGCCGCCGCGAGCCCTGGCGTCGCGCTGCTCGCGCAGGGCGGGCCGATCGTCGGCGAGCCGGCGGTAGCTGCCGCGAGGCTCCAGCCCGTGCTCGCCTCCGACCGCTTCTGGTCGGACCTGGCGCTCGACTCTTTCGCCGGATCGGCGGAGCAGTCGATGTCTCATGCGGACCTCGCGCACGCGCACCTGCAGGGAATTTGGCGCTCGATCGCCGAAGCGGGCGACGATGCCGTGTTCGCGCTGCCGGGCTCGATGCGCCTGCACCAGGCCGGGCTCCTGCTCGGCATCGCCCGGAGCATTGGCATTCCGGTCGCGGGCCTCGTCGATTCCGCCGTCGCCGCCTGCGCGGGGCTCGCCGCTCGCCCCGTGGTGCTGCACCTGGACGTGCAGATGCACCAGTCGGTGCTGACCGAGCTGGACGGCGAAACGGTCATGCGCCGGCGGCGCGTGGAGATCGCGCCGCGCGCCGGCCTGAAGGCGATGTATTCAGCCTGGTCACAACTCGTCAGCGAAGCGATGGTACGGCGCACGAGATTCGACCCGCTGCACCGGGCGTCCAGCGAGCAGCAGCTGTACCAGCGCCTGCCGGATTGGCTCGCCGTGCTGGCGGGGCAGGAATCCGTTGATGCCACCATCGACGGGGAGGCCGGCGCGTTCAGCGCCACGCTGCAGCGCGAGCAGTTCACGCTCGCGGCCGAGGCCTGGTATGCGCAGATCGGCGAGCTCGTGCGCGGCATCCATCGCGCCGACGAACCGGCGACCCTCGTTGTCTCCTCGCGCGCTTCGCTGTTGCCGGCTCTCGGCGAACGCCTCGCGGCGCAAGGCGGAATGGAACTCGCGCGACTCGCGGAGACGGCGGCGGCAGCGGGTGCGGCCGGGCACGCGGGCGAAATCGGTCCTGGTGATCCGCCGGCACTCGTGACTGCGCTCGCGCGGACTCACGCATCCGCGGGCCGGGCGCCGAGGCGCGGCGGCAGGGCCACCGCAACCCACGCGATACTTGACGGCCGCGCGCACGCGATCGACGAGCGGCCGCTCGTGATCGGAGCGGGCGACGGCGACGGCAGGCGTATCGCGCTCGCGGGGGCAGTCGAAGGAATTTCGCGGACCCATTGCACGCTCATGCGCCAGGCCGGCCGCTCGATCGTGCGCGACCACAGCCGGTACGGTACCTTCGTGAACGGCATTCGTGTCGAAGGCAAATCGGAACTCGGCGCCGGCGATCGATTGCGGGTCGGATCGCCGGGTTTCGTGTTCGAGCTCGTGACGGCCGAGTGAGCTGACCGATGGCACGGCGCCAGACAACCACGTTCAGCATGTCGTTCCTGGACGTGATTTCCTGCGGCTTCGGCGCGGTCGTGCTGTTCTACACGATCATCAGCGCGCAGGCGGGGCTGTACCGGATCAAGGAAACGACCGACCTTTCGGCCGAGGCAAGGAAGCTCGAGCAGGAAGTGATCGACGGCTACAAGCACCTGGCGGAGCTTCGCAACGCGCTCGACTCCACCGAAGACCGCAAGGTCCGGGCGGTCGGCCTGTCCCGGGAGGTGATGGAGAGGCTGAAGTTGACGGAGGAGGAGCTGGCGCGCTTCGAGCACGACACGCTCGCGCGGCGCGAAAGCCTCGAGCGCCTGAAGGCGGACCTCAAGTCGCTCGAGGAGAGCACGCGCCGCCTGAAGGAAGCCGCGCCGCCCGAGCCCACGAGCCCTGTGCCGATCGTCGACAAGCAGCAGCTCGTGACGCTGCGCGTCGACGGCAAGCGCGTGCTGGTGCTGGTCGATGCCTCGGCGAGCATGCTCGACGAGACGCTCGTCAACATCATCCGGATGCGCAATATGCCGCCGGAGCGGCGGATCAGCTCGAGCAAGTGGCAGCAGGCGGTCAACACGGTCGAATGGATGGCCTCGCGCCTGCCGGACACGACGCTGTTCCAGATCTACGCCTTCGACACCGCGCCGCGGCCCCTCGTCGAAGGAAGCGCCGGCCGCTGGCTCGATGCGCGCGATTCCGCCCAGATCGAAAAGGCGCTCTCGGCGCTCCGGGAAACGGCGCCGACCGGCGGGTCGAGCCTGCAGAACGCATTCGCGGTGATCAGGACGCTGGACCCGGCACCGGACAGCGTGATCCTCGTGACCGACGGCCTGCCGACGCAGGGCGACAAGCCGCCTCTGTTGCGCACGCTCGTGACCATGGAGCAGCGCGAAGACCTGATGCAGGACGCGGTGAAGTCGCTGCCGCCGCAGCCGCCCCGGATGAGCGTCGTGCTCCTGCCGATGGAAGGCGACCCGTCCGCGCCCATCTTCTTCTGGCGACTCGCGCGTTCGACCGGCGGCGGCTTCCTGAGCCCGGCGAAGGACTGGCCATGAAGCGCCGCACGCGCCGTGACACCGAGACCTTCAGCATGTCCTTTCTCGACTGCATCTGCTGCGGGTTCGGCGCGATCATCCTGCTGCTCGTGCTGAATGAGTCCGGCGAGCCCATCCAGCTCGAGCAGTCGAAGAAGGACCTCGACGCGCAGATCGTGAAGTACGAGCGGGAGGTTTTCGATATCCGTGGCATGGCGGTCGTGCTCGAGCGCGAGCTGCGCGCGCGCATCGAGGAGCTGAGCGAGGAGCAGAAACGCCTCGCGCGGCTGCGCGGCGACCTGTCGTCGATCGAGGGCCAGCACAAGGCGAGCACGGATGAGGAGGACGCGCTGAAGAAGCTGAACGAAACGCTCGCCGAGGCGCGCAAGACGCTGATCGACGAGACGCGGGAATTGCAGAAGAGCGGCCGCCAGCAAGTCTACAACCAGCCGGTCGCGGGCGTGCCTATCGACAGCGAATACGTCATCTTCATCGTGGACACGTCGGGCTCGATGCAGTCCCAGAACTGGCGCTATGCGGAGCAGAAGCTCGGCGAGGTGCTGAACATCTACCCGAAGCTGAAGGGCATCCAGGTCATGGACGACGAGGGCGGGTACATGTTCAGCGAGTACCGCGGCAAGTGGATCCCGGACTCGCCGGCGCGCCGCAAGGCGATCCTGGACCGCTTCCGCAACTGGCAGGCGTTCTCGAACTCGAGCCCGTCCGAGGGTATCATCGCCGCGGTGCGCACGTTCTGGACGCGCGATCACCCGATCAGCATTTACGTGTTCGGCGACGAGTTCACGGGCCCGTCGATCCAGGAAGTGGTCGACACGGTCGATCGGATCAATCGCTCCGCGAAGTCCGGCGAGCGGCTTGTCCGCATTCACTCACTGGGTTTCCCGATCCCGGGCCAGTACCCCCAGCACACGAGCATGCGTTATGCGACGCTGATGCGCATACTTTCGGCCCGGAATGGCGGCGTGTTCGTCGGCCTGCCAGAGGGAAATTCGGACGCCCTGCGACGGAGCAAGCGATGACCATGACGATTATCCGTCCGGCTCTCGCCGCGATTTGCCTCGGGCTCCTGTCGGCCTGCACCGCAACGCGTCTTACGACCCGGGCGCAGCTGCCGCCTCCGCTCATCGAGCAGCTTCCGGTGCGCGTCGGCGTCCACTACTCGAAAGAGTTCCGCGAGTACGTGCACCGGGAAACGCGCGGCACCATCGAGTACGAGATCAACCTCGGCCCCGCCCACGTGACGAACCTCGACTGGCTGCTGAAGGCCATGTTCCGGGACATCGTGCCGGTGGAGGACCCGACGCGCGTGGCCGGCGTCGCGCCGCCGCTCGCCTTCGTGCTCGAGCCCCGGTTCGAGGAGTACTCCTTTCTCACACCCAAGGACGTGGCGGGCGAGGCCTTCATCGTCACGATCCGTTACCTGCTCACGCTCTATGACGGAAACGGCGCGCGCGTCGATTCGTTCACGCTGACCGGCTACGGCCGCGAGAAGGCGCATACGCTCGCGAGCAAGGAGCCGCTCGCGATCGCGACGCAGCGCGCGATGCGCGATGCCGGTGCGAAGGTCGCCGTCGAATTAACCGACCAGGAGTCGGTCCGCCTCCTGCTTCGCGGCGCGGGAAGCCCCTTGCCCGTCTCGCCGCCGGCTCCGCCCGAGGTCCTGCAGGCGCCCGTCGAGAGTCAGCCCGCGGGCGAGGCGCCCGCCACGCAGGACGCGCCTGCAGAAAAATCGCCAGTGAATGAACCGCCGGAAGAGATGCCGCCAGTGGATGGGCCGCCGTCGAATGAGCCGGAAGCATCGACGCCGCCGGCAGGAGATGTGCCGCCGTCAGGTTCCGGAGTTTGAGGGCTTCTCGGTCGCCGGGGCCCCGTCGGCAGTCGTCGGCGGCGGCGGGCCCGATTCCGGATCGTATTCCTGGTACCACTCGCTCGTGAACGTGACACCCGCGGTCGAGACCGGCTTGCCCTCAGAGAAGCGCGGGCTGTAAATCGACTTCGACACTGCGCGGCGCGAGTGGGAAAGCTGCGCTTCGTCCATGGTCGTGGACACGACCGCGATCTCCTCGGGCACACCGACGTCCGAAACGACGAAGCTGAAGACGGTCTTTCGGATCACGTATTGCCCGGACAGCGTATTGAGCCCGCGGCTCGCCGAGACCGGCGGTCGGTAGAACACCATCCGCGGCGCCTTCAGGGGATTGCCCGCGAGCGGGTCCGCCGCAACCTGGGCCTCGAAGATGCCGGCGGCCTCCGCGTAGTACGGGACCGAAATCGTCGGCCGCGACGTGGACTGGAACCAGTCGCCGAGCTCGATCAGCGTTTCCGTCATGAGGTCCTTGGGCGGATCCGACGTTCCGCGCAGGAGATCCAGCGCGGTCTGCGCGGCCTTGAGCCCGGTGCGGTCCGCTGCCGGCGGCGGCACGCGCGACTCGCGATAGACCTTGCCGATCATTTCGCCGGTCACCTCGTCGCGGGCCGGTTGCTGGCTGTCGAGCGTCTCCGGATCCATCGTGTACTGCATGCGGTGGGTGCGCGCGATGCCGACGAGCGCCTTGACCGCCGGCGGGTTGTAACCGCTCTTCTGCATCGCGACGTCGCGCGCGCGCATATACATCATCCGCGCGTTGATGAATTCCCGAAGCCCCTCGTAGAAGTTGCCGAGTTCGAGCAGCGGGGGGAGTGTCCGCTCGTCGCCGTAGCCGTAGTTCTGCTCCGCGATCCTGAGCGCGTACATGCGCTCCTTCTGGGCGCCGACGAAATCGCTCATTGCATAACGGCTGTCCGCGGCCTGTGCGATCAGGGGCAGCTGCTGGAGGTTGAAGAGGCCATCCGCCCGCCGGCTCACGGCGAGCGCGCGGTCGAAGTGCTCCGCGGCGACCTGGTGCTGGTCCTGCGCCGCGTACACCGCGCCGAGTCCCGCGAGCGGCACGACGAGGCGTCGCGACGAGATCCCCTGGGTCGATTCGAGCAGCTCGAGCGATTGCCGGTAGCTCGCTTCGGCGCCCGTGTAGTCGGCGAGCTGGTACTGCGTGGCGCCCAGGTTGTTGTAGGCGATGGGCAGCTCGTGGTCGCGCGCGGAATCCTGCTCGGACAGTTCGACCACGCGCTTGGCGTAGGGCAGGGCCTCGTCGAAGCGTGCGGTCTCGTACAGGGCTCGGAACTGCTGGTAAGCCTCCAAGCGTGAATCCTGCGCGAGTATCTTGAGCTGCTGGCGGGGTGCCGGGGGCTTTGCGGGAACCTGCGGCGCCGTCGCTTCCGGCAGCGGTTGTGCGGACGCTTCGGGCAGCGGCGGCGGCTCGCTTGTCATCTCGCCGGGGGCGGCCTCGGCGGAGAGCGGTTTCGCAGCCGGCGACTCGGCGGGTGTAGTGGCAGGGCTGGCCTCTGGATTCGCGGCCGGTTCCGGGGCCGCCTGGGCCTGCGGCGGAACGGGCGTCTCGCCCGTCTGGCCTTCGGCTGGCGTAGCGGCTAGCAACAGGAACGCGAGCACCGGGATCATGCTGGGACGATAGACCATCCATCCGGGATCATGTTCCCCGTCGCGCGCATGCGGACGAACAGGCGGGCGGGGTTCCGCACGAGCGACTTTAGGTCGCCGCAGGAGCGAGTGCGGAACCCCGCCTGCCCCTTCATCCGGCGCCTCCGCGCTCGAAGACCGCGATCAGGCCTCCCGCACACAGGGCGAGAAGCGGGTCCGTGATCTCGGCCGTCTGGCCCGGCAGCCAGGTCTGCAACAGCTCGACGGCGAACACGGCTCCCGCTCCGATGCTTGTTGCCGCGACCACGGAGAGCCCTGCTTGTGCGAGCAGCCAGACGAGCGCGCCATTCATGAAGCAGCGCAGGAACACGTCGGCCAGGTTGGCGGCGCGGTACTGCGTCAGGCTTTCGCCAAAGGGCAGCAAGGCAAAGCGGTCCTGCGCAATCTGGAAATCGAATGGCACGAGCCCCTGGAATGCGATGAGGAGCACGAGTGCCAGGGCGAGCAATCGCGCCGCGGTCACGCGCGGCAGGCGCGCAAGTGCCGGCGCTAGGACGAGGGCAATCGCCATCCCGGCCACCTCGGCCCATTGGAGGCCAAGGCCATCGAACAGGACGCGGCCTGCAAGCACGACGCCCATCGAGCCGGCGGCCAGCGCGAGTGCGCGGCCCGGCGCAAGCCGTTCGCAGACGAGGCGCAGTGTGAGCCAGGCGAGGAGGTGGGCCGCGAACACGCCAGGAGGCGGCCGACCGCCATCGGCAAGCGGTGCGAGGTTCGAGGCCCATTCGGCGGGATCCAGGACCAGCGCAAATGGCGCGAGGCGGTAACCGATCCACGAGAAGAGCAGTGCCGCCGCGACAGGATGGCGCAGGAGACCGGCGAAGTGCGAGGAGTGCAGGCGCTGTCGTGTACGCGCGAGCGCGAGTGCGAGGCAGGCGCCGGCGAAGGCGCCGACGCTGTTGCAGGTGAAGTCGGCGAGGCTCGACACTCGCCGCGTTTCGTAGAGCTGGGCGAACTCGATCGCATAGGACAGTGCGGCAGCGATGAGCGTCGCCGCGACGACCGCGATGGCTCCGCCGAAGCGCGGTGCAAGGAGCCACGCGAGGCAGGTCCCGAGCGGGAGATAGAGCAGCACGTTCGCTGCGATGTCGCTGCGCGTCATGCCGGCCCGCGGCAGTTCGCCGAGCTGCTCGAGCGGGACCGCGCCGTCCAGCGAAAAGCTGAAGGGATAGAGCGAGGCGAAGACGATCAGGAAAGTGATCGCGGCGAGGAGCCGGGTCGCGATGCGACGGTCATGCGCGATCACGCGCTCACCCGAGCCGGACGGAGCGGCGCAGTGCGAGGATCTCCTCGTTGCGGAGTGTGCGGAAATGGCCGGTCGGCAGGCGGCCGAGCTGGAGGCTGCCGAGCGCGACGCGCTCGAGTCCCTTCACCTTGGCGCCGACCCGGGCGAAGAGGCGCCGGATCTCGCGGTTCTGGCCTTCGGCGAGCGTGACCGAGACGAGCGAGAGGTCGCCGCGGCGCCGGTCCTTCATGCGCTTCAGCACGCGAACCTGCTGCATGCGCGCGCGCTTCGCGCCGCCCGGCGGTGAACGGGTGTCGGCGAGGTACATGCCCTTCGAAAGCTGCGCGAGCGCGCCATCCGGCAGGGCGCCTTGCACCGTGACGCGGTATTCCTTGGCAATTCCGGAGCTCGGATGCGCCAGGCGATGGGCGAGCTCGCCGTCGTTGGTCAGGAGCACGAGTCCAGTCGAATCGGAGTCGAGACGGCCGACTGGGTAGACGCGATCGCCCGCAGGCACGGCGGCGCTCACGAGGTCGACGACATTCACGCGTCCACCCGGGTCGCGGGCCGTCGAGATCACGCCGCGCGGCTTGTTGAGCATCAGGTAGAGCCGCTCGCGCGCACGCGGGCCATGCTGACGCCGCACATCGACCACGTCACCGTCGAGCTCGATCAGGTCACGTACGGGATCGACGAGGCAGGGTAGCTCCAGGACGCGCCGGCCATTGACCCGCACGCGTCCCGCGCGGATAGCAAACTCCGCATCGCGGCGCGACGAGATGCCCGCGTCCGCGAGCACTTTTTGCAGGCGCTCTCCCGTCTGCGCGTGCTCGCCCTTCGGCAGCCGTTCTCTGTTTTCCGCAGGCAGCGGGGCTGGCTTGCGGTCGCGGAATCTCGGGTCGTGCATGATCCGGCTCTCGGGCCCTGGCGGGCCCCAAGCCATGGATCATAGAAAATCGGGCGGGGACTGGCACGGCCGGCCGCGGCCGTGCCCGTGGATCAGCCGACCTTGGCGCCCGGCTTCAGCACCCAGACCTTGCACCAGCCCTGGGCCTTGACGTCCTTGCCTGGGAAAATGTTGCAGGGGCCTTCCGCGCTGCCTGCCTTGCCGGTGAATTGCATGCAGTTCGCGCACACCTGCCCTGGCTTGTAGTTTGGATTCGCCTCTGCGCTCACCTTCTTCGCGTCGGCCACGTAACCGAGCGACTTCGCGGTCGCATCGGACTCCGAGAGCAACTCCGCATTCGCGGACCGCGCGAGGAGGGTGGCGGCCGGCACGGCGGCGATGCCTGCGATCGCGCCTTGCAGCAACTGCCTGCGGGAAAGTTTTTCGTCCGTCATCGGATAATCCTCGTGACTTCCGGCATCCCGCCGGATCGCCTTCAATTGTCGCAATTCCTTTGCACTGCTGCGTCGAATGAGAACCATTCGTAACGGTTGCACGGGTTCCGCGCAATCGATTTGTTAGACTCGCCGCGGGCCTGTAGCTCAGTGGTTAGAGCAGGGGACTCATCTTTCTTCGGGAAAAGGTGCCCCGGCCCCGAAAGGGACCGGGTGGACGGGACGAATTCAGGGAAACCTTCCAGCGCAGGGCGGCTGATGGCAATCCTGAGCCGAGCCGGCGGTGCACCGCCGGAAGGTGCAGAGACTACCTGAGGGCTTCGAGTGCCCTTGATGACAGGCGAGAGCGTCCCGCACCCTCATCGGCCGACTGGCCGCGGGTGAAGAGATAGTCCGCGCCCGCCGGAAACGGTGGGACCACGCGAATCCCTTGGTCCTGGGTTCGAATCCCAGCGGGCCCACCAATTCCGGATTCCGTCCGGACACGCCATCGGCGTGGCCGAAATGCAACAAACCTCCGGGACTTGCGGTAATTACTTAATCTAGAGACACTCTTCCCCACAACATCGCCCGGAGAGACGGGCTAGAAACAGGGGCAGGAGCATGAACAGGATCACCCGGCTGCGACCCGCGTCGCTCATTGCGAGCGCCGTTGCACTCGTCCTTGGGCAGAGCGCCTTCGCGCAGGAAACGACGGCTCTCGGCGAAATCACGGTCACCGCGCGTAAGCGCGCCGAATCCCTGCAGGACGTCCCCTTTGCCATCAGCGCGCGGACGGGCGCGGACCTCGCGGCCGCCGGCGCACAGAACATCGAGGACGTGTCGCGGAACATCGCGGGCCTCTCGGTGCAGAACCTTGGGCCTGGACAGAGCCAGGTCGGCCTGCGCGGCATATCCGCGGGCAAGATTGACCGCGACCTCGCGGGCATCAAGGAGCAGGTCGGCGTCTACATGGACGAGTCCGTGATCTCGTTGTCCCTCTTCACGCCGGATCTCGACCTCTACGACCTGAATCGTGTCGAAGTGCTGCGCGGTCCGCAGGGCACGCTGTTCGGCTCCGGCTCGTTTGCGGGCACGGTCAGGTACATCAGCAACCAGCCGGACCTCGCTGACGACTACGGCAACGTGGAGGTCAGTGGCAGCAGCGTCGACGGCGGCGGCACCGGCTATGACGCCCGCGCAATGATGAACTTCGCGCTCGGCGATCGCGCCGCGCTGCGCCTCGTCGGGTATTTCGCCGAGCTGCCGGGCTACATCGACTCGCATCGTCCCGGCGGGACAATTGAAGATGACGTCAACAGCGGCGAGCGCAAGGGCGGGCGCATGGCGCTTCGCTGGGAGCTCACGGACAACGTGGCGATCACGCCGCGCGTGATCTACCAGTCGGTCAACACCGACGGCGTCAACCGTCAGGACGAATGGAACATGCTCGCGAATCCATTCACGACGACCGAGCCGGCCGTCGACATCGGCGAGCGGGAGCAGTACACGAATTTCGAGGAGAAATTCTCCGACGATTTCCTGCTGGGCGATCTCACGGCGGAATTTGATCTTGGCGGGGTCGTGCTGACCTCGATCAGTTCTTACACCGATCGCGATATCCTCATGGCGCGCGACGCAACGCAGCTGACGGGCAGCGTCACGTACTTCAACGTGAATATTGGCGGCGCAGCTGTGCGCCTCGACTCCCAGTTGCGCGACGCCACACAAGTCGAAGTGTTCACACAGGAATTGCGCCTCGCTTCGGACAATGAAAGCCGCTTCCAGTGGGTCCTGGGCGGTTTCTACAGCGACATGTCTCGCGACTATGGACAGACCCTGCCGACTCCAGGCTATGACGCATTAATTGGCGCGCCAGGCTCAGTATTCGGCGCACCGCCGGACAGCCCGTTCTTCTCGGATATCCCTTACGACATCACGCAGATGGCTTTCTTCGCAGAAGGCACATTCGACATTACCGAGCGGTTCTCTGCGACGCTCGGCGGACGCTACTACGACTTTGAAGAAGATCGCGTCCTCTACTTCGGTGGTGTCTTTGCGGATACGGATGGCGGGCCGGACGAGCTGACCAATGGTCCCGGCTCCGTTAGTGACGACGGTTTCCTGCCGCGCCTGCTCTTGTCCTACGACGTCAGTGACAACGTGCAATTGAATGCGCAGGCAGCTGAGGGATTCCGGCTGGGCGGCATCAACGATCCGCTGAACATTCCGCTGTGCACTGCGCAGGACATCCTGGACTTCGGCGGACACCCCACGTTTGAGAGCGAGACGCTCTGGAATTACGAGCTGGGCGCAAAGATCGGATTCGCCAGCGGCCGCGGGCAGTTCAACATGGCGGTGTTCCACGCCGATATCGAGGACCTTCAGGTCCCGGCAGTTGCGGGCAACTGTTCTTCGCGCATCGCCATCAACGTGCCGGAATCACATTCAACGGGTGTCGAGATGGAGCTGACGGCGGCGCCGACAGACCGCTTCGACTTCGGCATTTCGGCGAGCTACACCGAGTCTGAGATCGACACGAGTGTCACCTCTGGCTCGGGCGCGATCCTCGCGGGCATCGAGGAAGGCAATCGCCTGCCGTCCACGCCGGAGTTCCAGCTTGCGGCCAATGCGACCTACAGCTGGCCGATGACGGCGCGTGTCGAGGGCTTCATCACGGGTACGTATCAGCACGTCGGAAGTCGCTTTACGCAGATGGGCGATCAGGTGCCTGGATTCGGGACGTTCGGAATCATACTCAGTCCCAATCCGCCAACTACTGGCTTCGGCGATCCGGAGGTCAATGGCGTCCCGCTGACGTCGGTCACTTTCGAGCCGCTGCTGCCGGCCTACGATATCGGGAACCTGCGGTTCGGCGTGCGCGGCGACGACTGGGAAGCGGCGCTCTTCGTCAACAACGTCGATGACGAAAACGCGTTGCTGGCTCTCGACCAGGAGCGTGGGCGCGTCGCGCGCGTCGGCTACCTGGTGAACCAGCCGCGGACCTTCGGCATCACGTTCCGCAAGGACTTCGGTGGCGAGGAGCCAGTCGTGGCCGCACCGCCGCCGCCGCCGCCACCCCCGCCGCCGCCACCTCCGCCGCCGCCCCCGCCGCTGCCGGGCGACGCGGATAAGGACGGCGTCACGGACGACAAGGACCGCTGCCCGACCACGCCCATCGGCGTCGTTGTCGACGACATCGGCTGCTTCAAGGAGATCACGTTGCGTGGCGCGCTGTTCGAGTTCGATTCGTTTGCTTTGACGGCCGAAACGCGCGGAAAACTCGACGCGCTAATCGCTGACCTCAAGACGAGGCCGGCCGATATCGTCGCCGGGACGAAAATAGCCGTTGAAGGTCACACCGACAGCGTGGGTTCGGATGCGTACAACCAGGTCCTGTCGCAGCGCCGGGCCGATGCGGCGAGGCAATACCTCATTGACAATGGTGTCAGCGGTTCTACGGTCGTTGCGACCGGTGCCGGCGAGTCAAGCCCGACCGACACCAACGACACGGCCGAGGGGCGGAATAACAACCGCCGCGTGGTGATCAAGGCGACGCGCTGACCGGTCGCCGGTGAGATCAGGGCCGGCCCCTCCGCGGGGGCCGGCCTTCTTTATGCCCGGATTCCGGGGTTTTCCGGCCTAAAACGCGCCGTTTGTCATATTTTTGCGCTCCGCGTCACGTTCGCGCTCCGCGCAGTTTGTCACTGTCATCGGACCACAGTCCGGCCCCGGAACGCACTGCCTTGTCCAGATACAGGAAAATCCCAGTCGTCGAGCTCGAGGTCGGAATGTACGTCTCGGAGCTCGACCGGCCCTGGCTTGAAACCCCATTCCTGTTCCAGGGTTTCTACGTCAGCAACGACGCAGAGCTGGCCGCCGACGGCATCGATCCAGCGGAGTACTACCTCAATTGACGCCATGATGACAGCGCAGGTAACGCAGCCTGGCAGCAGTGGCTATGCGGACTGCCTCGAGGCAATCCGCGCACGGCTCGCGGCGCGCGAGGCGAAGCTCTACGGCATTGCGGTGGTCGTCGTCTACGTGCACCATCTCGAGAGCCTGTTCGCGAGTGCCGGCCACGTGAACGCCGCGCGGATGCTCGATGAGCTCCGGAACCGCCTCTCGCAGGTCTCGCGGCCCGGGGATTACTTCGCGCGCCTCGGGGACCGCAAGTTCGTCTTCGTGCTATCGAACCTCCGGAACGAAGGGCATGCGCTGCTCGCTGCCAACAAGGTGCTGCGCGCGGGCGCCGAGCCCGTCGCTTCCGGTGGCCAGCACGCCACCGTGCGCCTTTCCGTCGGCATCGCGATGTATCCCGGCCATGCGCGCACGCCCGAGGCGCTGATGCAATGCGCCGAGATCGCGCTGCTCGAGGCCTGGAAGACTAAAGCCGCGACCGTCGTCTACACCGACCGCAAGGCGGAAGAGCTCGTGGCCGGCTGGGACCTCGAGACCCAGCTCGCGAACGCACTCGAACATGGCGATCTCGTGCTGAACTACCAGCCGAAGCTTTCGCTGCCGAAGCTCGAGGTCGTGGGCGTCGAGGCGCTGATGCGCTGGAACCGGCCGGACGCCGGCAATGTGCCGCCTGAGATCTTCATCGACGTGGCGGAGATGACGGGCCAGATCGATCCGCTGACGCGATTCGCCTTCCATCGCGCGCTGCGCCAGATCGGTGAGTGGCCGAAGAGCCTTGGCCCGATCGGCGTCGCGGTCAATGTCACGCCGTCGATCATCTGCAATCCGGAGCTCGTGGAGGTGATCCGCGACGCCGCCGGGCTCTGGTCGGTCGGATTCGACCGGCTCACGGTCGAAGTGACTGAGAACGCGCTGATGGTCGATAGGGAACGAAGCCATCGCGTGTTGACGGAATTGCGCGAGATGGGCGCACGCATCTCGATCGACGATTTCGGGACGGGTTATTCCTCGCTGTCCTACCTGAAGCAGATTCCGGCCGACGAACTCAAGATCGACAAGTCTTTCGTGATGAACATGCTGGCGGACGAGGCGGACGGACGCATCGTCGAGCAGATCGTCGCGCTCGGGCATTCATTCGGCCTCGAGGTGGTGGCCGAAGGTGTCGAGAAAGCCGAGGTCGCGGCGAAGCTCGCCGCCATCGGTTGTGACTACGTGCAGGGATTCCATTACGCCAAGCCGCTGCCGCCGAAAGAACTGCAGGCCTGGGTCCAGGAATGGCGCAAGGGCCGCGGCGGCTGAAGGCCGCGCGTCAGTTGTTGTCGTAGGGGTTGAAGCCCCCGAACTTGTCCTTCTTGCCGGCTTTCAGCTTCGCGACCTCGGCCTTGCCGTCCGGCTTCATGACCTTCCGCAGGATCTGGGTGCTGACGAGTGAAAGCTCGTCCGCCTTCTTGCGTGCCGTGTCGGTGAGTGGCGCTGCGGTCACTTCGGCGGAGCGCTTCGGCCCGTCATCGGCGGGAACCGCTTTCTTGAGGTCCGCCTCGCTCAGGATCCGGAAGTGACCCGTCGCCGTGTCCCTCGCCAGCACGCCGTCCTTGCGCCCGGCTGCGAGCTTCTGGATTTCGCTCCATGTCTTGCCGCCCTCGGTTTTCAGGATTCGCTCGAGCGCCGTCGTCGACACGAGTTCGAGCTCGACTGCCTCGACCTTGCCGAGCCAGACCGAGCGGCCGCGAAGGTCGGGTGCGACCTTGTCGACTTTGCGGATCTGAACAGTCTTGGTGTGGTCCTTCGACATCATGTCCGTCCCGCGCTCCGGCGCATTTCAGCGGGGAAACTATATACTTCCGGCCGGTGAACGTCTTTATCCTTAACGCGGGCCGTTCCGGTTCCAAGACGTTCGCGCGGGCCTGCGATCACATCACGAACTTCACGAGTGCACACGAGTCGCGAAGCGGCCTTCTCGGCGACGCGCATTTCGACTACCCGGACAACCATATCGAATCGGACAACCGCCTTTCGTGGATGCTCGGCCGGCTCGACCAGAGGTATGGCGACAGCGCTTTCTACGTCCACCTGACGCGTGACCCGTCGCTGGTTGCCGCAAGCTGGGCCAGGCGCTCGTATACCGGGATGATGAATGCGTACCGCTACGCGATCCTCTGGCACTGCCCGAAGGACGCGACGCCGGTCGCGGTCACGCTCGACTATTGCGACACGGTCACGGAGAACATCCGGCTCTTCCTCCGCGACAAGAGGAACTGGATGGATTTCCGGCTGGAAGAGGGGCAGGAGCGGTTTCCCGAGTTCTGGCGGCGCATCGGCGCGGAAGGCAGCCTCACAGCCGCCCTCGCGGAGTTCGACGTCAAGCACAATGCCGCCTGGGACCGGCGGCCCGAGGTTGAACCGGGGGTCCTCACGCGCATCGGCAGCAAGCTTTACCGGATCGGGCGCAAGCTTCCGGTCTTTCTCAGGAATGCCTGAAGGCGGCGTTTCGTCGGGGACGCACGTCATCGGCGCCTCGGCGCTCGGTACGCTGTTCGAGTGGTACGACTTCTACCTCTACGGTGCGCTCGCGAGCGTCTTCGCCGCCCATTTCTTCTCGGGCGTCAACGAGACGACGGCCTTCATCTTCGCGCTCGCGACCTTTGCTGTCGGCTTCATCGTCCGCCCGCTCGGCGCGCTCTTTTTCGGCAGGATCGGCGACATTGTCGGCCGCAAGGTCACGTTCCTCGTGACGCTCGCCCTCATGGGTCTCGCCACGTTTCTCGTCGGCGTGCTGCCAGGCTACGTCTCGATCGGCATCACGGCGCCGCTCCTGCTGGTTGCGCTTCGCATCGTCCAGGGAATCGCGGTCGGCGGCGAGTACGGCGGCGCCATCGTGTATGTCGCCGAGCACGCGCCGCCCGGCCGGCGCGGCCTGCACACCAGCTTCATTCCGGCAATGGCCATGGGCGGATTGCTCCTGTCGCTCGTCGTGATCGGAGCGACGCGCTCCGCGATGACACCGGCGGAATTCTTGGCCTGGGGCTGGCGCGTTCCCTTCCTCCTCTCCTTGATCCTGCTCGGCATCTCGCTGTGGATCCGGCTGCGCTTGCACGAGAGCCCGGTGTTCCGGCAGATGCAGGCGGAGGGCGCGCTCTCGCACGCGCCGGTTTCGGAGACTTTCCTGCAGGGACGGAACCTGCGGCTCGTCTTTGCGGCGCTGTTCGGGTGCGTGGTCGGGCAGGCCGTTCTCTTCTACATGGGCACGTTCTACGCGTACTACTTCCTCGAGCGCGTCGCGCGCATCGACGGATTCACCCTCGCAGTGTTGACCGGGATCTCGCTCGTGATCGCCGCGCCGCTCGTGGTCGCGAGCGGCTGGCTCGCCGACCGCATCGGCCGCAAACCGCTGCTGCTCGGGGCCGTCGCGCTTGCCGCCTTGCTGTACTTCCCGCTGTTCGGGGCGCTGCTCGAAGCCGCGAATCCCGCGCTCGCTGGCGCGCGCGAGACGGCGCCAGTCGTCGTCGCCGCCGACCCGCGGGACTGCTCGCTGCTCTTCGATCCGCTTGGGCGCGCGAGCTACGACCGGCGCTCCTGTGACGTCGCCAAGTCCTTTCTTGCGCGGGCCGGCATCAGCCACGCGAGCGCAGCGCTGGCGGCAGGCGAAGCCGCGCGGCTCAATATCGGCAAACGCGTGATCATCGTGCCCGACGCTGCGGTGCTCGCGGGCGGGGGCCGTGCCGATGCGATCGCGGCATTCCATATCGAAGCAAAAGCGGCGCTCGCCGAAGCCGGCTATGGCACCGCGGCAAACCCTGGCGAGATCGACCGGCCCCGCGTCGTCGCCATCCTGGTCGCGCTGCTCGCACTCGCGGCCGCGGCCGCGGGCGCCTATGCCGCCTGGCTCGCCGAGCTGTTCCCGGCGCGCATCCGCTACACGGCGTTGTCTTTCCCGCAGAACTTCGGCAATGGGTGGTTCGGCGGGCTGTTGCCCACGATCACCTTCTCGATCGTGGCAGCGACCGGCAACGTCTTCGCCGGTCTCTGGTATCCGGTGAGCGTCGCCGCGCTATGCCTCGTCGTCGGCTGGCTCGCCCTGCCCGAAACCCGCGGCCGCCCGATCTCGTAGACACCGCTGCTCCGGTGACTCGCGGTCGCGCGCGGGTCTTACGCCGGGCGGGGTCCCGAGCGAGCGAATGTCCGTTCTTCTGAGCTCGCGAGGGCTCCCACCCGGCGTAAGACCAGTTCTCTCCCGCTCGCTGCCCGGGCGTCAGGCGTGTTTTTCGAGTTCGAGCTGCGCGAGCTTTACGTCACGGAGACCCGGCCGGTCCTTCCCCGCCATGTTCTCTTCTTCCGCGACCGACAACAGCTGCGCGTCGAGCGCCCAGGAGTCGAGAATCCGGCGCTTGTCGTCGAGCGTGAGATTGCGATCGGCGACCACGTCGCGCGGAGACGCGAAGTGCTTCGACGGGTCCTTGATGATCGTCTCGACGCTCGGATGGCTCGTCGCGGTCCCCATGTTCGTGCTCCCGGTTTCGTTCTTCAGTATGCCTCCAGGCGGGAGACACCGGCCACCCGGCCGCGTTCCCCGGCATGTGGTCCCCGTCCTACGCTCTGTAGTCAGCAGGGCCGACGGTCGCGAAGCGCTCCGAAGCTCAGGCTGAACTGATCTAAACCGAATTACTGCCATGCTCTACTACGCAGTCGCGTTCTTCCCAGGCCTGAACCGGCGCGCCTGAAGCTGGCGGCACGGCGCCCGGACGGCTGGGCCACGGGCGCCGTGCTAGGATCGAGTCACAAGGAGAAAATGTGATGGAAAATGTAGTTGAAACTGGAAAGCGGGCTCTGCGCACCGAAACGAATGGCGGAAAGGGCACAAAGGCGCGCAGCACCGAATGGTCCAATCTCGTCACGGATGTGGAGGATCTCATCAAGAAGGTCGCCAACGTCGACGACGCGGAGATCGCGGAGATCCGCACGAAGGTCGAGCAGACGCTCGCCAAGGCGAAGACCACTGCCGGGCAGGGAATCGCCGCGGTGAAGGGTCGTGCCGAGGACGTGACGGAAGCGACGGACGTGTACGTCCGTGAAAATCCCTGGGCCGCCATCGGCGTTGCCGCTGCCGTGGGAATCGTCATCGGGTTTATCGCCGGGCGCCGCTGATCCTGCCCGCAAGGGAGTTCGTCCGATGCGTTCGACGATCGCGTCAATGGTGCCTGCGATCCTGCGGCACCTGCAGGCCTATGCCGATGTTGCGGGAGAAGACGCGCGCGAGGTGGCGACCGCCATCGCGCGCCGCCTGCTCGCGCTCATGGTCGCGGGCGCTGCCGCATTTGTCGCGCTCCTCATGGCCTGCGTCTGGCTGCTCGCCCTGACCTGGGATGGTCCCTGGCGCACGTGGACCGCCGCGGGCCTTGCGGTCGGTTTCGCGGCGGTTGCGGCCGGGCTCGCGTTGGCGGTGCTCCGCCCCGGCGAGCGGCGCCGCATCGAGTTTTTCTCACGCACACGGTCTGAACTGAATCGCGACCGCGAGGTCCTCGAGCGTGCCTTCAGCGGGCGCGAGCACACAACGAATGGCGGTGACCATGCAAACGTCTGATGTTTCGGGCGAAGAGGGCAAACAGGTGCTCACTCCCGCGGAACGCCGCCTCGCCGAGAGCCGCGCCGAAATCGAGGCGCTGCTCGCGCCGGACGGCGAAACCTTCCCTCGGAGCCAGACGATGCGATTCCTGATGGGCGGCAAGGGCAGGATGGTGACTCTCGGCGTCTTCGCCGGCCTGCTCGCGGTGAAACCGAAACTGGCGCTCAGCCTCGTGCGCTTCCTGCCGCTCGGCAAGCTGCCGATCGCGCGCATTCTCCAGTCGCTGCGCTGATTCCCGCCGCTTGAGCATCCCGCACCGCAAGTACCTGCTCATCCTGAGCCTGGTCTTCGCGGTCTGGTGGGCGTTCCTCGCCATCAGGCCCTGGGACCGCGACACCTGGCTCGTCGAGAATGCGCTCGCGATCGCAGCCGCGGCACTGATCATCGGCTATCACCGCAAGCTACTTCTCTCCCGCGTCTCGTACACGCTGATCTTCGTCTTCATGTGCCTGCACCAGGTCGGCGCGCACTATTCGTATGCCGAGGTTCCTTACGACGCCTGGTTCGAACGGCTGACCGGCTCGACGTTCAACGATCTCGTCGGCTGGGAGCGCAATAATTTTGACCGCGTCGTGCACTTCAGCTACGGGCTCCTGCTCGCCTATCCGGTCCGTGAAATGTTCCTGCGCGTTGCCGACGTGCGTGGGTTCTGGGGTTACTTCCTGCCGCTCGACCTGACGATGTCGACCTCGGCGCTTTTTGAATTGATCGAATGGGGCGCTGCGGAAGTCTTCGGCGGCGACCTCGGCCAGGCCTATCTCGGCACGCAGGGCGACGTCTGGGATGCGCACAAGGACATGGCGCTCGCGAGCGCGGGGGCGCTCGTCGCGATGCTCGTGACCTATGCGATCAACCGGCGCTATCAGCGCGACTTCAACCGGGAGTGGGCGGAGAGCCTGCGGGTCAAGCACAAGAAGCCGCTCGGCGAGGACGCGCTCGCCGCGCTCGTCCGCAAGGCAAAGTAGGCGGCGCCCCGCTCAACGCCAGGCAAGGCGCACGCGCAGCTCCAAGCCCGCGCGGCGCAGTCCCGGGAACTCCAGGATCTCGGTCGGCAGGACCATCAGCACGTTGTAGATGACCGAGGCGGCGAGCGCTTCCTCCGGTTCGACGCCGAACGGCGCGATGAGATGCTTCCAGCGCTCGGCTTTGACGCCGTAGTAGCAGAGGAGGCACACGGCGCCGCGCGCGATCTGCCCGGGGTGCGCGCGGCCGATGTGGGTGAAGAAGTGGGCCCAGTCCAGCCGGCGGCCGGGCATGGTCCCTGGGTCGCGCCGCGCTAGGTGGGGAAGACCGGCGTGAGCGTCGGCAGCGCTTCGCGTGCCGCGCCCGCCCGCCGTGCATGCTCGCCCAACGTCACGAGCTCGCGGCCCGCGGCGAGGATGTCGAAGAGCTCGGCCACGATCTCGAGCTTGCGCTCACGCGCGACGTCCATGCCGGGGAAGAAGGCGAGCGGCGGGCAGTCTTCGGCGCCCATGAAGTCGAGCGGATGCAGCAGCATGGACGGCTGCGTGCCGGTCATGCGGCAGATGCCGAGCGCAAAGCGCAGGTACGCGCGCGCGGCGGCGCGAGAAAATTTTGCGAGGTAGATGAGGTAGGACAGGTGCATCGGCACCTTGAACATGGGCAGCGTCGTCACCGGGATCTCGAGCAGATTGCCGCCGGACAGGCGCCACTGGAACGGCCGCACCGGCCGGAACGCGTCCTTCCAGGTGCCGAAGAGCGCGCTGCGCTGCGCCTTTTCCTCGTCTGTCAACTTGCTGGTCGAGAACAGGTAGGCTCGCGCGAGCGGATTCAGCAGGTTCGGGAAAACCGTCGCGTCGTAGTCGTAGCCGCGACGGCTGAGCGTTTCGAGCGTGCCCTCCGAGAGGCTGAAACCCGGCCCGCGGAACCCCCGCGGCCGCACGCCCGTCACCGCCTCGATCGCATCCTCCGCGCGGCGCAGCTCCTCGTCGAGCTCGGCCGGCGTGTAGAGGTGCAGCCAGGGCTCATGCCGGAAGCTGTGGTTGCCGATCTCGTGCCCTGCGGCTGCGATCGCGGCGATCGCCGCGTGGTTCTTCTCGAGCGCGGCATCCTGCCCGACGACGAAGAACGTGATCGTGAGCTTGCGCCCGGCGAGGAAGCCGAGGATGCGCGGCACCATGATGTCGAGATACGACGGGTGCGACTGCCAGCCGGCGTCGCCGTGGGTCTTCATGTAGGACCACTGGTTGTCGAGGTCGAGTGAAAGGCTCGCGTAACGCATCAGGCGAGCTTCACCGGCTCGCCGTTCAGCTTGAGCGAACGCTGGGCGGCGTCGAGCACCTTGACGACGCGCAGTCCGTCCTGTCCGTCGCTGACCGGCTGTTTGCGCGTGCGGACGCAGTCGATGAAGTGGCGGCACTCGATCTGCAGCGGCTCCCCCACCTTGATGTAGGGCATCGTGATGTCGCCGAAGCGCAGCCCGACGTATTCGGCGTAAGTGTTGTAGTCCTGGTTGACCTGCGCACCCTTGTCGTAAATGCGAAGCTTCTCGTTCGCCTCGAGGTCGTCGAACACCGCCATCTTGCGATCGCCGACGAGCGTGAGCTTGCGGATCTTGTGCGGGTCGAGCCAGCTCACGTGCACGTGGGCCATCGCGCGCCCGCCGAAGTTCATGGTGAGAAAAACGACGTCCTCGACGCCTTTTTGCAGGTAACTCTGGCCGCGCGCGGCGACGTCCGTCGGCGCCGCGCCCAGCAGGAACATGATCACGGAGATGTCGTGTGGCGCGAAGTTCCAGAGCGCGTTCTCGTCGGCCCGTACCGTGCCGAGGTTCACGCGCTGGCTGTAGATGTAGTAGAGCCGGCCCAGCTCCTCGCGTTCGATCATTTCGCGCAGGCGAGTGACGACCGGGTGATATTCGAGCAGGTGCCCCACCATGAGAACGCGCTTTTTCGCTTCTGCGAGCGCGATCAGTTCCGTCGCGTGGCCGATCTCGAGCGTGAAGGGCTTCTCGACGAAGACGTCCTTCCCGGCTTCGAGCGCCAACTTGCAGAGGGGGAAATGCCTCGGCCCGGGTGTCGCCACGACGACCGCCTGCACGTCCGGGTCGCGCAGCACCGCATCCAGGTCGCGCGTGAGCACGGAACCCGGCAGCTGGCGGGCCACCCCGTCGAGCTTCTTCTGGTCGAGGTCGCAGACGTACTTGAGGTTGGCGTCCGGCAGCTGGTGGAAGTTGCGGGCGAGGTTCTTGCCCCAGCCGCCCACGCCGACGACCGCGATCTGTACTGGATCCATGCGGTTCATCATCCCCTTTGAAACCACATGATATCCTAGCCGGAACGCGCATTTCGGCGCGTCAAACGTGAGCCGCCGCACATTCCGGCAGCCGCGTACACGACGACCTTTCACCCCGCCCCTTCGGACTCCCGCAATCTGGCCCGAATGCGTTCCAGATCGTTCTGGTTTAGCACGATGTTGTGTACGGGAATCGGCGCGATCGTCGACGTGGCACCGCCCGCCCGCAGCGGGATCCCGAGCCTCGCGGAAACGGCGGCGACGAACTTGCCCGGATTCGCGCAGATTTGCTCGTAGTCGACGATCCAGAATCGGTCCTCGCCGATCCTGGCCTGCGATTCGCGGGCTACTCGATTCAGGAATTCCACCTGCGAACATACCGATGCGATCGGGTGGTAGGCGTCGTCGAGATTTTCCACGTCCTGCACGCCGTAGCCATGCGAGACCGAGCCGTGGATGTCGATGCGCGCCTGCAACAGCGACTGGGCGAGGAAGTCCGCGCTTCGCCGCAGGCAGATGACGAGCAGGTTCGGCACGGCGTCGGCGACGGCATCGGCAAATACGTTCATGTTGGTGTTCTTGTACACCATCGCCTTTCGATCGACTTCGCCGAACGCCGCAATGAACCGCGCCATTTCCCGGGCGCCGTCCGCGGACAGCTTCGTCCTGAAGCCGGTGGCGTCCGGTTCCACCCAGCGGCTCCAGATGTGATTGCCTTCGGTGGGGCCGCCCATCCCGCTGGTCTTTCCGTAGTAGTTCTTGTAGCCCTGGGAGCCGTCCCGGCGGGGGCTGAAGAGTCGCCGGTAGATTTTCGAGGCGACGATGGGCGACCTCGGGAACAGCGCGGTCACGTTCTGCAGATACGAAACGTCGAGGTGCCGGCACAGGATCTGGAATGTGATCGTCGTGCCGCTGCGTGCCGGCCCGCAGACGAATACCGTCGGGCGGGCGGGCACCGCCGCGGCCGACGAGAGCAGGCGCCGCTCCCGGATCGACAACAGCATGTCGAATGGAATACATAGGATGCCCAACACGGCAATGAACAAGGTGAACAGGGCTGCGCGGTTCCTGGAGGAGAGCATCCTGCGCGCGAGCCGGATCGGATTGCCGACATGCGCGGGCACGAACAGGTGATACATCGATTTCAGCCGGCTCAACATGCCTGGCTTGTCCCCGGGACGCTGCGAGTCCCCGGCTCATCGATCAGCGGGGACCGGTCGCTTGTATGATGTCGTCGCCCCGGCAACAAGAACCTGGAATTCTCGCCCGATGAAGAAGGTGATGACGGCGGCCGGCATCGCATTGAGCGCCCTGCTGCTGTGGCTTGCCGTGAAGGATACCGATTTCGGCGAGATCTCCGCGTCGTTTCGTGACGCGAATGCCCTGCTCGCAGTGCCATTGCTCTTCGGGCTCGCAAGTTTCTACGTCCTCAAGGCTGTGCGATGGAGCGACATCCTCGCGCCCACGTCGAGGATCCGCGTCCGTGACCTCATCCCGTCAATGATGTCCGGCGCAGCCGGGAACAACCTGCTGCCGGCGCATATGGGCGAGCTCGTGCGCACATATCTCCTGGGCCGGGAATACCGCCTTTCGAAGGTCGGCATCCTGGCAACCCTCGTCGCCGAGCGCATCTTCGACATCGTCGGTGTCCTGTTGCTGCTGTCCAGCACGATCTTGTTCGCCGAACCGTCCACGGGCCTGCGTTCGGCAGTCGTCTTCCTGCTGATCGTAGCGTTTGCAGGGTCAATATTCATGTACCTGATGGTCCGGCATGCCGACGCGCTTCTTAAAGCCCTCCTGGAGGGCTCCGGGCGTTTCCTTCCCGCGATCCGCAGGAAGGCGGGCGCCCTGGTGCTTCACATAACGTCCGGATTCGGTGCGGTGCGCGAGGGCCGCCTGTTGTTCCGGATTCTGGCGAGTTCGATCGTGCTGTGGCTTCTGATGAGTGCCTGCATCTACTGCGCGCTGCGGGCAATCGGCATCGACGTGCCCTATCACGCGGCGATCGTCGTCCTCGCGATCATCGTGGCGGGACTTACGTTGCCGACGAGCCCCGGGTTTGTCGGAACGATCCAATACTGCTTCGTCCTCGGCCTCGGCTCATTCGGTGTCGAACCGGGCAAGGCGCTGGCCGCTTCCCTTTTCTACCACGCGCTGCTGTGGTTCTCGGTCACCGGCACGGGCCTGTATTTCCTCTACAGGCAGCGTCTTACTTTCGCCGACATCAGGGACCTCGAACGGCAGGAAGCGCTGCAAGGGGAGCGCGAGCTGTCCGAAGAGCGCCGGTAGCGCGCCGCCGGCTCCTGCTGCGAAGTGATTAAAGGCCTCGGTGGACGCGGCCGCGTCAGGCTCCCCTGCGGGACGCGAGGAATGCCGCGGTTTCGGCGACGATCCGGTCTGACGCGCGGCCATCCCCGTACATGCGACCGGCCGCCGCCGCGAAATCAGGACTTCCGGTTTCCCAGACGCGGTTCCAGTGCGAAACGGCGTCGAGGATGCGATGCGGATCTGTGCCCGCGACGATATTGCCGCCCGCCTCGACGGTTTCGACCCATTCGGTCTCGCTGCGCAGCGTAATGCAGGGACGGTCGAGGAAGAACGCCTCCTTCTGCAGGCCGCCAGAGTCCGTCAGCACGATGCGCGCGCCGGCGACGAGGGCGATCATGTCGAGGTAGCCGAGCGGCTCGATCGCACGCAGTCCTTGGCCCGCGGGCAACGTGAGGCCGGCGTCACGGATGACGTGAGCCGTGCGCGGGTGCATCGGCAGGACGACGGGGCGGGCCGCGGTCCCGACGGCGGCGAGCGCCTGGAGCAGCGGGCCGAGCTTCTCCGCGGGCGTGTTCTCCGCCCGGTGCAGCGTCGCGACGAGGTAGCCACCGGGCGCGAGGCCGAGCCGGCCGAGGACTTGCGAGCGCTCGACGGCGACCGGCGCGAACGCGCGAATCGCGTCCAGCATGACGTCCCCCACCTGGCGCGCGCGCTCCGCGAGGCCCTCGCGCGCGAGGTTTTTCATGGCCTCCTGCGTCGGCGCGAACAGGATGTCCGAGAGATGGTCGGCGACGAGCCGGTTCACCTCCTCGGGCATGCCCCGGTTGAAGCTGCGCAGGCCCGCCTCGATGTGCGCGACCGGCACCTGCAGCTTCGCCGCGGCGAGAGTCGCCGAGAGCGTCGAGTTGGTGTCGCCGTAGGTGAGCACCATGTCCGGGCGCTGCTCCTGGATCGCCGACTCGAGACCCTCTAGTATCCGGGCCGTCTGCCGGCCATGGCTGCCCGAGCCGACGCCGAGGTCGAGGTCGGCCGCCGGGATCGCGAGCTCCGAGAAGAAGACCTCGGACATCGCGGGGTCGTAGTGCTGCCCGGTGTGCACGACCACGTTCTCGATCCGCGCGCCGCCCGCATTGGCGGCGGCAATCGCGCGGCACACGGGCGCAAGCTTCACGAATTGCGGTCGCGCGCCGACGACCTGCAGCAGGCGCATGACGGCGTCAGAGCTCCGCGACATGGCGCCCGGCACGCCGGTACTTGCGGCCGCAGGCCTTGCACGATGATTCGCGGGTCGCGCCGTCGTCGCCGCCGAGGTCGAGGCCGACGCCGCACCAGCAGACCCAGCTGCGAAGGCGCGCAGGGTTGCCGTAGACAACCGCGTAGTCGGGGACGTCGCGCGTGACGACGCCGCCGGCGCCGACCACGCAGTAGCTGCCGAGGGTGACGCCGCAGACGATGGTCGCGTTCGCGCCGATGGAGGCGCCGCGCTTCACCAGCGTGCGGCGGTACTCGTCCTTGCGCTCGACGTGGCTGCGCGGGTTGATCACGTTCGTGAACACCATCGAGGGTCCGCAGAAAACGTCGTCCTCCAGGACGACCCCGGTGTAGACGGACACGTTGTTCTGGATCTTGACGTTGTCGCCGATGGCGCACTGCGGCGAGATCACGACGTTCTGGCCGATGTTGCAGCGCGCGCCGATCCGGCAGTCCCGCATGACGTGGCTGAAGTGCCAGATCTTCGTGCCGGCGCCGATCTCCGACGGCTGGTCGATGACCGCCGTCTCGTGCGCGAAGAAGCCTTTGGGCTCCTGGGGTTTCGTCATGCGGCGCTCCGGAACTCGGGTTCGAACTGTTCGAGGAAGGCGTTCACGCTGCGGATGACCTCGTTGTTGTTGAGGGTATTGCTCGCGAACTGGGCCGTGTTGACCACGTAGAAGTCGGCGTGGCGGGTGCGCGGCGGCTGCACCATCGCGGAGTACCCTATCACTTGCAGCGGCTGCACCTTGACCGCGCGGTTCACGTGGATGCCGGCGATCTCCGACTCGGGGAAGTCGGGGAACATGCGGCGGAAGCCCGCCATGAACTCGGCCTTCAGTTCCGCGTCCGGCCGGCGCAGCGCGGCGTCGTCCGAGAGCACGTACTTCGGCAGGTAGGTCAGGTGGAGATCCGCGGTTTCGCCCGTGTCCACCAGCGAGCTCATGCCGATCACGCCCGTGAACGGGATGCGCTCGTCCGCGATGTTGAGGATGTAGTAGGGACAGAAGGGCTTCCTCGTCACCAGCGCCATGCAGACGACGCCGAGGTACTCGACGTCGCCCTGCGGCGGGACCTGGACGAGCGTGGGGTCGGCGATGGCCCGCAGCACGTTGACCGGCCCGGTGAAGATCACCTTGTCGAAGGCCTCGGTCGCGCCGCCCGCCGCGACCTCGATGCCGCCACCCGGCCGCGGCCGCACGGACTCGACTTCGACTCCGAGGCGCACGGCGCCGCCCGCGCCGGCGATGCGCTCGAGCAGCCGGCCGAACACGGTGCGGTAGCCGCCGGAGACGTAGCCGAGCGACTCCTTCTGCGCCGCGGCGTCGCGTGCGGAGAAGAGCCGCTTCACGTAGGTCCAGATGAAAACGGCGGACACGCGGCGGTAGTTCTCGCCGAGCTTCGCGAGCAGGAGCGGCTTCCACATCTTCTCGAAAGTCGCGCGCCCCGAGTGGCGCACGAGGAACTGTTCGACGGTCATGGACTCGAGCGGCTTCCAGTCGCGGATGCGTGAGCAATACAGGATCGTCACGGCGAGGCGGATCTTGCTCCAGAGGCTGAGCAGGGGGAAGCGCAGGAAATCGAGTCCGCTCGAGAGCGGGTGGATGGCTCGGTCCACGTAGAAGCCCGTCTGAGTCGCGCGCCAGCGCAGGCGGTCGCCGAGGCCGATGCGGCGCACGAACTCCACGAGCGCCGTGTCGGACGGCAGGATCACATGGTAGAAGCGGTCCCAGGTGAATGGCCCGAAGTCGTGCCAGGTCGCGAGCCCGCCGGGCTGGTCCGCGCGCTCGAAGACGCTGACGCTATGGCCCGCGGTGCCCAGGCGCTCCGCGAGCGCGAGCCCCATGAGCCCCCCGCCGATGATCCCGATGCGCATCACCGCTGGAGACGCTGCCACTCGATCGTGCGCGTCAGGCCGTCGTCGATGTCGACTTTCGCCTTCACCCCGAGCAGCCGCTCGCAGAGCACGACGTCCGGCACGCGGCGCATCACGTCCTCGTACTTGCGCCCGCTGAAGGATGCATAGGGCACGAATTCGATCTTGATCTCGCCCGCGGTCCCGGAGAGCCGCTTGATGCGGCGCGCGAGGTCGAGGATCGTGATCTCCTGCGTGCTGCCGATATTGATGATCTCGCCGTTCGCTTCCGTGCGGACCGTCGCCTGGTAGATGCCTTCGACCGTGTCGCTCACGTAGGTGAAGCTCCGGGTCTGGCTGCCGTCGCCGTGGATCGGGATCGGCTTGTCGTTCAGGACGCAGTCGATGAACACGGGCGGCGGGCCGCCCCACCAGCTGAGCGGCTGTTTCGGCCCGTATGAGCCGAAAAAGCGCAGGATCGTCACCGGGAAACCGTAGGCATCCTGGTAGGCAAGCGCCAGGTGCTCGTCGAAGAGCTTGGAGACCGCGTAGGCCCAGCGCGGCGACTTCGAGTTGCCGATGACGCTGTCGCTGCCTTCCTCGCTGAACGGCAGCTGCGGATTGCGGCCGTAAACATCCGAGGTCGAGGCGAGCACGAGCTTGCAGCCAAGGCGGCGGGCGAAATCGAGTGCGTTCTCGGTGCCGCGATAGTTGATCTTGAGGGTGTCGATCGCCTTGCCGTAGCGCGGGATCTTGAAGGCCGCCAGATGGACGATGGCAGCGAACGCGCCATCGAGGCCGGTGAGCGAGGCCGGGTCCGTGATGTCCGCCTCGACGAAGCGGAAGCGCGCATGACCGCGGAACTCTTCGAGATTGTCGAGCCGGCCCATGGAGAGGTTGTCAATGCCGACGACCTCGTGGCCTGCACCCAGCATGCGGCCGATCAGGTTTGAGCCGAGGAAGCCGGCGCAGCCGGTGACGACGTAGGTTGCGGCCATGGCTGTCCTAGGTTGCGGGCGGCAGCTCGCCGGCGGGACGCTCGGCAGGCTCGTGCGGCGGTTCGGTCTTGCTTTCGCGGCGCAGGTCAGCCTCGCGCCGCTCGCGCAGCAGCGTCGAGCCGAGGTGGAACAGCTCGTCGAAGTACTTCTTGTTCTGCAGCGACAGCAGCGCCATTCCCATCAGCTGCATCGCCAGCATCAGCGAAAGCAGGCCCACGATGAACGTGTGCGGATAGCGCTGGTAGGCGAAGGCGACCGCGGCCGATATGCGGTCTGCGGTGTCAGGCGATGCACCGAGCTCGACGTAGGCGTCGATGAAATGAATCACCATCCAGGTGTTCACGTAAGCGGCGAACGCGAGCAGCAGCAGGCCCGGCACCAGCAGGAAAGTGAATGGCCGCAGGATGAATCCCGCGACCGTCGTGCCGACGATCTGCCGCACGAGGCGCAGGCTCGAACGACGGCGCCCGCCGAGCCGGTTTTGCCGCTCCCAGTTGAGCTCCGCCGGGACCTCCTCGATGGTGGCGTGGAGCAGCTTCGCCTTGTGGATCATCTCCGGCATGACGTCCATGCCCGTGCTGCGCAGGTGCAGCGATCGCAGGAAGCGTCCGTCGATGGCCCGCACCATGCAGGTCATCGTGCTGATGTTCTGGCCGGAGGCGCGGGCGAGGAACCAGTTCGCCACGCGGCTGAAGAAGACGCGCAGCCACGGCACGTCGACGACCCGCCCGCCGCGCATGTAGGGGGAGGCGAGCACGAGGCGCGCGTCGGTCTTCGTGATGCGGTCGAGCAGCAACCCGATGTGCTCCGGTCCGTAGCTCAAGTCGATGTCGAGGACGACGACGTACTGGCCCCTGCACTGTGCAAAGCCCGTCTTGAGTGCCTGGCCGAGGCCGAAGTTGCGCGGATGTTCGAAGACGCGGATCCCGTCGAACTCTTCGGCGAGTTGCGTCGCAATCGCTCCCGTCTGGTCGCTGCTGCCGTCGTTGACGATGATCACTTCGAATCGGAACCGGTGGATCAGCGTCTTCAGGTAACTGAGCAGGATCAGGACGTGGTCACGGAGTACCGACGCTTCGTTGAAGGCCGGAAGCACGAGCGAGACGAGCGGCCGCTCCCGGCGGCTGGCGTTCAGGACTTCGTCCACCGCGAAGGTTCCGCTGATGGTGCCGTCGATCTCGCCGCGCGGAGGCGGCCCGGGTGGCGAGGTACTGGAAGGCATCGCGGGCATTTTACAGTGGAGGGGGACGGCGGGCAGCGAAGTACGCCCGAATAATGCGCCGGAAGCCCAGCAGTTCACGGATTCGGGCCCGATAAACGCGTGAACGTTCTTGACGCAAGTCACGGTTCCGGTCCGCGGACGTGGGATCGAACGTTAGTGCGTCTTCAGGCTTCCGGGTATCGCCGGGCCGGCGTCCACATTGAACTTGCGGTAGTCGAGGCCCAGGTACTGGAGCATCGTTGCCGCGACGTTGCTCTGGGTGAGGTCCTGGAAGTCGCGTGCTTCGCCGAGCGCGGGCGTGTCCGGACCGATGAGGGCGATCCAGATGTCCTGGCTGCCTTCGATTTCCCGGTCGTGCTCGGCCCAGTCCGCCGGGGTGCGGCCGCGACCGTGGTCGGCCGTAATGATGAGTGTCGTGCGGCCCCGGTACTGGTCCATCGACTGCAGCGTCCGCCACAGCTCCGCGATCATGCCGTCGGCGAGGTGCAGGTAATCGAGCACGAGGTCGTAGCGCCGCGCATGGGCCCAGTCGTCCGACTGCCCGAGGCCGATCCACATCACGCGCGGCTTGTGTTTCTCGAGGTAACCGAGCGCGATCCGGAAGCTCAGGTAGTCGTTGCTGCTTTCTTCCCAGAGCTGCATGACGTTCTGCCGGAGCCCTACGAGCAGGTCGATCTCCGGCGTCGAGAGCGCGGCGGGCACCGGCTCGCGCGCGCCGTTCATGAAGAACGTGCCGTCCTTCTGCGAGGCCGCGTACTTGAACCCGTCCCAGGAACCGACCTGCGCGACTTCCGTCGGCTTGAGCCCGAGCTCGGCGCGCACGTAGTCGAGCACGGTCTGGTGCGGGTAACGGACCAAATCGTTGCTCGTGATTTCCGCCTGCGGCTCGCCGGTCAGGATTTCGGAATAACCGGGGTAGGAGAACCACTGGTCATTCCTGACCGTGACCTTGCTTCCTTTCGACTGGTTGCCGAAGACCATCCCGGCGGGTACGAGTGTCTTCCAGAAGAAGGGCATGAGCGCTACGCGCCGCTCTTCCGGCGTCTCGCGCCAGTAGCGCGCTTTCGAGACCTCGATCTCGTAGATGCCGGATTCGGCTTCCGGCGCGTTCGCGATCACCGGGTCCATTCCGCCAAAGAGTTCCTGGATGCGCACGCCGTCGAGCGTGACGAGGATGACGTTTCGCGTCGCCGTATCGGAAATTGCAATCGGCGTAGCGCATGCGAGAAGCACGGCCAATGCCGCCGCAAGCCGGAAGCGCGGTCGATTCAATGCGGTCATTTCATGCGATCCTGGGTCAGTTGATCCCGCTGAGCAGCAGTAGGTATCGCAGGTCGGGTCGGCCATCGCCGCGCCATTCTACGATGTGGATGTAGAACGTGGTGGGCGCGTTGATCCTGAGCTCGAGGAACGAGTCGAGGTTCCCGGGCGCACGGTCGTCGTTCATGCATTCGGCATTGAAATCCGGTGTCCCGCAGGTTTGCAGCCGGCTGCCATTGGAATTCACGATCTCGACGACCGTGTCGATCTCGCCTTCGATTCCTGCCAGGTCGACGGTGATCGTGGAGGCGCCGTGGGCTTGCACCTCGTAGTAATCCTCGTCGGGCGAGAACACCGAATTCGGGTGACCGCTCGGGCTGATCGACGCGACGATCGGCCCGTTCCCGAGCGGCGTCGCCGTTGCGATTGAATCGTTGCGGCCCTGTGGTGCGCCGCGAATGATGATGCTGAAGTCCCTGCTGGCGGTCGACCCGCAGTCATCGGTAACCCGGATCGTGAAGTTGGAGGTGCCCTCGGTGTCCGGCGTGCCGAAAAGCAGGCCGGTCGACGTATCGAGCGCTACCTGGCTCGGAAGGGCGCCCGCGGTCACGGCAAAGGTGTAGGGCGCGACGCCGGGCGTCACGGCCAGCCCGTGGCTGTACGGATGGCCGACCGTCCCGACCGGAGGAGCGGCCGTTGCGGGAATCGTCAGCAGGCCTGGATTTACCGTGAGCGTGATGCCCTGGCGCGTCGCAACCTGCGCCGGGTTGTCGCTGTCGGTGACTCGAACGTCGAGCGTCGACGTGCTGGACGCGCAGGTGGCGTCCGGCGTCCCATCCGCGATTCCGTTGGCGTGAAAGATCACCGGTATGTTGCCGCCCGTCATCTGCCAGTCGTAATTGGGCAGCCCACCCTGGGCTAGGACCGCCGCGGAATAAGACACGCCGCCGGTCGCGTCTGGCAAGGCAGTCGTCGCGACCTCGAGCGCGACCGAGAGATGGAAACTGACGCCGACCAGTTGCTGAGGCGTCGCACTGTCGAGAATGTTCATTCCGGAATTTGCCGTGAGTGCGTCCGGCTGCGGCGTCCCGGTGATCCGGCCATCCGCGTCGATCGAGAGCCCCGAAGGCAGGTTCGCCAGGAATTCGTACGGCGGAATGCCGCCCGTGACGGCGATCGCGTGGTCGTACGCGACTCCGATGGTTGCGATCGGCACATTGCCGGCGTCGGCGGCGATCGGATCTGCGATTCGGATGCTGAAATCCTGCGCATCGGTCTTGGCAGGGGATGCCGAATCGGTGACCGTCACGGTGATGTCGGACGTGCCCGGCGGGCCTGAGGGCGTGCCGCTGATCGTGACGCCATCGAACTCGAGCCCGGGCGGCAACGTGCCGCTCAGTGTGAATGATCTCTGTCCCGTGCCCCCGGTCGCGAAGACCTCCTGGCTATAGGCGACCCCGACGACGCCGTCATTGAGGCTCGTCGTGGAGATGCTGAGCGGCGCCGGCCCGTTGTTGCCGCCTCCACCGCCACCGCCCCCGCCGCAAGCGGCCAGCACGAGCGAAAGCAGCACCCCGGAAATCAAGCGTGCCGCGCCGCAGCTGCGGGCGATGCTCATGGCGCGGACTCGAAGCCATCAAAGCGCTCCGCGGTGCTGATCAGGATCACGTCGTGGCCGGACTCCGTCTCCCCGGCCGCGACATTGATCGGCCCGGTCGGGGCCGGCGTACCGCCGGGGAGCGGGATGACCAGGCCCGGTCCGACGCTCGAGCCGCCGAAGAACTCCTCGTGGATGCCTTCGACTTCGAGGGTGTAGTTGCCGGCGGGCACCGGAATCTCGAACAGGCCGATATGCGCGGGATTGTCGGATCCGGCGCCGCTCGGTGCCGCGTTCGTGATCGGATTGCCGTGGATGATGCTGAATCGGTAGCCCGAGACGCAAGATGACGCGACCCGCCGGTCCTGGTTGCCACCCGTGTCGACGCGCCGCGCTATCACGTTGACGAGCTGAGCGTGCGATTCCCCGTCTGAGAAGTACACGATGCCGGTGATGGTTCCGTGGGTCGCCGAGAATCCGCCGGTGCCCGACTGCGGGTAAAGGCGCGAGATCCAGGCGATGTCGTCCGGCGACAGCGAGCGCATCGACGCATCGAGCAGGAAGGGGAACATCGTCGGGAGTCCGGCGAAGTCATCGGCCCCGCAGCCGCTGACCAGGCAATTGAGGTTGATCTGCGAGTGATCGAGGCCCGAGAAATGCCCGAACTCGTGGATGAACGCGGCATCGAATTCGTTTGGCGTCAATTCGAAGTTGTTCCCCGAGTCGATGCCATCCAGGAAAATGCCGTTCATGACGGCGCGGCCACTGATGATCTGCCCGCTGCCGTTGGCCGCGCAGGGGCCGGCAAACCCGATGACCCCGGGATCGAAGCCGAGATCCTCGAACATGGAACCGTCCACGTCGTAGACGATCGGGCTCTGGTCGCCGTCGAAGCAGTCGCCTTCGACCGCATCGAACTCGGCGGCGGTGCTGACGTCGTCGTCGGAGAAACCGGCAACCGCCTGGATCGGGCCCGCGCGCTGGTATCGGATGTTCGACGAAGCGACGTTCTGCCATACATTGAACATGCCGGTCACACGAGTCTGGGCCACAGCGTTAGTGATGTTGGCACTCAGGTTCCCACCGTCCGTGCGATACGCGATCGGCTGGGTCGTGCCCCAGACGAAGATGTCGCCGTTCGAGTTCAGGAACAGGGGTCCGCCGGCGCCGGCGATTTCGCTGAAGAGCAGCAGCAAGGCGCCGCTACGCCAGGCGGATCTCGTTGACCTCTGGATCGCCATGGAATCCTACCTGCCTTCCTGCACGAGCTCGCGAATGAGGCCGGCGAGCTCGTCGGCGGCGATCGCGCCTTTCTGGTGCTTCGACACGAGTCCCATGGAGGAGGGCGAGAGCACGACGCCGCTCTTCGCGAGCTCGGAGGACAGCCCGCTCATCAGCAGCACATTGCCACGCCCATTGACCGCGACTTCCCTGCCCGTGGCGTCCCGCGACAGACGGAACCTTCCCAGTTCCATGCCGGCAGGACTCGTGAGCCCGTGGCGGCTCGGTGCGTTCATCAGCAGGAGATACTGTTGTCCCTTGCGATAGCCGGCGGCATCCCGGCGATCGCGGATGTCCCAGATGTACTGGCGGAAAGTGAACGTGCCGCTGGATTGGCCTTTCAGGGTTTCCTGGACGCGCAGCGTCACGACGATGGTGTCGAGGTTCGTGAGCTCAGGATGCTTCTCGACGCGCGCGCTCACGACCGTTCCGCGCAAGATGTCGGCAGCGCGGTCGGTCAGCTGGTCAAGATTTCGCGGTACGGTCATCGCGCCGCGCTGGGCGAACGCGGGCGCCGTCACGACGCAGGTGGCGACGAGAAGGAGAAATCGCTGGAGGTTACGACGCATGGTGTCGGCTGACATCCGCGGTGCGGTTCACTCCCTGTGATTATGTCCCGACGCGAAAGCGATCTGCGCTCAGCATGCATGCCGGCCGTGGGCATGGCAAGCAACCGTCTTCAGCGCAGGCTGAACTCCGTCGAAATGGGCAGGTGATCGGAGCCCACGCTGCCGAGGACGCGGAAATTCCGCAGCACGATGTCCGGCGTCGCGAGGATATGGTCGATCGGCACGCCGATCAGCCCGATGGCTGGCCAGGTCGGCGCGACGCCGTGGCCGTCGCGCGCGTTCCGCAATCCACCCGTTTCGGCGAGCGGGCTGTAGTTGTCGTTCCACATGGTGAGATTCAGGTCGCCTGCGAGAATGACCGGCTTTCCGGACGCGGCAATGTATTGCGCGAGCGCGAGCAGTTGCTCGTTCCGGCGATCGATGAATTCTGCGCTCACCGGCGACATGGGGTGGGCGAGGACGATTTCAATCTCGCCGGCCTCTGTCATCAGGGTCGCGGCGATGGCAGGCGTCGACGCCAGGCCGAGGTCCAGCACGCGCGCATCCGCGAGCGGCAGCCGGCTGTAGAGCGCGAGCCCGACGTAATGCTCATCCGGTATTTCCAGGTGATGCGGATACGCGGCGCGCAGTGCCTGCAAGTTGGCAACCCAGGCCGAGGTCACCTCGACGAGTCCAATGACGTCGGGGTTCTCGTCTGCAATGCGTTGCCTGAGGGTCTCGTGCTCATCGTTAGCGAAATCGACGTTCGAGACCAAGAACTTCACGAACGGCTGCGTTGCGTCGTACGGTGTCTCCTCGGGGCCGAAGTACCAGGGAACCACCGGCGCGAATGCGAGCGCCGCGGCCGCGGCGCAGGCGATGGCCCAGGGCCGGTTTTTCAGCGCGGCAAACAACGCAGCGCCAGTCAGGAAGGCGGCCGCGAAGTGCACGGGGAAATTGGACAGGTTGTCGAAGAACGCGATCGCTCCCGCGAAATGCGCACCGGCATACGCGAGGCCGAGCAACACGGCCAAGGCGCGTGCGAGCCTGGACAGTCCGCGGCTACTCCCGGGAGACAATGATCTCCGTTCCTGGGACCGTGTTCTGTTCGAGCCGGATCTCGAATTGCCTCGTGGCATTCCTGGCAATGACTACGACGGTCTCGCCGCCGTCGATATCGACGCCATAGGCGTCCTTGGGCAGGAACTGCCGCAGTTCCTTGCGGATGCGGCGCGCCACGTTGTTCTCGGGGGTGTCATTCGGAATGGCGACCGGGATTCTCGTGATGTCGGACCCGTCCTCCGAGAAAGAGAAGACGATCTGGCCGTGCGAGTCCGCGCCGCCTCTACATTCGATGCGCCATGCGTTTCGTTCGTCGTCGGCTGCCGTCGCCGCGGCGCCGTACGCGACGAGGGCGGCGACGAGCCACGGGCGGATGCGCGCCAATGCTCAATCCTCGATGAGGAAGCTCCGCAGCTGCTCGCTGCGGCTCGGGTGCCGCAGCTTCCTGAGCGCCTTGGCCTCGATCTGCCGGATGCGCTCGCGGGTGACGTCGAACTGCTTGCCGACCTCCTCGAGCGTGTGGTCGGTCGACAGGTCGATTCCGAAGCGCATGCGAAGCACCTTCGCCTCGCGCGGTGTCAGCTGGGACAGGACGCCGTGCACAGTCTCGCGCAGCGACTCGACGGTCGCCGAATCGAGCGGGCTTTCGGCGGCGGCGTCCTCGATGAAGTCGCCGAGGTGCGAATCCTCGTCGTCGCCGATCGG
>DAIQBB010000014.1:0-69342 GCA_036781365.1 Steroidobacteraceae bacterium | reverse complement strand
AGAAATCGCCCGCGTGATAGAAGATGACTTCGTCGTAGTCGTCGTTGTTGTGGAAGAACGGGATCTTGATCGCGCCGGGATCGGTCTCGAACGGGCGCGGGACGAAGGTGCAGACGACGAAGCGGTTGCCGACGAAAGTCGTGTGCGCCGACGGCGGCAGGTGGTAGCGATGGCTCATCAGCGGGCGGATGTCGCGGACGTTGATGCGGCAGACCGACAGGTCGCCGTGCCAGCCGATCGCGTCGAGCGGGTTGTGCGGGAAGGTTACCTTCGAGACGGCGTTCCGCCGCTTGACCGCGACCCGCCAGGGCCTTTCGTCCTGCTGCGCGAGGAACGCTTCGTCGACTCGCGGCGCATCGAGCATCGCCGGATCGAAGATGGCATGGCCGCCGACGAGGCCTTTCTCCGGCAGCATGTACGAGGCGTTCGTCGCTTCGATCATGAGGAAGGCCGCAGGCTCGGCGCAGTCGAGGCGCCACATGGTCCCGCGCGGTAGCACGATGTAATCGCCCGCCTCGAAGGCGAGCCGTCCGAAATCGCAGTAGAGGTCGCCGCGTCCCTGGTGGACGAAGAGGAGTTCGTCACCGTCGGCATTGCGGGCGAGCTCGTCCATGCGCCCGGCAACGCGCCAGAAGCGGAGACGTACGTTCGCGTTGTAGAGCAGGTCCGGGAGAGACCAGGGATGCGCGGTGGCGGCCTCGAGCCTGGTGAAATCGAATGCGTGCGGGGAGAGCGGCCCTTCGAAGCTCGACCAGCCGGTCGGCGGATGCCGATGGTGGAAAAAGGCCGCGGGGCCGAAGAAGCCCTCCTTGCTCATCTCCCGCTCGTAAGTGCCGGGCGGAAGGTCCGCATGCGCCTGCCGCGATGCCTTTCCTTCGACCCTGGGGTGACCGATGTAGCGCTTCATCGGGTCAATTTAGTTTCAGTTGTAACCATTAGCAAGTCGACTGCTGCGAGGGGGACTGTCACCTTCAGCACTGCACGTTTTCCGATACTCCACCCTTTCGCTGAAGGTGACTGTCCCCTCCGGAGACATTTCCGCGACTACCGTTCCATGATCGCCGTCACGCCCATGCCGCCCGCCGTGCAGACCGAGATCAGCCCGCGGCCGGAGCCGCGCTCGGCGAGGAGTTTCGCAAGCGTCGCGACGATGCGGGCGCCGGTCGCGGCGAACGGATGGCCGACCGCGACGCTGCTCCCCTTGACGTTGAGCCTTGAGCGGTCGATCGGGCCGAGCGGCGCGGCGAGGCCGAGGCGCTCGCGGCAGAACTTCTCCGATTCCCAGGCTTTCAGCGTGCAGAGCACCTGCGCGGCGAATGCCTCGTGGATCTCGTAGAAATCGAAGTCATGAAGTCTCAGTCCCGCGTCTGCGAGCATCCGCGGCACGGCGTAGGCGGGCGCCATGAGCAGGCCTTCGCCGCCGACGAAGTCGACTGCGGCAACCTTGCCGTAAGTCAGGTACGCTTGGACTGTCAGCCCGCGCGCGCGCGCCCATTCCTCGCTTGCGAGCAGCACGGCCGCAGACCCATCGGTCATCGGCGTCGAGTTGCCGGCCGTCAGAGTTCCGTCCTTCGCGAACGAAGGTTTCAGCCTGGCGAGTTTTTCCATGCTCGTGTCGCCGCGCACGTTGTTGTCGAACTCTAGACCGAGGTAGGGCACCACCAGGTCAGTCATGAAGCCTTCCGTCCAGGCTTTGTGCGCGTGCTGGTGGCTCTGCAGGGCGAACGCGTCCTGGTCCTCGCGGGCGATCTGCCACTCACGGGCCATTTTTTCCGTGTGCTGCCCCATCGATAGCCCCGTTCGCGGCTCGCCAGTGCCGGGAAAGTGCGGCTTGAAGTGGCGCGGCCTGAAACCGAGGAACGGCGCAATGCGCTCGCCGAAACTCTTTGCGCGGAAGCTCCGCAGCATGAGTTGCTGATACTCACGGCCGAAGACGATTGGCGGGTCGCTCACCGTGTCTACGCCGCCAGCGATGCCGGCATCGATCTGGCCGAGGGCGATCTTGTTAGCCACGGCAATCGCGGCCTCAATGCTCGTGCCACAGGCCCGCTGCACGTCGAGCCCTGGCGTTTCGGGCGAGAGGCCGGAGTCGAGGAGCGCCTCGCGCGCCAGGTTCCACTGCGTCGAGTGCTTCATCACCGCGCCCGCGACCACGTCGCCGAGCCGCTGTCCTCGCAATGAGTACCGCTCGACGACCGCTTTCAGGGACGCGGTCAGCATTTCCTGGTTGCCGACCCTCGCATAGGCACCGTGCGCGCGCGCAAAGGGAATGCGGGCGCCACCGATGACCGCGACGCGCCGGGGCGATGATCCGACCAGCATGTGGGCTCTCCGATGGAAGCAGCGACGCCTGCTTCCGCTAGAATGCCAGCATCCCCACGGAGCCGCCACGGCGCGAATCGGGTGCCAGATGAGCGAAGCTGGCAGCTTCCGGAATGCCTTTCCGCGAGATTCGCGGGCGATCCTCCAGCTCGCCGGGCCGCTCCTCGTCAACAACCTCGTGCTGGCGGGCATGATGCTCGTGAACACGGTCGTCGCCGGGCGGCTCGGTCCTGAACCGCTCGCGGGGGTGGCCGTCGGCGGCAGCTACTACCAGATGTTCTGGCTGTTCGGGCTCGGCGTCCTGATGTCGATCTCGCCGATCGTAGCCCACGCTTATGGCGGCGGGCGCGACGAGGAGGTCGGTCGCCGCTTTCGCCAGGGCGTATGGCTCGCCCTGATGCTCGCGGTGCCGCTCGTCGGCGCACTCGCCTGCGTTGAACCGCTGCTCGCCTGGTTCGGGACGGACTCGCGGGCGGTTCCGCATGCCGCGGGCTACGTCTATGCGATGTGCTTCGGCATGCCCGCGATGCTCGTCTTCCTCGCCCATCGCTATACGACCGAGGGCATCGGCTGGACGCGGCCGGTCATCTATACGGCGGCGATCGGACTCTCGACCAATATCCTCGGCAACTGGTTGTTTACGCTGGGCGGCCTCGGCATCCCTTCGCAGGGCGCGCGCGGCTGCGGAATCGCGACCGCACTCGCATCGTGGGCAATGCTCGCGACGATGCACGTCTACCAGCGCAGGACGGCGATCTACCGCCGCTTCGGCCTGTTCCAGCGCTTCGACAGGCCCGATCGCGCGGCGATCGGTGAGATTCTCGCGCTCGGCGTGCCGATTGCAGGCTCCGTCGTCTCCGAGGGCGCACTCTTCGCGGTCGCCGCGCTCCTCATGAGCACGCTCGGCACGGAGATCGTCGCGGCGCACCAGGTCGCTATCAGCTACGCCTCGCTCATGTTCATGATCCCGCTGTCGCTGCATTCCGCGACGACGATCCATGTGGGCCACCAGGTCGGCCGCGGCGACATTATGGCGGGCCGAAACGCGGGCTGGAGCGGCATCGCGATGTGCGCGATCCTCATGGCACTCTCCTCGATCGTGATACTTGTGTTTCGCGACGGTATCGCCGCCGCGTACACGACGGACGCCGCCGTCCGGGAGCTCGCCATCGGCTTGCTGCTCTTCGTCGCGCTGTTCCAGGTGCCGGACGGACTCCAGGTCGGGGCGGCGGGGGCGCTTCGCGGCTTCAAGGACGCCAACGTGCCGATGGCGCTCAATTTCACAGCCTACTGGGTGATCGGATTTCCCGCGGCCTGGTGGTTCGGGATCCACCGGGGCGCCGGGCCTTCGGGGATCTGGTCCGGCCTGATTGCGGGGCTCATCACGTGTGCCCTGTTCCTGATCCTGCGGTACCGCCAGGTGACGCGCGCGCGAATGATGGCGCCCGCCTGATCAATCCAGTCGGCACGCCAGGCGTGTCAGGCGAGAATCAGGGCGTAATGGCATGATCGGGGACTGCGCCGGCCGCGATCGCGGCGGCGCGCCAGTCGCCCTCGCCGGCGGATGCGGCGAGCCAGGCCCGGCGGTCGGCGGCGAATGCCTCGACGACCGGCATGCTGTCACGAACCGCCCGGACGGCATTCGTCACGAGCACTTCGCGATAGTGCGGAAGCCAGTCGACGGCGGTCTTGAGTCCCATGGCATGTAAATTATCCCTGCCGACTGTGAAATTCCAACGACGGGTGTCGCAGTCCGGTGACGATTTAGGGGCGCCGACCTACAAATCTCGTCCGTTACCGCCTACCAGTTCGGTGCCGCGCGCGCCGGATTGCCGGGCGGGGTTCCCTCGTTCGCTCCGCCGGAACTTTAGTCGCTCACTCGGGACCCCGCCCGGCTTCCGCGCGCGGCGGCGGGCTGGGTGGCGAGCGAGCGAATGTCCGTTCTTCTGAGCGAGCGAGCCAACCCGGCCCGCCAAACGCGCGCGGTTGAAACTGGTCGTCAGTAACCGGAGTTGGCTGAATAGTAGCCGTGGCCCAGCGTTTCGACATCGACCAGCAGCCCGTCCTCGAACCGCAGCCGCCGCATCAGCTTGTTCGGGCCGAGATTATAGGTCCAGTACTCGATCGAGACTTCGTACGAGGTGTGGATCGGGATGCTGCCGCGGTAGAAGTAGTACGGCCGCACGATTTCACGGCGCTCGACACTCGTGGGTGGTCCGCAAAGTGCCGCGACCTTGTCGAGGGGATCGCCGTCGGTCATGAGCTTGCTGCCGCACCGGAATGAATCGGCGGCGGCCGGGCCGGTGACGGCTAGTGCCGCGGCGAGGACGAGCATTCCGGATATCGTCTTCTTCATGGCGCCAACATGCCTCGGGGCAGGTGAACGGCGGCTGAAAGTCGAAGGCTCAATTTACGCCTGCCGCGGGGGCGTACCAAGGCCAGGCCGACCAACGGTTCCTTAAGTTTACGTGGGGACGCAGAATGGCCGGCTTATGCCCAGAAATCGCCTTGACCGCCACTTCGAACACCGCCTGTCGGGCCTCGTGAATGCCCGCGAACCGGGTGTACTAAAGGGCGGCCTGAAAGGGGTGGAGCGGGAGGCGCTTCGCATCACGCCCGGAGGTCGAATCTCGCAGGCGGCCCATCCTCGCACGCTCGGCTCGGCCCTGAGCCATCCACATATCACGACTGACTACTCGGAAGCCCTGATCGAGCTCGTCACGCCGCCTTTCCCGAGCTCCTGGGAACTGCAGCAGTTCCTTTGCGACATCCACCAGTTCGTCTACAGCGAGATGGGCGACGAGCTGCTCTGGGCGACGAGCATGCCCTGCGTGGTCGGCGGCGATGACGAGATCCCCATCGCCCGGTACGGCAGCTCGAACATCGGCCGCATGAAGCACGTTTACCGCGTCGGCCTCGGGCTTCGGTATGGGCGGGTGATGCAGGCAATCTCCGGCGTTCACTACAACTATTCCTTCCCGGAACGGCTGTGGCCCGTGCTCGAGGCGGTCAACGAGTCGAAGCGGCGCGGCCAGGCCTTCATCGACGACGCCTATTTCAGCCTGCTTCGGAACTACCGCCGCTATGGCTGGTTGATCCTCTTCCTCTTCGGCGTCTCGCCCGCGGTCTGCCGCTCGTTCTTCGCCGGTCGCGCTGTCCCTGCGGAGCTCGAGCCCCTGGGGAAGGATACGCTGATCGCGCCGCACGCGACCTCCCTTCGGATGAGCGACCTCGGCTACCGCAACAAGAACCAGGCGGGCGTCTACGTATCCGTCAACTCGCTCGACGAATACGTGCACGACCTCTCCCGCCTCATTTCGACGCCGCACCCGGAATACCAGGCCCTCGGCGTCGAAGCAGGCGGCGAATGGCGGCAGCTGAACGCGAACCTGCTGCAGATCGAGAACGAGTACTACAGCTTCATCCGTCCGAAGCGCGTCGCCTTCTCCGGCGAACGGCCGACGAAGGCGCTCTTGCGCTCTGGCGTGCAGTACGTCGAGATGCGCTCGCTCGACGTCGGCGCTTACGATCCGGTCGGCGTCAACCAGCGCAAGCTCTGCTTCCTGGAGGCCTTCGCCGCGCTCTGCCTGCTGCGCGACAGCCCGCCGCTTTCGCACGAGCTCTCCGGCCGGTACGAGGCAAATCACGTGCTGGTCGCGAGCCGCGGCCGCGAGCCGGGCCTTGCGCTCTGGACGGAGCAGGGGATGCTCGCGCTCACGGATTGGGCGAGTGAGATCCTGGACCAGATGCAGGGCATATGCGAGTTGCTCGACTCGGGCGAGCCGTCAAGACCCTACGCGGCGGCGCTCGCCTTCCAGCGCGCGAAGCTCGGCGATTTCGCGGAGCTGCCTTCGGCGCGGCTCCTCGACGAGATGCGCCGCCAGGGCATGTCCTTCTTCGAGGTCGCGCTGTGGATGTCGCAAATGCATCGTGACTATTTCCGCGAGCTTTATCCGCCGAATCCCGGAAGGCTCGCGAAGCTGCGCGCCGAGGCTGCGCAATCGCTCGAGGAGCAGCGGGGAGTCGAGGCGCGGGACAAGCTGCCGTTCGCGGAGTTCGTCGCGCGGTATGCTGCCGGATCGCTGGCTTGAAACGGGCTGATGGCTTGAGTGAAGCAGGCGCATCGTCGCTGACGGAACAGCTGCAACGCGGATTTCACGGATTGAGGTTCGATGGCGAGCTGGAATCGGCCTACCGCCGGGACCAGTTCCACGATCGCCTGCGCTACCTTCGCATCAACCTTGCGATCCTCGCGGTCATCAGCCTCACGGTGATCCAGATCGATCACGTGGTCGTGCCGGTCATCGGCCGCATCGTGCCGGACCTTGCGCGCACCGGCATCATGCTGCCGCTGCTGCTGGCCGGCTTCGCGCTCACCTTCGCCCCGCGCGCCGACGCCTGGTATCCGCGCTACATCGCCGCCGCGATGACGGTCGCGCTCGTCGCGATGTCCTGGATCAGCCTGACGGCCTGGGCCCAGGGCGAGCCGCGCGTCTTCGTGCGCATGCTGCTTGCGATCATCGCCGTCTACTTCGTGCTCGGACTGGCGTTCCGCTCGGCCATCACCGTCAACGTGATCACGATCGTCGCTTACGCGACGATCGCCGTCTCGAAGTCGATGCCCGCCGTGGAACTGACGCACTACCTCACGACGTTGATGATCGCGAACATCATCTGCGTCGCGGGCGCCTACAACCTGGAGCATGCGCGCCGCACGGCGTGGCTCGAGGGCCAGCGACTCGCCGAGACAGCGATGCAGGATGGGCTGACGGGCATTCACAACCGGCGGCGTTTTGACGGTCACCTGCAGCGCGCCTGGGCGCAGAGCATCCGCGACCGCAAGCCGGTTGCACTCCTGTTCGCCGACATCGACTATTTCAAGGCCTACAACGACCGCTACGGCCACCAGGCCGGTGACGAGGCGATGAAGTCCGTCGCCGGAGCGCTTGCGCGATTCACGCGCCGGCCGCTGGACCTCGCCGCCCGCTATGGGGGTGAGGAGTTTGCGATCATCCTGTTCGATGTGCGCCGCGAGCATGCGGAGCGGATCGGGGAGGAAATCCTGGAGGCGGTGCGGCAGCTTCGGATCCCGCACGCGGACTCGGTCGCGGCGCCGGTACTCACGATCAGCATGGGCGTCGCCTGCGTCACTCCGGTTGCGCGACGCAGCTGGACGGGGCTCGTCCAGCTCGCGGACCAGGCGCTTTACGCTGCAAAGGATGGGGGACGGAACCGGGCCGTAGTGCTCGAGCAGGAATACGAGCACATGCAGACGGGCTACTTCCACCGCCACGTGGCGGCGAAGAGCGAGCCGGAAAAGGGTCAGTAGATCGCGACTTCGCGCCGGCCGCCGGAATCCCGTGCTGCCCTGAACATCCCCTCGGTGTTGAACTCGAGCGAGAGGGCGCCGTTGCTGTCCACCACGATGACGCCGCCGTCGCCGCCGATCTCCTTGAGCTTGCCGTGGATGACGTCGCGAGCGGCTTCGGCCGCGCTGACGCCCGCAAGCCTGACGCGCGCGCAGATCTCGTGCGCCACGACTGCGCGGATGAAGTACTCGCCGCTGCCGGTCGCGGAAACCGCGCAGGTCGCATTGTCGGCATAGGTGCCGGCGCCGATGATCGGCGAATCGCCGATGCGGCCCCAGCGCTTGTTGGTCATGCCGCCCGTGGAGGTGGCGGCTGCGAGGTTGCCTTTCTTGTCGCGCGCGACCGCGCCGACCGTGCCGAAGTAGCCGATGTCCTCCTCGACCGAGGCCGTGCGTTCGGCCTTCTGCGCGTCCTCGAGCTGCTTCCAGCGTCGCTCGGTGTAGAAGTAGCTGCCGGGCACCAGCGTCACGCCCTGCTCCAGCGCGAACTCCTCTGCACCCTCGCCGGACAGCAGCACGTGCGGCGTGCGCTCCATGACCATGCGCGCGAGGTCGATGGGATTGCGGACATGCCTGACACCCGCGACCGCGCCTGCCTTCTGCGTCGCGCCATCCATGATCGCGGCGTCGAGCTCGTTGATGCCGGCGTGGCTGAACACGGCGCCGTGACCCGCGTTGAAGTAGGGCGAGTCCTCGAGGATCCGGACCGCGGCGACCACCGCATCGAGGCTCGCGCCTCCCTTTTCGAGCACCGCATAGCCCGCGTCCACCGCGCGCTCTAGATCCGCGCGGTAGGCGCGCTCGTTCTCCGCGGACATTGAGGCGCGGCTGATCACGCCGGCGCCGCCGTGAATGGCGATCGAGATCATCGGTTCGTCTCCGTCGGCGGCGGCCGCGGGCAGTGCGACAGCCAGGCAGGCCCAGAGGGCCAACAGGAAGGGGGAACGCATCCCCGTTATTATCGACGAACACGGCCCCGGCGGGCGAGCCGGCCGGTCGGGGACGGGGAGTCGTTGAATGAACCACAGTGTGCGGGCGTCAATCGCGGGTCTCACCCTCGTGGTCGCCGCTTGCGGCAACGGTGACGATGCGCTCCTTGGCACGCTCGAACGCGACCGCGTCGAGCTGGTCGCCGAAGCCCAGGAGACGATTCTCGAGGTCGCAGTCCGCGAGGGCGAGTCAGTGAAGGAGGGGCAGCTTCTCCTGCAGCTCGATCCCTCGTCGGCGGCCGCAAGACTCGAGCAGGCTCGCAGCAATGCGCTCCAGGCCGAGCGCCGACATGCCGAGTACGTCGCCGGCGCGCGCAAGGAGCAGGTGAGCGAGGCACGCGCGGTCGCTGCGGGTGCCGCATCCCGGACGGCCGCCGAGTCGCGCGAGTTCGATCGCATCGAGAAGGTCGTCGCCGACGGCCTGTTGCCCGCGAGTGCGCTCGACCGCCAGCGCGCCCTGAAGGACAGCGCCATTGCGGACGAGCGCGCGGCACGCGACCGGCTCGCGGAACTCGTGAACGGCACGCGAACCGAGGTCGTCGAGCAGGCAGCCGCGGCGCTCGCCGCGGCGCGCGCGCAGGTCGTCGAGCTCGAGCTCTCGCTCGAGCGGCACACGGTGCGGGCGCCCCGTGCGGGATTCGTCGACGCACTGCCCTACGAGCTCGGCGAGCGCCCGCCGAAAGGCGCGCCGGTCGTCGTGATGCTTGCAGACGGCCAGCCATTCGCGCGCGTCTTCATCCCGGAGACGCGCCGCGCAGCCGTCGGCGCCGGGACTGCCGCGACCGTGCGGATCGACGGCACGGGCCGCGACTGGAAGGCCGAGGTGCGCTACGTCTCCTCCGAGGCCGCCTTCACGCCGTATTACGCACTGAACGAGCGCGACCGCGGACGCCTCGCGTTCCTCGCCGAAGTCGTGCTCACCGAGACCGAAGCGGCAAGGCTCCCGACGGGCATGCCGGTCGAGGTCGTACTCGTGGAAGGCCGGTCGGGTTCGTGAGTGTCGCGATCACCGCGCGCGATCTGGCGCGCCGCTTCGGCGCGAAATGGGCAGTCGCAGGGATCGACCTTGATGTCCCGCGCGCCCAGATTTACGGCTTCCTGGGCCCGAACGGATCGGGCAAGTCCACGACGATCCGCATGCTCTGCGGGCTCCTGGTGCCGACACGCGGAACGGTGACGGTGCTCGGCCATTCCGTGCCGCGCGAATCCGAGGTCCTGAGGCGCAAGCTCGGCTACATGACGCAGCGCTTCTCGCTCTGGGACGACCTGACCGTGCTCGAGAATCTCGAGTTCATGTGCCGCGTCTACGGTCTCGACCGCACGGCGCGCCGCGAGCGCATCGCCGATCGCGTCCGGCGCTACGATCTCGAGGCGATCTCGAAGCAACGCGCCGGCACCCTGTCGGGCGGCCAGCGCCAGCGGCTCGCGCTCGGCGCTGCAACGCTGCACGAGCCTGAACTCCTGCTTCTCGACGAGCCGACGAGCGCGGTCGACCCGCAGAGCCGGCGCGACTTCTGGGAGAACCTGTTCGCGCTCGTAGCGCGCGGCACGACGATTCTCGTCTCCACGCATTACATGGACGAGGCGGAGCGTTGCCACCGGCTCGCGATCCTCGACAGCGGCCGCGTCGCGGCGGAGGGCGAGCCGAAGCAGCTCGCCCGCGACATCGATGCCGCCGTGATCGAGATATCCGACGCCGATTTCGAGTCCGTTCGCCGCGCGCTCGCCAGAGTGCCGCAGGTGCGGAGCATCGCCCAGCTCGGCAATCACCTGCGCGTGCTCCTTCCGCGCGCCGTGGGCGACCCCGTGGGTCTCCTGCGTTCCGCGCTCGCCGCGGAGAATGCCGGAGCGAAGGTCGAGAGGGTCGGCGCCTCGCTCGAGGACGTGTTCGTTGCCATGACCCGGCTTCGCGGCGAAGTCGCTCCGGAACGCGCGGCATGATGTGGCTCGATCGCCTGCTCGCGGTCGCGGCCAAGGAAGTCCGCCAGCTTTCGCGCGACCGGATCACGATGGGCCTCATCGTCGGGATCCCGACGATCCAGCTCCTGCTCTTCGGCTATGCGATCAATTTCGACGTGCGCGGCGTATCTGCCGCGGTTCTCGACCAGTCGCAAACCTCGCTGTCGCGCCGGCTCGTCGGCGACCTCGGCGCCACCCAGCTGCTCGGCAAGATCCGCCAGGCCCGCACCGACCGGGAGCTGCGCGAGCTCATGCAGCGCGGCGAGGCGAACATCGCGATCGTCATCGCGCCGGACCTCGAGCGGCGCATCGCGGACGGCAATCGCGCGGCGCTGCAGATACTCGTCGACGGCAGCCAGCCGGCGCTCGAGAACGTGGCGGCAGGACTCGCCGCGATGCCGCTCCTGCGCCGCGCCGGTGCCCAGCCGTCCCCGCGTGTCGTCGAGATCCAGGTCGCCTACAACCCGGAGAAGCGTACGGCTGTGCAGATCGTGCCCGCGCTATGCGGGGTGATCCTGACAATGACGATGGTGATATTCACGGCGAGCGCGATCGTGCGGGAACGTGAGCGCGGGAACCTCGAGCTCCTTATCGCGACGCCCGTGTCGTCGGCGGAGCTGATGGCGGGCAAGCTTCTACCCTATGTCGCGATCGGCCTCATCCAGACGACGCTGATCATCACGCTCGGCTATTTCCTGTTCGGCGTTCCGGTCGAGGGCCGGCTGCTCGATCTCTACCTCGGCGCGCTGCTCTTCATCGCCGCCTCGCTCTCGCTGGGGCTCCTGATCTCGACCATCGCGAAGACCCAGTTCCAGGCGATGCAGATGTCGATCGTGACGATGCTGCCCTCGATCCTCATGTCGGGTTTCATGTTCCCCTTCGAGGGGATGCCGAAAGCCGCGCAGTGGATCGCCCAGGTGCTTCCGCTCACCCACTTCAACGAGATTATCCGCGGCATCGTGCTCAGGGGCGCGGCGCTCTCGGACATGCGACCCGAGGTTGCCAAGCTCGGGACCTTCCTCGCGGTCATGCTCGTGGTCTCGACCCTGCGTTTCCGCAAGCGCCTCGACTAGGGGGGACTATCCGCATTGGCGCCGCGGAGCTGCCATGCGTTGGGGACTGTCCCCTCTTCTTGACAGTTGCTGCGGCCCAAATGGCACCTACCAACCCCCCCGTGCTATCCTCCGCGCCGGCCGATGCCCCTGGCACGGCCAAGGTGACAGGACCCGCTGATCGAAGATTCGCCCTAGCCGAGCCCATAGCCCGCCAGACGATCCCGACCGTGTTTCCTGCCGTGTAATTAATGGCCAGAACGACCATCGAAAGATGGCCGCGAATGGTCATGTTCTACTGAAAAGCGAGAGATTTGAGTCATGAAGATCTATGTTGGAAACCTGCCTTTCTCGGCGACCGAAGCCCAGGTGCGCGACCTGTTCGCGCAGCACGGTGCGGTCGAGTCCGTCGCGCTGCCTGCCGATCGTGAGACCGGCCGTCCGCGTGGTTTCGGTTTCGTCGAAATGCCGCAGACCGAGGCGGCGAAGGCCATCGAGGCGCTGAACGGCTTCTCGATGGGTGGCCGTCAGCTGCGCGTCAATGAAGCGCAGGATCGTCCCCGCGGCGCCGGTGGGCGTCCGGGTGGTGGCGGTGGTCGTCCGGGCGGTGGCGGTGGCTTCCGTTCGGGTGGCGGCGGCGGTGGTGGCGGCGGCGGCGGTGGTCGCTGGTAAGCAACCGCTTACTGCTGACGAAAGGCCCGCTTCGGCGGGCCTTTCTTTTGGGGACTGTCCCCTTTAGAAGCGAGCGGGACGCTCGCTTCTAAAGGCGGACTGTCCCCTCTTGCGGTGGACACAGCGCCACTACAAAGGTGGACCGTCCCCTCTTATCCTGACGCGCATGAGATTCGATCGTCGCGAATTCCTGAAATCGGGCGTCGTGGCGGGCATCTCCGTCTGGATCGCCGCGCCGGGCCGGGCTCTCGCCGCACTGTTCGAGGACGAGCGGCTTCGGCCGCTTGTCCGCGATGCGGCAACGGGGCGGATTCGACAGCGCATCGATGCGATCGCGAAAGTCACCGGCGAGAAAATCTTCAGTTTCGACATGCGCTCGCGCGACCTGCCGGGATGGCCGCGGGAGCAGGCGCACGCGATGTTGCTGCGGGTAACACGTGCGGACCGCGCCTACGCGGGCTTCGATCTCTCGACGCTTGGCGAGGACCTCGCACCGGACCGCGTCGTCACCGCCGCCGATCTCACGCGAGACGGCGTCGCATTCCCGCCGTTCTACGGAGAGGACCTCCTACTGCCGGAGGGCAAGACGCCCGCCTATCTCGGCCAGGCCGTGGCCTGCCTCATCTGGCATGACTTCGCCCGCTTTCGTGCGGCGAAGACACGACTGAGGTCGACGGACGGCGTGATCCGCTATGGCGGGCACACCGGACCGCTCGAGCGCGAGCCCTGGGCGAGTTTCCGTTACGTCCGTGCAGGCGGCGCAACGCCTTTCGACGACGACGCGTACTCGAGCCTCAAGGACACACCGCTTTTCCCTTCAGGCCATCGCAAGCAGGTCCCGCAATGGCCGAAGGCCGATGCAGGCGGCGCCCTCGATGCGCGCGGCATGGCGCAGGCGGAGGTGATCCGCAAGGCGCTCGGCACGCCGCACTCGGGCCGGCTCGTGATCGAACGCGAGTACTTCTCGCAGTCGATAGACACGGCCGCTTTCGAGCCGGACAACGGCAACGGCTGGTACGACCGCGGGACGGGGGTGCTGCACTTCGTTGTGGCGACCCAGTCGCCCCAGGAAATCGCCGAGGATGGCGCAAAGATGCTCGCTGCCACGAAGTTCGGCGTGAAGCGGCTCGTGCTCCATCCCTGCTACACGGTGGGCTACGGTTCCAAGGACCACAATCCCTTTGCGTTCTATGCGCTCGTCGCAGGCCTCTACGGCGACGGGCGCCCGGTGCGCCTCGCCAACGATCGCTACGAGCAGTTCCAGTCGAGCCTCAAGCGCCACAGCTTCCGGATGAAGTACCGGATCGCCGTCGACCGCGCGAGCGGCCGCTTCGAGATGATCCAGGGCGAGTTCGTGGGCGACGGCGGCGGGCGACGCAATTTCTCGCCCTCGGTCTGTCTCGTCGCAGCGACCGCGGCGCAATCCGTGTACTACTTCCCGAAGAGCGACCTTGCAAGCACGGTCATCGCGTCGCGCGCGCTCGATGCCGGATCTGCGCGCGGCTACGGCACGCTGCAGAGCATGGGCGCAACCGAAATGCTGGTCGACGAGGTCGCGGCCGAACTCGGGGTCGACGCGATCGAGTTGCGGCAGCGGAACGTTCTCAAGACGGGCATGAAGAACACCCAGGGCGCGATCGCGGCGGGTGCACTGCGCGCCGACGAAGTGCTCGCGAAGGCGGCCGCGCATCCGCTCTGGCGCGACCGCGACGGCCGCAAGAAGGCCTACGAAGCCGCGAATGCGTGCAAGCTCTACGGCGTCGGCTTTGGCTGCGTGCAGAAGGACTTCGGCACGGGGGCGGAGGCGGCATTTGCCGAAGTCTCCGTGTCCGCCGCAGGAATGGTCAGCCTCCGCCACATCGCGGTCGAGCTCGGGACCGGCATGTCGACCTCACAGGCCGCGCTCTGCATCCCGTGGCTCGGTCGCGCGGCGGACGAAATCGAAACGGCGCGAACCGACTGGCCGGAACTGCCGATGGTGGCAACCAGCGATCCCTGGCTGATGCAACAGGATGACCAGGACCGCCGCCAGTCGGACCCGTACTGGACGCCGTATCGGGCAACGCCCTCGAGCGCGAGCAATTCGGCCTATTTCTACGGACATGCGACCCGCGAAGCCGCGCGGCTCGTATTCAACGAGGGAATCTGGCCTGCGGCGCTCTCGCTCTGGGCGGGCGGATTTGGCGGCGGCCAGCTCGCGCCGCTCGCCTTGCGCCGCGAGGAAGCACGCTGGGTCGGTGGACGGCTCACGGCGGGCGGCCTTGCGCCGCTCCCGCTCGAGGCGATCGCCGCGCGCATGCACGAGCAGGCTCGCGTGACCGGTGCGATCGTCCACACGTTCAATCGCTGGCAGTGGAGCGAGGCCGAGTACGGATTGTCCGGTGGGACAGAGAGGTTGCCGATCGATGGCCTCGCGCTCCGCTTCGGTGACGGAATTCCGGAGGCGCCGGGCCGCGCAACCGCAAACGGATACCGCGCCATCGAGCGAAGTGCGGTCCATTACCCGCCGGCGCAGCGCAACAACGCGGGTGTCGTGTACTACAGCGCGATTGGCACGCTCGCCGAAGTGGCCGTCGATACAGGCAGCGGAGCCGTCGAGCTTCTCAATCATCATTCGATACTCGAGTGCGGCAACCAGATCGTGCCGGAGCTCGTCTCCGGCCAGTTGCAGGGCGGACTCGCGATGGGGATCGGCCATGCATTGCACGAAGAGCTCCCGCTTTACGAGGGTGGCCCCGGCGACGGCACCTGGAATTTCCATCGATACGCGCTGCCGCGCGCCCTGGACGTTTCGGTCTGGCAGCAGACGGGTGAAGTGCTGCCACCGCTGTCGGAGACCGACCCGCCGAAAGGCATGGCGGAGGTCGTCATGATCGCTGTCGTGCCGGCAATCGCAAACGCGATCGCGCATGCGACCGGGCACCGGTTTCGCGAGCTGCCTGTGACGGCGGAGAAGATCCGTACGGCGCTCGCCCGCGGCAAGCGGAAAGGACGGGCCGCATGAGCTTGCCAAGCCGCCCGCTGACGCTCGAGGTCAACGGAATCGTGCACGGCCCGCTCGACGTGCCGGATGACGCGATGCTCGTCGACGTGCTGCACGAGTGGCTCGGCCTCACGGGCACGCGCGCCACCTGCGGGCTTGGCATCTGCCGCGCCTGCACGGTGATCGTCGACGGTGACTACGGCAGCGAGGAAGTTCCATCCTGCGTGACGCCTGCGCACGATTTCGCGGGGAAACGCATCCGTACGGTCGAAGGGTACGCGAAACGCGATGGGAGCGGGGCGCTCGTTGCGCTGTCACCCGTACAGCAGGCATTCGTCGATGGCTTCAGTTTTCAGTGTGGCTACTGCACGCCGGGCTTCGTGAATGCGGCAACGGTGTTGCTCGAACGGCTCGCCCGATCGCCGGTCGCGCGGAGTGAGCTCGAAGCGGCGATCAACGATGCGCTCAACCCGCATCTATGCCGCTGCACCGGCTACGTCCGCTATTTCCACGCAGTCCGGGCTTTGATCCTGGCCACCCCAGGCCTGGTTACGAATTGATGGGGACTGTCCCCTTTGGAAGCGAGCGGGACGCTCGCTTCCAAAGGCGGACTGTCCCCTCTTCCTTTCAAAGCCTCTGCATCATCCACGCCGCCCCGACCGCGGCTGCGACCAGCGACACGGCCGGCATGGCTCGCGGCGCGTACCAGGCGAACCGTCCGGTCCACAGGAGCAGCGGCAGCACTGTAGCGACCACCGCAAGGTTTGCGAGTTCGACGCCGATATTGAAACCGGCGAGCACTGGCAACATCGGCGATCCGCCTGTGTCGACTCCCGCAAGTGCGTTCGCGAATCCGAAGCCATGCACGAGGCCGAAGCCGAATGCGAGCGGCAGGCGGAACCGGAACAGCGGCGGCGCGAGATTCATCATGCCCCCTATGACAAGCGACATCGCGATCGCCACCTCGATCGGCCGCTCGGGCAGCCGCACGAGCGCCGTCGCGGCGAGGCCGAGCGTGATCGAATGCGCGACCGTGAATGCGGTGACGATCCGCGCGAGGTCGAGGGCGATCGCACGGCCCCGGCCGGCATTGGACCCGTCGTGGCGGACGACCGCCGGCAGCAGCAGGAGCAGCAGGAAGATCAGGTGGTCGTAGCCGATCCACACATGCCACATGCCCTGCCAGGCAAAGGCGAGTGCCGTGCGCCAGGCCGAAGCCGTGCCAGGTTCTGTCCATGTGCGGCTGATCGGCGCGAGCGTGGCCGTATGCACCTCGGTGGGCGTCCGCACGGAGATCAGCACGCGATGCGTGTCGTCTTCCTCGAAGAGGAGCGACGATGCGATGGCGATCGGGCCGGTTGATTCGCACACGGCGGCCAAATCGATCGAGAGATAGGGGAGGCCGAGCCGATCCGCGAGCCAGGGCTCCCGTATCGCGAGTGCGCAGGGCTTGCTACCCCGCGAAAACGAAAGTCCTTCGCTGAACGTGCCGGCGATTGCGCTTCGCTGCGCGAGGATTTCATTCCAGCTGAGCGCTCCGTCCGCATTGACGTCGAGCGGCATTATCCAGGCGAGGTCGATGAGCGCGACGTCGAAGCGGCCCGCAAAGTCGGGGCCGCCGCCTCGCGTGTCGATCGCGAGATAACTCGTGCTGCCTTCGTGCGCGGCCGCGGCTCCGGTCACCATCCACAGTGCGCAGACCGCCAGGAAGTGTCTCAAGCTGTTCATGCTCCCGCCTCGCGCAGCCGCTCGAGAGCAACCCGATCCTCGAATCCGCTGGACGCGAGCCACTCACGCGCGAAGGCAAGCGCCGCCTGGTCGTGTGCGGCGATCGCCGCCTCGACGAGCAGTCTCAGGTCCGGCGTGTCCTTCTGCGCCGCGAAATTCCGGCGTGCCAGCTCGAGCGCACGTACCGAGTTGCCGTCGACGTAGAGCGCGAGCTCGCCTTCCTCGCGGAAGTGGGTTCCCGTGCCACGCCGAAGCCCGATTGTGAGCAGGGCATCGAATTCGCGTCGCGCGGCCGTTGCGACTGCATCGCCTATTAGCGATGCAGCGCGGATCCGCGCGACCAGCAACGCCGCCGACACATTGGGTCCATCCACAAGTGCAAGCGCGCGTGCGGATTCTCCGCGTTCAAGCAGTGCCGCGGCGAGCCGGACACGCGTTTCCTCGTGCGCGGGGTCGAGCGTGCGAGCGCGCTCGAGGAATTGCACTGCCGCGTCCGTATCGCCCGCGCGCAAGGCAAGATCCGCCTGCGTGAGGACCCGCCAGTGCGAATACGCGGCTGCTCCGGGCGCGCTGCAATCGAGCGCAGCGAGGAGGCCATGCGCCCGCTCGAGGCTGCCCGGTCCGGTGAGTGCCGAAGCGAGGCAGATCGTTCCGGGGAGGGCATCGGCCTGGATCACGGCCAGGCAATCCGCGCGCGCGGCGGCGAAATCTCCGGCGAGCAATCCAAGGTTGGCGCGCATGAGCCGCGCGCCTGCATTCCGCGGCTCGGCCGCCAGCGCGCGATCTAGCAATTGCCGCGAGTGTATGAATTCATGGCGCTGCTGCGCCAGGTCGGCCGCTGCCACGAGGAGTCGGGGCGGCAGATCGGGCCTGTTGAGCCACGGCGTGATGAGCGCCTGGGCCCGGCCGAAGTAACGCGCATCGCTTGAGCGGCGCGCCAGGTCCGTGTACTCCTCGGCTCTCCGGGCGACCGAATCCGCACTGCCTTCCTCGAAAAACGTCGCGGTCTTCGACTCGAGCGCCGCGGGCAGGAGAAGCAAGGTCTTCGAGCCGTCCGTCGGCCGGTAGCGCGAGCCCTCTTCGGCGTGGACCCCGGCTGAGAAGAAAACGGCGACGGCCGCGGCATTTGCCGCGACCGTCGCACGCCGGAGGACCCTGGCGCTGTCGCGCATGAACCCTCCGCCCGTCATCGGCTGCCGGAGCCGGGAAACGGCGTCCGCAGGTACGGGAACGCAAGGTCGAAGTCCGCTGCGCTGACCGGGGCGCCGTCCGTGAGCGGCGCGAGGCCGATCGGAGCCGCATCCGGTGTGCAGAGCCCGAGGTCGACGCTGTTGCCGCCTATCGTCAGCGGGTGGCAGAGCCGTCCCATGACGACGCGCAGCGCGATGTCGACGACGTCGTCGCCCGGCCGGCGGCCGTTCGGGAAGCCGGCGAGGTCACCGCCCGCGACGCCAAACGTGCTTTGCTGATCCGCTGCGGTGGCTGCAATAGCGGTGTTGAGCCTGACCATTTCGGACGCCGTGACGGCCGCCTGCTGGTTCACGCCTTCGAAGCCGGTCAGGAACGCGGTGACGAGGTCCGTGCGCGGCAGGTTCGACGGTGCGAGATTCGGAATGCTCGTCCCGAGCGTCGTGTTGACCGCATCGCGGAACAATACGTCGATGAGCGCAGGCAGCGTCGGGTTCGTCACGTAGGTGGCAAACTGGCCGTCGTTGCGCGGCTCGCTGCCGTTGAATCCGTCCTTGTCGGGCAGGCCGATGACGACTTCGTTCACGAGCGGGTTCGAGAGTCGCGAAACCTGGACCCAGGGACCCGAGACCGTTTCCGGGCCAGCGTCCGCGACCGGCGCGTTCGCGATGCGCGACTTGCGCACCGAAGCCGTGGTCCAGCCGCCGATCACGCCGTTGCCGCTGCCTGTCAGGCACGACTTGGGTAGCTCGAGCGCGAGGGTCGTGACGTTCTTGTCAGCGATAATGTCGTTCGCCGGATCCTGCGTGATGCCGCCGGGGAACTCGCTGCCATCGACCGGCACGAGGTTGACGAGGTCGAATATCTTGCCGAGGTTCACGGCGAACGGCTCGTCGCGCTGCCCGACGAAGACCTTGCCCGGCGAGTTGCAGCCTGGAATCGCAATATTGTGGATGTACGTGCGTGAATAGGTCTCGTACGCCGCGGCGCTGCCGAAAGTCTTGGTGCCGACGAAGTCAAAGGGCTTGCGGAAGCTCTTTGAGCCGTCGGAGACGCGCGTGATGTCCGAGGCCTGGCCGCTGCGCCGGTTGCCGCGCACGAGCCGCATCGTGTAGAACTCGTTGAAGTTGAGCAGGGAGCGATTGCGCGCCGAGACCGGACCGACATTCTTGAGCGGCACGGCCACGGACTCGCCGCCGATCTCGAGTGCGATGCCCTGGTTCCCGTTGCCGAGCTTGTTGGTGAACCGGAACTGGAAGGTGAGGTCCTCGCGCGCATCGCCGTTGTTGTCGATCAGGATCTCGTAGAGCGCTTCCTGGTCGAGCGCGAAGTAGTTAGGTCCGCCGTAAGCGTCCTGCAGTGGAATGTAGTTGGCGATGACGGTCACGTAACCGTTCCGCCCGGTCTCGTAGCTGTTGAACAGGTAGAAGTCGGTGCCGTCCACGGTGGGCTGGCGCGTGATGGCCGGCGCTTCGCGGTGGCTGGATGCCTGGCTCGCCGCGGCGGCGAGCGTGGCGAACACTGCCAGCGCGATCTTTCGATACGGGGTTTTCATCTCAAGTCTCCTGGCTCACGGGGAGCGAGTTATGTCTGTCGAGGGGTGATACGCAGGAAATCGAAGTCCGGATGCAGCGGGGCGCGCATCCGGTCGGATAGGCGCTGCGTATACTCGTCAGGATGGCTTCGGATACCGAACGTGCAGCAGAGGGCGAGGTCGCCGGTCTCCTGGCGGCCTGCGCGCGCCAGGACAGGCAGGCATTCCAGCGTCTCTATGAGCGCACCGCGCCGCAGCTCCTCGCCTGCCTGATCCGGATCCTCCGGAACCGCGCGCTGGCCGAGGACGCGCTGCAGGATGTCTTCGTGCAGGTCTGGGGACGCGCCGGACAGTTCGAAAGCGACCGCGGCTCCGCCTGGGCGTGGCTGATCGCGATCGCGCGTTACCGCGCGATCGACCTCAGGCGCCGCGAGAGCCGCATGGTCTCGGAGCCCTACGCGGAGATCGACGAAATCCCCGGCGAGGACGAGCCGCAGGATGCGCTCGCGTCGCTCGGGCAGCGGGCCACGAAGGCGCTGACGACCTGCCTCGCCGCGCTGCAGCCGCGCCAGCGCGACTGCATCGTGCTCGCCTACCAGGGCGGCCTCACCCAGGCCGAAGTCGCAAGCGAGATTGGCGAGCCGCTTGGTTCGGTGAAGAGCTGGATCCGCCGCGGGCTGGCGGCACTCAAACGGTGCCTCGAATCATGAAACGCGACGAGCCCGAAAATCTGGACCTGCTGGCGGCCGAGTACGTAATCGGCACGCTCTGGGGTCCCGCGCGCCGCAATTTCGATCGCCGTCGCGCCCGCGATCCGTTCGTGGACCGCCGCGTTCGCGCCTGGGAAGACCGCTTGGCGCAGTTGAGCCTGCGCCTGAAGCCTGTGGTTCCATCACCCGGCGTCTGGCCCGCGATCGAGCACCGGATCGGTGGAACATCGCGGAGCGGATGGCGTGCGCTCGCCGCTGCCGTCGCCTTGATCGCCGTGCTCGGCTTTGGCTGGATCATCTGGCAGGAGCTGCGCCCGCCGCAGGCGACCGCGATGCTCGCGACCGAAACGGGCGCACAGCTCTGGCAAGTCGAGCTCGCGGCCGAGGGCGATCACCTCGAAGTCGCGGCTGTGGGCGAAGTCATCGTGCCCGACGCCCGTTCGCGCGAGCTCTGGGCGCTGCCCGAGGGCGCGGCGCCTGTCTCGCTCGGCCTCATGCCGGCGAGCGGCAGCATCCGTCTCGCCCTTGACGACCGCCAGCGCGCGGCGCTCGCGTCGTCGGCAAAGATCGCGGTCAGCGACGAGCCGGAAGGCGGTTCGCCGACTGGCGCACCGACCGGCGCCGTCCTCTACTTCGCCGAAATCGTTCGCACCTAACTGGCGGCACCGGGGACTGTCCCCTTTAGCGTGGGCGCCGCGCCCACGCTAAAGGCGGACTGTCCCCTCTTGCGGCTATTCTCCGCGCATGACGCGGATCACCGGCTTCCCGCCAATCGCCAACAGCAAGTCCCGCGTCCTTGTGCTCGGCAGCATGCCGAGCGAGGCCTCGCTTGCGGCTGGCCGCTATTACGCGTACCGCCATAACCAGTTCTGGCGCATCGCGGGTGCGATTCTCGGCTTCGAACCGGACGCAACCTATGCGCGCCGCAAGGCCGCGCTGAAGAAGTCCGGCATCGCGGTTTGGGACGTGGTCCAGAGTTGCGTCCGCAAGGGCAGCCTCGATTCCGCGATTCGCGAGGACTCGATCCGCGTCAACGACTTTGCCGCGTTCCTGGCCGCTCATCCCGGCATCCGGCGGGTTTGCTTCAATGGGCGCAAGGCCGAGTCCGCCTGGCGCCGCCGCGTCGAGCCGACGCTGCCGAAAACCCGCAAGCTTGAATACCGTCTCCTGCCATCGACGAGCCCGGCCCATGCCGTGATGGGTTATCGTTCCAAGCTCAGGGAATGGCGGAGCGCAGTCACGTGTTGAATCGCAGACAGGTCCTGCAGGGCATTGGTGCAGGCACGCTGCTCGGCGCCATCGGCGCGCGGGTCCATGCAGCGACGGCAACGCCGGATGTACTCGTAATCGGCGCAGGCGGCGCGGGCCTCACGGCCGCGAAGGAACTCATGTCGAAAGGCGTTTCCGTGCTCGTGCTCGAGGCGCGCGATCGCATCGGCGGCCGCGCATACACCGACACGAGCCTCGGCGTGCCCTGGGACCAGGGCTGTTCCTGGCTGCATTCATCGAACATCAATCCCTGGGTCACCTACGCGAAGCAGAATGGCTTCGACGTGTACCCGGACCCGTTCGAGCGCGAGATCTACGAGGGATCGCGCCGCATGGACGGCGCCGAGACCGCGGGCTACCGTGCGGTCACAGAGCGCATCCACCGCGAACTGGACAAGGCCGGCAACCGCGGGCTCGACATTCCAGCGGAAGCGGCGATGACGCAGGAAACGCTGTCAGATCCCTGGTACGCGATGGCCATGGACGACCTGACCGGCTGGGAAGGTGTCGAGCCCGCCAATTACTCGGTGCTCGACTCGTACCAGTACGACGAGAACGGCGAGGATTTCGTGATCCCACGCGGCTACGGGACGCTGCTCGCGCATTACGCGAAGAGTGTCGACGTGCGGCTCAATACCCCGGTGACACGCATCCGCTGGGGTGGGCGCGGCGTCTCCGCCGACACCGGCGCCGGCCTCGTGAATGCACGCGTCGCGATCGTTGCGCTGCCTTCGGCGATCATCGCGGAAGGCTCGGTCGTGTTCTCGCCGCACCTCCCGGTCGAGGTGTTCCAGGCGCACCACGACCTGCCGCTCGGGATCCTCGACAAGGTCGCGCTGCGCTTCAAGAAGAACGTATTCCCGACGGAGACGACGGAATTCCTCCAGCAGAAACGCGACGACGGTCGCGGGCTCAACTACCTCACGCGCCATTGGGACAGCAATGTCTGCATCGCCTTCGCGCCAGGACGGCTTGCGCGCGAGCTGGAAGGGCAGGGCGATGCCGCGCGGATCGAGCACGCGCTCGCCGAGATGACCTCGATGCTGGGCGGGGACGTCCGCAAGCATTTCGATCGCGGCGTCTCTACCGCCTGGGCCGCGGATCCGTATGCACGCGGCGCCTACTCGCATTGCGTGCCGGGCCGCTATGGAGCACGCGCGTTGCTCACGCATCCGGTGGGCGGGCGCATCGTGTTCGCCGGCGAACACACCGAGCAGGCGGCCTACGGTACGCTGCACGGCGCGCACCTTTCCGGAATCCGCGCCGCGGCCGAGGCGCGTCGGCTGCTCGGGCAGGCGTAATCATGGGTTACGTGCTTTACGACTACCTGCCCTCGGGCAATGGCTACAAGTGCCGGCTGACGATGAAGGCGCTCGGCCTCCCGTACGAGCTCGTGCAGATGAATATCGTTGCAGGCGCGACTCGCACGCCCGAGTTCCTGAAGATCAATCCCAACGGCAAGGTCCCGGTGCTGCTGGTGCCGGGACGCGGGCCGATCGCCGAAAGCCACGCGATCATCAACTTCCTTGCCGACGGCTCGAAACTCGTGCCGGCGGACGCCTATGACCGCGCACTCGTCTGGCAGTGGCTCGGTTTCGAGCAGTACCAGCTCGAGCCCGGCGTTGCGACCGTGCGCTTCTGGCTGAGGTCGCTCAAGAAGACACCGGAAGAGCTGGGCGACAAGTACACGGAAAGATTCCAGCGCGGTGCCGAAGCGCTCGCGGTGCTCGAGCGCGGGCTCACGGGCCGGCGCTGGCTCGTCGGCGAGAACGCCTCGCTCGCGGACATCGCGCTTTTCGCGTACGCGCACGTCGCCGACGAAGCGGGCTATCGCCTCGCGGAGTTTCCCGCGATCTCGGCGTGGGTCGGTACCTTCAAGTCCCTGCCGTGGTACGCGCCGATCACTGCCCCGTGAATCCCACGCGCCGCGAGGCATTCCGTTTCTGGCTCAAGCTCGGGTTGATCTCCTTTGGCGGTCCGGCCGGGCAGATCGCGATCATGCATCGCGAAGTGGTCGAGGCACGACGCTGGATCGACGAGCGCGCATTCATGCAGGCGCTGAATTTCTGCATGCTGATCCCGGGACCCGAGGCGCTTCAGCTCGCGATCTGGCTCGGCTGGCGCTTGCACGGAACGATGGGCGGCATTGTCGCAGGGCTTTGCTTCCTGGTGCCCGCGGTGTTGATCCTGCTGGCGCTCTCGTTCGTCTATGCGGAGCACGGCGACCTGCCGCTGGTCGCGGCTGCACTGCTCGGCCTCAAGGCCACCGTGATCGCGCTGATCCTCCAGGCACTCCTGCGCATTGGGCGGCGCGCGCTCCTGCATCCCGTGCACTGGCTACTCGCGCTCGCGGCGCTCGTACTCATCGCGGGTCGCATCGCGCCGTTTCCGCTCGTGCTGGCCGGTGCTGCGCTCGCCGGAATGTTGACGGGCGGTTCGGCGCAGCCGCGGACCGAGGCGCCGCCCGCCGCATTTCCGTGGCGCACGCTGGCTGCGGGCATCGTGCTCTGGGCATTGCCTGCGCTCGCGATCGTCTCCCTCGCGGGTGCGGATTCGCTGTACGCGGACATCTATCGCTTCTTTACCAGCGCCGCGCTCGTCACCTTCGGCGGCGCCTACGCGATCCTAGCCTGGGTGAATCAGCAGGCGGTCGAGTTCTATGGCTGGGTCACGCAGGCCGACACCATCGCAGGCCTTGCGCTCGCCGAGAGCACACCGGGGCCGCTCATCATCGTGCTGCAGTTCGTCGGCTTCATGGCGGGTTGGCATCACTCGGGCGGCGAGGCGGGGACCGCGACGGCCGCTGCGCTGCTCACATCCTGGGCAACCTTCCTGCCGTCCTTCATCTTCATCCTGGTCGGCGCACCGTATGTGCTCAGGCTGTCGGAGAACCGGCGGCTTGCGGCGGCGCTGGCGGGCATCACCGCGGCAGTCGTCGGCGTCATCGCCAGTCTCGCGATCGCATTCGGGCGGAGCGTCTTGCTCCCGGCTGGCCTCGCGGCACCGGAATGGGGCACGATCACCATCGCTGCACTCGCGTTCGCGGCGCTTCAATGGACGCGCGTGGACGTGCTCTGGGTCATCGGCGGCGGGCTGCTCGCCGGGCTTGCACTCGGTTTCGCCTGATGCGAGTAGCGTGCTAGCGTGGCCGACATGAAGTACCTGCACACCATGGTGCGCGTCGGCGACCTCGAAAAGTCGCTGCACTTCTACTGCGGGCTGCTCGGCCTGAAGGAATTGCGCCGCATCGAGAACGAGCGCGGCCGCTTCACGCTCGTGTTCCTCGCGGCCCCGGGCGACGACGACGCGCAGATCGAGCTGACCTACAACTGGGATCCCGAGCAATACGCGATCGGCCGCGCCTTCGGCCACCTCGCGTACCGGGTCGACGACATCTATTCGCTTTGCGCCAGGCTCCAGGCCGGGGGCGTCACCATCAACCGGCCCCCGCGCGATGGCCACATGGCCTTCGTACGCTCGCCCGACAACATCTCGATCGAGTTGCTCCAGAAAGGCGACCACCTGCCACCCGCTGAACCCTGGGCCTCGATGCCCAACGCCGGGAGTTGGTAGCCCGCGGGCTGCTGCACCGCAGCGGCGCCGGCACCGTTGCCGGGTCTCGAGCGAGCGAGTGTCCGTTCTTCTGAGCGAGCGAGGGATCCGGCCGGTGCCGGCGCCGCCGAGATGCCACTAGCCCGCGATATACCGCCGTAAGTCTTCGATTTCGTGTTTCTGTTCGTCGATGACGGCCTTGACGCAATCCCCGATCGAGATGACGCCGATCAATTCGCCATCCTCGACGACCGGCAGGTGACGGATGCGCTTCTCCGTCATCAACATCATGCATTCGTTGACCGTTTGATGCGGTCCGACGTGTATCACGGGCGAACTCATGATCGTGCCGACCGTCGTTTCGGTCGACGTGCGACCCATCAGCAGGACCTTGCGTGCGTAGTCGCGCTCGGAAACGATGCCGGTAAGTCGCCCGCCCTCGAGCACGGGTAACGCGCCGATGAAGTGATCGGCCATCAACTGGATCGCGGTCCGTACCGGCTCTCCCACGTCGATCGTGAAAACGCCGGGCCTCTTGCCATCGAGCAGCTGCCGTACCGTGCGCATTGCGGTCCCTCGGACAGTCTTCTCAGCGCATCTTACGCCCCCGCGGGCGGATGACAACGTAGCTCAGGCGGGCTTCTGCGTTCTCCAGGCCGCGAGGATCTCGGCTTCCTTTTCCGGAGAGAAACCGGAACGGAGCGTTGACTTGCGATCGGCGGGCCGCGTTTCGTGCCAGGCGAGCGTGTCGCGGACGATGTCCTCGAGCGGCAGCGACGTGAGCCCTTGCTTGAGCGAGGCCGAAATCCCGGTGAGCGAACCGCCGGCTTCCTCGCCGCGCATCGGACCCCAGGGAGCGAAGTTTATTTCCTCGGGCTTCAACTTCTCCGCGAGGAAATCCTCGTCGATCCAGGTGAGCTTCGTGTCCGCGCCGGTGACTTTCCGGTTCGTGTCCATGAGCCCGCCCATCGTGATCGCGCCCGGCGGCGTCACCGCATTGAAGTAGCCGTCCACCTGACGCTCGACGAGGCCCAGCATGAATGCGACGAGATCGCGGACGTCCACGACCTGGATCGGATCCGCCGCGGTTCCCGGAACGGCCATGTCACCGCCCTTGGCGTAGCGCACGGGCCAATAGGTGAACCGGTCCGTCGGGTCGAGCGGGCCCACGATGTAGCCGGGCCGCACGACGGATGATCGTGCGCCGTAGGCGTCGCGCACGTACTGTTCGCAGAGCGACTTCATCGGCCCGTAAGTCTCGTTCGTGATCTCCTCCTGGTCCTTGTTCTCTAGCACGCCCGTCGGCGAGCCGATGTCGTTCGGTTTCGTGAAGCCCGCGTAGGCCGAGATGCTCGAGACGAAGAGGCAGTAGCCCGTGTTCGGCGCAAGCAGGTCGGCGGACATCTTGGTGTACTTCGGGATGTAGCCCGTGTCGTCGACGACCGCGTCCCATTTCCGGCCCTTCAGCGAGTCTAGCTGGCCCTTCCGGTCACCGATCAGCGTCTCGACATTCTCGACGCCGTCCGGATCACGCTTGCCACGGTTGAAGTGCGAGACCTTCCAGCCGCGCGCGAGCGCGAGCTCGGTGAGATGCGGGCCGATGAACCCGGTGCCGCCGAGGATGAGTAGCGTGTGTTGGTGACCGGGGTGAGCCATGAGCCTGCCTGCCGCGAGTGCGAGCACCGTGCCTGCGCCGGCCTTCAGGATCGTACGTCGGGAAAGTCTCATCGTGTGCTCCTCAGCGTCCGCCGGCCGGCGCGTAGCGCGTGAGCCAGTCCTTGGTTTCGGCGTACCAGAACAGCGAGTTCTGGCGCTTCAGGATCCAGTGATTCTCGTCAGGGTAATACACGAGCCGGCTTGGCACGCCGCGGTTCTGCAGGATCTGGAACAGCTCCATGCCATTGTTGAGCGGCACGCGCTGGTCGAGCTGCCCGTGAATGACGAGCGTCGGCGTCTTGAAGTTCGAGGCAGCAGCATGCGGCGAGTAGCGCGCGAATTCCTCCGGATTGTCCCAGGCCTCGAAGAAGCGGGCTTTCTCCGCGCCGTAGTCTCCGCCGTACATCGTATAGTTGTTGTAGACAGCCGCGTGCGCGACCAGCGTCTTGAACGGATGGTCGCGGCCGAGGAGCGTCGCGGCGAGGAATCCGCCGTAGCTGCCGCCGCCCGCGGCCATGCGTTCGCTGTCGATCCAGGGTTTTGCCACGAACCATTCGGCGGCCCTGATCGTGTCCTCGTAGGGCTTCGAGATGAGGTCCGGATTGATCGAGTCCGTAAAGGCCTGCCCAAAGCCGCTCGAGCCGTGGAAGTTGTGCCAGGCCGTGACATAGCCCCAGCTCGCGAAAACCTGTGCGTTCCAGCGGAAGGTCCAGCTGTCGGGGATTCCGTTGTGCGGTCCGCCGTGCAGCAGGAGATAGAGCGGATATTTCTTTGCCGGGTCAAAATCAGGTGGGTATACGACCCACATCTGGATGTCGGCGCCGTCCGCGCCCTTGTAAGTGACGCTTTCGACCTTGCCGAAAGCGGTTGCTGCGAGCTGGGCGTCGTTCGCGTCCGACAACATGGCCGCCGCGCCGTCCTTCGTGTCGACGCGCACGAGCGTCGGCGGCTCCGTGAACGACTGGCGAAGCGCGACGAGCGTCGCGGGCTTGCCCGCGATGGCGAGCGCGGTGAAAGTCGAAGCGTTCGTAACCGCGTGCTGGCTGCCCTTGGCAACGTCGAAACGGTAGACGCGCCCCGTGCCCGCGTCGTCGATCGGCGCGTAGAAGCTCCTCGAGTCCGGCGCCCAGGCGATGTCGTGGATCGAGCGGTCCCAGTCGGCCGCGATGCGCCGCCGTGTGTCATTTTTCCGTTCGATCAGCCAGAGCTGCTGCGTGTCTCCGTAGAAGCCCTTGATCTTCTGGCGCGTGAATGCGAGCCATCGCCCGTCCGGGCTGTAACTGGGCTGGTCGTCGTTCGCGGAATTGTCCGCCGTCAGGTTCTTCGCCGGGCCCCCGCCGGCCGGCACGACATAGACGTCGGTGTTCTCGTCCCTGCCTGTCGTGTCGCTGTTGGCGGTGAACGCGATCTCCTGGCCATCCGGCGATATGTCGTAAGACTCGCTCGCGGTCTCGCGACGTGGCAGTTCCTGGCCGGAATTGACGGTGATCGCAACCGGCGTGCCGCCCTCGACTGAAATCGAAAAAATATGCGGCCGGCGATCCTCGACAAAGTGGTCCCAGTGCGTGACCGGCGTGCGATCCCAGGTCATCGCCGTCATCTTCGAGTCCTCGCGCTCCTTGAGCTTCTCGCGGGTCTTGGCCCAGTCGGTGATGTCGGGCCAGACGTGTGTGATGAATGCGATGCGCGAGGAGTCCGGGAACCACTTCGGTGTCGCGACGCCGGTCGGGATGTCGCCGACGCGTGTCGCCTCGCCGCCATTTGCCGCGATCACGTAAAGCTGTGACTGCTTGTCGTCGCCCCGCTTGGCGACGAAGGCGATGAAGCGGCCGTCAGGACTCCAGGCCGGCTCCGATTCGTTGCCCTTCATGCTCGTGAGCCGCTGCGGCTTGCCGCCCGCCGTCGGCACGAGATAGAGGTCCGCGTCGCCCTTGTCGTTCTCCGCGTCGTAGCGAGTGACGCCATAGACGGCAAACTTGCCGTCCGGCGAGATGGCCGGGTTGCCGATTCGCTTCAGTTGCCACATGGTTTCCGCCGTGAGCGGCACGGGCGTCTCGTCTGCGATGGCGATGGCAGGCAGGATGGCGACGGCGGCCGCGAGCAGGCGGATGGCGTGATTCATCAACGGACTCCCTGGCCGCAGAGCGGCGGCTTTTCGAGGTGCGCGTGATAATGCCGGTCTCAGGCGCGACCTTGCAAACCCGTTTCGGCGCATGGGAAGCACGTTGCACCGCAATGGCGAATGGCGGACAGTGCCTGAATGCGTGACCTCGACGAGTTGAAGGAGCGCGTGCGGGCCTTCTGCGCCGAGCGCGACTGGGACCGCTTCCACAACCCCAAGAATCTCTCGATGGCCCTTTCGGTCGAGGCCTCGGAGCTGGTCGAGCTCTTCCAGTGGCTCACGGAGGAGCAGAGCGCGAAGCTTGACGAAAAGCAGAGGGGTCGGGTCGCCGAGGAACTCGCGGACGTGCTGTGGTTTCTCGTGCGGATCTCCGACCGGCTCGGCATCGACTTGCTCGAAGCCGCCGAATCGAAGCTTGCCCAGAACGCAAAAAAGTACCCCGCCGACCTCGTCCGCGGCGACCCCCGAAAATACGACGAGTACTAGCGAAGCCACGAGGGGGACTGTCCCCTTTAAAAGTGACCGTCCCCACTAAAGGGGACGGTCACTTTTAAAGGCGGACTGTCCCCTCTTGCAGCGGATTCAGCGCTTTTCCTCCGCCTGCGCCGGTGGCGCTTCCTTCTTCGCTTCTTCCTCCGTCTCCGCCTCCGGCTTCTCCTCCGCTGCCTTCCTTTCCAGGAACCACTGTGTCACGCCTTGTTCCTTCGGCCCGACGTAGTGAAACCAGCGATGTTCGATGCGCTCCGGCGAGACGAAGCGGATCTCGCCCTGGTGTACGTGGCCGTCGTGGTCTGCATCGAAGCCCGTGCCGCCGTCGAATTCGATCTTCACGAGCTCCGCCGTCGAATCGTCGCCCAGCTTGTACGCGGGCTGATTGCCGGCTGCGGAATACCGCGTTGCGCGGAGCTTTCCGTTAGCAAGAAAATAGACGATCACGCTGGGCAGGCTGCCGGCGGGATTCTGGTACTCGACGACCGCCTTGCCGCCGCTCACGATTTCGTAATGAACCGTGACGGGCGGGCCGGAGAGCGGATCTTCCATATGTCCGTTCCAGTCGCCAGCAAGCGACACGATCCGGTCATAAATCGCCTTGTCGTCCAGTGGGGAGGCCACGGCCGGGTCCATGGCGAACACCGAGACGCAGGACGCCAGCAATGCAGCCAGGAATGTGCGCGAATACTTGGGCATGACCGGCTCCTTCATGCACCATGATACTGGCACGGCAACGAACGGGGCAGACATGGCGACGAAGAAACAGCAGTCGGCAAGCGCGCCGGTGCGTCTCCGGCGCATGTACATCGATTGCCGGTACGGCCAGTTGCACCTCACGACCGCCTATCCGTCGAGCGGCGGCTTCGACGAGGCGTCGCCAATCGTCTTTTTGCACGCCGACGAAGGCAGCGGCGCCGACTTCAGTCCCTGTGCGGCCATCCTCGGCGCGGACCGCTCGATTTACGCGCCGGACCTGCCGGGGAGCGGCGGTTCCGACTCGCCCAAGAGCCGCTTGGCCGTCGCCGGCATCGCGCTTGCAATTGCTGATCTCTTCGACCAGCTTCGCCTGCGCCGCGTCGATCTCATCGGCTGTGGCCGTGGCGCCCTCGTCGCGTTCGAACTTGCGACCTCGCAGCCCAAGGTAGTGCGGAAGTTGGTCGTTGCGGGGACACAGCAACCCTCGACCGCAATCGCCCAGCCGATGCTGCAGCTTTCCCCTGATCCCCGGCGGATTTTGCAGGGGCCGGCCGATGCCGTCGTCCGCGAAGTCCGCGCTTTCCTCGATCGGATCTAGCCCGGCGCAACCGCCTGCCTGCGGCCGATCGCCGCAGTCGCGACGAGCACCGCCGCGAGCAACGGCAGCGTCGCAAGATTGAGTTGTTCCCAGCCGATCGTCGTGACTGCGAGCCCCGCGAGGAGCGAAGCCGCCGCCTGTGCCCCGAAGACCAGGAAATCGTTCAGCGTTTGCGCCTGGATGCGCTCGTGCATCCGGTAGGTCTTCGTGAGCATCGTGGTCGCCGCGATGAAAAGAAGGTTCCAGCCGAGGCCGAGCACCCCGAGCGCCCAGCCGTAGTGCAGGGCGGAGTGGCCGGAGTACGCCGCGATGGCGACGCAGGCTGCCATCAGCAGCGTACCGGCGACGATCACCGGCCGCTCACCAAACTTCGCGATGATCCAGCCGCTGCCGAGCGACGGCAGGTACATTGCAAGCAGGTGGACCTGGATCACGCGCGCGGTAGCGACTTCGTCGTGCCCGTCGACGACGTGCATGCTGATCGGCGTCGCCGTCATGATGAAGCTCATGACGGTATAGGACGCGAGCGCCGCGAGAACCGCGACGCGGTAAACCGGCTGCGCCGCGATCTCGGCGAGCCGCCGCGGCGGCGCTACTTCCGGGGCGTGGGTGCGCGCAGCTTCGTCGATCTGCGTGAGCAGGATCGCCGCTAGCAGGTAAAGCCCGGTTCCCGCGTAAAAGGAACCCGCGTAGTGCGCTGCGGGCACGAGGTTTGCAGTTCGTACGGCAAGCTCGGGCCCGAGCCATGCCGCGACGAGCGCGCCGGTCATCACGATCGCAATCGCCCGGCTTGCGCGCGCCGGCTCCACGTACTCCGTTGCCGCGAAGCGGTACTGCATGACGACGGCGTTGTTGCCGCCCAATAGGAAGGCAGCCGCACAGAAGAGCCAGAAGCGGCCCGTCGCGACGGCAAACCCGGCGAGGACGCAACCGACCGCGGCCTGCAGGGCACAGCCGGCGAATACGACGCGTCGCCCGAAACGCTGGATCAGTGCGCCTGCCGGGACGACGCTGGCCGCGAGACCGGCGATCAGCAGGGAGACCGGAAGGGTCGCGAGCGCCGGCGTCGGCGCGAGCTGCGAGCCGATAATTCCGCCGAGCAGCACAAACAGAAAACTGCCCGACATGCAGAGCGCCTGGGTCGCGGAGAGCATCCAAACTGGCCGCATGGCGGTCATCCTACACAGCGCACAAGCGCGGACGATCTGTGACGCAGTTCACAGCTTGCAGCGCTTTCCGGTGTCTGGAAAAGAGCTAAGTCATTGATACATAACATACCGCGAGCGAGGCGAGTGGCGCCGGGTTCGCGCTCGGCGATAATAGGCGCCATGGAGAAGGGGGAAGGGGAGAACGCCCCGGACGACGGCATCGTCTCCGAGGACATCACGCAACTGGTCGAGCACATCGAGCTGACGAGCGAGCATCGTCTGCCGAATGCGCACGGCTGGGAGATGGCCACCCCCGCCGCCGACCTCGATGACGCCCCGATCCTGATTGGCGAAGTTCGTGACGACGACCCCGAGCTCGACACCATGGGACTCGCCGACGACACCGAGCTTTTCACCGAGACGCACGCCGACCTCAGCCAGTTGCTGCCGCCGGAGCAACGCCGCGCCGACCAGGCCGCCTCGCTCGCCGCCGAGCGCGCGCGCTGGCAGACGCGGGTAGAAGACCTGCTGCGCCGCCTCGCGGAGCGCGACCAGCTGCTCGCCGAGCGCGAGCACCGGATCGAGGAGCTCTCGGCAAGGCTTGCGACCCGCACCCTCGAGCGCGAGGGCCTCGCTGCCGAGCTGCGCGATTCGCGGCCGCTCAATGCCGCCGTGACCGACGCGCTCCCGCCGGACCTGCCTGCTGCGCGCGCGGACGCGACCGGGGAGCTCGACCCGGAAATCGATTTCACGCTTGAGTTGCCGCCGCTCGACCTCCCGCCTGTCACGCCGACGGTCGCGGCCACGCCGCGCCTTCGCCGCTACCTCATCGGCCTCGACCTGGTCGGCTGCGTGCACGAGATCGCGAGCCGGCGCGTCAACGTCGGGCGCACGCGTGACAACGACCTGCGCATTGTCGACCCGACCGTGAGCCGCCTGCACGCCATGCTGACCGTCAGGAACGGCGAGGCGATGCTGGTCGACGCGAACAGCCGCAACGGCATCTTCGTGAACGGAATCCAGGTGCGCTACGCACGCCTCGACGACGGCGACCTCGTGACCTTCGGGACGGTCCGCTTCCGCTACCGCGTCGGTTCCGACGCGACCGGCGGCGCAGGCGGTTCCGCCTGATCCGGCGCCGGGCGCGCAAGCTCAATCTTTCCGATTGGCCTGAGCGCGAGCAACGCGACTAGGCACAGCACCAGCAGCACCACCGCGAGCGGCACCGGCGAATGACCGGTGAACGCAGCCACGACCTGTGTCGACACGGCTGCCGTGACAAGCTGCAGGAATCCCAGTAGCCCCGACGCTGCTCCGGCGATCGCAGGATCGCGCGAGATCGCGCCGATCGTCGAAGAGGGCGCCGCGATTGCATTCGCGAATCCGATCGCCATGCCGGGGATGAAGAGCGCAAGCGGGTGCCAGACACCCGCGAGCGCGAGCGCCGCCATCGTGAGCGTGCCCGCAAAGGCGATCATCGCCCCCATGCGCATCATCCGTTGTCCGCCGATGCGGCTCGTGACGCGGGCCGCGATCAGGAAACCCGTGAACGACGCAACCGCAGGAAAGAACAGCAACAGGCCGAAGCTCGACGGCGATACGCCAAGGATGTCGATTGCAACGTAAGGCGCGCCGGTGACGAACGTGTAGATCATGCTGACCATGCAGGAGCCAAACACGAGGAAGGCAAGGTACTCGCGCGAGGTCAGCAGCCGCCGATAGTTCGACCAGTAGCGCAGCGACGGGCCCGCGGCCCGGTCCGCGCGCCTGGCATCGCGCAGGTTCCGCGAGGCGAAGAGGAATACGAAGAAGCCGAGGATCCCCGAGAGCGCGAACACCGCACGCCAGTCGAGCCACTCGAGCACGAAGCCGCCCAGCGTCGGCGCGAGCATCGGCGCGATGAGGATCGCCGTCGCGGTCGCGGCCAGCGCGCCGGCCGCGCGCGCCGGCCCGAAGTGGTCGAGGATGGTGGCGCGCATCACGGACATCGCTGCGCCGCCGCCGAAGGCCTGCACCACGCGCGAGATGACGAGCATGTCGAGCGACTTCGCGACGATGCCGGCGGCGCTTCCGAGCACGAAGAGGCCGAGCGAGAACAGCACGATCCGCCGCCGGCCGTAGCGGTCGGAGAGCGGCGCCACCATGAGGTTGCCGAGGGCGATCGAGAGGATCGACAGGCTGATGAGCAGCTGCGCCGCGTGCGGCGCGACCTGCATCGCCGCTGCAATCGCGGGCAGGGCCGGCAGCAGCACGTGCAGGCTGAAGGTGCCGATCGAGCCGATGATCGCCGAGCCCGCGATCAGCCGCCGGGAAGCGTCGCGTTTTTGCAAGCGGTCATCTTGCAGCCTGCCCTGCCGGCCCGCAACCGACGGAAATAAAGGGGAAGGAATTAAAGGGGACGCGCACCTTTAGCTAGTTCGCTGCGGCTTTGAACATACCGGTAGCTGCTAAAGGTGCGCGTCCCCTTTAATTCCTTCCCCTTTATTTCCTACTGCTAGAATTGCGGCGGCCGGCATGCCCGGCGCACCATGCTGGCCTACTTCCTGATCCTCGCCTCCCTCGTTCTCGTGAATGGCCTGTTCGCGATGGCCGAGCTCGCGCTTTTTTCGTCGCGCGCGACGCGGCTGCGCGAGCTCGCAAAAGGCGGAAGCCGCGGGGCACGGGCGGCCCTGCGCCTCCTCGAGGACCCGACGCGCTTCCTGTCGACGGTGCAGTTCTACATCACGATGATCGGCGTCGGGATGGGCGCGTACAGCGGTGCGCGCTTTGCAATACCGCTTGCGGCCTCGCTTGCGCAAATCGGTGCGCTGGAGCCCGTCGTACAATACCTGGACACGGCGGCGTACTTTGTCGTCGTCGTCGCCGTCACATACCTTTCGCTGGTGATCGGCGAGCTGGTGCCGAAGCGCTGGGCGCTGACCAACCCGGAGTTGATTGCCTCGCGCCTCGCGCCGCTGATGGAGGGCTTCGCGATCGTGAGCAAGCCCTTCGTCTGGGTGTTGCAGGGCTCGACCGAGCTGGTGACGAGACTCCTTGGCATCCGCACGACGACGAGTCGTGCCGTGAGCGAGGAAGAGATCCGCTCGATGATCGCCGAGGCGACGCACACCGGTATCTTCCACGTCGCCGAGCACCAGATGATCGAGGGCGTGCTCAGGCTCCCGGACCGCACCGTGCGCAGCATCATGATGCCGCGCGGCGACGTTGTCTGGCTCGATGCCGGCGACAGCCGCGAGACGGTCTGGAACGCCGTGCGTACGAGCGGGCATTCGCGCTATCCAGTCTGCCGCGGCCAGCTCGACGAGCTGCTCGGCATCGTGATGACCGGCGACCTTGCGGAGTGGCTCGGTGATACGACGACAGGCGAGCTCGCCGCGCGCGTGCGGACCCCGCTCATCGTGCACGAGTCGACCCGGATCCTCCGGCTCCTCGACCTGTTCCGCGAATCCAAGATGCACTTCGCCGTGATCGTCGACGAACATGGCTCGATCGAGGGCGTCGTGACGCCATCCGACATCCTGACCGCGATCACGGGCGAACTGCCCGAAGCGGCGCGCGAGGAAGCCGCCGAAGCGGTCGCGCGCGACGATTCGTCCTGGCTTGTCGACGGCAGCATGTCGATCGACGACGTCGAGCGCCTGCTCGAGCGCGGCAACATGCGCACCGGCGACGACTACACGACGCTCGCGGGCTTCGTGCTCGCGCAGCTTGGGCACCTGCCGGCGGTCGGCGAGAGTTTCCGCTGGCGCGGCATGCGCTTCGAAGTCGTGGACCTGGACGGCCGTCGCATCGACAAGCTGCTGATCCAGCGCCTGGCGCCCGGCTGAATCGATGAGCTACAAGCCAGTCCGCCCGGGCCGTCACGCGACGATCCCGATCCGCGGCCTCGACCATCACCTGATCCGATGGGGACCGGATTCGGACAATCCCGTCCTGGTCCTTCACGGCTATGCGGATTGCGCCGCCACGTTCCAGTTCGTCGCGGACGCGATTTCGCCGCAACTGCCGCTCGTCGCCGTCGACTGGCGCGGGTTCGGCGAATCCGCGAGGAGCCCCGGAGGCTACTGGTTCCCGGATTACTACGCCGACCTCGAACAGTTGATCGAACGGCTTAGCCCGCGCGGCCCGGCGCGGATCGTCGGTCACAGCATGGGTGCGAACGTCGCGATGATCTACGCCGGGGTCCGTCCCTCGCGTGTCGGCGCGCTCGTGAATCTCGAGGGTTTCGGCCTGCCGCGCACGCAGCCCTCGCAGGCGCCGGTGCGACTCGGAAAATGGCTCGATGAGCTGCGCGCGCCCGCGGAGTCCGCTGACTACGCCGATGTGGCGGAACTTGCCGCTCGCGTCGCGAAGCGCAATCCGCGGCTCACACCGGAACGCGCCGCCTACATCGCCGCCTGCTGGAGCGCGGCCTTGCCGGGTGGCGGTGTGCGCCTCCTGACCGACCCGCCGCATCGCCGTACGAACCCATACCTGTATCGCCGCGAGGAAATGGAGGCCTGCTGGCGGGCAATCGAGGCGCGCGTCCTGATGGTCGTGGGCACGGAATCGGAAGTGGCCGCGCGGCTCGCCCCGGAGGGCGGCGTCGAGTCCTTCAAGTCGCTCATCCGCAACCTTCAGGTGGAGAAAGTGGCCGGCGCCGGCCACATGCTGCATCATGACGAGCCGCGCGCGGTCGCACGGCTCGTCGAAGCTTTTGTCGGGAATTCCTCGCTATGAGATGGCAACTGCGCAATTTCCTGCGCCGCACGATCACCTATCCGTGGGCGCGGCGCATCGTGGTCGCCGTGATCGGCGGCAGCGTCGTGTTGCTCGGCATTGCAATGGTCGTATTGCCCGGTCCCGCGATCATCGTGATCCCGGTGGGCCTCGGCATCCTCGGCCTCGAGTTTGCCTGGGCGCGCCACTGGCTCCGAAAGCTCCGCACGACCGCGACTGACGTCGTGAACCGTGTCCGCGGCCGGCCGAAGCCGCCTACCGGTCCTCCGCCTCTCTGAAATCGGCCGGTTCCAGGCGCGCTTGCCCGCGCGCCTCGACGCCGCGCCGCACTTGCGCGCGCAGCGAGGTGTTCAGCCTTTCAGGCTGGCTTCGACGGCGGCGAGCGTCTGAGCGAGTCTGCTCGCGGATTTGGACTGTAGATTCGGGATCTCGGCTAGCGTGGCGGACTTGAACGCCCCGTCCCGCACCGATGGCAGGTTGATGCGGACGTTCAGGATGGCGGCGTCGAGCCCGGCCTTGGCAAGCAGCGCGCCGACGCCGGCATCCGAGGCGGAATTGCGATTTCCGGTGACGGCCGCCTGCTCTGCCAGCTCGAGTGCCTGCAGGCACAGTCGTGCCGTGGCAAGCGGAACCGCAGTCGCCTTTTCGTAGGCGGCCGCAATCGCTGACTCCCGCGTGCGCTGCTGCTCCTCGGTGAGTTTGGGCAGCCGCATGGCCGCGAGCACGTCGTCGAAGGCTTTGGTGTCGTCGTCGACCGCGATCAACAACGCAGCCTTCAGAGCCTGCGCGCGCTCCGCCAGCGACGACGAAGACTCCCACACCGGCTCGTAGCCGGCCTTGCCGACGGTGAGGTTGGCGACCATCGCCGCAAGCGCGGCGCCGAGGCTGCCGGCGAGCGCCGCAACCGAGCCGCCGCCCGGAGCCGGCGAGTTGCTCGAAACTTCGTCGACGAAGCGATCGATCGTCATTGAAACCAGGGGTGCCGTCATTCGGACAGCGTACTCGATGATCCGTTTGTCGGGATCGAATGGCGACAGCTGGGCGAGGCCAAGCGTACGGATGGCGAGCTCCACCAGTTCGCGCTCAGGCAAACCGGTCGACCGGCCCTGCTTGCGAAGATAAAAACGACCCGCCTCCACCAGGGGCTCGAGCGGCGTCATGCCGACGAGCTCGGAGCCCGTCACGACAAGGCCGAGCTTGCCGGCCTCTTCGCGCGTCGTTTCGAACACCTCGTGCAGTGGCGTCGTGCGGTAGCTCAGGAGATTGATCGATACCTGTGCCTGGCGGTACTGCTCGATATACCAGCCGATCGCGCGCACCGCCTTGAGACGTCCCGGCACACGCAGCTCCCGGCCCTGCGCGTCGGTGACGACCTGGTTCTTCGAATCGCGTTTCAGGCGCCCGGCTTCGCGGATGTTGAGCGCAACTTCGTTGGCGAGCTTCTGGTCACGCGTGTTGACGTTGACGTTGTAGGCGATGAGAAACTCGCGTGCGCCGACGACTGTGGCACCGAGCCGCTCATTGAAGGTTGCCGGGCCCGCATCCGGCGCCCAGGCGGCATCGGCGAGCTTCTGGCGGAGGCCCTCGTACTCGCCGGCGCGGATGTCGGCGAGGTTACGCCGCTCGGGCCGCGTCGCCGCGAACTCGTAAAAATAGACCGGCAGCGAGAGCGCCTCGGCCATGCGGCGACCCAACGAGCGAGCGGCCTCGACGCATTGGTCCATTGTCACGCCGGAGACCGGCACGATCGGGCAGACGTCGAGCGCGCCCATGCGCGGGTGAGCGCCCTGGTGTTTCGACATGTCGATGAGGCCTGCTGCGGCGACTGCGCCCTGGAATGCCGCCTCGCCCACGGCCTCGGGCGCGCCGACGAAGGTATAGACCGTGCGATTCGTGTCGGCGCCCGCGTCGACATCGAGGAGCCGGACGCCGCTGACGCCGGAAATCGCGCGGGCAATCGCGTCGATGACCGGCTTGTCACGGCCCTCCGAAAAATTCGGGACGCATTCGACGAGCGGGTACATCAGGACGCGCCGCCCTCGAGATAGTCGACGACCAGGGTCGACATCAGGTGGATCGCGATCGGCACGGATTCGTCCGCCGCGTAAAAGCCCGGCGTGTGATGGCCGGTCGAGGCCTTGCCCTCGGGCACCACGCCGAGATGAAAGTAGAACCCTGGCACGACGTTCGCGAAGTACGAGAAGTCCTCTGCGCCGGTCTGTGCCGGGACCTCGCGGATGTTGTCCGCGCCGACCAGCCGTGCGAGCGTCGGCGCCATCTGGGCCGTCAACTCCGGGTTGTTGACCGTCATCGGGTGGCTGTGGTCGAAGGACAGCTCGAAAGTTGCGTGCTGCGCCTTCGTGACCCCGTCGAAGATGTCGCGCATGCGCGATTCGATCGTCGAGAGCACCTCGACGTCGAAGGTGCGGATCGTTCCGCCCAGTTCGACCGACTCCGGGATGATGTTGTGCCGCTCGCCGCCCCTGAAGATCCCGACCGTGATGACGTTCTCCGAGAGCGGGGACAGCACGCGCGAGCGGATCGTCTGCAGCGCCATGACGATCTCGGAGGCGGTGACGATCGGGTCGACGCCAAGGTGCGGAGCCGCGCCGTGCGACTGGCGTCCCTTGACGGTCGCCTGCCAGCGCGTGGCCGCCGCAAACGTGGGTCCCGGCCGGTAGCCCACCTTTCCGAGCTTTTCGTCGTCGCCTTCCTCCTCCGGCGGATCGCCGTTCGTGTGGAAAGCGATCACCGCGTCGGGCTTGATCGGCGAGAAAATGCCTTCCTCGACCATCATTTTCGCGCCGCCCTTCTCGCCGGCCGGTACGCCTTCCTCGGCGGGCTGGAAAATGAACATCACCGTGCCCGGCAGGCGATCGCGAAGCGACGCGAGTACCGAGGCGGTACCGAGAAGCGCCGCGGTGTGCACGTCATGCCCGCAGGCGTGGGAAACGCCCACCTCCTTGCCGAGGTAGGTGCTGCGGACCGTGGACTTGAACGGGAATTCGGTCTGTTCCGTGACCGGCAGCCCATCCATGTCCGCGCGCACCGCGATGGTGCGGCCCGGCAGCCCGCCTTTCAGGATGCCGACGACGCCGGTGTGCGCGATGCCGGTCTTCACCTCGAAGCCGAGCTTCTTGAGATGCGCAGCTACAAGCTCGGCGGTGCGCGTCTCGCGATTCGAGAGCTCCGCATTCCGGTGGATGTCCTGTCGCTGCGCGATGCTCGGGGCGGCAAAGCGTTCCGCGAGCGCCGAGATCTCGGCGTCGGTCGGACGCGTGGCGGCATTCGCCGTGAATGCGCTTGCGAGCAGGCAGGCCGCAGCCGCGACGTTCAATCGTACTGAATGCATGAATCTCCCCCTGGAGGACTTATTTTGCGAACAACTGTCCCGCAATGTCGCGGAACGACTTGAATTCGAGCGCGTTGCCGCTCGGATCGGTCAGGAACATCGTTGCCTGCTCGCCCGGCTGGCCCTGGAATCGCACGTGCGGCTCGATGACGAAGGCGATGCCTGCTTTCTTGAGGCGAGCGGCCAGCTCCTCCCACTCCGGCATCTCGAGCACCATGCCGAAATGTGGAACGGGAACGTCGTGCCCGTCCACCGGATTGTGAGCGGCCCGGCCACCGGCGTCCGCGACCAGGTGGCAGACGAGCTGGTGGCCGAAAAAATTGAAGTCGACCCACTCGTCGGAACTTCGCCCCTCGGGACACCCGAACAGTTCTCCATAAAAAGCGCGGGCGGACGCGAGGTCGTGCACCGCTATCGCGAGGTGGAACGGGGTCGGCATTCAGGCGTCGAGCCGCGCTTCCATCGAGATCGCGGCCTTCAGGACCTTGCTGAGCGGGCAGTTGGCCTTCGCCTTGGCCGCGGACTCGTCGACCTTCGCGCGATCGGCGCCGGGCGCGCGCACGCCGACGTCGAGGTGCACCTTCGTGATCGCGAAGCCCGACTCCTCTTTCTCGAGCGTGACCGTCGCCTTGGTCTCGATGCGCTCGGGCTTGATGCCGGCTTCGCCCAGCAAGTGCGCAAGCGCCATCGTGAAGCAGCCCGCGTGGGCGGCGCCGAGCAGTTCCTCCGGATTCGTGCCGGGGGCGCCCTCGAAGCGCGTGCTGAACGAGTACGGCGTGGCGGAGAGTGCCTTGCTTTCCGTGGTGAGCGCGCCCTTTCCATGCCGTAGGTCACCCTGCCAGACGGCCGTTGCCCTGCGTTCCATGCGTCCTCCTCAGTTTTTCGGTGGCCTTCGCGTGCCCAGATAGTAATGCCACAGGAGTCGGGCCGCGACCGATCGCCATGGCGTCCAGGCGGCGCTCATTTCGAGCTGCCGCAGCGCATCCGGCCGCGAGCGCAAGCCCTTGACCTCCTGCAGCGCGACTGCGAGCGCAAGGTCGCCGACTGGCCAGACATCAGGTCGGCGGAGCGCCATCAGGTAATAGATGTCGGCGCTCCAGGGCCCGATTCCGCGGAGCGCGAGGAGCGCTGACCGGCCGGTGATGTCGTCACCGCGGGCAATGCCGGAAAGCGAGAGGCTACCGTCCAGCACGGCGTGCGCGAGTGCATGGCAGTACGAGGCTTTCTGGCGCGTGAGCCCGAGACGGTGAAGGCCGAGAACCCCGCGCCTGGCGACCTGCTCCGGCGTCATGTCGCCGAGTTCAGCGCGGACGCGCCGAAACAGGCTTCGCGCCGCGACGATCGAAACCTGCTGCTCGAGCACGATGTGGACGAGCGTCGGAAAGCCCGGACGGCGTGCCCACATCGGCGGCAGTCCGTTCCTCGCGGCGAGCGCGGCGAGATCGCGGTCGCGCCGGGCCAGTGCGCGCACACCGGCCGCGAGCGTCGACTGGGTCAGCGCCCGTGGCACGAAGGGCGCCTGGCGTTCGCCGGCAGCCAAGCCTAGGACCGCGGCTTCAGCCGTTCGCTGAAGTGATAGGAGCTGAGCTCCATTTGCTCGCGAAGGTAGAACTGGTGCGCGCGCTTTCTTTGCACGCCCGAGTCTAGGTGGAAGATGTCGCAGTCGTTCTCGACCGCGAGTGCCCGAAGCCAGGCGAGCAGCGCCTTGCCATGTCCCTTCGAGCGTTCGGACTCGGCCGTCACGAGGTCGTCGACGTAAAGGTGCTTGCCGCAGAACAAGCTGCTTGAAATGCGATATCCCGCGACCGCCACCACGCGTCCATGCTCGCGAATGCAGGCGAGCCGCAGGCCGTCCGCCTGCATGGCGCGCACCATCGGCTGGAACTGTTCGCGGCCGACGTGCGGGCGCAGTTCCGCCATCACGTCATAGCAGGCCGCGATGGCCTCGTCCGTTTCGACGTGCTCTGCCACGGTCAATCCGCGAGGTGGTATTCGATCGTCGCAACCACGCGCACTTTCTTGATGTGCGGCGTCGTACTGTCGCGGCTCTCGATCGAGAATTGGCCTTGCTGGGCCGAGCGGATCTTGCCGAGCCGGCTCTCCGAGTCCTCCGCGAACTTCTCGGCGACCGAGCGCGCGTTCTTCGTCGCCTCCTCGATCATCGCGGGTTTCAGCTTCGACAGGCCCGAGAACTCGAATTGTGTCTGGTTCTGGTAGCCCTCGCCGGAAAGCGCGACACCCTGCTTGCCGAGCGAGATCACGTCATTCATCGCCTTCCGGACGGATTCGACGTCGGTCGAAAAGACCGTCACGGTCGAGGTTGCGGTGTAGCGGTAAGCGATGTTGCTCGTATCTGCATAGGACTGCGCGAAGCGGTCGTTGACGGTCGGCGCGCCGACGGTGATCGCGTCTTTCGCGATGCCGTGGCCCGCGAGGAAGTCCGTGATCTGGCCGTTTTTCTTTTGCAGCGAGCCGAAGAGCGCATTGAGGTCGTTGCTCGCTTCCTGGAAGGTGAGGGGCCAGATCGCGATGTCGGCGGGCACTTCGCGCTCCGACAGGCCCTTCACGACGACCGTGCGCTCGAGCCGCTTGACCTTGACGGCCGCGTGGCCGAGGAGCCACCCGTGTGCGATGAATCCGAGCAACAGGCTCGCGCCGAGCACCACGAGGCTTCTCGAAATCGGTTCAGTCATTTCAAATCCTTGGAATGGGGCGCGATGAAGCAGGCAGGCATCATTTTCTCATGCGGACCGGCGCGCGAGTAGCGCTTCCCGCCGCGCCAGGCTCGCGGCCGGCCAATGCTGTTTTCGATCGTAGTACTCCGGGACCGCGGGCGCGCCTGCTGGCAGTACGACCCACGGCTGCTTGGTCGAAGTGAAGATGTGGATGTCGGGCGGCAGCTGGTCCGGGTTGTCGAGTGTGCCGACCCGTACGAAGCTGACCGCGGCGCCGCCGCCGGAGTAGTGGCTCCAGACGGCGATCCGGCAGCTTGGGCAGCGGGCAATCCTCTGGCCGCGACCGCTCGCAGAAGGCGTGTCGACCAGTTCCGGATGCCCGGCAAGGAGCGTGACTCGGTCCGCCTCGATCATGGCATTCAGCGCAAATGAGGCGCCGGTCTCACGCTGGCACCAGCGGCAGTGGCAGCAATGCACGAAGAGCGGCGAGGATTCCATGCGGTAGCGAACGGCGCGGCAATCGCAGCCGCCCTCGATCGGGTAGTTGACGGCTGCCATCAGTCCAGGACCCGTGCGTACAAAATGCTGTCGATTAGCTCACCGTCCTTGAAGACGCTTTTCTTCATGACGCCCTCGCGCGCGTAGCCGCATTTTTCGAGCACGCGCATCGATGCGGGATTCCAGGCGTAAACCGGTGTCTCGATCCGCTGGAAGCCCAGCGTCGAAAGCGCGTGATCCGAGACCGCGTGCACCGCGGCCGTCATGATCCCGCGGCCCCAGTAGGGCTCGCCGAGCCAATAGCCGATGTGCGCCGATCGCGCGTGCACGTCATCCATCGGCATGAGGCCGATGCCGCCGACCGCCTGGCCGTCCGCTTCGATGGCCCAGTTCGTGCGTTCCGGATGTTCGTGATTGAGCGCGAACCAGGCGTCGGCGTCCTTGTCCGTGTACGGGTGCGGGAATCGGTCCTTGAGGTTTCGCCAGACCTTGCGATTGTTGGCGTAGCGCAGGAGCGCCTCGCGATCCGTATCGCGCCATTCCCGAACGATCGCGGTGCCGCAATCGAGCCGCATGCTCAGCGCCTCCCGGCGCCCGGGGGTGCGAACTCCCCGAGCGGTGCTTCGCGCGCCGTCAGTCCTTCGCATTCGCGGTCGAGCCGCTCGTAGTCCTGAGCGAACCGCGAGCGGAACTCCGTCCACGCGTCGGCGCTCGTCCAGCGGTCGACCGTGAAGTACCGGAGCGAATCCGCGCGGTCATGCCAGAGTTCCGTGCCGAGATAGCCGGGTGACTGCCTGAAGAGCCGTGCCCAGGCGCCGTCGGGGCCGTAATGGGATTCGAATTCGGACTGCCGGGACGCCTTGACCGAGAATTCCCAGACTGATGCGAAGCCAGGCGCCATCAGCGCGGTTTGCCGGTGAGCCATTTCTCCGCATCGGCGACGGTCTGGAACACGTTCATCGAGACGCCCCGATTGTTCACGACAGTCTCGGCGAACTTCATGAGTTCGCCGCCGGCGTTGACGTCGACGTAGGCGATCGACTTGAACAGGCCACGAGCCTGCACGCTGGTTTCCGAGGCGATCTGGTAGACGTCCCAGGTCTCGAGCCGCCGACCGGTCAGGTTCTCCTCGATCAGCACGTTGAAGCGCTGCCGGGTCTCGCACTCGCGTTGCAGTTCCCGGAGGTAGCCAAAGACGTTTTCGAGCGTATTCAGGCCCGTCACGATGGCGTGCAGGTAAGTCGGCTTTTCGATGATCTGCAGCTGGTAGGACATCGGGCGCCCGGCGAACCGGAATTATCGCCTAGCTCGAGTGGTCGTGCACGGCCCGCCAGCCCGCAGTCGTTCGCAGCCATACGAGCGGTAACCAGCCCGTCTGGTCGGGCTTTTCGCCGCCCGAAAGGACTAAACGTGCCGTCGCGAGCGCCGTGTCCGGCGCCAACGCCCGCACGGCCAGCGCCTCGAAGCGAAGCTGCTGGATCGCCTTGCCGTCCTTGAAGTAGGCCTCGCGGAAGGCCTTTTCGATCGGCGCAATGCCGGGACGCGGTCCGTTCTTCGTCATGAACTGGACGTTCTCGTCATAGATTGCGAGGTGGCTCGTCAGGTCGCCGCGGTTGAAGGCCGAGGCGGAGGCGGCGACGCGAAGAGCGCCGCGCACAGCGCGAAGATTCGAAGCGGCAAGGAATTCTTCAAGGCTTTCTCCCGTGGATCACGATGACGTCATGCGGCCCAGGCTGCCTGTCGCGCAGGCGGCGGTTAACTCGATTGATGCCGTCGATGAGGTAGTGGCTCCCCGACCACTCAAGGATGATGATCGGCAGCTCGTCGCGCTTCGGTCGTGCGCGGTCGTGCGCGTCCGGATGGACGAGCGGTGCGAGGCGCTCGAGCGGCCAGCGCTCGTGCGAGACGGAAAGCATCTCCCGGGTCAGCACGGGCGGCTTCTCGGGCAGTTTCAGCATGCCGTCCATCGACATCACGAAGCGGTTCTTCCGCCACAGGCGGTTCAGCGTGTCGATCCAGTCGTGCGCGGGCTTGCGCCGGTGGAACTCGAGCTCGCTCCGTACGAGCGCCCAGGTCTCGTCCTCAGCCGGCATGACGATCGCCCGTGGGCAGTTCCTTGTAGAAGACGACCGTGTCATGCGGTGTGCCGTCCGGGTCGAGCGCATAGCGCGGGATCGTACCGACGACGGTCCATCCGAGCGCGCGATAGAGTGCTTCGCCGGCATCGCCGCGCTTCGAGTCGAGCGTCAGCAGGCGAAAGCCCGCGCTCCGCGCTTCGCGTTCGAGGGCGAGCATCAACTGCCTGCCGAGTCCCAGGCGCCGGCCGCGCCGATGCACCATCAGCTTCATGACGTCGGCGCGATGGGGCTGGTTCGGCGCCCAGGAAGGATGGAGTTGCACCGTGCCGACGACGCCATCCGCGTCCCGGGCAACGAGAACGATTGCGCCGGCGGCGGGCCTCGAGAGCAGTTTCCGCCACCAGTCCTCGGCCTGGTCGCGCGTGAGCGCGAGGAAGCTGACGGCGGCGCCCGATTCGACCGCGTCGAGGAGGACCTCGGCAAGCGAGGCGAGATCCGCCTCGCTCACCGGAAGCTTCAGCCGCTCGATTGCCTCAGCCATCTACCAGTACTTCGGGTAGGCCGCTTGACGTGTCGCGTTGTTATAGATGAGAGCGACGGCGACGATTACGAGCGCGCCGACGAGCGTCGGAAACAGCAGGAAGCCCCAGTCGGGGTGCGCGAGATAGACGATGACCGGGTTCGAGCCCGCCGGCGGGTGCGCGGTACGCGTCAGCATCATCACGGCGATCGCCGTCCCGACCGCCGGCGCCACCGACCACCAATGCGGCCCGAAAGCGGCGAAGAAGGCGAGGCCGATCAGCGAGCTCAGGAAATGTCCCGCGATGACGTTGCGCGGCTGCGCGAATGGCACGTCCGGGAAGCCGAACACCAGCACGCAGGAAGCGCCGAACGATCCGAGCACCAGCGCGACCGCGAGATGATCGGTCAGGAGGACGACCGACGCGATCGCGAGAAAGCCGCCGATCCAGGCGAGCGCCGCCGACTTGAACGAGGGTTGCGGCGGCAACGGCGCGCCATCGCCCTTCAACTTGGCAAGAAACGACATTCAATCTCCCTGGGTTATCGGGGCGGGGCCACTTCGCAGAGGAAAGTCTGCACGCCCGCGTCGTCGCGAAGCTCGAGCCGGTTTCCCTGGATCCGCCACTGCGTGCTGGCCAGCAGCGAGCGGCCCAGCTGTTTCTCGACCACGTCCAGCGGCGGCGGGCAGGCCATGAGCGTCGACATGCCGGATTTGAAGGCGATGCGGTTGCCATCGACCGTCACGCCGCCCGACATCTGGTTGCATCCAACGGTCGCCGACCAGGAATCGCGGCCGTCCTCGTTTTTCAGGATCAGCTGCGGCTCGCGCTTGCCCGGCGCGGCCTCGACCGGCTCGTTGGCGAGCGAGAGGATGCGCCATGGGGTGTTCATAAGCGTCGCGCCGACTGTCTGGCCCGCGGGGCTCTCCTGCGCGCCGGCGTTTGGCAACGGCGGAGCGGTGCCAGCGCAACCGGCAGCGAGGCAGAGAAGCAGGGCCAGGAGTTGTCGTGACATGGCATTCATGTGACCACGATCATCTTGGGGCCGCAAGCGTACGGCCGCCTTACATCTGGCGGAACAGGTGCAGGTAGTTCCGGCTCACCGGCAGGATTTCCTTGCGGCCTTTCAGGTGTATGCCGGCCGTCTCGTTATCGGCGCGGGTCACGTGGCTGACCGCCCGGAGATTGACCACGACCGACCGGTGGACCTGCGCGAACTGCGCCGGGTCGAGTTGCGCCATGAGCTCCTTCAGCGGGATGCGAATGAGGGCTTCGCCCGGCTCGCTCGCGTCACCGCGCCAGGCGACGCGCGTGTACTTGGTGTCGGCGCGGAGGTAATCGATCTCATCGACGGAAATCAACCGCAGCGTCTGGCCGACCTGGGCGCGGATCCAGCGAAGCGGTGCCGGGGAGCCGCCCTGGAATCTCGCGAGCTGTTCCGCGAGTTGAAGCAGGAGATGCTCGGTGTTCGACGCCGGTTGCGCGGCCGCCAGCCGTTCCTTGAGGCGCGCCACAGTCTCCGCGAGCCGCGCGGTCTCGACGGGCTTCACCAGATAATCGAGCACACCTTGCGCAAACGCCTCGACCGCGTATTGGTCGTAGGCCGTGACGAATACGAGGTGCGCCTGGCGGCCGATGTAGCGTGCCGCCTCGACACCCGAGATGCCCGGCATGTGCACGTCGAGGAAGCAGATGTCGGGTCGCCGGGATTCGAAGAGCTGGACGGCTTCGCGGCCATTCCGGGCCTGGGCGACGATCTCGAGCCCGGGCCATGCCTGCCTGAGCTGGCCCGAAAGCGCCTCGCGCAGCAGCGGCTCGTCGTCTGCGATGAGGGCGGTCGGGTGAATCAAACTCACGACTGCGATTCCTCGGCGGGCAGCTCCAGCTCCGCGCAGACACCGTGGGGGCGGTGCGCCGCGACGCGAAGCTCCGCATCCGCGCCGAATACGAGCTGCAGGCGCTCGCGGAGCGTCGCGAGTCCCGTGCCGAGCCCGCCGCCGGAATGCCGCAGGCCCACGCCCGTATCGCTGACCCGGATCAGGTAGCGAGTGTCCCGGCGCTCGACGCGAATCTCGATCTGCCCGCCTTCCTCGCTGGGGTCGATGCCGTGACGCACCGCGTTCTCAACCAGCGTGAGGATCGTCATCGGCGGGCAGCGGAGCGCGAGCATCGAGGGCTCCGCATGCACGACGAACTTGAGGCGGTCCGGCATGCGCATGTGCATCAGCTCGAGATAGGCCTGCACGAGCTGCAATTCCTGGCCGAGCGTCGTCACCCGTTCGTTGATGCGCGGCACCGCCGCGCGCAGGTACGCGACCAGGCTCCGCAGGACGGCGGAAGCCTGCGGTGATCCCGCGTCGACGAGCGCCTGGACGTTGGCGAGCGTGTTGAAGAGGAAATGCGGCGCCACCTGCGCCTGGAGCAGGTTCAGCCGCGCGTCGAGCGCCTGCCGCTCGTACTCGCTGCGCTCCAGGTCGAAGGCGAGCGCCTGCTCGCGCGCAAAGGACTCCCGCTGCCGCACCAGCGCGCCGAGCGCAACCCAGGGCGCGAGAAGCACGCTGATGCCGCAGAGCGCGCCAAATCCCTCCAGGCGGTCGGGAACTTCCCAGAAAGGCGGCGCGCCATCCGGCGTCGAAAGCATGTAGATCACGAAAGTCGAGATCGGCATTGCCACGGCAACGGCAACGACTTGCAGGACCCAGCGCCCCAGCCAGCGCGGCAGGCGTTTTGGCCATTGCTCGAAGAGGCCGAATACGAGCATGCCGATCAGCCCGAGCGCAATCGTGCGGACCAGGATCGACATCAGGCCGGATTTCCAGCCCGTGCCCAACAGGAGGCCAATGGCGACCGCGAAGGCAAGCGTGAACGCGACCCGGCGCCAGCCGAAAGTCAATGCGAGGCCGCGCGGCTTGGCGGGCAGGGCGGTTGCGTGCATGACGCGAGGATAATCCAGTCAGCCGCCAGCCGGCGCCCAGGACCTCCGGAAGCGCACGCGCCACAGCCAGTAGAACAGGGCGCCGAGCACGACCAGCATGGGGAGCGCAAGCAGGGGCATGATGCGGAGCGCAGGCGGAAACTCGTCCGCCTGGCCGATAAAGAAAGAGAGGGCCGCGATCAGGAGCGCGAAGCACATCCGCCACAGATGCCTCGCGATGCGCGATGCGCCCTGCGGAGCGCCGGAACGAAGGCTCCGAAGGTCACCTGCGCTCGCGATCAGGGCGATGATGCCGAAGAGAAAGAAGGGGAATGCAGGCATGCCCTGCCGCGCGCCGCCGTTCGTGACCGCCTCGAATGCAAATGCGAGGCTGCTGAAGCCCACTCCGGGCGCGACCAGCAGTGCACAAATCTGCAGCGCGCGCGATCCGCCTTTCGACGGACGGATCGTTGTCAGCGACGTGACGACGAGGTAGGCGGTCAACAGCGCCGCCGGAATATTGACGGCAGGCGCGACACTGCGTCCTGCCGCGACGACGAATCCCCCCAGCGCCATCGTCAACATCGCGTAAACGAACAACCGGCCGCTTCGCCGGTGCAGGCGTGAGCCCTTGGAAGCGAAGAGCGCGACGTATCCGAACACGAGCGCCAACGCGCCCGCGAAGATATGGATGGCGAGTGTCGCCTGCATGCTCGCGCCGGGCTACGCCGTGCTGGCGGGAGTCGCGGCGGCGGGTCCGCGGGCGCCGCGGATCAGCAGCCAGAAGATGATGGGCACCTCGCCCGTATAGAGGAGCATGGCGAACTTCGAAACGAACGGCGAGAGCTGCGGCAGGACGAGCGTCGCCGTCGCGTTGGCGAGGTAGCCGAAGCCTGCGACCATGAGCAGGTAGCCGAACACGCGCGGTATGAAGCCCGAGCGGATGACGAGCAAGCCGAACGGGAACAGCCAGAGGCCCCAGAACACGGAGGCCACCGTGATGCCGCGCGAGTGCAGGCGCATGAACAGGTAGGCGAGGGCGTCAAGCTCGGACTGCGAAAAGACCGACAGGAAATCCGCGCCTCCCGCCAGCGTGAGCGCTGCGATGTAGTTCAAGGTGTTGATGAAGACGATCGGAACGGAAACGAGCGCGCCCAGGATCACCAACTGCCGCGAGAGCATCACGCTGACCGGCTTGAACAGTCGGTAGAGCGCGAGGACCAGGAAGATGACGATGACCTGGTGTGCGAGATCGGCCGCGATGCCGAGGTGCAGCAACTCGCCCGACTGCCGGATGTTGTCGGCGGTTGCCGCGGCATTGCCGTAAACGACAATCTCGCTCGGCACGAACATGAGGCCGATCGGTGCGATGAGACCCAGGACGAAATACAGGACACCTGCCTGCCGGGCCTGTTGCTGAAGCGTTTTCATCGTGACGGTTCCCTCAGGAATCGATGTTGATGATGACTTTGCCGCGTGCGCGGCCGCTCTCGACGTAGCGGATTGCCTCTGGAACCTCGCGGAGCGCGTAGCGCCGGTCGATGACCGGCGTGACCTTTCCTGCCTGCATTAGCTCGCCGAGTGCAGCCAGGTCTTCCTTGTTCAGGTCTGCGAGCAGGAATTCCATGCGTTCGGAGATGAATGGAGAGAGGAGGATCGCCTTCAACGGACTGACCATCGGTCCGATCCACTGCGCGGCTTCCGGGCCGCCGCCGCCGATCAGGATGTAGCGGCCGCCCGACGCGAGCGCGCGCCGGTTCGCGAGAAGCGGGTGATTGCCGACGTTGTCGATGATGACGTCGAATCGCCGGTTGCCGGCGGTGTAGTCCTCGTGCTTGTAGTCGATCACCTCATCCGCGCCAAGGGATCGCACGAGTTCCACGTTCCGCGTGCTGCAGACGCCGGTGACGTGCAGGCCCTGCGCCTTCGCGATCTGTACCGCGAAGGTCCCGACGCCGCCCGACGCACCATTGATGAGGACCCTTTCACCGGGCTGGACACCGGCCTTCCGAAGTCCTTGCAGTGCCGTGATTGCCGCAATTGGGACGGCGGCCGCCTGCTCGAATGTCAGGCTATCGGGCTTGCGTGTGACGCTGCCGTCCGCGCGCGCGACCACGTATTCAGCGAACGCGCCGGTCCTTCCGCCGAAGACCGCGTCGCCCGGCTTGAAGCGCGTGACCTTGGCCCCGACTGCCTCCACCGTGCCCGAATAGTCGACGCCCAGCCGCAATTCCGTGGGGCGGCGAAACCCCGTTCCGATGCGCATGAGGTAGGGGGACCCGCGCATGTAATGCCAGTCGAGCGGATTGACCGCGGCAGCCGCCACCTTGACCAGGATCTGGTCGTCTGCCGGAACCGGCTTTTCGATGCGCTCGAGCCGCAGGACTTCGGCCGTGCCGTAGTCGCAATACGTGATTGCCTGCACTGGCCCCGCAGGGAATCCCGAGCCGCCGTCGCCGCAGGCGTTGTCCGAATTCCAGTAGGCGATGAGCATGGCCGCAACCAGGATGACGGGGATGGAGAGAGCGATCCATTTCAGGATGCGTTTGATCTTCATGAACGCGATATTGCGCGCGCATCAAGACGCTTGCGATGCGTTGCGACGAACGGGGGCAGGGCGCGCCTGAGTGACGCCGGCGGGCGACCGGCGGGCACTAGCTGCCGGCGGGCGGCTGCCAGAGTTCGACCTTGTCCTTGGCCTTGAAGAAGATGCCGCCGATGCCGGTGACACGTTTCATTCCTTTCTCCTTGCGGCCGCGAGGGCGATCGGCACGCCGAAGAGGAACATGTGCGAGAGCAGGTCGAGGCCAGCGGATACTGGCTTGAAGGAAACCGGGTGCGGGAACGCAGAGAGTGGCAGAACGACCAGGCGCATGGTGAAGAAAACCAGGATACCGAAGATCGCGCCGGCCAGTATCGGCCGCACGGTGAGTCTCTGCAGGCGCACCGCGATCGCGACAAAGAGGGCCGCCCACAGGTACGACATGATGAAGTGACCTGCCAGGCCGAGCGCGGCGGCGGGCGTGCCGCCAGCGTAGGCCTCCTCGCCCAGGAGGCCGCTCGCGACGGTCTGGAGCAGCCGCACCGGCCCCACGCCGTTGACCGCCGCGAAAATGAGCGCAAAGAGAATGTCGAGCGTGCCGCCGATCGTGCCGCCGATGAGCACCGCCCGAAGTCGTGAATTGCCATTCATGATTGCCTAGAATGATGCAGTACCGGGGAGGTCTGCACCATGCTCACGGGTTCCTGTCTCTGCGGAGCCGTCAAGTTCGAGGTCGAGGGCGAACTACCCCCGCCGGATGGCTGTCATTGCACGCAATGCCGCAAGGTGTCGGGCCACTACTGGGCGTCCACCGACATTCCGCGCACCGCACTCACGGTTCGCGGCGAGTTCAACGTTGCCTGGTTCCGGTCCTCCGAAAAGGTGCAGCGCGGATTCTGCTCGACCTGCGGGGCGACGCTTTTCTTTGACCCGATCGGCAAGGACTGGATCGCCGTTTCCATGGGGGCATTCGATTCGCCGACGGGCACGCGCCTCGCGAAGCACATCTTTGTCGCCGACAAGGGCGACTACTACGACATCACGGACGGCCTTCCGCAAAATCCACAGTAGCCGCTTTCACCGTGCGCGCCACAATTCGACGGAGCCTTTCCCGTAGTGGTCGACGACCACCCATCGAAGGAGCCGCTTGGGCATGCGCGGGCCCATCCTGGACGCCTGGAGCGCACGCGCGGCGTTCTCGACCAGCACCTTGTACTCTTCCTCGCATCGGGCAATCGCTGTCATTGCCAGGGTCACCGCGCACTCGATTTCGTTCGGGCGGGGCCATAGCGTTACCACACCGTCGAGCACGACGATGCCGCTGCTGCGTTCGAGCAACTCGGCGGCCAGGGCGAGGCGCTGCTCGGTCGCGGAATCGTCGATGACGAGCGTGTTCACTGCAGGGCCCGCTTTCGCTCTACGAGGTCCCACAGGTTGCCGTAGAGGTCCTTGAACACGGCGACAGTTCCATAAGGCTCGTCCCGGGGCTCACGCACGAACACGACGCCGCTCGCCGCGTAGCGCTTGTAGTCCCGCGCGAAATCGTCCGTGTAGAGAAACAGGAAAACGCGGCCGCCGGTCTGGCTGCCGATGCGGGAGACCTGTTCGGGCGTGGAAGCCCGGGCGAGGAGAAGCTGCGACTCGGTTGCACCGGCTGGTGACACGACGACCCAGCGCTTGTTCTGCTCGGGAACGAACGAATCTTTGACGAGCTTGAAGCCGAGCACGCCGATGTAGAAGGCGAGCGCTTCGTCGTAGTCGCGAACAACGAGCGAGACAAGCCCGAGCGATTGTTTCATGGCTTTGGTGGCCTCAGGCGACGGACGACAGGTCCTCTGTCCTGGCGGCCATTATGAGGTCGCGCTGCTGCTCGTGCCCCAGCATGAACGGATGTTCGCCAACCAGCTTGAGGCCGTACTTGTTGTAAAACGCGATGGCCTTCGGATTGCGTTCCCAGACGCCGAGCCACAGCCAGTCGCTTCCCGACGCGGCGGCCGCGGCGATTGCCGAACGCATCAATTCCTGCGCGACGCCTCGGCCCTGCCATTCACGCGAGACGTAGATCCGGTGGAGCTCGGCCGGGCGACTCGCGTCAACGCTGGCAGTCGCCTGCCCCAATCGCAGCTGCATGAATCCAGCCAGCACAGCCGACTCTTCGGCAAGCTGGATCACTTGCCGAGGATCGGACAATTCCAGACCCTGAATCTCGGCACCGAAGTTGTTCGCGCAATGCAACTCCATGTTCTCCGCAGAGTTGTGCATTGCGAACGCCTGGCGAAACGTGCGCTCGGCGAATTGTGCCAGGGACGCTGCGTCAGGCGGTTTCGCCTGTCGGAGCGCAATCACACCGGCTTGCCCGAGACATGGCTGGAAAAGAACGTGATGTCATGACCCGCAGGCTCGCGGACAGTGAAGACTTTGTGGTCGACCGCTGGCCGCGCCTCGATTGGCGAAGGAGCAAGACCCAGGGACGAAAGCCGCTCATGGGTCGCCTGCAAGTCGTCGACCATGAGGTCGAACGAAGCGTCACCGGCAGCGACCGATTCCTTCAAAAGCAGGATCAGGTGCGTTCCGCCCCGCATTTCATAGACGGACACCTTGGGCCCGTCGAATATGGGACGCATGCCGATCGTTCGCGTGAAGGAGGTCGATTCCTCCATCCGGTCGGTATCGAGAAGGACGTGTGCGACGCCTACTGCGGGTCGCTGGTCGTCGTCCTTCATATGTATCTCCAGGACACCGCCGTGTCGAAGTGGCGGGTGCGCACGTTTTTCAGGAATCCGGGATCGAGGTTCCTGGCATTGATGCCCATCGTCGTCGACTTCAAGCTCCGGCTCGGCGCCCAAGGCGTAATGACATCACGACATCATGATGGGCATGCTCGGCCGAACCCACAACGTGCCGACCAATCGCGGCGAATCCGTGCCTGCGATAGAAGGCCATGGCTCGCTCATTGTGCTCAGAGACGCCAAGCCAGACCAGATCATGCCCCTGGCTTCGAGCGTCGTTCATTGCGGTGTCCACCAACTGAGTCGCGACCCCAGTGCCATGAAAAGCCGGCGAGACGTAGAGCTGCCAGAGCTGGATCGGTTTCCGTGCAGGGACAGCCGAATGGCCTTGTCGCTGGAGGACGAGGAACCCGACGATTGCCCGTTCGGCCTGGGCAACGTAGACGAGGCCTTCGTGCGACGCCAGGAGGGGCTCGAAGCTGCGCGGGTCGGCGTGATCGTCCGCAGTTGCCTCGAATCTGACTGCCGCCAAAAGCGGTGCATCTGCGCTGTGTGCTTTCCGCACGAGCATCGACATGCCTACCAACGCATCGTCAGATCTTTTTCGCGCTAAGCACTACCTTGTCGTCCTTTGCCAGGCTTCGCTGTATTTCGAATCGTTGCGCCTTGCCGCAGATGTCAACAGAAACCTGTTCGATCGTTCCGCTTTCGCCCGACTGCTCCAGTTCGCCGCGTTTCAGGTTTGTAAGAGGGCAATGCGACTGGTCATACGCCAGCGATCGCTGGATGACTTGTATGGCTGCCTTGTCCGAATTCGCGTCGGTCGTGGCGGCGTTTGAAACACCGTACTGGACGGTGCCGGCACACGACGCCAGCAGCAAGCACGCGACCAAAACTGTTGTTGCGCGCGAAGTCATGAACAAGGTCTCCCTGCACATTTCGAATCGCCTGGACACACAAACTTGAAGCGCCCATGGCGCTAGTCGGCGCGACTCAATGCTGACGCAACCGATGAACTGCGAGCCACGAAACAGCGCAGAGCGCGATCGCGGCCGCCACGACTTCGATCCAGATGGTTGCGTTCATGCTTGCAGTATGGACCGCCATTGGAGCCCTGCTGTAGTGAAGCAGGCCGTCGAGACCCAATATGGCATAGATCGCCATCAGGATAAGTCCCAGGAAAGCAAAGCGACCTCGGTAGAGGAGGTAACCGGCAAGGCCCACGCAGAATATGGCAAGCCATGTGACATAGATCGACGTACGGGAGATCCACGCCGGCAGATTGGGATAGTCGGCCACGTATTCGGCGTTGTGAGCGAAGTGGAGGAGGCTGGCGCCGCAATAGAAGAGCAGTAGCCATGGAAGCGCGCGAGCGACGAACATCGGTGCACTGCATCGCATAGTTAGGTTTCACCGTTTTTCATGGTTGGGTGACGGTACAACTGTGAAACCAAACCGCGAAACGGGATCTGTCTCTCAAACGTTGCCCCGACTGAAAGCGCAAGTTTGATCGAGGGCTTGTTATCGCGGTCGATCAAGCTGATTGGCGCTTTACCATTGAAATGAATGACTGCGATCCTCTGAACTGCACGCACTGCCTCTGAGGCGTAGCCCATTCCCCAATGCTTGCGAATCAAGGCCCACTTGATTTCCGGTTCGGGCCAATCATTGGGATACCAGAGTCCAATTGCGCCGATGACAGTTTGAGCACTCGATTCGACGACCGCGTAGGGACCGTAACCGCGCAGCTGCCAGTGACCCACCATGCTGGCCACGGCGCGCCAACTCTCTCCCTCGGTGAGGGTGCGCCGAAAAGTATAGGTCGTGCACTCAGGGTCGCTGTAATGTTCGTGCATGGCGCTCCAGTCCTCATGCACGAACTGGCGCAGTGTCAGGCGAGCCGTCACAAGCGTTAACGGAATCGACATCAATGCGACGGGTGAATCTGGTGAAACCTAACGTCCGCGTTGAGCGGGCCGCGCACAGCGCGGCCGGCGCGCCGCAGGCGCACAATCTCTCCGCGCGCCTGCGGCGCGCTCGCTCACACACGTCACGGACCGCTCGAACGCATTGTTAGGCCGTATTCGCGCCGGCGCACGGATTGAACATGAACATCAGCTGCCGAAAAGCGGTACCTTCGCACAGGTGTCAGAGACGGCTGACAGCCTTCTGCGCCAGCGCCCCGACCGTTGCCATCGAAGGCAGTTCGTCGACGGAGCCAATTACATCCACCTCGACGTAGCCGTCTCCACGGGGAATGCTGCAGATAGTATGGGAGGCCACGTCGGGCCGTCCGGCCAGGATACAAAGTGCAGTTCCCACGGTCGATTGCTCTAGCCGCGCTCCCGTAGTCTTCCACTGCGCTTCCCGCGCTTGGCCGGTATTTCGAATCTTGATCGCCTGAGCGCCATCCATGCCCAGATTACTGACGATGCGAATGCTGACTGGATGAGTCGAACCTGCTCCGGACAGCACCACCGAGCATTCGTCCAAGGTCACGCCGGGGACCGCCTGCTTGGAGCCAGACGGTTCTTTCGACGCCTTTCCTCCGATGGCCGCCTGCAACTCCGCAACCGAGACGAGCTGGCAAGCCGACGAGGCTTGTTGAGCTTGAGTCGAGCCGACCGTTGCGGCGGTGAGCAGCGCCAAGCCGGCGAATGTGCGACGTAGTCGGCTCAATGATCCGAGGGATGCTTGTTCCATAGTGACTTCTCCTTGAGCATTGCATTCAGAAGCGAAGTGACCTGCTGCGTGTGAACTTGATCGTTAGCAGAGCGACAAGAGGGTCAAAATGCGGCCTAACGTCCGCGATCAGCGGCGGCGCGCAATCGGCGCGCCGCTTGCTGATCGAACCTGTTACTTGCCGCTTGCAAGTCTTGCAAGCGGCGTGAGGACAAGTGCCGACCGCTGCAGCGCATGGTTAGGCCGCTGACTGCTCTTCGGACTCCCAGCCTGGGAATACGAGCACAGCCGGGTGGCACCTCAATGCCCGAGCGAGGACCTTGGCCCTTTCGACACCGAGGCGGACCCGACCATTCTCAATTGCTGAGATGGTGGTCTGGGGGATGCCGGTGAGCTTGGCGAGCTGGTTTTGGCTGAGCTCCTGCAACTCGCGAACGATGCGCACGGAGTCGCCAACCGAAACCTTCACACGACGCTTGGCGGGACGAAAATCACTCATTTTCAGTGCCTCCGATAGTCATGTGGAGTTACTTCAACCACCTGAAACAGAAGCTGTGACGCAACCACGCGATAAATGATGCGGTACTGCAAATTCAATCGGGAGGAGTGGTGACCATTCCATTTGCCCGAGAGAGCCTCGTCCCGAAACCCGCGAATCGCCCCCAGGCCCAGGGGACCGGAAATCCTCGCAATGTCCTTCCATTTTTCATAACGCTTCTGGATCTCGAGTGGGGCTGAGTCCAGCTGCTTGCCGGTACGTGGGTGCTCCACAATCTGCCACATGCCGTATTGTGCCTAGACCATATATGGTCTGTCAACGCACTCCAATCAGCGGCCTAACGTTCGCGTTGAGCGACGCGCCGGTGTGCATTAGATGCTGGCACTCTATCTTTCCCGCGTTCGCTCCAACGCACTGTTAGGCGTCAACCCGCGACGAGCGCGAGCGCCCCAGCCTTCGATCAGTCCCGCACCGCCTCCAGCCAAAGTGCGTGTACACGGAAGTCTGCCGTGATTACGAAATGTCTTAGCACGGAGATGCCGATATTGAGATCAGTGGCGGAGTCCCCTTCGTCTATTGAAGCTGCAACGTTGGCGAGCGTCAATTCGGCGATCTCGAGTGACTTGAGCACGATGACGCTGCGCTTGGTCTCGCCACCCAGGCCGCCACCCGTTTCCTGCGACACGGTGCGGCCGTCAGTGAGCAGGCCACAGCGCTTGGCGTAGCCGCTGCTCACGAGCACATTCGCGCCGTTGCCCAGGTCAAAAGCGGCGAGCACCTGCTCGCCTTCCACGCGCACCGGAAAAACTTCGATGCCGTTGACCGTTTTCAGCTCGAGCCGGATGCCACGTGGCTCAGCCCGATCTCCCATCACCTCAAGTTCGCGGCGATCTATGTCGATTCGCAGGCGGGCGGCGTCGAACAGCTCGCGACCGAGAATCATGTCGAGGGGATGGCCGAGTAGCCGCTGGCCGACATCGGAAAGATCTGCAATCGCGACCGTCTGATCGCGAAGCGTGAGTCCGGCAGCGCTCAGCGTCACGCCCTTCGCCAACGGAACCTCGAAGTTCTTCTCTCCCGAGCCCTTCGCCGTAGCGACCTCCGAACTCGCGAGGCCGATCTTGCGAGCGACTTCACTATCCAGAATGCTGGCCTCGGCCGCCGAATCCAGCAGCGCTTCGACGGCGTGTCCGTTCACCTGCGTCGCGAACAGGAGCCGGTCACCACGCGTCAACTTCAGAGGGTAGACGGAAGATGCACGCGCCCGAGGCGGCCAGACGCAGGCTGCCGCGGTGAGCGCCCCCGTGATCAGAAAGTCGCGTCGATCGAGCATCGGACTACCCTCGAAATGAGTGCCGCGAGTTATTGACGCATAACGTCCGCGTTGAGCGGGCCGCGCTTTGCGCGGCCGGCGCGCCGCAGGCGCGACAATTGTCTGCGCGCCTGCGGCGCGCTCGACTAAACCTTTCACGTACCGCTCCAACGCATAGTTAGCTAACACGACAGTTACGGACGATCTTTAGTAGCACTTCGGCTGACTTGATCCAAGGTCGAAGCGACACCTCTTCAAAGCCTGAAAGCTCTAGACGATCGGAGTGACCTTGCGGATGGTAAACAAGTCTGTGTAGGGGTGCGTCAGCCAATATTTCCTCAGGCAGAGGTGTGTGCGGACCATCGACTAATGCTGTGACACTTGCGTCGACGTCGCGAAGGAGCTGGACTCTCGCTTTGTTGAGACCAGCGCATTCTGAGGCAGCAATCGTGAACATATCCGCGTTGCCGTATCCGTCGCTGACTGAAACGGTGTCGTCAATCCAATGAAGGGAATAAATAGGTTTACTACCGACGCCGTACTTCCAGTAGCCAAGTCCGCTGGGGATCTGATCTGGACCAAAGTGAACATCCACATTTGCGCAAGATGCGCAGAGTGCCGTTGCCGCCAAGAAAGATGGGATCCTCAATTCAAGCGCACGGTTCACGGGTAATAGCTAACGTCCGCGTTGAGCGACGCGTTGCTGGTTTGTGAATGAACTTGGCACTTTATCCATCCGGCGTTCGCTCCAACGCGTTGTTAGACGGCAGAGTTACCGGCAGTGCCGACCAGCGGCAACCACCACATGAGCGCCCCAACTGCTATCTTCAGTCCTCCGTCGATGGCCCACACGGCGCGCAGCGGGTAGCCCGAAATGCGCACCGCAGCCAACGCATTGACGGCGCAAACTACGCCTAATACCGCAGCCAACGGACCGAAGGCGGGCGCCATCGGGAGAAAGTGCATACCGACGACAACCAAGATTGCCAGAAGCACGGCGCGTTCGCCATGCGGGGCGAAGCGGCGGATTACGAATACAAGTGCTACCACTTCCGCGACGACCGCGGTCACCAGCCAAGCGACTTGAGCGAAGGTCGGCACCCCGTATGGGGCGGCGAGCCTCGCGGCACTCAGCGACACTGCAACCGCAGCAATCGTTGCGCCAAGCCCAAGCAACGCGTTTCGCGACCGAAACCAGATCGAACCAAGCACGATCGCTGCCCCGATAAGCATTACAAACAGTCCTCCGCTGCGGATCAGCGGATAGACGTCTGCATACGAGGGTGCCGACTCCACTGCATCAGTCCTGCCGTCTAACGTCCGCGATCAGTGGCGGCGCGCCGCTTGCTGATCGAAACCTTTGGGGGCTGCTTGCAGTTTCTGCAAGCGGCGTGACGACAAGCAGCCGACCGCTGAATCGCCTAGTTAGACCGCACTTGATGTGAGTCAAGTTAACCGGCCTTCAGTTCTTCTCTCAGGATCCGACGAAGCGTGGCCGCATCAACGGGGGCCGAACCGGCAACTCCACGCAGCGCTTGATTGATCAGAGTCTGGTATCCGATGCCTTCGGCATCGGCCTTGGCTCGAAACGTCATCAGCAGATCATTGTCCAGCATGATCGTGATGCGAGTCTTGCCTTTCGCCTCGGCCTGCAACCGCGCGAGGTGCGGCACATCCTTGGCTCGTTTGGATTTTGAAAAGTCGTACTGTTTACGCATACTGTGTGGCCTCTTTGCGAGTGGCTGGTCGCGCCTCGACCAGGCGAATCCGATCCTCACTCCGCAACGTATAGACGAGGCTGATCAAGCGCTGTTTCGTGCTAATGCCCAGCAGAATCCAGCGAGGTTCACTTTCCGCATCAGGATCGTCCCGGGCCTTGGCCATGGGATCCAATAGCGCCGTTGCGGCCTCTTCGAAACTCACTCCATGCTTCTTGAGATTCGATGCAGCCTTCTTCGAATCCCACTCAATGCCAATATGTATTGAGTATGCATATTAAGGCCCGAGATTGCAAGCGCGACCAGTTAGTGCCCCTGGGCAAGTGCGGTCTAACGTCCGCGTTGAGCGGGCTGCGCGAGGCGCGGTCGCCGCGCCGCAGACGCGATAATGGTCCGCGCGCCTGCGGTGCGCTCGCTTATGCACCTCACGGACCGTTCCAACGCATAGTTGGGCCGCACCGCGCTCTTCACTTGCGGGACCTGAATGCCCATCCACACATTGCGCCTGCGGCAACCGCAGCCACCCAAGACGCCCAAACTGGAACTTCAACGGCGCCTGCGTGAACCGGAACTTCATTTAGAGCACGGATCAATTGCCCCAACGCGATCAGGCCGAACACGATGCCCGACACCAGGACATATTTGCTGGTCATTGCGTGTACCTCTTATGTGCGGCCTAACGTCCGCGTTGAGCGGGCCGCGCACAGCGCGGCCGGCGCGCCGCAGGCGCGATAATGGTCCGCGCGCCTGCGGCGCAGGACTCTGAATTTGTCACGGACCGCTCGAACGCATAGTTAGGCATCACATCCGTCAGAGTTGCGGTCGCAGCTGTCTATAGTTAGCGCCGCGACTCGTCCGACTGCAACAATGCGTTACATATGGTGGCTATAGGATCCATGCTCCCGGAAGTCGGGCGGAGCCAAAGCTGATTCTTCCAGGCATACGGAGCTTTCGGAGCGGCCGATTGCTCCAACACTATTGCTCCATCCCGTCCGTCTAATGAAAAACGTGACACACGATCCTTGTAGCGCAGCGTTACCGACCATGACCCAAATGCTTCGTATGAGTACGAGTGATCGAGAATCTGGGCGGGGAGTTGCTTGAGCCTTTTGGCTAGCTCCCGCATGAGCTCAAAGTGCGCGACCGGGTAGTCGTGCGAATCCATGCGTTGCCCAATGTGATGCCTAACGTCCGCGATCAGCGGCGGCGCGCAGTCGGCGCGCCGCTTGCTGATCGAAACTCCGGGGGGCTGGATGCAGAGACTGCAAGCGGTGTGACGACGCGAGCCGACTGCTGCATCGCATAGTTAGGTATCTTGTCAGGCAGCCACGCGCGAGACCCGCAATTCCTTGCGACGCTTTTCCGCATGCCACAGATCGTACTGCGTTTGCTGGTTCATCCAGCTCTCGGAACTGGTACCAAAAGCAATCGACAGTCGCACCGCCATCTCAGGACTAATGCCGGCACGACCATTGAGCAAAGCCGACAACGTCTTGCGACTGATGCCCAAGGCAGCGGCCGCATCGGTAACCGAGAGATCCAGCGGCTCGAGACAGAGCTTCCGGATGATCGCACCAGGGTGGGGAGGGTTATGCATCCTCATGGGCTACCTCAGTGATAATCCTCGTAGTCGACATCTACTGCATCCTTGCCCTCAAATCGAAACGTGATCCGCCAATTGGCACGTACGGTAACCGACCAAGTGCCGCTGCGACCACCTTTCAATGGATGAAGCTTCAAGCCCGGCAGTGCCATGTCTCCGGGAGCCGTCGCAGCATTCAGTGCCGCCAGAATCAGGCTAAGACGCTCGGCATGCGGCGCCTGAATCCCGGCTTTCGATCCGGTCGCAAAATACCTAGCCAGGCCTTTGTGGCGGAATGACCGAATCACGACCCGGAGTGTAACCCATAACGTTACGGGTTACAAGACACCTAACGTCCGCGATCAGCGGCGGCGCGCGCTCGGCGCGCCGCTTGCTGGTCGAGCCCTCGGGAAGCCGCTTGCAGTTCCTGCAAGCGGCGTGACGACGAGCGCCGAACGCTGCATCGCATAGTTAGACGTCGCTCGTTACGCGCGCTTCTTGTGCTTAGCGATGAGATCGCGGACTTCTGGCACGAGCTCGGTCGGGACCGCCATCAGGGTGCCTGACGGGTCTTCCGTTGCAGCTTCGTCGTCTGCGACCGCTTCGTCCTCAGTCTGGGACTCGTAATGGCCGAGCACGCGCTTGACGCGCTGCTCATCCCACCCAGGAGGGAACCGGTTCTTGGTCATGGACGTAGTTTGCGCCTGCGGCGCCGGTAGGCCAATGCGGGTTTGCCACGAAGGTCGTAAGCCGTGATCACAAATACACTTTTCGGCTCTGGGTCTGCGACATAAATCACTCGTAACAGGCGGCCGGCCCGAGTCCGCCCAATGGCCACCCTCGATCCGTCGCTACCGGCGCGGTCCTCGCCGGGCCGATCCAGAACCTCCTAGACCTCGGACTCCGCGACATTGTGCTTGCAGATATGGGGCTGGCCGGTCGCGGGGTCGATGTAGTAGCGGACCTTCACAAGTGAATCATCCGCTGCCTCATCGAGCGACGTCTAACGTCCGCGTTGAGCGGGCCGTGCAAGGCGCATGACGAGCGCCGCGGGCGCTACAATGTTCCGAGCGCCCGCGGCGCGCTCGCCGAAGCTTCTAAAGGACCGCTCCAACGCATAGTTAGACGGCGAACTGCATAACTTACTCAATGAATGTCCAGGTGTCGGCTCCGTCGAATTTGCGAACCGGCAAGGAGCTCAATACTGCAGGTTCAAAGTTGCGCATGTTAATTCCCACATAGTCCTGCGTGCTGTCTAGCGGCTCCCAATGCGTATTACAGCCGCAGACCCTGCACCGAAGGTTTCGCAATGTTTTGTCACCCCAGACATACCCGATCGTGTTTTCAGGATGGCCGGAGATGCGCACAGCCAACCGGGGGAATCGCGCCCAAAGACCCGCAGTGCGGCGGCAGACTGAACAGTTGCAGGAGATGACAGCCGACGGCAGATTCTCGACTTCGATGGTGACTGCTCCACAGTGACAACTGCCGACATACATGGCTGGAGGTTCGCCGCCTGATCAGCGTTGCACTTCGAAGTTGATGTCACGCGTCACTAGCAAACGCTCGATGAGTTGCTATCTGCCAGTAGTTTCCCCAAGAGTCTCTGATCATCGATCTTCGGTCTCCGTACGGCGTTTCTCCAGGTTCTTCGATGGAGGTGGCGCCAAGTGCGATTGCTTTGTCATGAGCTCCATCTACATCCTCGACGTAGACGTACAGGAAGGACATGGTCGGCATCCGTGCCAAGGTACCGCCAACCATGATGAGACTATCTCCGATTCTCAGTTCTGACGGTCGATTCTCGTTGTACTCGCCCTTGGCGCCAAATACCTCCTTCAGAAATTGCACCATCTTGTGCGGATGATCGACAGATAGTCGGGGTATTACAGGAGGCCACCCCGGAGGAACATGAGAATTGCTAGAGCTCATGGCTGCATTCAGGGACGCCTAACGTCCGCGATCAGGGGTGGCGCGCAGTCGGCGCGCCGCTTGCTGAGTCAGCAATTTGGATTCCGCTCGCAAGTCCTGCAAGCGGCGTGACGACAAGCGACGACTGCTGCATCGCATTGTTAGGCCGCAGTTGTGCGCGATCAGCCATAGCAAAAAACATCAAGCTTATTGCCATCCAAGTCGCGGAAGTAGGCGGCGTAAAAGCCATCACCACCTTCAGTACGTAGGCCGGGGGCGCCTTCGTCAATGCTGCCGAGTTCCAGTGCCTTCTTATGGAGCCGATCAACAGTGTCACGCGAGCCTGCGGATATGCCAGCCATAACGCCATTTCCAATTGTTGCAGCTTGGCCATCGTAGGGCTTGAAAATGCAGAGCATTGGTTGGTCTAGGCTTGCGGCCCAACCATAGCCACGACTACCGAACTCCATCAATCTCGTGACACCCATTTCAGCTAATAGGGAGTCATAGAATGCTTTTGCACGATCAAGGTCATTAGTGCCGAGCGTGATGTAACCGATCATAGCAATCTCCTAGGAGCTGAAATGCAGGGTGGTTGTTGATGCTCGTTTAGAACTTGGTCTGCGGCTTAACGCCTGAATTAAGCCGACCCGCGAAGCGGGTTCGGCTTGAATGAATTGTTAGGCCGCACTTGCCGCGCCATTTCAGTGCTGCCCTTAGGACTGCGGGTCGAACCCGAAGACGCGCAGTTCTTGGTCGCAGCGACAGGCCGTGGCGATGCGCGCCGCCCACGCGATGGCCTCATCGCGCGAAGGCAGTTCCAACACGGTGAAGCCGTCATCGAGCTTGGGCGCCCAAGGATAGCCGCCCATTGCAACCGCGCCGTCAGCAGAGACGAGTATGGGCGGTACGTCTTCGTCGATTCCGCCGCCGAAGACGTAAACACCGGCGGCTTTCGCCTCATCAATCACAGCGTGTGCGTCGCGGCCCACCGCTCCCCATTCGCCATCGGGCACAACCATCGCCGCGCTTGGAAAAGAGATCAGGTACTTGGCCATGGTGCTCCTTCTGGGAATTGATGGCGGTCGTGAAGCCTGTGTGCGGCCTAACGTCCGCGTTGAGCGGGCCGCGGTGCAGCCCGACCAGGCGCCGCGGGCGCGATAATCGTCTGCGCGCCTGCGGCGCGCTCGCGCGAACCCGTCACGGACCGCTCCAACGCATAGTTAGGTGTCGCGCCTGGACGCCGCGAGTTGCTCGATATAGCGCACAAAGCTTGGGTCCTCGCCACGGAGTAGTTGTGGAAGTCTGGACCGGAAATGTGGGTTATGACACCACTCAAGAATGAAGTCTTCCCAGGAGTTCCAACGGCGCGCCTGCTTAGCAGACATATCTTCCTCGAACAATAGTAGGTACGCCCGCTCAAATAGTGATACCAGCATGGTAAAGATGATCAACTGCCGTTCCTTCTGCTGTTCATCAAGAGTTGGCGTTACCTCATCAGAAAAGAGCCTTAGATCTGGATTCTCCAACGCGACCTTCAGGAAATCCTGATAACTATCTGACAGGAGTTGGTACACCTCTTCCTCTTCGTTTTCGCGCTCCTTCCGTTGCTCAAACAAAAATACTGCAATGGCTAGTGGCAGGCCTATTACGGTCACCACGTAGCCCATCAGTTCCCAGGTCTCCATTGACACCGCGATAATTCTCTCGACACCTAACGTCCGCGTTGAGCGGGCCGCGGTGAAGCCAAATTAGGCGCCGCGGGCGCAATAATTTCTCGGGCGCCCGCGGCGTTCAACGCCGAACCTATCACGGTCCGCTCGAACGCATTGTTAGGCACCAGTGCGCCCCGGAGGGTTGGCCTGAAACCACTCGACGATGCTTGGCATGTGCTGCTCGAAGTTGCCGGGATACGAGAAATTGAGCACGCCTGCGCGGGCTGAACTCCGGTTCTCGAAGTCATGTGTTACGCCCGCTGGAACGAGCACGAAGGAACCCTTTTGGGCCTCTACCCAGGTATCAGCGACAAGCACCGACATAGTGCCTTCGATGACGTAGAAGATGTCGTCCTCAGGATGCGAATGGGCGCCTGGTCCTTTGGTATGTGGCTCGAGCCACCATTCCGAGATGGAGTAGCCCTCGTTCGTCTCTTGACCGTCCGCCTTGAAGACGGCGCTTATCCGGCCCATGGCATACGAGCGGCCCTCGCCTGGGGCTAGCACGACTGCGGGCCTAGGTTGGGATGGCTGCTCCTTGCTCATGCAGAGTCCTCTTCTCTGGTGCCTAACGTCCGCGATCAGCGGCGGCGCGCAGTCGGCGCGCCGCTTGCTGATCGAAACTTCTGGGTGTCGCTTGCAGGCGCTGCAAGCGGCGTGACGACGAGCGGCGACCGCTGCATCGCATAGTTAGGCAACAGAAACCGGAGGCTCATCGTGTCTTGCCTGACGGCCTTGTGTCGTGCTGTGGCAGTGTGTCAGTGATCTCGTGCCAGGCGGCTTTAGATCCAACAAAGATGTGTTCAGTGGGGCGAACACCAGGATCCACATCGAGCGGCCCCAACGCTATATCAGTGAGTTTTCCGTGAGCGGGACCTCCAAGACTGGAACCGCAGATTCGGCAGAACGCCCATCCGATACCCGGCGATGTTTCATAGACGGTTAGAAGGTCCTGCCCCGACAACCAACGAAAGTGTTCAGCGCCAATCTTTGCGTAAGTTGCGAAGGCGGCTCCATGAAATCGCCGACACATTGAGCAGTGGCAGTTGCCCACATCGGTGAGAGGGCCATCAATCTCATACCGAATCCCACCGCATAAACACCCGCCTTGAACTTTCACGCTTCCGTATCTCCTGTTGCCTAACGTCCGCGATCAGCGGCGGCGCGCAGTTGGCGCGCCGCTTGGCCTGGATGCAAGCGGCGTGACGACAAGCGCCGAACGCTGCATCGCATAGTTAGATCTGCTCACCATCTCCACCAGCTTTCGGAGCTCAACGGATTGCTGTTATCTGGGACCTTGTCGGGCTTGCTGCCCCGCGGAATATCTAGACTGCGCCAGTACTCGGTTGGCCGCAACATTCGAGTTGAGCGGGCCATCCTGGCCAAGCGAGCGATGAAGCGGTCGTCATAGGTGAGCAACACATCGGCTCCGCCTTCAATGGCCTCGGCCAAGATGTAACAGTCATCTTCGTCGGAGTGGAATGCGCGAAAGGAGTCGGCGAGAGCATTGACGCGATCTGAGTTCGGAGGCCTTACAACATCGAAGTTGGCTGTTAAGAACCGTCGATGAAGATCCAGACGTTTAGGGTCCTGGATACGGAGACATTCTGCCTTGGAGCGCGGCGTACTGTGCAAGGTGCCGGCCAAGTACAAGTAGGTGCGGAAAAGGGCCTGCCGTTCGTCAGCCAGTGGATCGATCGGTTCACTAATACCTTGCATCGCGTCGATTATGAAAGTCAGGCAATTGGAGTCGGCGCTGACAATCACTGTGGCTCAATTTGAGCAGATCTAACGTCCGCGTTGAGCGGGCCGCGGCAGAGCCGCACCAGGCGCCGCGGGCGCTAAGATCTTCCGAGCGCCCGCGGCGCCCACCGCCAAACCTTTCACGGCCCGCTCCAACGCCTAGTTAGATTGCCGAGCCTAAGTTGACCGTATGTCAGAACTGACATATACTGCATTCCGTGGTTGTTGCTGACAAGCCGGTGGTATGGCTGCATGGGGAAATCAAGACTCCGCCCTTCGGAACGGCCGCCAGGATCGAAGCCGGGTTGTTGCTTAGAAGGATGCAGCGTGGCGAGTCTTTGGGAATGCCCCATTCGCGACCCATGCCTGGAATCGGAAGGCGCTGCCACGAGTTGCGTATCAAGGACACCGCCGCCAACTGGAGGATTGTCTATCGCACGGACCGAGATGCAATCGTGATCGGAGCGGTGTTTGCCAAGAAGACGCGCACCACCCCCAAAGATGTGATTGCAACGTGCCAAAGGCGTTTTCGGGAGTATGACGATGCGTGCAAGTAAGAGAGCCAAGCTCACGGGTCGCGGCTGGAAAGTAGGCGATGCCAAGGAGTTTCTGGATCTGTCTGCGGAGGAGGCTGCTCTGATCGAGCTGCGCCTCAAGCTGGCGGAAGGACTCAAGGCCCGTCGAAAGCGCAAGCGCCTGACACAACACGATCTGGCTGCGGCCGTGCAGTCTAGCCAGTCGCGAGTCGCCAAGATGGAGTCCGGCGATCCCACCGTATCCATTGACCTGTTGATGCGGTCACTCATCGCACTGGGCGCCTCTCGACGTGACCTCGCCCGAATCATAGCGCCGGGCTGACTCTCGGCAATCTAACGTCCGCGTTGAGCGGGCCTCGGTGAAGCCCAATCAGGCGCCGCAGGCGCGACGATGGTCCGCGCGCCTGCGGCGCGCTCGCACGAGCCTTTCATGGGCCGCTCCAACGCATAGTTAGGTGGCGCGAACAAAGGGTTAGTGGCTTGGTTTGCCAAAGATCATGGCAAAGATAAAGGCTAGAACGAAGTATGGGAATGCCCCAAGCATGATGTTCGTGAAGACGAAATTCTTATCGGCTTGAGGCGAGCTTCGAGTGACAAACTGAGGATTGCGGGCGTTACGTTCGACGAAGCGTCCGTACAGAAAGCGGAGCAAAAGAAGTTGATGCAATGGGGCTACCCCCGCGGCGATGTAGATCGCCATGCGCGTGGTCATTTGATTCGAGTACGCACCACCTATTGCGAACCCGAACAAAACGACTGCAATGAACAAAGCACTTTTTGCGAAGGCGGATTGCACGAGAAAACGGCCGATCAAGGGGGAAGCGCTGCTCAGAAATGACACACCAAACATCATAAAGAAGACTAGGAAGAACTCTGGTGAAGGATCGCGCATCGCGCCACCTAACGTCCGCGTTGAGCGGGCCGCGGGAAACCCAAACCAGGCGCCGCGGGCGTCACAATTGTCCGGGCGCCTGCGGCGCCCATTGCCAAACCCTTCACGGACCGCTCCAACGCATTGTTGGACGGCACTTTGTCATGGCGATGGGTTCCGACTTGCCTGAATGTCTTTCTTTGTCATCTGTGGCAAGTCATCCGCGATGTGGTCCCAAGGGGCCTTAAATTCTATGTAGATGTGCTTGTCTGGCCTGATGAGGGGATCATCATCGAGTGCGCCTGCTGGTATCTCGAACCAGGGCTCCACAGTTTTTGATGGGTTCGGCACCTGTGAGCCGCAGCGACTGCAGAAACTAGTGTCATATGGGGGAGGCGATTCGCTTACCGGACGTTCGTACGTCTTGATCAAGTCCGCGCCTTGAAGAAGACGGAAATCCTCACGACGCACTCCAAGCCAGGTGAGGTAGGCAGATCCGCTGACTTTTCGGCAACGAGTGCAATGACAAAGCTCAAAGGGTCCGACCGCGCGTTCGATCTCGAATCTGACGCCACCACAGAGGCAGCTACCGCGGAGCATTGCACACCCCCTCTCCTAGTGCCGTCCAACGTCCGCGTTGAGCGGGCCGCGGTACAGCCCGACCAGGCGCCGCAGGCGCCACAATTGTCCGGGCGCCTGCGGCGCCC
>DAIQBB010000013.1:0-72738 GCA_036781365.1 Steroidobacteraceae bacterium | reverse complement strand
CGATCCTCGCGATCGGCGGCCTGTCCTTCGTCGTGTGGGCGCACCACATGTACGTCAGCGGCATGAACCCCTACTTCGGGTTCTTCTTCGCGACCACGACGCTCATCATCGCCGTGCCGACCGCGATCAAGGTCTACAACTGGGTGCTGACGCTCTGGAAAGGCGACATCCACCTTACCGTCCCGATGCTATTCGCGATCGGCTTCATCTTCACCTTCGTGCATGGCGGCCTGACCGGCCTCTTTCTCGGCAACGTGACCGTTGACCTGCCGCTCTCCGACACCTACTTCGTCGTCGGGCACTTCCACATGGTCATGGGCGTGTCGCCAATCCTCGTGGTGTTCGGCGCGATCTACCACTGGTACCCGAAGATCACCGGGCGCATGTGGAACGACCGGCTCGGCAAGATCCATTTCTGGCTGACGTTCCTCGGGACCTACGCCATTTACCTGCCAATGCATTACCTGGGCATCCTCGGCGTGCCGCGGCGTTACTACGCGCTCGGCAACACCGAGTTCCTGCCGCAGTCCGTGCATACGATCAACGCGGCGATCACGATCGCGGCGTTGGTGGTCGCTGCCTCCGTCGTGATCTTCCTCTACAACATGATCGTGAGCCTGTGGAAAGGCGAGAAGGCATCGCCGAATCCCTGGAAGGCGACGACGCTCGAATGGCAGACGCCGGATACGCCGCCGCACCACGGCAACTGGGGCCCGCGCCTGCCCGTGGTATATCGCTGGGCCTACGACTACAGCGTGCCGGGAGCGCCCGACGACTTCATTCCCCAGAACGTGCCCGTCGACCCGAAGCTGGGCGCCGGGCGTGACCACGGGGTCCATCATTGAGCAACACCGCGATAGTCATCGCGCTGTTCGTCGGCGTCGCCGTCTGGTTCGCGGTCGCGAGCCGACTGACTGCGAAGCCCTGGGAAAACCGCGAGCAGCCGGGCGACGTCGGCGCAATCCACACCTCGCCCGCGCGGATCGGCCTCTGGCTGTTCATGGCGGTCGTGACTTCGCTGTTCTCGCTGTTCCTGTCGGCCTACTCAATGCGCATGCACCAGAGCATCGGCTGGTGCCACCTGACGATCCCCAGCATCCTCTGGGTCAACACGCTCATGCTGATTGCCGCGAGCGTCGCGATGCAGCTCGCGTCGAGCGCCGTCGGCCGCGGGCAGCGGCAGTTCGCGAAGGTCGCGCTGATCGGGGCGGGCGTGCTCTCGATCGGCTTCCTCGCGGGACAGATGCTCGCCTGGCAGGCGGTCGGGCCCTCGCTCTATTTCATCCAGGGCAGCCCCGCAATCGCATTCTTCTACGTGCTGACGATCGCGCACGGCCTGCACCTGGTCGGCGGCCTCTACGTGCTGGGCCGCGCTTCGCTCAGGTTCGCCGGCGGCGCGGAACTCATCGACCTGCGGCAGAGCCTGTCGCTCTGCGCGATTTACTGGCATTTCCTGCTGCTGGTCTGGCTCGCCGTGTTCGGCGTGCTGTTGTTTCTCTGAGAGGAAGCCCCGTCAATGGCTCATGACACCCAAGCCGCCGCCCTAGGCTCGCTCCAGCAGGTCGCGGGAGACTTCGCTGCCGACAAGCAGGCGTTCACGGTGCCCTGGGGCAAGGCGATGATGTGGATCTTCCTGCTCTCGGACACGTTCATCTTCACCTGCTTCCTGACGTCCTATATGAACGTCCGGATCTCGACGATGTCGGGCTGGCCGAACCCGAGCGAAGTGTTCGCCCTGCACCTTTTCGGCCAGAACATTCCGCTGATCCTCATCGCGATCATGACCTTCGTGCTGATCACCTCGAGTGGCACGATGGCGCTCGCGGTGAACTACGGCTATCGCCGGCACAAGAAAAATACCGTGCGGTTACTGGTCGCGACTGCCGTGCTCGGCGCGACATTCGTCGGCATGCAGGCGTTCGAGTGGACGAAGCTGATCATGGAAGGCGTGCGGCCCTGGGGGAATCCCTGGGGCGCGCCGCAGTTCGGCTCGTCGTTCTTCATGATCACGGGATTCCACGGCTGCCACGTGACCGCGGGCGTCATCTACCTGCTCGTCACTGCCAAGCGCGTCGCTTCCGGCTTCTACGACAAGAAGGGCAGCTACGAAACGGTCGAAGTCGCGGGCCTGTACTGGCACTTCGTCGATCTCGTCTGGGTATTCATCTTCGCATTCTTCTACCTGTGGTGAAGCAGCATGTCTGAATCGACAGAAGGCCAACAGCATCCGCTGACCGTTTATCTCTGGATCTGGCTGCTGTTGTTCGTGCTCAGCACCTTTTCCTACCTGGTGGACTACTTCCACCTGCAGGGCATGCTGCGCTGGACGCTGATCATCCTCTTCATGCTGCTGAAGGCGGGGTTCATCGTCGCGATCTTCATGCACATGGCCTGGGAGCGGCTGGCCCTGAAGCTTGCAATCCTAATGCCGCCGCTCTGCCTCCTGATCCTGATTGGCTTCATGGCAATCGAGGGTGACTACACGTTCATCACGAGGGGCACTGCATTCCTGCGCTGATCAGTGAAGCCGACTTCGTGCAGAGCGTCGCGGACGCGCTGCAGTTCATCTCCTACTACCATCCCGCCGACTACATCGCGCATCTCGGTCGCGCCTGGGAGCGCGAGCAATCGCCCGCGGCGAAGGACGCGATCGCGCAGATCCTGACGAACTCGCGCCTCTGTGCCGAGGGCAAGCGGCCGATCTGCCAGGACACGGGCATCGTCAACGTGTTCGTGAAGGCCGGCATGGGCGTCCACTGGGATGCGACGAAAAGCCTGCAGGCGATGGTCGACGAAGGCGTACGCCGCGGTTATCTCGCGCCCGACAATCGCCTGCGTCCGTCGATCGTCGCCGACCCCCTGTTTGCGCGGAAGAACACCGGCGACAACACGCCTGCCGTGGTGCACGTCGAGCTCGTCGCCGGAAATACCGTCGAGGTCACGGTCGCGGCGAAGGGCGGCGGATCCGAGAACAAGGCCATGTTCACGATGCTGAATCCCTCGGATTCCATCGTGGACTGGGTGCTCGAGACGGTGCCCGGGATGGGCGCCGGCTGGTGCCCGCCCGGATTGCTAGGCATCGGCGTCGGCGGAACTGCCGACAAGGCGATGGTCCTCGCCAAGGAATCCCTGATGGAACCGATCGACATGCACGAGCTGCTCGAGCGGGGACCAGCGAACAAGCTCGAGGAACTGCGGATCGAGCTCTACGAAAAGGTGAACGCACTCGGCATCGGGGCACAAGGGCTGGGTGGGCTCACGACCGTCCTCGACGTGAAGATCAGGACGTTTCCCACGCACGCAGCCTCGAAGCCGGTCGCGATGATCCCCAACTGCGCCGCGACCCGGCATGCGCACTTCGTCCTGGACGGCAGCGGGCCAGTTGCGCTCGATCCGCCTTCGCTCGATCTCTGGCCGGACGTGCACTGGAAACCGGCGGCGGATTCGCAGCGCGTAAACCTCGATACGCTGACGGGGGATGAAGTAGCGAGCTGGAAACCCGGACAAACGTTGCTGCTGACGGGCCGGATGCTCACGGGCCGCGACGCGGCGCATAAACGGCTGGCGGAGGATCTGAATGCGGGCAAGGGATTGCCGCCTGGCGTCGATCTCAAGGGCCGCGTCATCTACTACGTCGGCCCGGTCGATCCCGTGCGCGACGAAGCCGTCGGACCGGCGGGACCCACGACCGCGACACGTCTGGACAAGTTCACGGACCTCATGCTCGAGAAGACAGGACTCTTCGCGATGATCGGCAAGGCGGAACGAGGGCCGGTCGCAATCGAGTCGATTCGCAGGCACGGCGCAGCCTATTTGATCGCGATCGGCGGCGCGGCGTATCTCGTGTCGAAAGCGATTCGGAAAGCGCGCGTCGTCGCTTTCGAGGATCTCGGCATGGAGGCGATTTACGAGTTCGAAGTGCAGGACATGCCGGTGACGGTTGCCGTCGATGCGCGGGGTGAGTCGGTGCATGTGACCGGGCCACGGCAATGGGGTGAAAGAATAAAGCGCCTAAGCATTCCGGTGCGCGTCGCCTGACGTTCCGGCCGGAACGTTTTTTGCTTGCCGTTCCATCAATGAGCTGATCGCAAGGTCCTGATCGAGCGCCTCGCCGGCCCAGCGAGTGACCGCCGTGGCGGGTGTGATGCGGATGTCGGCCGCGGCGTGACCGGCGACGAGCGCGGTCCAGTCGGTGCGCGTCGGCAACGGGCTGTCGAAAGTACGCCCGTCAGGGCGAAGGAACCGGAACGCGCCATCGTCCAGCGTCTCGATCGCGACCTGGCCCTCGTGCACGAGCCGATGATGGAAACGGCACAGGGTGACGAGGTTCGAGAGCTTGGTTTCTCCGCCATGCGCCCAGTGCTTCACGTGATGGCCGTCGACGTAGCGCTTGAACGTACAGCCCGGGAAACGGCAACCATAGTCGCGTGCATTGAGCGCGCGGCGGATCGCCGGCGGGATGGTCCGAGTCTTTCTCCCTACGTTGAGCGGTTCACCCTTCTCGTTCTCGATGATCGCGACGTGCGAGGCATCACAGGCAAGCCTTCTCGCGGTTTCCGCGGCAATGGCGGGCCCGTGCTCCAGCTCGCAGCGGCCGGCATGGCTGTGCTTGAGGGTCTCCGCATCCACATGCACCACGATCTGCTGGCGGTCGCCGCCGGAGAGTTCCTGTGGAACCGACGCCAGGAAACTCTCGGCAATCATGGCCAGCGCCTCGACCCGGCGCTTCCTCGACCGGTGCAGGTCATCCGTTGACACGGTGTCAAAAGACGTTCCGGCCGGAACGTTTTTTGGAATCGGCAGGCTGTTTTCGGCCGCCTCAAGCGCCTTCTTGAACAGCGCCCCGACCTCGGCCGGCAAGCGGCCGCGGATCGCCAGTGATCCGTCCGGCTCGGAATGGAACCAGAGCGACTGGTCGCGCTGCTGGATCGCTTCGCGAGAAAGCTCCTGCGCATCCAATGCCATGCGGTAACCCCGCACCAGCTGTTCAACGTGACTGGCCGTCCCACAAAGCGCAATGTTAAGAAGATAGTCCTCGTTCGATTCTTCAGCGACGCGGGTCAATTCCCGGGCCTTGGCGTAACTGATACGTCCTTCCGTCATCGCGACCGCAATCCGCGGCAACTTCTCGAGCGCATGGGCCACCCGCAGCTTTTCCCGCGCCGCGCCCAATCCGATCCCGCACTTCCAGTTGAGCCAGTGCGCGCAGGACTTCACGCCCCACTCGGCCCAGCCGCGGCGCCGGTCGAGCTCCGCGATCAGCGCCAGGAAGCGCGCATTGGCCGCATTCAAATGTCCCGCAAGCGTCGTGATTTGCTCGATCAATGCGGGCGTGGAAACCGACGAAAACTCCCCTTCCATGGCAGGCTCCGAGATGCTGTTGTTATATACAGTATCCTATCAGAATCCTTATGTTCCGCAATAACTTATTTAGCTCCATTTGAGCTTGATATTCGGCTCATATGAGCCGACAATGTTCCACGAGAGGTAACGAAACCATGGCCGTTCCCGCCGATCGCGTCGCCCGCATCCTGGGCCTGAAATCCACCATTCGCTCGATCGAGGCAATCGCCGATGCCGTGGAGTCGGGCCTGCCGAAGCAGAGCCTCGAGCGCGTCGTCGAACGCGCCGGCGTCGAGGGTCCTGCCCGCCTGAAACTCATGCACCGCGTCGTTCCCGCGGCAACGTACAAGCGCCGCCATCGCCTGAAGCTCGTCGAGAGCGAGAAGACCGAGCGCCTTGCGCGGGTCATCGCGCTCGCCGAGCTTCTCTGGGACGATGAGGACGAAGCGAAGCGATTCCTCGGGACACCGCATCCCGAACTCGGCCGCAGGAAGCCCATCGAAGCTGCCCTCACGGAGCTTGGTGCGCGCCAGGTCGAAGACGTCGTCATGCGCGCGCTCTACGGACTGCCAGTCTGATCCTCCGCGATGCGGTTCTATCGCATCGCCGATTCGCGCCATTCACCCGAGAGCGGCGAAGGCGCCCGCCTCCACGGCGGCCGCTGGAACTCGCCAGGACGCGCCGTCATCTACGCCTGCGAAACCCTGACCGGCGCCATGCTGGAAAAGCTCGTACACACGAACGGCCGCATGCCGAAGCACCAGGTCGGCGTGACCTACGAGGCGCCCAACGCGCTGAAGGCCCTCTCGATCGAACCTGAAGCCGTGGCTGGCTGGAACAATCCCGACATGATCGCGAGCCGCGCGGCGGGTGATGCCTGGCTGGCAACCGGCGATTCCGCGATCCTTCGCGTGCCGAGCGTCGTCTTCAGCGTCGAACGCAACGTCCTGCTCAATCCGGAACACACGGACTTCAAGCGCATCAAGGTCGTCGGCACGGAACCGGTCCGCTGGGACGACCGGCTTTTCGAGGAACCGCGCGCTAAATAGACGTGCGCAGGCTGATCAGTTCAGGAAAGAACCCGCGCTTCAACACGTGCTCGAGATAGCCGACGCCGCTCGAACCGCCCGTGCCACGCTTGAATCCGATGATTCTCTCCACCGTCTTCAGGTGCGCGAAGCGCCATTGCTGAAACCGGTATTCGAGGTCCACGAGCTTCTCTGCGAGCTCGTAGAGGTCCCAGTGCGCCGTCGAGTCGCGGTACACGGCGAGCCAGGCGGCCTCGACCGCCGCATTCGCGACATAGGGCTGGGTCCAGTCGCGCTCGATGCTTTCCTTCGGAATGTCGAACCCGCGGCGCGCAAGCATCCGGAGCGCCTCGTCATAGAGCGACGGCGTCGAGAGCTCCTGCTTCAGCAGTGCATGCACCGTCCTGTCCTTCGCGTGCACTTCGATGAGCTTCGATTCCTTGTTGCCGAGCGCGAACTCGAGCAGCCGGTACTGCCAGGACTGGAATCCCGAGCTCTGGCCGAGCGAGTCGCGAAATCGCATGTAGTCCGCGGGAGTCATCGTGCTCAACACGTCCCAGGACTGGATCAGCTGCGCCTGGGCGCGCGCGACGCGCGAGAGCATCTTGAAGGCGGGCTCGAGGTCGTCCGCGCGGATCTGCGCGCGCGTCGCGGCGAGTTCATGCAGGCAGAGCTTGATCCAAAGCTCGCTCGCCTGGTGGATGATGATGAAGAGCATCTCGTCGTGCTGGCCGGACAGCGGTTTCTGTGCCGCGAGGATCTTGTCGAGCTGAAGGTACTGGCTGTAACTGATCGACTTGTCGAGATCCCAGTGGATCCCGGCCATCGGGTCGCCAGGCTTCTGGTCGCGCTTGTCGTTCATTCGGCGTCCGGTTGTGCCTCGGGCCGCGTCGTCGCAAAGGCCGGCAGCGTCATCAGGTGCGCGTCAATTGCGACCAGCGCCGGGTATGCCCGGAGATCCAGATGATAGCGCCGCGCGTTGTACATCTGCGGTACCAGGCAAACATCCGCCAACGTCAGTCCGTTTGAATATAGATAACCGTTGCCGTCGCCATGCCGTCGCGCGAGTTCCTCGAGCGGGCGCAGGCCCTGGCCGATCCAGTGCCGCACCCATTCCGCGACCGGCCCGTCCGGCTGGCCGAGCGGACCGCGCAGGTAGTTGAGGACGCGCAGGTTCTGCAGGGGATGGATATCGCAGGCGATGCCGAACGCCATCTGCCGCACGATCGCGCGGCCGGCAAAATCCTGCGGCAACAACGGCGGATCCGGATGGGTTTCCTCGAGGTACTCGATGATTGCGAGCGACTGGCCGAAGACGCGATCATCGTCGGCGAGCGCCGGCACGAGTTCCTGCGGATTCGTCTCGCGGTAGGACTCGCTGTGCTGCTGTCCCCCGTCGCGAACGAGGTGCACCGGGATCGTGCCGTGCGGAATCCCCTTCCAGGACAGGGCGATGCGCACACGCCAGGATGCCGAGCTCCGCCAGTAGGAAAAGAGTTTCATCGCGCGGCGATCGTGTGCTCGAGCAGTCCGACGCCGTCCACGCCGCCGCGAACGCGGTCGCCAGGATTCAGGCGGCCGACGCCCGCGGGCGTCCCCGTGAAGACGAGGTCGCCGGGCATCAACTCGAACCAGGTGGAGAGCTCCGCGATGACCTCGGGCACCCCCCAGATCATGTCGGCGATGTCGCCGTCCTGGCGCAGCTCGCCATTAACCTCGAGCCAGATGCGGCCACGTGCGGGATGGCCGATGCCTGACGCGGGCGCGATCGGCGTGATCGGCGCGGAATGGTCGAAGCCCTTGGCCGTGTCCCAGGGCTTGCCAGTTTTCTTCATTTCCGACTGCACGTCGCGGCGAGTGAGGTCATTGCCGACCGCGTAGCCGAATATTTCCCGGCCGGCGCCGAGTGCGACGACGAGCTCGATTTCGTGGTGCAGGTCCGAGGTGCGCGACGGAAACGGCACGGCGCTCCCGTTAGCCATGACCGCATCGGCGGGCTTTGAAAAGAAGAACGGCGGTGCGCGCAAATCCGTTGCGCCCATCTCGCGCGCATGCTCGGGATAATTTCGGCCTACGCAGAAGATTCGGCGTACCGGGAACAGCGACGTGGTTCCCGCGACCGCGACGGTCGGCCGGGGAGCGGCGGGAACGGCATGATGATCGGCCACGCGGCGGGTACACTAACCGAAAGCAGGAAAGGCAGCCATGAGTATCTGGTTCCGGCAATTCACGCTCGAGGAAGTCCGCAATTTCCAGCACGACACGATGGGCGAGCATCTCGGCATCGAGATCGTGGACATCGGGCCGGACTACATCGAGGCGAAGATGCCCGTGGATCACCGCACGATGCAGCCGGACCGCATCCTGCATGGCGGCGCTTCGGTCGCCCTCGCGGAAACTCTTGGCAGCGTAGCGGGCACGATGTGCGTCGACCGCGTGCGATTCCAGGTCGTCGGCCAGGAGATCAATGCAAATCACCTTCGGCCCGCGACCGGAGGCCAGGTGACAGGCCGTGCCAGGCCGATCCACCTCGGCCGCCGCAGCCAGGTCTGGAACATCGAGATCACTGACGACCGCAAGCGGCTCATCTGCGTCTCGCGCCTCACGATCGCTATACTCGAACGATGAGAACGGCCCTGCTGATGGCGCTCGCGATCGCGGTGACTGCCTGTGGCCAGACCGGTTCGCTTTACCTGCCCGACGACAGTGTCGAGACGCCGGTCGAGATCCGCACGCAATCTGACGCCGACAAGGACAAGGAAGAGGAAGAGGAAAAGAAGGCAACCCCGCCGCCGGGTCGCTGATTCCCATGGGCAAGACGGCCAAGCTCTGGCTGGTGGACGGCTCGTCCTACCTGTACCGCGCGTACTTCGCACTGCCACCGCTTTCGACATCGACCGGCGTGCCGACCGGCGCCGTGCTCGGCGTCCTCAACATGCTGAACAAGCTCCTCAAGGAGGAGAGCCCGGAGCTGATTGCCATCGTGCTCGACGCGCCGGGACGCACATTCCGCGACGAGCTCTTCGAGGAATACAAAGAACATCGGCCGCCGATGCCGGACGACCTGCGTTCGCAGATCGCACCCCTGATCGAGGCCATTCCTGCGCTCGGTCTTCCGATGCTGCGCATCGAAGGCGTCGAGGCTGACGACGTCATCGGCACGCTCGCCGAGCGCGCGGCCGCCGCCGGCCACGAGGTCGTGATTTCGACCGGCGACAAGGACATGGCGCAGCTCGTCAACGACCGGATCACCTGCGTCAACACGATGTTCGACACGAAGCTCGACCGCGCGGGCGTGAAAGCGAAGTTCGACGTGATGCCCGAGCAGATCGTCGACTATCTCGCCCTCGTCGGCGACAGCTCGGACAATATTCCGGGCGTACCCAAGGTCGGACCTAAGACCGCGGCCAAGTGGCTGAACGAATACGGCAGTGCAGAAGGCATTGTCTCGCATGCGAAGGACATCGCGGGAAAGGTCGGCGAGAGCCTGCGTGAGAATCTCGGGACGCTCGAGCTGTCGCGAAAGCTCGCGACGATCCGCCGCGACCTCGAACTGCCGCTCTCGCCCGCCGAGCTCGCGCGCAAACCGCCCGATATCGACGCCTTGAGCGCTCTCTACACGCGCCTGGAGATGAATTCGCTGCTACGCCAGTTGACGGGCACCTCCGCGCAGGCAGCAGGCGGCCGGGACCCGGCGAGCGAGCGACTAAGTTCCGGCGGAGCGAGCGAGCCGGAGTCCCGGCCGCCTGCGCCTGCGCCTGCACCTGCGCGCCAGTACGAGACGATCACGACCGAACAGCAACTTGCATCCTGGATCAAGGCGCTCGAAAAGTCCGAGCTATTCGCCTTCGACACCGAGACGACGAGCCTCAATTACATGGAAGCCGAGATCGTCGGCCTCTCCTTCTGCATCGAGCCCGGCAAGGCCGCATACCTGCCGCTCGCGCACGACTATCCCGGCGCACCTGACCAGCTGGACCGGAAGAAGACGCTCGCAAGGCTTAAACCACTGCTCGAGGACGAAAAGCGGCCCAAGGTCGGCCATCACCTCAAGTACGACGCCCATGTGCTCAAGGGCTCCGGCATTTCTCTCGCCGGCATGCGCTATGACTCGATGCTCGAGTCCTACGTGCTGAACTCGACCGCGACGCGCCACGACATGGATTCCTGCGCGAAGCTCTACCTGGGCATCGACACGATCAAGTACGAGGACGTCGCCGGCAAGGGCGCGAAGCAGATCCCGTTCAACCAGGTCGCCATCGAGCAGGCCTCGACCTATGCAGCCGAGGACGCTGACGTCACGCTTCAACTGCACCGTGTCCTGCATGCCGCGCTCGGGAAGGAACCGAAGCTGCTCGGGATCTACGAAGAGATCGAGCAGCCCCTCGTGCCCGTGCTGCTCGAGATGGAGCACCACGGCGTACTGGTCGACCGCGAGCTGCTGAAGAAACAGAGCGGCGAGCTCGCGAAGCGCCTGGCCGAACTCGAGGCCGACGCGCACAAGTCGGCCGGCCAGCCATTCAATCTCGACTCGCCCAAGCAGCTCCAGGAGATCCTGTTCACCAAGCAGGGCCTGCCCGTGAGGCAGAAGACGCGTACGGGCCAGCCTTCGACGGCCGAAGAGGTGCTCGAGGAACTCTCGGAAAAATACCTGCTCCCACGGATCATCCTGGAATACCGCGGCCTCGCGAAGCTGCGGTCCACTTACACCGAGAAGCTTCCCGAGCAGATCGATCCGAAGTCCGGGCGCGTGCACACGTCCTATCACCAGGCGGTTGCGGTGACGGGCCGCCTGTCATCCAGCGATCCCAATCTCCAGAACATCCCGATCCGCACCGCGGAAGGCCGGCGAATCCGGCAGGCTTTCATCGCCCCCAAGGGGCACGTGCTCCTCTCGGCGGATTATTCGCAGATCGAGCTGCGCATCATGGCGCACCTTTCGGGCGACGAGAGCCTGCGCCGCGCATTCGCGGAAGAAGGCGACATCCATCGCGCGACCGCCGCGGAAGTCTTCGACGTCGAGCCCGAAAAGGTCACGAACGACCAGCGCCGCGCGGCGAAGGCGATCAACTTCGGGCTGATCTACGGCATGTCGGCGTTCGGGCTCGCACGCCAGCTCGGGATCGAGCGCCACGCTGCCCAGGACTACGTCGGCCGCTACTTCGGCCGATACCCCGGCGTTCGCGAATACATGGACCGCACGCGCGCGAGCGCGCGCGAGCAGGGCTACGTCGAAACCGTGTTCGGGCGCCGCCTCTACCTGCCGGACATCCGCTCACGCGACCGCAATCTCCAGCAATATGCGGAACGCAGCGCGATCAACGCGCCGATGCAGGGCACCGCGGCCGACATCATCAAGCGCGCAATGATCCGCGTGCAGGCCTGGCTACTGGAATCCGGGGTCCCCGCGACCCTCGTCCTGCAGGTTCACGACGAGCTGGTGCTCGAAGTTGCTGAATCTGCGGCAGAAAAAGTGCGGAAGAAAGTCGTGGAGCTCATGTGCGGCGCCGCTGAACTCGCGGTCGCGCTGAAGGTCGACACCGGCGCCGGTGCGAACTGGGACGACGCGCACTGACCTTGGAACTTCCGAAAAGCGTCCCCATCTAAACCACCGAGCGCCGTGAGACGCTCCCCGCTTCCCTCCCTGAGCGGGTTGCCCGGATTGCATCCCCAAGCCGGGTATCGGCCCGGCGGTCCTTACGGATCGCCGGGCATTTTTACGTGCCCCGCCAGCATCGCATCGAGCGCTGCCTGCGCCGCATCGATCCCTTCACCCGACTGGGCCGAGAAGAGTTGAACGCCCGCTCGCTCGCCAAGCGCCTTGCGCGCAATCACCAGCGCCTGCCTCGCGTCGTTCCTGCCGAGCTTGTCGGCCTTGCTGAGAAGCACGTGCGAAGGGACGCCGCGCGCCGTTGCATAGGTGAGCATGGCCTCATCACTCTCACCGAACCCGCGGCGTACGTCGACGACGATCAGGAGCCCGGCCAGGGACTGTCTCTCCGCAAAATATCGGTCGATCAACCGCGCCCACTCGGCCCTGACGGAGGCTGGCACGCGCGCATGCCCGTAGCCCGGCAGGTCAACGAGCCGTCGCCCTGGCTCCAGCTCGAACAAGTTGATCATCTGGGTGCGACCCGGGGTCCGGCTCGTGCGCGCCAGGTCCCTGTGCCGGACGATGGCATTCAATGCTCGCGATTTCCCGCTGTTCGAGCGGCCCGAAATCGCGACCTCATAGCCGGAATCGTCGCCGAACCCCGCCGGGGAGGCAGCGCTTTTCAGGAATCGGACCTTGGAATAACGGGACATATATAATTCTGGCATGAAGAAAGCGTGGTTCGGATGCTTCCTGGTCATTTCGACCGCCGCGGGCGCAGCAGAAGCCGGCGATGCCGCGCTCGGTGCGCAGAAAGCCGCAGTCTGTGGCGCCTGTCATGGCATGACGGGCTCGAGCATCAATCCCGAATGGCCGAGCCTGGCCGGGCAATCCGAGGCCTACATCGTTTCGCAGCTGCAGCAGTTCCAGCAGAACAAGCGCACGAACCCGCTGATGACGCCGATGGCCGTCGGTCTCACGGAAGACGACATGAAGGACCTCGGCGCGCACTTCTCGCAGCAGACGCCGACCGGGCTCGAGGCTGATCCTTCAAACTGGAAGGCCGGCGAAAAGCTTTATCGCGGGGGCGACAAGAACCGTGGAATTCCGGCCTGCATCGCCTGTCATGGACCCCAGGGCCAGGGTAACGGCCCCGCAAGATATCCGGCACTTCGTGCCCAGCACGCGGTCTACGCGTACAGCCAGCTGAAGGCCTTTGCGGACGGCAGTCGCACCACGGCCGGCAACGACATCATGCAAGTCATTGCCGACCGGCTGACCGATGAAGAAATGCGTGCGCTCGCGTCATACACACAGGGATTGCGATGAACAAGTTCAAGATCTGGATACTCGCGGCCACGCTCGCCTGTGCGGCTTGCGGCAAGGAAGCCCCGCCTGCGGCGAATGAGCCTGCGCCGGCCGACGCCCCGGCGGCGGCAGTCACCGAGACGACGCCGGCCCCGGCCGACGCGAAGCCGGAAGCGGCAAGCAGCGACGGCGAAACCGTCGACGAGTCAACGAGTGCCACGAGCCCGATTGCTTCGGCGATCGCGGCAACCACGCCGGCTCCGCCTTCGGGCGACCTGCAGCGATGGAAGGCGGGCGAAAACTTCATTGCCTATCCTGTCGCGCAGCCCGTCAGCACACCGCCCGGCAGCGTCGAAGTCGTCGAGGGATTCTGGTACGGCTGCGGCCATTGCTACTCGCTCGAGCCGCGTCTCCAGGCCTGGGAACGCTCGAAGCCCGCATGGATCACGCTGAAGCGCACGCCCGTCATCTGGAACGAAGTCACACGCGAAGACGCGCGTCTCTATTTCACGATCGAGTCGCTCGGCCTGGTCGACAAGCTGCACACCGAGGTCTACCGCGAGATCCACGCGAAGGGCCACCCGATGACGGTCATCCGCGGCGGCCGCGTCGACAAGGCGGCGACCGAGAAGGCGGCACGCGAATTCCTGGTGTCGAGGGGTGTCTCCGCCGAGGATTTCGCAAAGCATTACCGGACGTTCTCGTCGGAGAACAAGTTGCGCCAGGCGGAGAACCTCTCCCGCCGCTACCTGCTCGACCACACGCCGATGTTCGTCGTGCACGGCAAGTACCTCACCGACGCCGACATGGCCGGGGGCGTCGACCAGTTGTTCCAGGTGGTGAGCGACCTGGCCGCCCGCGAGCACGGCAACTGACCTGAAAGGCTGCCCGCGTGCTGAACTGCTTCGTACCGGGCAGCCAGGGACTCGATCGGCTCGATCCGCCGCCGGCGGACATTCCGGAAAAATGCGTCTGGGTCGACCTCCTAGAGCCAACCCTCGCCGAGGAGCGGGCGGTCGAGCGCCTGCTCGCGATCGACGTGCCATCGCGCGAGGAGATGCGCGAGATCGAGACCAGCAGCCGCCTCTACGAGGAGAACGGCACCCTTTACATGACGGCAACCGTCGTCACCAAGATCGACACCGACCGTCCCGAATCCGCCGCGATCACGTTCATCCTCTCGCATAACCGCCTGATCACGAATCGATATGTCGATCCCCTGCCGTTCCGGCGCTTTGTCGCGTATTCGGAGCGGCACCCGTCGGCGGCGACGAACGCGCCCGGCATCCTCGCGGGACTGCTCGAAGCGATCATCGAGCGGACGGCTGACGTGCTCGAGCGGGTCGGTGTCGGGCTCGACGAGCTGTCCGCCAACGTGTTCGCCGCGCCGACGGCGAAGAACGCGCCGCGCACGCGCGACCTTCGGGGCGTCATGGAGCGGATCGGCCGCGACGGCGACTTGACAAGCAAGGCGCGCGAGAGCCTTGTTACCCTCGCCCGCCAGCTCACGTTCATCCAGCAGTCGCAGTCCGTACAGCTGCCGAAGGAGCAGCTGTCGCGCTATCGCAGCATGTCGCGCGACGTGCTCGCGCTCTCGGACCACGCTTCCTTTCTGGCAAACAAGTCGAGTTTCATGCTCCAGGCGACGCTCGGCCTCATCAATATCGAGCAGAACAACATCATCAAGATTTTCTCCGTGGCGGCCGCGGTATTCCTGCCCCCGACCCTGATCGCCAGCATCTACGGCATGAATTTCGACTTCATGCCTGAGCTCAGCTGGCCGTTCGGCTACCCGTTCGCGCTCGGACTGATCTTGGTCTCGGCGCTGCTGCCCTACCTGTATTTCCGCCGCCGCGGCTGGCTCTGATGATTTCAGGTCGCCGCTGGCTGGCGGTGTGCACCGTCCTGCCCGCGGCCGCCCTGGCACAGGAGCTTCCCTCCTCAACCGAGACCGGGCAAAGCCCGCTCGACGAAAGCTTCGGTGCAACCACGCGTGCGGAGTGGTTGCGCGATACGCGGCGAAAAGCCTGGGCCGACACGAAGTTCGACGTCGAGCTCCGCACCTACGACTTCGATCGCGACAACTTCGACGACAGCGAGAACGAGGCCCTGGCCATCGGCGGCCACGCCGGGTTCAAGACGGGCTACTTCCGCGAGCGCTTTGCGCTCGGTGCCAGCGGCTATACCTCGCAGCGGATCTACGGCCCGGAGGAAAAGGACGGCACGGGCTTGCTGGCGCCTGGCCAGGAAGGCTACACGGTCGTCGGCGAGCTTTTCGGGGAGCTGCTCCTCAGTGAAGGCACACGGCTCACCATCGGGCGGCGCGGCTTCGATACGCCCTTCCTCAATCGCAACGACAGCCGCATGTCACCCAATACCTTCGAGGCCATTGCGCTGCAGGGAGTCCATGGCGGCGGTGAGGGCGAGTCCGAGTGGCGCGCCGGGGCCGGCTATTTCGATGAAATCAAGCAGCGCAATTCCGACGAGTTCGTCTCGATGGCGACCACCGCAGGCGCGCCAGCCGGCATTGAGCGAGGCGTCATCGTCGCGGGCGCAAACTACAGGAAGGGCGACCTGTCGATCGGGGCGATCGATTACTACAGCGACGACATCGTCAACATCTTCTACACGGAGGCCAAGCACACCCTGCGGCTGGGCAAGGACAGGCGTGTGCAGTTTGCGTTGCAGTACTCGGACCAGCAGGGCGTCGGCGAGAACCTGCTCGGCGCGGATTTCTCGTCGGCACAGCTGGGTGGCAAGGCCGAGCTCGGCATGGGCGGGGCCCTGTTCACCGTGGCCTACACGAATGCGAGCGGCGACAGCGGCATGCGTTCGCCCTGGGGCAGCTATCCCGGCTACACGAGCGTGCAGGTTTCCGATTTCAACCGCGAGGGAGAGGATGCCTGGATGCTCCGCGCCGCCTACAACTTCCCGGCGACCAATGGACTCGGCGTCTATGCCCTCTTGATCAAGGGTTCGGAACCCGACGACCCTGCGCAATTCGCCAAGGATGAGTTCAACCTCAACCTCCAGTGGTCGCCCGAAAATGGGCCCTTGAAGGGCCTGTTGCTGCGGCTTCGATACGCACGCGTCACGCAGGACGATCCCGAAAGCTCGGACCTGGACGAACTGCGGCTCATGGCCTATTACGATCCACCCTCCCTATAGCTTGATTGCTATACAGAACGTTTTGTATAGTTAAAGGGTGGGACGCCCTCCGATAGCAAAAGAGAAGATCCTCTCCGCCGCCCGGCAGATCGTCGAGCGCGATGGCGCGGGCGCGCTGACCTTCGACGAGCTCGTCAGGGAAAGCGGGATTACCCGGGGCGGCATCACCTATCACTATCCGACGAAGGAAGACCTCCTCCGTAGCCTGCTGGAGGCCGATTTCCGGCAGTGGGACAACGCCGAGGCCGCGCTGACACCCGTTGACTGCGACCCGGAGACCGCAAAGCTCCTCGGCTTCATCCGCACCCTGACCGCCCAGGACGAGTCACACCGGCGTTTTCTGTGCGGGATGCTATCGGCTGCGACGCTCGATCCCTCCCTGATGGACCCCTGCCGGCAGGAACTGCGGGAGCGGCTCGGCCGCAAGCAATGGACGGAACGCGACCTGCGCCTGCATGTCATTCATCTGGCGGCCGAGGGCCTCATGTGGCAGGAGCTGTTCCAGATGTATTCCATGCCGGGACCCGCGCGGGCGCGTCTCGTCGACTTGATGGAAGAGCTCGCGCGCCAGTGGGGCGCGGGCCAAATAACGAAGAAAGTCGTGAAGGAAGCCTGAGTCATGCGTCTTTACACCGTCGTCGCCGTCCTCGTACTGCTAGCCGCTTGCGGCAACGGGGAGCAGCAACAGATGCCCCCGCCCGACGTAAGCGTCGCCGCTGTCGTGCAGAAATCCGTCACCCAGTGGGACGAGTACAGCGGTCACGTCGAGGCGATCGATGCGGCCGAGATCCGCCCGCGGGTGTCGGGCCACCTCAACCGCGTGCATTACCAGGAAGGCGGGTTGGTCGAGAAAGGCCAGCTCCTCTTCACTATCGACAGCCGTGAATACAGGGCGAATGCCGACGCTGCGAATGCCGACGCGAGCCGCGCCGAGGCGCGTGTCGCGCTCGCGCAGCAGGAGCTCAAGCGCGCCGAATCGCTGATCGGCGAGCGCGCGATTTCACAGGGCGAGCTCGACACGCGGCGCATGGAGGCCCTGCAGGCCGATGCGGACCTGCTCGCCGCGCGCGCCAACATCGCGCAGGCCGAGCTGGACCTCGGCTTCACGCGCATTACCGCGCCCTTCGCCGGCCGGGCCGGGGCGGCCCTTGTGAAGCCCGGCAACCTCGTCGCGCCGAACGACACCCTGTTGACGACGCTGGTATCGGTCGACCCGGTCTACGTGAGCTTCACGGGCGACGAGCGCGCATATCTCCGCTACCAGGACCTCGCGCGGGCGGGGAACCGCGAGAGCTCGCGCGACGTCCGGAATCCGGTGCTCATCGGACTCGCGAACGAGGAGGGATTTCCGCACAAGGGCGAGGTGGATTTCGTCGACAACGCCCTCGATCCCGAAACCGGCACGATTCGCGCGCGCGCAGTGCTGCCGAATCCGGACGGCAGGTTCACGCCCGGCCTGTTCGCACGCGTGCGCCTGCTCGGCGAGTCGCAGCACAACGCACTCCTGATCCACGAGCAGGCGGTCCTGACAGATCAGGACCGGCGCTATGTCTACATCGCCAGCAAGGAAAACACCGCGGAGCGGCACGACGTGAAGCTCGGGCCGCACGTCGAGGGCCTCGTCGTGGTCGAGTCCGGCCTGAAACAGGGCGACAAGGTCATCGTCAATGGCATGCGCAAGATCTTCTTCCCCGGCCAGCCGGTGAAGCCGCGCGTCGTGCCGATGGACCAGCCGAACCTGGCGCCGCCGGCGCCCCAGGGCGGTCCTGCGCCGGCGGGTTGAGCGGTCATGGCAACGCATACCGATTTCTCGCGCATCTTCATCGACCGGCCGATCCTCGCGACGGTGCTGTCCGCCCTGATTCTAGTCTCGGGACTCATGGCGATCCCGAGCCTGCCGATCAGCGAATACCCGGACGTGGTGCCGCCGTCGGTTTCCGTGACCGCGAACTATCCGGGCGCCAACCCGCGCACCACCGCCGACACCGTCGCCGGACCGCTCGAGGAAGCGGTCAACGGCGTCGAGAACATGATCTACATGAAGTCGACGTCGAGCTCCGACGGCCAGATGCAACTTGCGGTGACCTTCAAGGGCGGCACCGATGTCGACCTCGCCGCGATGCAGGTGCAGAACCGCGTCGCGCAGGCGCTGCCACGGCTGCCCGAGGCGGTGCGCGCGCTCGGCGTCACGACCACCAAGGCGTCGTCGACGCTGACGATGGTCGTGCACCTCGACTCGCCGAACAAGACCTACGATGCGCTGTACCTGTCCAATTACGCCAACCTGCACGTTCGCGACGAGCTCGCGCGCCTGCCAGGGGTCGGCCAGGCGATCGCCTTCGGCATCGGCAACTACGCGATGCGAGTCTGGATCGACCCGGGGCGGGCCTCCGCGCGCGGCCTGTCGGCCGGCGACATCGTCAACGCGATCCGCGAGCAGAACGTCGAGGTCTCCGCCGGCAGTATCGGCAGCCCGCCGACTCCGGACGGCTCGGTAACGCAGATCTCGGTCAACGCGCAGGGCCGGCTCGCATCGCCGGAGGCATTCGGCGAGGTCGTGCTGAAGGCGGATGGCGACCAGCTCACGCGGCTCAAGGACGTCGCCCGCGTCGAGCTCGGCGCCAACAGCTATGCGATCAGGTCGCTACTCAACAACGAGGACGCCGCCGCGATCGTGATCTTCGAGGCGCCGGGCGCCAACACGATCGAGCTCTCCGACGCGATCCGCAACCGGATGTCGGAGCTCGAGGGCAGCTTCCCTGAGGACGTGCACTGGTCGGTCGTCTACGACCCGACGGTCTTCGTCAGGGACTCGATCGCCTCGGTCATCGAGACGCTGCTCGAAGCGATCGCTCTCGTCGTGATCGTCGTCGTCCTGTTCCTCCAGACCTGGAGGGCATCGCTCATACCGCTGGTCGCCGTGCCGGTTTCCATCATCGGCACGTTCGCTGTCCTCTGGCTGCTCGGCTTCTCGATCAACGTGCTGACGCTGTTCGGCCTCGTGCTCGCGATCGGCATCGTGGTCGACGACGCGATCGTCGTCGTGGAGAACGTCGAGCGCCACATCGAGTCCGGCAAGTCGCCACGCGAGGCCGCCCACCAGGCGATGAGCGAGGTGTCCGGGCCGATCGTCGCAATCACTCTCGTGCTCGCGTCCGTCTTTGTGCCGCTCGCCTTCCTGGGCGGCGTGACCGGCCAGTTCTACAAGCAGTTCGCGGTGACGATCGCGGCCGCGGTCATCATCTCTGGCTTCAATTCGCTGACCCTGTCGCCGGCGCTTGCAGCGATGCTGCTTCAGCCGCACGGCGCGAAGAAGGACGCGCTGGGTCGCTGGATCGAGAAGATATTCGGTCGGCCGTTCGGCGCCTTCAATCGCGTATTCCACGGCTTCGGCAACCGCTATTCGGGCGGCATCGGCGGCACCATCGCCCGTGCCCCGCGCCTGCTCGCGATCTACGCCGTGCTGATCGTCGTGACCGTCATCGCCTTCGGCGCCGTGCCGGGCGGCTACATCCCGTTCCAGGACAAGCAGTACCTGTTCGCGGTGCTGCAGCTGCCCGAGGCCGCGACCATCGACCGAACCGATGCCGTGATGCGGAAGATGGGCGAGGTCGCGATGTCGGTGCCGGGGGTCGAAAACGTCGTGCAGTTCCCGGGACTGAATGCGGTGCACTTCGTCGCGACGCCGAATGTCGGAGTCATGTTCGCCGGGCTCGAGCCGCAGGGCGAGCGCGAGCTCGCGGCCGGCGAGATCGCGAACCGCATCAACATGGGCTACGGACAGATCCAGGAGGGCCTTGCCTTCGCGCTGCTGCCGCCGCCCGTGCTCGGCCTCGGCAATGCGAATGGCCTCGAGCTTTACGTGGAGGACCGCGCCGCCATCGGCTACGGCGAGCTATACAACAACACGATCGGGCTGATCGGCGCGCTCGGACAGACCGAAGGCATCGATCCGCTCGGCACCTTCACCTCCTACCAGTCGAACGTGCCGCAACTCGATGCGAGCGTCGACCGCACCAAGGTCAAGGAGCTCGGCCTCTCGCTGACCGACGTCTTCAGCACGCTGCAGGTCTATCTCGGCTCGGCCTACGTCAACGACTTCAACCTGTTCGGCCGTACCTATTCGGTCTATGCGCAGGCGGATGCGCCGTTCCGCGCGACCGTGCAGGACATCGAGGGCCTGAAAGTCCGCAATAACCGAGGGGAGATGGTGCCGCTCGGCAGCGTCGTGAGCATCAAGCCGAGCTACGGCCCTGACCCGGTGATCCGCTATAACGCCTACCCGGCTGCCGACCTGTCGGTCGGCCTCAATCCCGCCCTGCTGTCCTCGACCGAGGGCCTCGAGAAGGTTCGGGCGATGGCGGAGCAGGTCCTGCCGCGCGGCATGGACATCGAATGGACCGGATTGACCTACCAGCAGATCACGCAGGGCAACACAGCGCTGTTCGTGTTCCCGCTCTGCGTGCTGCTCGTCTACATGGTGCTCGCCGCGCTGTACGAGAGCTGGTCATTGCCGCTCGCGATCATCCTGATCGTGCCGCTCTGCCTCCTGTCCGCGATCGGCGGCACCTGGCTCATCAATTTCATCCACGGGCTGTGGCTCGCGGTTTCGCCGCCGGCCTTTGCCCCGACATTCCTGGACAACAACATCTTTACGAAGATAGGCCTCGCCGTGCTGATCGGCCTCGCCTGCAAGAACGCGATCCTGATCGTCGAGTTCGCGCGCGACCTCGAGGAACAGGGCAAGGGCATCGTCGACGCGGCGATCGAGGCCTGCCGGTTGCGGCTGCGCCCGATCCTCATGACGAGCTTCGCCTTCATCGCCGGCGTAACGCCGCTGGTGTTAGCCTCGGGCGCGGGCGCCGAGGTGCGCTACGTCATGGGCGTCACTGTCGTCGCGGGAATGCTCGGCGTCACGTTCTTCGGACTCTTCTTCACGCCGGTCTTCTACGTCGTGCTGCGGAAGTTCGTCGAGCGCCGGAATTTCATCGCGCGCCGGAAGGAACGCAGCCATGAGTAGCCGCATCGCGGCACTCGTCCTGCCGGCGCTGCTCGCAGCCTGCACCGTCGGCCCGCGGTACGTGGAACCGGATATGCCCGTGCCTGCAAGTTTCGACCAGGCGGCCGCCGAGGCCACGGCTCAACCCGCAGGCTCGAAACTGTGGGCGGGGTTCGGGAGCAGCGAACTCGACGCGCTCATTGCGCGCGCACTCGCGGCAAACACGACGATCGCGCAGGCGCTTTCGCGCCTCAACGAGGCCCGCGCACTGTCGGGGCTGTCAGTGTATTCCTGGTTTCCGACCGTCACGGCCTCGGCTGACCGCGAGAAGGCGCAGTTCAGCACCGAGGACCCGTTCGCGCCCGGCGGCATCAGGACGGACACCTACCGCGCGGGCTTCGACGCCAGCTGGGAGATCGACCTCTTCGGCTCGCTGCGGAACGAGTACCGCGCTGTCGACCGGCGGGTCGAGGCGCGCGCCGCCTCGCTCGCGGACGCGCAGCTCTCGATCGTCGCGGAGACCGCGCAGACCTGGTTCTCGCTGGTCGGCGCGCGCGCGACACTCGCGCTCCGGCGCGAGCAGCTTTCGAACCTCGGGGACAACGTCAGGATCCTGGACGCGCGCGTCAAAGCCGGCAGCTCGAATGCGCTCGACCTCGCGCAGGCGGAGGCGCAGCGGCGCTCAGTCGCCGCCAGCGTGCCGACCGCCGAGGCCGAGCTCGTGCGTCAGGAGCAGCGCCTCGCGGTGCTGACCGCCTTGCCGATCGAGACCCTCCGCCCGAACCTCTCGCCAACCACCGAACTGCCCGCTCTGCCCGCGCTCGTCGCGACCGGCACGCCGGAAGAATGGATGAAGCGCCGGCCAGACATCCGCAGCAGCGAGCGCGAGCTCGCCGCGAGCTACTCGGACATCGGCGACGAGATGGCGGAGTACTTCCCGAAGATCACGCTGCTCGGCGGATTCGGCTGGAGCGGCCAGTCCCGGGATTCCATCGGCGATGACGCGGCCGAGCGCTGGAGCTACGGCCCCTCGATCACCTGGAGCTTCCTCGACTTCGGCCGCGTCCACCAGCGCGTCAAGGCCTCCGAAGCGCGGCGCGACGGCCAACTCGCCGCTTACCAGGAGACGGTGCTGCAGGCTCTCGAGGAGACTGAGAACGCGCTCGCGGGCTTCCGCGCCGCGAACCAGTCGGAGGACGAGCTGCGCGCCGGTGCAGAGGCCGCAAACGAAGCCGCGCGACTCGCGCGTTTGCGTTACGACGTCGGCGCCGGCGATTATCTCGCGGTGCTCGTCGCGGAGCGCGTGAAGCTCGATTTCGAGGACCAACACGTCCAGTCGGAAACCCGGCGCGCGACCGCCCTCGCCGCCCTCTACAAGGCGCTCGCCGGCGATCTCTGAAACGCGCGGACGATCCACCAGGTCGCGAGCGCCGCGAGCAGGTGTTTGAGGCTGTGCCCGCTGAATCCGCCGGTCGCCTCGAGTATCGACTGGTCGAACTGCTCCGCGAGCTTTGCTGCCGCATACGCGCCGAAGGCCATCCAGACCGGCTTTGCTCGCAGTCCATCGCCCTGCCACAACAGCAGGATCAGCGGCACGAGCAGCATCGGCAGGAATTGCACGACAGCATAAGGCCGAAGGTCGCCCTGTCCTGCCGCTTCGGTACGCACCCACCACGCGATGCTCGCGATGCCAATGACGACGAGCGACCACAACAGTGCGCGGCCGACGACCCACGAAACCCGGTCGGCAAGTGCGGCGGACAAAAACGTCATGAACGCGGCGGTCATCGGCAACCGGTCCCAGACGAGGGTCGGTGTCGACGGATCGAGATGGTACCAGGCGGAGCCGAATGCCACGAGCATCACGGCCGTGCAGAAGAGCAGGTAGTGGAACCGCAGATCCTGCGATGCAAGCCTGCCCGCACCCACGAGGCCGATCGCGCCGACGAACAGGAACGGCAGGTTCGATGCGACGTTCCAGAGGTTCCGCACGCCGAAGAGGGTCTTCTTGTCCGCGAAATCGTGATACGCAGGATCCTGCGGAATCGGATCGACGAGGAACACGCCGCCGACCGCGGCCACGACAACGAGCCCGACCAGCAGATTTTTGTAGAATGGCTTCATGAGGAAATCATTCGCGATCGCGCTCCTGCTGCCCTCCCTCGCCATCGCCGATCCATCGTTCGACCAGGCGACGCTCCGCTTCTTCGAGCAAGCCGACGGACCGATTCTGCCTGTTACCCGGCGGATCTACACGCCGCGTTTCGATGCCAATCGCATGCGCCGGCTCGGCGTCGAGGTTTCGGCGAACTATGCGGCGCCGGACGCCTCATCGACGATACCGCTCGCCTGCACGATGAAGAAGCCCGACGGCAGCGTCATTCCAGCGGACCGACCAATGGAATTCCAGTTCTTCGGCGGCAAGACCGAGTCCCAGAGCGCCAACCTGCTCTTCGGCGTCGTGGCCGACCAGAATTGGGTACCGGGAATCTATGAAGTCGAATGCAAGGCCGCGGAGAATTCGATCGCCAAGGCGCCATTCGAAATAGTCGTCAATCCGCCGGAAGTCGCGGACGGCGAGATACGCACCAGGGCCATGCGCCTGTTTCCGGTAACCGGCAACCTTCCACCGCTGATTGCGCGCAAGTACGCCAACAGCCTCCCCGCGGACGAGACGACCCGCATCGGCATCGAGCTCGAGTTCTCGCACGCGCCGCTCGGGCGCGCCGCGAAGATCCCGGTCGACTGTCATTTTTTCTGGCCGGACGGCCAGACTTCCCCGCCGCTCGTGCTGAGCTACGAGCCACAGCCAACCTGGGCAGGTGGCTATTCGGCCGGCGCGATGGGCTGGGAGGCCGCTGGCAACTGGGTGAAGGGCGCCTACACCGTCAGCTGCGCGATCAACGGACAGCCCGTTGCCGTAGAGCGGTTCGAAATCGAATGATGCTTCAGGATTTCCCGACGACTTCGTAGTGCAAGACGCGGGGCTCGTATTCGAGCAGGAAATCTGCGTCCTCGGGGTAGTACTTCGCCTTCTCGATGTCTTCGCCCGCGAAGGCGCGGATTGAATCGAGGCTTTCCCAGAACGTCAAAGTGACGAAATGCGTGACGTCGCCGTCGCGGCGCTCGAGGACGTGCACGCTCAGGTTTCCGGGTACCGATCGGTAATCCGGGATCGCGCGCCCGTTCGTGAATTCGCGGTACGCGTCGGCTTTCGAGGTTGGAACTCGTCCGTGCCACAGGCGGACGATCTGCCGCGCGGACATCACTCGCCCCGCTCCATGCTCTGAATCTCGCCGTCCACGATCGTGACGACCATCGCGAAGGACTGGTTGCCGCGATCGTAGGTCCATTTCTCGGTCGACACGGTGCCGCGCTTTATTTTTCCCTTGCCGCTTGCGCCGGGCCCGTAGACGTCGACGACCTCGACCGTCTTCGAGGCGGGCTCGCCGCATTTCTGGACGAGTTCCTCCACCGTCATGTCCGCCGACGCGATCCACTGGCCGCAGCGGAACGTTTCCGCGGTCGCAGGGCCTGCGATCAGCAGGCCCGCGAGCATCATCAATGCCGTTCGTGTGAAATTCGACATCAAGCCTCCTTGCGCGCGAGCACCCTCTCGATGCGCTGGTCCGGGATGAGCCACATGAGTGCGACGAGCACGTAAATCGACTTCGAGATCCAGTGCGAGCTGAACGCGACCAGGATCGCGATCAGATAAAGGATTGGCGGCAACTTGCCTTTCCAGTCCCTGCCGACCGCGTGCGCGAGGACCGAGTCGCGACCCTGAGAGGCGATGATCCGGCTCTGCAGGATGAAGTAGGCGATCGCCGCCATCAGCAGCACGACGCCATAGAGCGCCGTCGGCAGCTCGGCGAAATGGTTCTCGCCCATCCACCCGGTCGTGAACGGGATCAGCGACAGCCAGAAGAGAAGATGCAGGTTCGCCCAGAGGATGGAGCCGGTCACCTTGTGGCTGGCGTGCAGCATGTGGTGATGATTGTTCCAGTAGATGCCGAGGTAGATGAAGCTCAGCACGTAGCTCAGGAAAGCGGGCAGGAGTGGCTTGAGCGTCGCCAGGTTCTCGCCATGCGGCACCTTGAGCTCGAGCACCATGATCGTGATGATGATCGCGATGACACCGTCGCTGAACGCTTCGAGGCGGGTCTTGTTCACGGATGTGGCCAGCTTTCAGCGGAAATATTGGCGCGCCCGGCGGGAGTCGAACCCACGACCTACGGCTTCGGAGACCGTCACTCTATCCAGCTGAGCTACGGGCGCGTTTTCAATGTCCGATTTTAGTGGTCCGGACGCCCAGACGCTATAATTCGTCGATGGCGAAGACCGACCACCATTTCAGGAACGTATTCAGCGCCGTTCTCGGCGTGCTGATCGCGATCGCGCTGCTGCTGATCGGTATTTCGCGCATGGTCGACAGCGGCCCGAAAGGCGCGCGGGACACGGACGACCCGCTCATGCAGGCGTCCGCGCACGAGCGCATCAAGCCTTTTGGCCAGGTGGCCGTCGCAGGCGAGGACAACAAGGCGCTCGCGATCAAGACGACGGCGGTCGCGGTGGCAGGCAGCGCCGCCCCGGCGGGCGTTGGGCTACCCACCGATGGGAAGTCCGTATACGACCTCGCCTGCACGGCCTGCCATGGCGCCGGCATTGCGGGTGCGCCGAAGATCGGCGACAAGGCGGCCTGGGCGCCGCGCATTGCGCAGGGAATGGCCACGCTCGAACTGCACGCCGTCGGCGGCTTTACGGGATCAAAAGGCATGATGCCCGCGAAGGGCGGGCGCATGGATCTCTCCGACGAGGCCGTGCGGGCCGCGGTCGAATACATGGCGGCGCAAAGCCGCTAGGACGCTACCGATTCGAGTTCACGGTCGAGCCTCCGGTAGCCGATCGCCTCAGACAATTCCCCGACTTCGACCCGCTCGAGACCCGCGAGATCCGCGATCGTGCGCCCGACGCGGAGGATCCGGTGACAGGCCCGGGCCGAAAGCCCGAGCCGGCGCGAGGCGGCTTCGAGCAGGCCATGTTCGCGCAGGCCAAGACCGCAGGCGCTGCCAAGCGACTTGGGGTCCAGCGCCGAGTTGAGCGCACCGCGCGCGCCTTGCCGATCGCGGGCGAGGCGCACGCGTTCCGCGACGATCGCACTCGATTCGACCGCGGGTCCTGACGGCGCAAGCGTCGTGTATTCAAGCCGCGGAACTTCGACGTGCAGATCGATGCGATCGAGCAGGGGGCCCGAGATCCTCGAGAGGTAACGGCGGACTGAAGGATACGTGCAGCGGCATCGTCCGTTCGAATCGCCGGCATAGCCGCACTGGCAGGGATTCATCGCCGCGACAAGCTGGAATCGCGCCGGGAACTGGCCATGCCAGGCGGCGCGCGCGATGCTGACCGAGCCGGTCTCGAGCGGCTCGCGCAGTGCTTCCAGCACGTCCCGCCGGTACTCGGGAAGCTCGTCCAGGAAAAGGACGCCATGATGCGCGAGCGAAATCTCGCCGGGCCGCAGCCTTCCGCCACCGCCAATGACAGCCGCCGCCGAGGCGCCGTGATGCGGTGCGCGGAACGGCCGGCGACGCCACTCGCTGACCGGAGGAAGCGGCCGCGCGAGCGAGTGCAGCATCGCGCTCTCGAGCGCCTCGTCGTCATCGAGCGGCGGCAACAATCCGGGAAGCCGCTGCGCCAGCATGCTCTTGCCCGAGCCGGGCGGCCCGATGAGGAGCAGGCTGTGCCCGCCCGCCGCCGAAATCTCGAGCGCGCGCTTCGCCGCGGCCTGGCCCCGCACGTCAGCAAGATCGGGACCCGTTGCCGCGACGGCCGATAATTCGCTCCCAGGCGCAAACGTGATCCCCGCTCCACCGCAGAGGCCATTCCTGACCGCGGTCAGGGTGGAAGCGCCTGCAACCTGGGCGCCGCGCGCGACGCGCGCTTCCTCCGCATTCCCGAGCGGAACGACGAGCTTCCGTCCGTCGCGCACCGCGTGCACCGCGGCGGAGAGCACCCCGCGCACCGGCCTGAGTTCACCGGAAAGGGAGAGCTCGCCGTAGAACTCGGTGCCCTCGAGACGCGCTGCAGGAAGTTGCCCCGATGCGGCAAGTATCCCGAGCGCCACGGCGAGGTCGTATCGCCCGCCCTCTTTCGGCAGGTCGGCCGGCGCAAGATTGACGGTTACCCGGCCCGCGGGGAAATCAAACCCGCCTTGGGCGAGCGCGGCGCGCACGCGCTCGCGGCTCTCGCGCACCGCCGTTTCGGCGAGCCCGACGACCGAGAATTGCGGTAGACCGGCGCCGCAATGCACCTCGACCCGCACGAGCGGCGCGTCGAGCGCGAACTGCGCGCGAGTGAGAGCCGTTGCGAGCGTCACGGGCCGAGGCCCGCGACCGTCACTTCTTCGGTGATTTCTCGAGCGCGGCGATGCGCTTTTCGAGCTCCTCGAGGCGCTCGCGGCTTCGACGCAGGACCGCCGCCTGGATGTCGAATTCCTGGCGCGTGACGAGATCGAGCTTCGCGAGCCCGCCTTGCAGGACGGCTTTGAAATTCCGCTCGAGATCGTCCCGAAGCGCGGCGAGTCCGGGCGGAACGGCGTCCGCAAGTTTTCGCGCGAGCTCGTCGAGTGATTTCGTATCGAATGCCAAGACTGTCCTCCTTTGCACCAGGGCGGGGCGGGCGGCCGCCGACGCCGCACCGGCGCGGTGCGACAGGCGCAAGGCAAGCCCTCGCGTCCGATTGTAAGCGCTTGATTGCCATCTTTACGGTGGGTGGCACGGATGCTGCATTGCCCTTCAGAAGGTAGCGCGATCCGGCGGCGTGCGGATGCGCGCTTTGTGGCCCAAACGCAGGAAAAGCACAGTGACTGACAGCGGCGATACCGCGTGGATGATGGTCGCGACCGCGCTCGTGCTCCTGATGACGCTGCCCGGACTCGCGCTGCTCTACGCCGGGATGGTGCGCGTCAAGAACGCACTGTCGGTGCTGATGCAGTGTTTCGCGATCGCGGCCCTCATCACCCTGCTGTGGGTGATTTATGGCTACAGCCTGGCGTTCGACACGCCCGGGATGTTCGTCGGTGGGTTCGGCAAGGCGTTCATGGCGAACATCACGCCGGCGTCCGTCATCGGGACCATTCCGGAGTCGGTCTTCGCGACCTTCCAGATGACCTTCGCGATCATCACGCCGGCCCTGACGGTCGGAGCTTTCGCCGAGCGCATGAAGTTCGGAGTGCTCATCGTCTTCATTACGCTCTGGTTCACGCTGATTTACGCGCCGCTCGCGCACATGGTCTGGAGCGGTCCCGGCGCGCTGATGTGGGACTGGGGCGTGCTCGACTTCGCGGGCGGCACGGTCGTACACGTCAATGCGGGGATCGCCGGACTCGCGGCGGCGCTCGTGATCGGCCGCCGCCATGGTTACCCGGACTCGGCGATCCCGCCGCACAACGTGCCCTTCGCGCTGGTGGGTGCCGCCCTGCTCTGGGTCGGATGGTTCGGGTTCAACGCGGGCAGCGCACTGGCCGCCAACGGGACCGCCGGCATGGCGATCCTCGTCACGCAGGTGGCGACGGCCGCGGCCGCGCTCACCTGGCTCAGCTTCGAGTGGGCCGCGCATGGCAAGCCAAGCGCACTCGGCGTCGCCACCGGCGCGATCGCCGGACTCGTCGCAATCACGCCGGCCTCCGGAACGGCAGGACCCATGGGCGCAATCCTGATCGGCAGCTGCGCCGGTGCCTGCTGCTTCCTCGCGGCGACACGCCACAAGCGGATCTTCGGCTACGACGATTCGCTCGACGTTTTCGGCGTCCACGCCGTCGGCGGCATCGTCGGCGCGGTGCTGACGGGCGTCACGGCTGGGGCCCTCGGCGGCACGGGCCTGCCGGAAGGCGTAACGATCGGCGAGCAGGTCTGGATCCAGGCCAGGTGCGTGCTTTTCACGGCGGCCTGGAGCGGCTCCGGCACCTTTGCGATCCTCAAGCTCCTCGACCTCATGGTCGGCGTCCGCGTCTCCCAGGATCAGGAGGTCGAGGGCCTGGACCTCGCGCTGCACGACGAACGGGCCTATAACCACTGACCCCCGTTTTGGCTACACTCCCGCTGGACCGCGGTCCCAGTGTGACGCGCGTCAAGGGTTTTCTGGTGGCGGGACGCCAGACTGTGCAGCGCAACCGGGGGTGGAAAATGGTTCGGTTTCCCAAGGTCGTGTTGGCATTCCTGATGGCGGGCGTCGCGGCGGTGGCCGCGGCCGAGACCGTCTATAAATGGGTGGATGGAGCCGGCCAGGTCCATTACACCGACCTGCCGCCGCGCCAGGGTGACGCCAAGATCCTCGGCGTGTACCAGCAGGAGTCCGGTTTCGCCGAGGAAGACGAATCCGGCAACGGCGATTACTCCGAGGAAGGCAGCGATTCCGGCACGCAGCCCGCGACGCAATCCGGTTCGCCGAGGACACCGGAGCCGCCGGTTTCCGAAGAGGCGATGGCATCCGTCGAAGCCGATGCGGCCAAGGCCAAGGTCGAGCAGTGCAAGAAGGCCGAGGAGCGCTACAAGACCTACATCGAGTCGCGCCGCTTGTTCCGCGAAACGGCGGACGGCAAGCGCGAGTACCTGACGGACCAGCAGTTGAGCGAAGCTCGCGCCCGCGCCAAGCAGGACCGCGACGACTACTGCAGCTGATTTGCACAAGCGGGCAGAATGGAGCCCGCCATGAATGCCGGAATCATCGGTCTCGGAGCCATGGGCCAGCACATGGCCCGCAACCTGCATCGCGCAGGAATTCTTGCCGGCGTCTGGAACCGCACTGCATCGAGGTCTGAGGCGCTCTCTGCCGAGACCGGCTGCCGGGTGTTCGCCTCTGCGGCCGAGCTCGCCGCCGCCTGCTCTTACGTCGTCACCTGCGTCGCCGCAGACGAGGACCTCCTTGCCGTCGTCGATTCCCTGCGGCCGACGCTGAAGAAAGGCTCGATCGTCGTCGACTGCTCGACGGTCTCAGCCGATACCGCGCGCGAGGCGGCGCGCCGTCTCGCGGCCGTCGAATCGGGCTTTCTCGACTGCCCCGTGAGCGGCGGCGTCGAGGGCGCCAGGAACGCAACGCTCGCAATCATGTGCGGCGGCGATTCGCAGGATTTCGAGCGTGCGCGGCCGGTGCTCGAAGCGCTCGGCAAGACCATCGTGCTGATGGGCCCGAATGGCGCCGGCCAGGCGACGAAGGCGACCAACCAGATCCTCTGCGCGGGCGCGATCCAGGTCGCGGCCGAGGCGATGGCATTCGCACAGGCGGAAGGCCTGCCGCTCGACCGGGTGATCGAGATCCTCGGCAAGGGCGCAGGCTCGTCCTGGTACTTCGTCCATCGCGCGCCATTCATGGCGCAGGGTGAGTACCCGGCGGGCTTCCGGCTTCGCCTGCACGACAAGGACCTGCGCATCTGCCGCGGAATGGCGGCGCGGCACGGCGCGGTCCTGCCCATCATCGAATCGACGCTCGCCGACTATGCGCGCCTGCTCGCTTCGGGCCACGGCGAGGAGGACATCTCGACGATCTTCCGGCTCAAGACACTTTTTTTCGATTCAAAACATGGTTGATCGGCCAAACTTTTACCTGCCCGACTTTTGCCGCGGCCGGAGCGTTCTCGCGGTGATCCTGATCGCCGCGCTCGTCGCCGTCCTGTTCACGCTCGCGCGGCACGGCATTTCGGCCAGTTTCTGGACCGATCTCGCGCAGATCTCGCTATTCCTGCTGTGGGCGGCGCTTGGCACGGCGGCTGTCTGGTGCGCGGCGCGACGTCTGCTGTCGAAGCTCGACGTGCTCGCGGGCTCGGCGGTGGCCCTTGCCCTCGCCCTCCTCATCACCGCGCTCGTGACCGAGGGCGCGTGGTGGCTCGAGGCGTATTCGATCCGGACGCTGGGTGTCGAGGCCCCGCCTTCAGGCGCCCTCCACCTTCGGATGCTGCTTCGCAACCTCGTCGTCTGCGTGATCGCCGGCGGCCTCGCGCTTCGCTATTTCTACGTGACGCACCAGTGGCAGGCCAACGTCGAGGCCGAAGCACAGAGCCGGGTGCGCGCCTTGCAGGCGCGAATCCGGCCACATTTCCTGTTCAACAGCATGAATACGATCGCCTCGCTGACGCGCACGAATCCGCGGCTCGCCGAGCAGGCGATTGCGGACCTCTCCGATCTCTTCCGGGCGTCGCTGCGCGAGCATCGCGAGCGGATTCCACTCGCGCACGAGATCGAGATCGCGCGCGCCTACGAACGAGTGGAGCGATTGCGGCTCGGCGACAGGCTGCAGGTCGACTGGCAGATCGAAGGCTTGCCGATGGACGCGACCGTGCCCGCGCTGACGCTGCAGCCGCTGGTCGAGAACGCGGTCTACCACGGCATCGAGCCGCTCGACAAAGGCGGCGTCATCCGCATCACCGGCCGCCGGGACGGCGCAAGCGCGGTGCTGACGATCGACAATCCAGTGTCGCCCAAGGTCGTCGGGCGCAGGCCCGGTCACCGCATCGGGCTTGACAGCGTGCGCCAGCGATTCGAACTCATGTTCCATGGCGAAGCCGAGGTCGAAGTCATCGAGGCGCCGGAGCGCTTCGTCGTGACCTTGCGCTTCCCGGCTGGCAGCAAGCCGACGTGAACCTGCGCGTGCTGGTCGTCGATGACGAGCCCCTGGCCCGCGAGCGGCTGTCACACCTCGTCGAGGAGCTGGATTCCGTCGAGCTCGCAGGCGTTGCCTCGAGTGGCGAAGAAGCCTTGCTGCTCGCCGGCCGGCTCCGGCCCGAAGTGGTGCTCCTCGACATCCGCATGCCCGGCATGGACGGGCTCGAGACGGCCCATCACCTCGCCCGGATGCCCGAACCGCCCGCCGTGATCTTCACGACCGCCTTCGAGCAACACGCGCTCGCGGCCTTCGACGCCCAGGCCGCCGGCTACCTGATGAAACCCGTGCGCCCGGACAAGCTGCGCGAAGCGCTCGAACGTGCACGGCGCCCGACGCGCGCCCAGCTCGCGCGCATCGCCGAGGGCACGGGCGGCCCGCGCACGAGGATTGCGGTGCGCACGCGCGACGAGCTGCGGCTCATCCCGGTCGAAAGCATCCTCTGCTTCATCGCCGAGCAGAAGTACACGACGCTCCGACACGGGACCGGCGAGGAACTCATCGAGGAGTCGCTGAAGGCGCTGGAAGAGGAATTTTCGGGGCACTTCGTCCGCGTGCACCGGAACTCGCTCGTGGCCATCGCGCACATCGAGGGCCTGGAGCGCGACGCCGAGGGTCACCACGTGGTTCGGCTCCGCGGCGGCGGCACGCTCGCGGTGAGCCGCCGGCTCGCCACCGACGTCGCAAGAACCCTGCGCTCTAGGCCACAGCCGGATCGTTCTTGAAACCCTGCCAGGCGCGCATCGTGAATGCGCCAACGCCGGCCAGGAACAGGACCCACCACACGAGCGACCCCGCAAGCGGTACCTGGCGGACGATCGCAATCGCGATCACCGCAAGCAGCATGAAAAGTGCGCGCCACCAGACCGACTCGAGTTTCGCCTTGTCGATGCGCTCCAGCACGAAGTCTCCGACGAAAATCGCGGCGATGAGGTAGCCCAGCATCAGGATCGCGGCATAGGCGAAGGCCAGCAGCAAGGCGAGCGGAATCCCGACGATCGTCACGACGAGGACGGCGAGTGCGACGGGCACGCCGATCAGCATCGTGCAGCCGAGGCCGAGGACCTGCCACGGCTTTTGCAGGATCGCGACGCCCGCATCGCGGCTGAAGCGCGGCATGCCCAGGACGAGCACGGCGCCGAGCAGCACCATGCCGAGCGAGACCGTGATGCCACCGACGATCGTCGCGCCGTGCGCGATGCGGCGCCAGGAACGATCCTTGGTTGCCTTCGAAATGCCGCCCGCAACTTCGGCGCCTTCTGCCACGACGATGTCGTCGCGGCTGCGATAGACGACCCTGCCGCCGATGCGCGCATCCGGGCCGAGGCGCAGATTCTCGCCGGCAAATTCGACGTCCCCATCCACGCTGCCATTGACGACAATGCGCTCGCCATAGGCGCGCAGGTCGCCGCTGACCTCGCCGTCCATGACAATCGAGCCGCCGGCGAGCGTGGCATCGTCGCCGATCCGCGCTTCCGACGAGACCTTCAGCGTGCCGCCCGCCAGTCGGACGTCCCCATCCACCTCGCCGACGAGACGCACGTCGCCGCCGGCGGCGAAAAGGTTGCGACCGACGGATCCGTCGACCAGCACGTCACCACCGCTCACGAATGCGCTTCGCGAGACGCGGTCGCTGAGCTCGACATAGCCACCCGCGAGGAACTCGTTGCCGCGGAGCGAGGCACGCACAGTGTCGTCGTCGGCCGAGGCGAGTCCGGAGACGCCAACCAGGAGCGCAAAAGCCGCAATGAGCCTGTTCATGTGTTGAATCCTAGCCCCTTGGCCCTGCATGGCAAAATGGCCAGATGTCCCGACAGGTCCGAATTGCCACGCGGAGAAGCCGGCTTGCGCTCTGGCAGGCCGAGCACGTCGCCGCCCGCCTCGCCGCGCAGCACCCCGGCCTCGTCGTCAGCCTGGTGCCGATCGTCACCGAGGGGGACCGGATCCAGGACCGCAGCCTCGCCAGCGTGGGTGGCAAGGGACTCTTCATCAAGGAGCTGGAAAACGCCATGCGGGAGGGCCATGCGGACATCGCGGTCCATTCGATGAAGGACGTGCCCGCCGTGCTGCCGCCGGGCTTCGCGATCGCTGCCGCGCTCGAGCGAGGCGACGCCCGCGACGCGCTTGTTTCGATTCAGCACGAATCGCTCGATGCGCTTCCGCGCGGCGCGCGGATCGGAACGTCGAGCCTCAGGCGCCAGAGCCAGCTGCGGCACCGGCGGCCGGACTTCGAGATCGTGGTCCTGCGCGGCAACGTCGACACGAGGATTGCGAAACTGGATGCCGGCGCATGCGATGCCACGATCCTCGCCGCCGCGGGGCTCGAGCGTCTCGGCCTCGAGTCGCGCATCCGCGCGCGCCTCACCCCTGCGCAGATGTTGCCGGCGGTCGGCCAGGGCATCATCGGAATCGAGTGCCTGGACGCGCGCGAGGACATCCTCGCCCTCGTGCGTCCGCTGCAACATGCCCCGACGCGAAGCATCCTGGAAGCGGAGCGCGCGTTCGCATCTGGCCTCGGTGCGAGTTGCCAATCGCCGATCGCGGGACATGCGACGCTCACGAACGGAATCCTGCATCTCGCGGGACTCGTCGGCTCCGCGGACGGCCAGACGATCCTCACCGATGAGATTTCCGGGCCCGTCGCGGAAGCGGCGAAGCTTGGAGGCGAGCTGGCAGGCCGACTGCTCGCCGTGGGCGCCGCAAGGTTTCTATGACGCGCCTGACGAGCATCGGGGTCCTCGTGACCCGACCCGAGCACCAGGCCCATCACCTCTGCCAGCTCATCGAGGCGGAAGGCGGCGCCGCGGTCAGGTATCCCGCACTCGTGATCAAGCCGCGGCCGGATCGCGCGGCCGTGCGCGCCGCGATCGGACCGGCCGATCGCTATGACCTCGTCGTCTTCGTGAGCGCCAACGCCGCGCGCTACGGTGCCGACTTTCTCGACCAGCGTCGCGACGTTCCCGTGGCCGCCGTGGGCCAGGCGACGGCTGCGGCGCTCAACTCGGCAGGTTATCGCGTGTCGCTGATGCCCGCGGAAGGCGCGGACAGCGAGTCGCTGCTCGCCATGCGGGAGCTCGCCCACATGACCGGGCAGCGCGTCCTGATCGTGCGCGGCTCCGGCGGGCGCGAGCTGCTGGCGGAAGTGCTGACTGCGCGCGGCGCACAGGTGCAGTACGCCGAGGTTTACACTCGCGAACCCGCGCACCCGCCCGCAGACCTGCAGGCGGAAATCGAGCGGTTGTGGCGACAAGGGGGAATTTCCGTTTACGCCGCTACCAGTGTGGAGCTGCTCGAGGCGCTCGTCGGAATCGTGACGCTGCGCTGCCGGGAACTCATGGATTCGACGGCGCTCGTCACGGGGTCGCGGCGTGTGGCTGAAGCCGCTTCACGCCTCGGCCTCGGATCGCCCATCCTGATCGCCGACTCGCCGGACGATGCGGCGCTCGTCGGCGCGTTGATTCGTTGGAAAGGACTGGCAACGACATGAAAACCATTGCATGCCTGTTATCGATATTACTGACCTGCTCGGTGGCGGCGCCGGCTGCCGCGGACCAGGCAGCTGCAACGCAGGGACGGCCGCGCATCGGCCTCGTGCTTTCGGGCGGGGGAGCGAAAGGTGGCGCTCATGTCGGCGTCCTGAAGGTCCTCGAAGAGATGCGGGTACCGGTCGATTGCATATCGGGCACGAGCATGGGCGCCTTGATCGGCGCCGGCTACGCCGCGGGGCAGCCGGCCTCCGAACTCGAGACCTTCGTGAACGGCATTGACTGGTCGAAGATCGTCGGAGGAGTCGGCCGCCGCGCACTGAAGCCTGTCGAACAGAATCGCATGTCGACCGAGGCGCAGTCGGAAATGAAGGTCGGGCTCAAGGACGGGCGCATCGTCACGCCCGCCGGACTCGTCGACACGAGCAGCATCGACGACCTGCTCAGGACCTATGTCGCCCAGGCCCGGATGGTCGACGTATTCGACGAGCTGCCGATACCGTTTCGCGCGGTGGCGACCGACATGGTCACGGGCAAGATGGTCGTATTGAGCGAGGGAGACCTCGCGACCGCGATGCGCGCCAGCATGGCGATCCCTGGCGCATTTTCCCCCGTACCCCTGAATGACATGGTCCTTTCGGACGGCGGAATGGTACGCAACATTCCGGTGGACGTCGCGCGATCGATGTGCGCCGACGTCGTCATCGTCGTCAACCTCGTCGAATCCCCGATGTCTGCGGCCAGGCTGGTGCAGGCGACGGAACTGCTCTCGCGCAGCATGGCGATCGGCATCATCGCCAACGAGGCCATTCAGCTGGCGACCCTCGGCGAACGCGATGTCCGCATCGACGTACCGATGGGCGACATCACGACGTCGGATTTCGAGCGCGTCCCCGAGACGATTCCGCTCGGAGAAGCGGCTGCCCGCGCCATGTCGGACCAGCTTTCGGCTTATTCATTGCCTGCCGCCGAATACACGACCTGGCGTCAAAGGGTCAACGTCGGCAAGGATGCCGATCGGCACGTCACCGCCATCCGTGTCGAAGGCCTCAACTGGGTCAACGAAGACTACCTGCGATCGGTGTCGAAAATTCACACCGGCGATACGGTCAGCATCGACGCCATCTCGCAGGACGCGCGCAGCATGGCGGCATTAGACGACCTCGAGTCGGTCGCTTACCGGCTGGAGGGCGATGTCGGCAGCACCGCGCTGATCTGGATGCCGTCTGAAGCCTCGATCGGAAAGGACTATCTCAGTCCGAGCCTCGGATTTTATGGCGACGGCGGCGGCGACCTGAAATTCCAGCTGGGCATCCAGCATGTACGCCGATGGATGAATGACCGAGGGGGTCAATGGCGAAATGACTTGGAGCTCGGCTACGAGTCATTGATCTCGTCGAGCTTCTACCAGCCATTGGATATCGGACAGGAGTTTTTCGTCGAGCCGAAACTGCTTGCCAGCCGCAGCACCGAAAACATCTTCCTCGACGGTGATCACGTAGCCACCTCACGCTTCGAGGATCTCGGCGGGCGCGTCGATCTCGGCTGGAACCTGGCACATGCGGCGCAAATTCGCCTCGGCTACTGGGGCAGTCGCCGGAAGGCCTCGGTTCAAACCGGCCCCCCCAATCTCTCGGGGGTGGATGACGTCGATTCAGGCCTCGCATTCGTCGCCCGGTACGATTCCCGCGATGCCTCGAGTTTCGCGACGAAGGGCATGTCGGCGCAGCTCGAGTATTTCCGTTCGGACGAAAGTCTCGGCGCAGATCGAGAGTGGGAGCGCCTGGAGGCGGCAGCGCGCAAGGCGATCCCGGTCGGCAAGAACCTCATGTGGGTAAGCCTCGCGGCCGGGACGGACCTGGGCGGCGACTTGCCGGCTGACCGGAAGTTTTCGCTGGGCGGCCCGCGGACCCTCGCCGGCTATCAATACGACGAGGTGCGTACCAGCAGTTACTGGATTGCAGAAGGGAGCTTCCTCTGGCGACTCAAGGACCTGGTGTCGATCAAGCAACAGACGATCTACGGCGGATTTGGCCTGTACGCGTCGGGATTTTACGATCGGCTGGACGAAGTCCCGGACGAGGAAGTTTACGGCGCCTCCGCTTATCTCGCCGGGTCGACGCCGATCGGTACGATCAGTCTCGGCGTCGGCTACTCAGAACATACTTCGAGTATCTGGATATCGGTCGGCCGCTCGGTGGGCAAGGGCTCAATGCTCGACGACGGCCTTTTCAGGTAGCCGCTACGCCGGCGCGTAGTCGAAGGAATCGAAATAGATGCGCTCCGGGTCCGCGCCCTGCCGTGGAAGCGCGCTGCGAACGGCGTCGATCATGGCGGGTGGGCCGGCGGCATAGACGTCGAAGCCGGCGAGGCCCACGACGTTTTTCAGCACGGCTTCGTGGACGAGTTCCGTGTGCACCGGCGTGTAGTGAAACTGCGCATGCTTCGACGCGAGTTCCCTGAGCCAGGCATCTTCATACAAGTCCGCCTGTGTGCGCGCGCCCCAGTACAGGACCAGTTGCCTCGGCGATCCCGATTCGAGGACATCGCGGATCATCGCCTTGAGTGGCGCGTAGCCCGTTCCACCGCCGATCAACAACATCGGCCGTTCGCCACCCCGCTGCACGAACTGGCCGAGCGGCCCCTCGATGCGCAGCAAGCTCCCCGGTTTCATCTCTCCGAACACTTTCTCGCTGAACTCCCCGCCCGGCGTGCGGCGCACGTGCAACTGCAGGAACGCTGCATCGTGCGGGGGATTGGCGAGCGAGAAGCTTCGCCGGCGCTCGCCCGGCAGCATGACGTCGACGTACTGGCCGGACTTCCAGTTGAATGGCTCAATTGCAGGCAGGCGCAGCCAGAGCCCCATGACATCCGGCGCGAGCCGCTCCATTCTTTCCACACGGGCCGGCAATTCGCGGATCTCGACGTCGGTGACATTGCGGATCTCGTGGATCTCGATGACGAGATCCTCGGTCGCGCGTGCCTGGCAGATCAGCGCGTAGCCGCCTGCTTCCTCCGTTTCAGTGATGCCGATCGGCCGTCCGTAGGGATAGGCGAAGCGCCCGCGCAGAACGCGCACGCGGCAGGTCCCGCAGGACCCGCCCTTGCAGCTGTGCGGCAGGTTGAGATGCTGGCGGAGCGCCGCCGACAGGACGGGCTCGTCGCCGCGCGAGTCGAATTCCCGCCTCGACGGCAGCACGGTGACTTTCACGCGGCCATTATCGCCGCAATCAAAAAAGGCCCCGCATCTTTCGATGCGGGGCCTTCAGGTCAGTCGTTGTTTTTAGTTGGAGACGGGCAGCAAGGCGTGATCGTGGACATATGCGGCCGATTGCTCACCCCCCATCCGTCCTTCCCTGTCCGCGAAGCGGAAATGGATGCCCTGCCAGATACGAACGTTCACCAGCTGCGACATGACAGCCGAGAAGCTGGGGTAATACCGCGTCTTCTTGATGGCATTTGGATTGGCGGTCGTAATTACGACTTGCATGTCGTTTGTGCCAAAGAAGAGCGCAGCCGCTCGCATCATCCCAGCCGTGATGCTGTTCGCACCTGACTGGTAGTCGGGATACGGCGGATTGTTGGTAAAGGGCAGCCATGTGGGATCACCGATCGTATCCGGATTTCCGTCCAGCTCTCCTTCATTGATGGCTGTGCTGGGACGCCAGAGGTTGTAAAGCTTCTTGCTGTCCCAAGACGTGATGAGCGCATCCGCCCCGGCGAGATTCGCCAGCGCATAGAGCCGGGCACGATCGCCGATTTTCGGAACATGCTTCGCGGCGAGTCCCCGGAGGGCCCGGTTGTGCTGCACCCCAAAGTTGTCGAGCCAGAACCAGGCGATGTCCGTCTGTTCGGGAGTGCGGGTGCTGCCGGTCAGCGCGCCCTTGGCCTTGACGTCGTTGTATTCGGCGGTGTAGCGAGCGCTCGTCAGTTCGGGCGGCGGCGGAGACCTGAACCGGGCAGGGCCGGTCAGCACGAACGGATGAAAGGCGGCCATCCACGGAAACGCGAACGGCGCCGGGGGCGGCAGCGGCGCCGGCCCGATGTGATTCTGTGTCGCGCGCCATTTGCCGATGACGTTTTCGCCGAAATCCGGTGGCAGTGGCGGATTGGGGTTCAGACGCCGTAGTGTCACGATCTTGGCAGCGACTGCTTCCCCCACGGCGAGGCCGGGGTCACCCGTCAGTCCATTGTTGGCCAGGTAGGTGGTATACGTGGCGTCCAGGGACGCAACCAACGCAGCCAACTCGGGCTGGGGCGCGTAGAAGCCCCTGAGGACGCCGTATACGGCTGCGACCGCAGCCGCCACCTTCTTGCCTGCAACGGGCTTGATCTGAGCGTAATACGGCTCGAACCGCTTCTCGTAAGACTGTACTGCGTCGTGCGCCGCCACCTGGGCAAGTGCCATGTCGGTCTGGCCGATCGCCCCCGGCCGGCCGGCGGCAGTCGTCGCTGCGGCGATTTCATTCCAGTCACTAACGGCATCGGCGGCCGCTGGTCCTGCCAGCAGCCCGCAGGCGCAGATCAGCGCCAGTAGATTGAGTCTCTTCATGTTTATTGTCCCCATTGATTTGTCTTAATCTAGGAAATTCCTGCCGTTTCGCGGCTCGCCGACTCTTTGCTTTCGGCCAACCCGTGTCCTGACCAAAGCCTGATATCGTGCCGACATAAATCTGATTCATCCTGCTGACACAAATCTGTTTCCGATGAATGCGCTCGAGCAAGGCTTCCAACTGGAAGAATTGCGGGTCGACCCGCAGAGTGGCGAAGTCTCGGGACCCGCCGGCCTTGAGAAATTGGACCGGAAAGTGATGGATGTGCTGCTGCACATGGCGCGTCACGCCGGTCACGTCGTGGCGCGGGAGGAGCTGCTCACCACGCTCTGGCCGGGCACCGTCGTCACCGATGACGCACTGACCCGCTGCTTCTACGAGCTACGCCGCCATTTGAGCCATGCTGGCGGCGACGAACGCTATCGGACGCTCGTCGAGACGCACCCGAAGCGGGGCTATCGGCTGAATGGAACCGTCGTACCGCTGGCTCCTGAAGCCGGTGAGCGGGCGCCCGCGCCTGGAAAACGATTCCCAACGTGGGTGGTCGCGACCGGGGCGGCGGTGCTCCTCGCGGTTATCGGCGCCTTGCTCTTCACCCAGTTCCGGCCCGCCCGGCCCGGCGCTCCGTCGACCGCGCCGGAGAATTCGATTGCAGTCCTGCCATTCCTCGACATGAGCGCCGAGAAAGACCAGGCCTATTTCTCCGATGGCGTGACGGAAGAAATCCTCCATCGCCTGTCGCAGGCCGACAACCTGATTGTCATCGCCCGCACGTCTTCGTTTTCCTTCCAGGATGAATCGCTCGATGTGCCGGAAATCGGGACACGGCTGAACGTTGCATACGTGCTGGAAGGCAGCGTGCGCAAGGCCGGGAATCGCGTCCGGATCACGGCCCAGCTCATCGACGTATCCACCAATTCACACGTCTGGTCGAAGACCTACGACCGCGTTCGAGACGACCTTTTTACCATCGAGGACGAGATCGCCGGGTCGGTGGCCACGGCGCTTCAGGTCACGCTAGCCGACGGCAGGCTGCCCGGGCGCGCTTCGGAAAACCTGGAGGCCTACGAGCGCTTCCTGAGGGGACACTATTTTTACAATCGCCGCGCAGCCGGCGACATTGAACGCGCCGCCGCCAACTTTGAAGAATCCGTGGCGCTCGATCCTCGCTACGCCCGGGCATGGGCGTCCCTCTCCGGCACCTACTCGTTGCTCGCGGCCGCCGAACCGGAGAATGAAGCCAGCTACCGCGAACTGCAGGGCAAAGCAGCGCTGAAGGCGGTCGAGCTTGAACCGAATCTTGCCGTCGCTCACGCCCGAATTTCGCAGTATTACTATCACATTGCACAGCGGTCCAAAGCCGAAGAACACCTTCGCACGGCCGTTTCGCTGGACCCGAATGATCCCCTCGTCCTCGGACATACGAGTAGCCGGGCAGTCTGGAGCGGTGATTTCAAGACGGCGGTTGCCCTGTGGCGCCGAATCGCCCAGCAGGATCCCCTGTCTCCGACCGTCAGAGGAAACTTCGCGATGATGTTGCTCATGAACGGCCAACTGGATGAGGCGCTGGCCGAGCAGCGCAAAGTCCTCGAAATCAATCCGCAAGCCGATCCCGACGTTCAGGCCCAGATCGTGCAAACGCTGGTCCTCCTGCAGCGCTACGACGAAGCCTGGTCGGTGACGGCGCGAATCCCACCCGGCAAGGAAAAAGATTACGCAATAGCGCTGCAGCACGAGGTTCCTGGCCGCCGCGCGGAAGCGGATGCGGCGCTGACGCGGTTGGCAGCGGTAACAAACGACTTCAGGAGCACAATCCACGTTGCCGATGTGTACATGTCACGCGGAATGACTGACGAGGCGTTTTCGTTGCTGGAAGAAGAACGCGACGCACTAGAGCGCGACAAGGACCAGCGATCCTATCCGCGCTGGTATTTCCAGGAGCAAATCAGGATGTCACCCTACCTGAAGCAGCTCCATTCCGATCCGCGGTGGCCCGCACTGACTGCCCGGCCGGAGTGACCCTTGATGTCGGGGATAGCGCTAAGGGAACAGTAACGTGCTGCCGGTCGTCCGGCGCGACTCGAGATCGCGGTGTGCCTGCGCTGCCTCGGCAATCGGATAGGTCTGGCCAATCCGCACTTTGATTGTCCCGTTGCCCACGACCTCGAAGAGTTCCCGCGCCCCGCGCGCGAGGTCGGAGGACTTTGCGGTGTAGTGAAACAGCGTCGGCCGCGTGAGGAATAGCGAACCGCGGCGCGTGAGCTCGAGCGGGGAAAACGCCGGCACGGCGCCGGAAGCATTGCCATAGCTCACCATCAGCCCCAGCGGTGCAAGGCTGTCGAGCGAAGCGAAGAAAGTGTCCTTGCCGACGCCGTCGTACACGACGGGAACGCCTTTCTTCCTGGTGATTGCCCGGACCCGCTCGACAATGTTCTCGCGGGTGCTGACGATCACCTCCGCCGCGCCATGTTCGCGGACGAGCGCCGCTTTCTCGTCGCTGCCGACGACCGCGATCACTCTCGCGCCGAGCGATGCGGCCCATTGCAGGGCGATCAGGCCCACTCCGCCCGCGGCGGCGTGCAGGAGAATGGGCTCGCCCCTGCGCACGCGATGGCAGCGCCGCAGCAGGAACCAGGCGGTGAGCCCCTTCAGCATGAGCGCAGCGGCGTGCTGATCCGGGACGGCATCGGGAAGCTTCACGACGCGAGCTGCATCCATGACCCGCTCATCGCAGTACGCGCCCGGTGTATTGCCCGCGTAGGCGACCCGGTCTCCCTCCTTCAGCGTCTTGACGCCCTTTCCCGCCTCGAGGATGACGCCTGCAGCCTCGCGACCGATCCCGCTCGGAAGTGAAACCGGATAAAGACCGGAGCGGTCATAGGTGTCGATGAAATTGACGCCGATCGCGGTCTGGCGGATGCGGACCTGACGCGCACCGACCGGCTCGCGATCGAAGGTCTCGAGACGCAGGACCTCCGGTCCGCCGTGCTCGTGAATCCGGATGGCGTGCGGCATGTTGGTACTATCTCACCAATATTCACGGGGGCTCAAATGGCTCAGCATTCAAGAACGCTCGCAGCGGCAATGGCGGCGGTGCTCGCGGCGGCCGCCACCGGCTGCCAGGCAGTGCCATCGGCGCCGGCCGAGATACCTTTCGTGCCGGGCCAGGGCTCGGATGAAAAATTGACCGAGGAACAACGCTCAGTCGCGAATATCGCGATCGACGCGCTGGCTGCGGACCTGCAGATCTCCAGGGAAAAGATACTCGTGGATACGATTCGCGCCGTCGATTGGCCGAACAGCAGCATCGGCTGCCCGAAGCCCGGCGTGGCCTACCTCGACGTCATCACGCCGGGACACAAGATCACGCTTCGGGTGGACAAGCAGATCCATGTCGTGCACGAGGCGAAAGGCAGCGCATTCGTCTGTCGCCAGACCAAGGCCTATGCCGGCATCGACCAAAAGATGCAGTTCACTTTCGGTGCCCAGATGGCTGTCGCCCAGAAAGACCTGGCGGAGCGGCTCCACGTGTCTCCGAGGGACATCAAGACGGTTTCTGCCGAAGAGACGACCTGGAACGACGCAGCGCTCGGTTGTCCCGAACCGGGTGTCACTTATGCGCAGGTCCAGGTCACCGGTTGGGCACTGAAACTCAGGCACAAGGAGCGGGATTTCACCTACCACACCGACCTTCAGCGCACGATTCCCTGCCCCGCAATCGCGACCCAGTAAGCGCCAAAGTAAAAGGCCGTCCGGTCGAAACCGGACGGCCCCTGGAACTCTTCAGCTACCGTGTTACGGCGCCGGGCACTCCGCCAGGTCGCAGTAGCCCGAGCCTTCGTCGTTCACGATGTTGACGACTGTCACGCCGACGATGCCATTGGCATCGCTGTGCGAAACGGCGCCGACCTGCTTCTCGCCCGGGCCGGTCAGCAATCCGGTCCACTCCAGGTTGACCGCGCCGGTTTCGCCGAGCACCGCGCTCGCAGGACCTGTCACTGTCATGTTTCCTTCGGAATCGACCACGGTCCAGTCGAACAGGAAGCCGTTCGCGATCGCGCCGCCCTGCGTTTCGAAGCCGTGCACGAATACGGCGTACGGGTCGTCCGCATCGTTCGGATCCTCCGCAACGCCGTTCGTGGCCGGCTGGATCAGCCCAACCTCTTCGTCCGAGGTGATGTTGAAGCTCTGGCCAACCTGCGAGCAGGCAAAGCCCGGGCAGTAGAACACGTAAATGTCAAGGTCGTGTTCCGGCAGGTCGTTGTACTGATCGAACGTCGACCACTGCGCGTACTGCGTGCCCTCGGGCAGCTCGAGCAGGTACAGCAGCGGCTCGTCCGCCCCGAAGTCGAAGCCAAACGAATTAAGCGGATCGTCCTCGATCGCATACGGCGTGAGGAACGGCTCGACAATGCCGTGCGCGCCGGCCGTGTAGGCGCCCGTGAAACCGAAGCTGACGTCAAAGGACGCCGTGCCATCGGCACCCGCGCCATCCACTGCCGTCGGCGCCGCGAGCGCCTGCGCCTTCACCGCGATCGGCACCTTGACCACATGGCCGCCGGCACCGTCCGACCAGTCGAGCCTGCCGAAGCGCCATTCGCCCGAAGGCCCGCTGACGTTGGTGATCGTGACCTCGAAAGTCGCTGACTCACCCCCAGCGAGCGTCAGGCTGCTCGGGTTGACTGCGACCGTGTAACCCGCTGGACGCGTGACCGCAGAAGTGTAAGTCGCGGGCTGCGTGGTGACGTTCGTCACCGTGCGCCGCACCGTCTGCGCGCCAAGCAGATCGGCAACACCGATCGAAGGGAGGTTCAGGTCGGATGCATCCAACGAAAACCCCAGGCCCTCGAGCGTCGTGCAGTCGTCCGGAGACGTGAGTGGGCTTTCAGTGCCGCAGGCTCCCGCCAGGTAGTCCAGCAGGCCAGCGTCATAGACGAGGCCCGGATTGATGGCCTTGTTCGGTACGACGTGACCCGCGCCGAGGTCGAAGGGATCCGCCTTCGTCACGCCGTCTTCCTTGACGAGGTTGCTGCGCGCCGTGGTCATGAGCGACGACTTGATCGCAGCCGGCGACCAGTCGGGATGCTTCTGCTTGACGAGCGCCGCGAGACCCGCGATGTGCGGCGTCGACATCGAGGTGCCTTGCAAGTACTTGAAGAAGCCACCGCCAATTCCCGTGTTGGGTTCAGGTGTGTTACCCGCGAGAATCTGCACGCCCGGCGCGGTGATGTCCGGCTTGATCCAGTCCGGGGCGTTCAGATAGGGACCGCGCGAGGAGAAGCCGGCCATGATGTTGCCCGTCAGCGTCTCGGTCACGAAGACCGAAGCCGTCAGAGTCGCGTTGACGACCTGGCCCTTGTTCAGGCGGTGGAGGATTGCCTTGCCCGGATCGTTGTCGACGATGACCGCCGGGATTTGCGTGTCCGGCGAGGGATCGCCGCCCATCGGCGCCTTCGGGTTACCGGCCTGGCTGTAAACGAGCACGCCGCTCGCGCCGGCCAGGGAGGCATTCGCCACCTTGACGACGAAGTCGCAGGCGCCGCGCGCGACCAGCCCGATCTTGCCGGTGAGTGAGCCTGCCACCAACGGAGCGCAGGCATCGATGGGGTTCGCAGCCGCGACGTCGGCCGTGAGCGGCCCGGTTTCACTCAACTGAGGCGTGAATTCAGCCTCGAACGAGGCGTAATCGCCGTCGATCGACAGCGGCAAATTGACGCGCGTCGCCTGGGCGAAGCCTGTACCGCTGTGCGTCGATGCGGCAACCGTCATGTTCCAGGGCTCGCCGGAGGCCGTCGAGAACGGGCCCGGCCCTTCGTTGCCGGCCGAGCGGGATACGAATACGTTCGCGGCGACGGCATTCAGGAACGCGATGTCCGCGGGATCGGTGAACGAAAATGCAGTACCCACCGAGAAGCTCAGGATGTCGACGCCGTCGGCGACTCCCGCGTCGATCGCGGCTGCGCTGTCCGAGAAGAAACAGCTGCCGCCCTGGTCGCCGCCCAGGTCCTCGAAGCAGGCCTTGTACACCGCGAGGTACGCGTGCGGCGCCATGCCGCTGACCTGGGCCACCGGCGTTCCGTTCAGGTCCGCCTGCACGGCGCGGCCGACGGCAGTCGTCGCGGTGTGCGTGCCGTGACCATCGGAGTCGCGCGGCGAGAGGAAGTCATTCGGCTCGATTTCCACCGCGGCCAGGAAGCCCTCAGAGAAGAAGCGCGCGCCGATCAGCTTGTTGTTGCAGTCGTCTGCGGCCCAGCCCTCGCCGGCCTGGCAGATGCCATTCCAGCCCACGGGAGGATCGATGCCTTCGTCATCGAAGCTCGGGTGCTCCTGGACGGCACCGGAGTCAATGATGCCGACGACGACGCCCCTGCCTTTCAAACCAAAGCGCCCGCGCAGGCCTTCGGTCTCATTCTGGAGGCCGAGGAAGCGCGGCGTATTGTTGGTGTCGAGCTTGTAGGCCTTGTCCTCCCAGACTTGCAGCACGGACTTGTCCTTGCGGAGCCTTGCTGCCTGGGCGGGCGTCAGCTTGGCCGCGAACCCATTCATCGCGTGCCGGTAGCTATAGATCTTGCGGTTGCTGGCGCCGATCTTCGCGAGCAGCGCGTCCTGTTGCGCGACGAGGCGGTCCGCATACATGCGAACGGCGCTCGAGCGCGCGTCGTATTTCTCGCCCTTCGCCGGGGCGGTCTTGGCGAATCCCGCGACGCCGCCCTGGTAGGCCACGGCGGGCTTGGCCGCCATCTGCACCACATACACCTTGGTGGCGCGGCCCACGTTCGCCTGCGACGAATCGAGGCGGAGCGCGGAAGCGCGGTTGGCCGCGGGCACGTTGCGAATATTTTCGGCCGCGGCAGGACCGCCGGCGACGACGGTGGCCGCAATGGCGGCGAGCACTACTAGCACTGAACGCATGATCGGTTTCTCCCCTTGACTCGGTTCCATCAGTCGCATCGGGGTTCCGCCGGGCGTCCTACGCCCGGACAGCGAAAAACACGGCGATCGCGGAGTGACCGCGTTCGCTCGCGAGTGGTGCCAGGGGCACGCGATGTTTTACTTCGATGATTTCAGGAATCCCCGCATGCTGTTTACAAGAGAATCTTGGCGATTACAACCGCGGATCGGAGGCGTTAAGTTCAATCAGCAAGTTGAGTTTGCGGGTGCACTGCAAAAGCGCGCCGCGTAACTCCTTGTGACATCTACCTGACAGAGTGGCGTCGCCCGTTTGGCCATCGTCCAACACATGGACGCGCCGGCCTCATTTCAGCTCGATGGGCTAAAGGTCGACCCGGAGACGGGCGTGGTCTCAGGCCCCGGCGGGTGCGAAAGACTCAACCCGAAGGTGATGGACGTGCTCGTGATGATGACCCGCCACCCGAAACAAGTCGTGACGCGCGACGAACTGCTGGAGCGTCTCTGGCCGAATAGGGTCGTGACCGACAATGCCGTCACGCGATGCTTCTACCTGCTGCGACGACAGCTCAGGCAGGCGGGCGGCGATCCGCATTACCGGACGCTGATCGAAACGCTGCCGAAGCGCGGCTATCGTCTCAATAGCGAAGTCGGCAGCTCGTTACCCGTGCCGCCCGTTGCCGCACCCGGCGCCGAACGTCACCGCCCCTGGGCGATTGCGTTCGTCATCTTCGCAGCGGTCGCAATCGTCGCGGTCGCCATTTGAAGGATGCTCAAGTGCTGGGTTGAATATTGGCGTTCAATCGAAACAGGTTGGTCGGGTCATAACGTGTCTTGAGCACGACCAGACGCTCGTAATTGCCACCGTAAGCGCCACGAATACGACCAGCCGCCACGTCCGCAAGATTGGTGTTGGCGTAGAAGCCGGATGTAAACCCTTCGACCGCCGGCCAGTTTGACTTGACCCACTCGATGTTCTCGGCATTTCCGGAACCATCGTCGCCACTCGCCTGGACGATCACGCTGAATGCCGCATCGCGATGCCACAGCGCGGTCGCGTCGCGCGCAATCCGCTTGATGGCGCCGCCCTGTGCCGGCAGTGCGATCCGTGGCTGTCGGACCTGAGACGCACCGAAAACCTCCACGATGGCGTCAACAAGCCCTTCCTCGAGCCGCGTCACGATTCCGGATCGCGTGTAGTAGTGGCGGCCGAAGCGGGCGCGCTCGTCGTCTTTCGTCTGAAGCTTTGAATAGTGAACCGGGGCGAGGCCGTCACTGAGCGGCTTGCCCAAACCGCGATACGGCGCAAGCACCTGCTCGGCGGATTGCATGGGTCCGCTGTAGCAGACGTCGATGACCAACACACGCTCACGCGCTGGTGTCACTACGAGGTTGATCTCGGTCCACAGCGCGTCGGGAGCATCCTCGGATAGCTCCCCGTATCTGCGCAGCACGTTGCGAGCCCCCGCAAACGGGAAGACGAGATGACCCCCGTAGACCTGGCCATCGAACGGAAAAAGTCGATACTCGAACGAGCTTACGACCCCGAAATTGCCGCCGCCGCCGCGCAGTCCCCAGAACAAATCCGGATTCTCCGCAGGGCTCGCCTCCAGCAACCTCCCGTCGGCCGTCACGATATCGACTGTCCGCAGGTTGTCGCAGGCGGTTGCGTGCACACGCGCGAGGCGGCCAAAACCGCCGCCGAGCGTGAGGCCGGCCGCTCCCGTGTGCGACACGGTGCCCGTGGTCGTCACCAACCCGAATGGCAGCGACTCCCGATCGAGATCGCCCAGCATGCAACCCGGTTCGACGCGGGCTGTCTTGCGCACGGGATCGATGCGCACGCTGCGCATCGGCGAAAGATCGATCATCAGACCGTGATCGCAGACAGATTGCCCGGAAAGGCTGTGCCCGCCACCGCGCACCGCCACGAGCAATTTGTGGGTGCGGGCAAAATTCACGGACTGCATGACGTCCGCCGCACCTGCACAACGTGCGATCAGCGCCGGCCTGCGATCAAACATGCCGTTCCAGATCCTTCGCGCGTCGTCGTAGCCGGCGGAATCAGGCAGAAGCAACTGGCCACGGAGGCTTGCCCTGAGGTTTTCGACATCCATGCGAGGCAACGTGACCTGCTTGCCATCGCCTGTGATCGCATTGACATCAGCGACAACGGAAGTGACGGCAGAAAATGCGCGGTTGAAGGGCAGCACCGTCGCACCCAGCGCGGCGATTGCAGATGCGCAAAAGGCACGTCTTTGCATGAACCCTCCTCGATCAGGCAGTGTCGGTCAGTGGATTGCGCGCAAAACTGAGCTCTGTGACCGGCCGACCCCCCAGCAGATGCTCCTGGATGATCCGCTCGATGTTCGCAGGCGTCGCCTGCCGGTACCAGGTGCCTTCCGGGTAGACGAGCATGATCGGGCCTTCACGGCAGATGCGGAGGCAGTCCGCGCGCGTGCGGAGCACACCGCCCTCGACATCCGACAGGCCGACTTCCCGCAGGCGCTTCTTGAGGTAGTTCCACGAAGCTTCGCCGACTTCCTTCGGCGCGCAGTCGCCGTGCGTGCAGAAAAAGACGTGGCGTCGCGCGCCGCTGAGCGCGATCTTTGCGACCGCGGCTTCGAGTGTCGGCGTCTTCGGGTTGTCACCCGTCATCAGATTGCCGCTTCGTCCATTTCGCTGGTGCGGATGCGGATCACGCGCTCGATCGACGTGACGAAGATCTTGCCGTCCCCCACCTTGCCGGTCTTGGCGGCGCTGATGATCGCCTCCGTGACCTGGTCCTGGAGGTCGTCGCGCACGGCGACCTCGATGCGCGTCTTCGGCACGAAGTCGACGACGTACTCCGCGCCGCGGTAGAGCTCAGTGTGGCCGCGCTGGCGGCCGAAGCCCTTCACTTCCGTCACGGTCATTCCGGAGATGCCGATCTCCGACAGTGCCGCGCGCACGTCGTCGAGCTTGAAGGGTTTGATGATGGCGGTGACGAGCTTCATCGGGGCTCCTGCGGTTGGCGGTCCAGCCTGGCGTTCGATTGCAGATTCTACGGATTTGCCGCAGTTAAGTGGCGGGTCACTCGAATGGCTCCCCGATAGCGTGTGGACGGCCGGCGGGATGCCGGTCGCACCGGAGAGAAAGCAATGGAAATGCGCGACATGCAGCGCCGAATCGGCGCGGGTTTCAGTCTCATTCTGCTTCTGACTTCGCCCGTCGCCAATGCCGGCATCGGCCGGACGCCCGGCGTCGCCTCCGTTTCCCCGGACGGCGAGGCGCAATACACGATCCCGATCGCGCTGCCCGCCGGAACGAATGGCATGACGCCGCCGCTCGCGCTCGAATACCGTCACCGCACCAAGGGCGGCCTGCTCGGCGTCGGCTGGTCGATTGGCGGCCTATCGCAGATCACCCGCTGCGCACGGACGGTGGCGCAGGATGGCATGGCGGCGCCCCCGCTTCGGACGATTGCGGATCGCTTCTGCCTCGACGGCCAGCGGCTCGTGATCGTCAATCACGTCATCTATGAATCTCCGGATGCGGAATACCGGACAGAGATCGAGTCGTTCGCGCGCATTCGGGCGATGCCCGGATCAAACAACGGGCCTGGCTATTTCACGGTCGAGACTGCCGACGGGCGCATCTACGAGTACGGCGCCACGGCGGATTCACGCATCGACGGAACGCCGGGCCCTTCGACAAACGGCGCACGCGCCTGGGCACTCAATCGCATCCGGGATCGCGCAGGCAACGTCATCGACTACCGGTACACCGAGGAATCGGGAAGCAACGCATTCCGGATCGCGAGCATCGAGTACAACTCCAATCCCACGGCCGGCATCGCAGCTTCGCACCAGGTCTCCTTCCATTACGAAGACCGGCCGAACAATGAAGTCGACGCAGGTTACGTCGCGCGCACGCCCGTACGGCAAGTGGTGCGGCTCGATCGTATCGATATGGCTTACAACGGTGCGGTAATCCGCCGCTATGACCTCGCCTACGAGCCAGCCTTGTCGAGCGGCGGCCGAAGCCGACTGTCCACCCTCACGGAATGCGGGTCGGGCGGAACCGATTGCCTGTCGCCGACGACATTCGAATGGCAGGACGGCGCAACCGGCGCCTCCGCTGTCTCGGCCTTCTCGATCCAGCGTCCAGGTCCCGCAGCAATTCCGTTCGGACAATCCTGGAATCTGGCCGACATCAATGGCGATGGGCGAAACGACTATGTATGGATGGGCGGTACGCAAGTCGCTTCTTCGACGATTCGTTATCGGCTGAGCCTTGCAGGCGGAAACTTTGGGCCCGCGGTGGATACGGGAATTCCGAGTCCCAGGGGCATCGGCGTGCCATTCGACGCCAATGGCGACGGATTTGCCGACCTGCTGATGATGACTTCGTCAGGCAACTTCGCGATTGCCCATGGCGGCCCCGCGGGACTTGGCGCGGCCGTCAGCACCGGCATCGCTGTTCCCGCGGGCGCCCGCGATTTTCGCGGCGCCGACTTCAATGGCGACGGGCTCGGCGACATCGTCTGGTCTGAAGCCGCGCACCCGCAGTTCAACAGCCTGCTCGTTCGTTTTCGTCCCGCGTTGCCAGCGGGAGGATTCGCGGCACCGGTCACCCTCTATACGCAGGCGGGCATTTACCAGGATTCGGAGGGAGGTGAATTCATCGGCCGGCCCGGCTATCGCGTCGACCTCGACGCTGACGGCGCGGAAGAACTGCTGATGAACGAAAATTTCTCGATCGCGCGCATCTCCGACGCCGGCCACGGCACGGAGCAGTTCGACAGCACGTTCGTGGGCGTCGTCCCGCTCAATTTCAACGACGACGATTGCACGGATTTCGCCTACAAGCACATGTCGGGATTCCTGCGCGTGCGTGTCAGTGAATGCGTGGTCGAAGGATCGGCCATGGAATTGCAAGGACCGCCGTGGTCCGGGCCCGCGGCGCTCGAGGCTCACGACTGGAACGGGGATGGGCGTGATGACCTGTTGCTGCGCGGCTCGGCAACCTGGATGGTCGCACTCTCGCGCGGTGATTCGCTGGCACCACTCTCGGGCACGGGCGTGCCTCATGAGGACGCCCCGGCCATCACCGGTCGCGACCTCGACGGTGATGGCTTGCAGGACCTCGCCCTGGGAACAACGAGCCAGTTCCGCGTTCGATTCAGGACCGGCGCCGTACCCGATCTTCTGGTCGCCGCCATCGACGGATTCGATGTCAGTGCCCAGTTCGTTTACGGCCCGCTGACAGATGCCGCGGTACACACGATGGGAGACGACGCCGCCTACCCCGAGCAGGACCTGCAGTCCGCAGACCTCGTAGTGACGAAACTCGACACGACTGACGGAAGCGGAAAAGCACAAACTGCATCGACCGGCTTTCGCTACGAGGGCCTGCGCCGCAATGTCCTCGGCCGCGGATCGCTCGGTTTCCGCAAGGTCATCCGCACAGAACTCTCGGGTGAACATCCGCTGCGCACGGAGATCACGCGCCGCCAGGACTATCCGTTCACGGGCCTGATGCATTCGGTCGTCGTTCGCCAGGCGTCCGGCAAGCCGGTTTCATCGACCGACTATCAGTGGGCGAAGCTGGAAATCGGCACGATCATGAATACGCGCCGCTTTCCGTATGCGTCGAACACGACAACCCGCCGTTATCAGGCGGGAGGTCAGTTCGATGGGACCGAGATCACGCGGATCGTTCGTGCCGTTGCCGCAATCGACGTTACGTCCGGCTTCATCACAGACGAAACGACGACGACCACGGAAATCGGCGGCGGCGACAATAGCGGCTCGTCCGCCAGCCTGCGGACGCTCCATACGAGCGTACTCAATGACACGACGAACTGGTGCCTCGGCCGGTCGCAGGCAGTCCAGATCACCGCCGGGCACACGCTGCCTGGCGGCACGCCGATCACGCGCTCGGCGGACCAGAGTTGGGACGGCCTGAAATGCAGGCCCACGCGAATCCGCCTGCTGCCGGGAGACAGTCAGTGGCAGGTCACCTACAACCTTTCGTACGACTCCTTCGGCAACATTGCGAACGAGAAGATCACGGGTGCCGGCATGCTGCAGCGCACGGTTGCGACGAACTGGGGTACGCGCGGGCAATTGCCGGTTCGCATTACGAATCCGCTTTCGCAGGTCATCCGCTACACCTGGGACGCAAGCGTCGGACTGCCACTCACTTTCGTGGATCCCAATGGTTTGACGATGCGCTGGCAATACGACGCGTTCGGCAGGCTCTCGCTTGAATCGCAGCCCGATGGCACCAGCACGCGGTGGATCCGCGAGGGCTGCAAGGCTGGATGCGACGAACGCACGAAGTACCGGATCCGGCAGGACGACATAGACGGCACGGGCATCACGCGAGTCACTTCCTCGCTCGAGGTCGACCAGCACGATCGCGGATTCCGGCTCGAAACCCTGCAGCCTGGCGGCGGCCGTTCGGTGTCGATGATGGAGTCCGGAGATCGTGGGCAGCTCACGCGAAGCTACCTGCCGCATTGGGACGGCGACTTACCCCCGGGGTACCGTCAGTTCACCTACGACATGCTCGGCCGGACCGTCGGCGAGCAACTCGTGGCCTTCGGCGGCGCGGTCGCGCAGTCGTTCGAGTTCCTGCACAACGGTCTTACTGTGACGCAAACGGATTCGCTCGGCCATGCGACGGGCGGGACGCGCAGCGCCTGGGGCCCGCTGATGGAAGTCATCGATTCGAATGGCAGCCGGACGCGCTACGAGTACGACGCATTCGGTGCGCTGCTGCGGGTGCGCGACGCGCAGAACAACCTGGTTGCCGCGCTCGGCTACAACTCGCGCGGAATGAAACTCAGCGTTGCCGACATGGACAGTGGCGCCTGGACCTGGACACGGAACGCGCTCGGTGAAACCACCGCGCTTCGCGACGCAAAGGGACAGGTTGTCCGCTTTGAATACGATCCGCTCGGCCGTGTAACGAAGCGGATTGCCCCCGAAGGAGACTCGACCTGGGCCTGGGGAAACTCGGCTGCGAAACATGACATCGGCCGCCTGGCTTCCGTTGGCGGACCCGGTTATTCGGAAAGCTTCGCCTACGACAGTATCGGCCGGCCTGCGAATCACACGATCGTCGCCGATTCGAACTACCGATACGACTTCAACTATAACCCGCAGGGACTGCTCGACACGATGACGTTTCCCGCGGCCGGCGCCGGCAGCCCATTCAGGATTCGGCACGACTATGACGCCGGTCGCTTGTCTCGAGTCACGAATGCCAGTACATCCGCCGAGCCCTACTGGACGCTCAACTCACAAGATGCCGCCGGCAATGCGCTTGATGAAACGCTCGGCAGCGCACTGCGAATCGTCAGCGGTTTCACGCCCCTCGGCGGAGAGCTCGAATATCGGCAGGCCGGTATCGGTGGCGCTGCGACGATCCAGAACCTCGCCTACGAATGGGACGCCAACGGCAACCTGAAGCGGCGCAAAGACCTCAACCACGGTCTGCTCGAGGAATTCCGCTACGACGCACTCGATCGACTCGATCAGTCGCGGAGGAACGGCGCAATCAATCTCGAACTCGACTACGACCTCATTGGCAACATTCGCCGCAAGTCGGATGTCTGCCCGGCCACCATCGCCTGTTACGTCTACCACGCGACGCGGAAGCACGCCGTCGTCTCGACACGCTCGCAAGCCTACGCATACGACCTGAACGGAAACATGACCAGCCGCGGCGGCGCGACCGTCGCGTGGACCAGTGACGGCCTCCCGTCATCGATCGCAAGTGCGAACGGGAACAACAGCCAGTTTTTCTACGGGCCGGCCGGCAACCGCTGGAAGCAGGTCGCGAAGCACGGCGCCGCGAACGAGACGACGTTCTATGTCGCCGGTCACTTCGAGAAAGTCACGCGGGGCGGCGTCACGACCTGGCGCCACTACGTGCCATCACCGGGTGGAGTTGCCCTGCACCTGCGTTACAGCGACGGAACGCCTGCAACGACGCGCTACCTCACGCTGGATCACCTCGGCAGCACTGACCGCATCGTCGACGCTAATAGCAACATCGTCGTCGCCGAAAGTTTCGGAAGCTTCGGCGGCCGCCGTAAGGCGAACTGGGCCGGAGCCCCGGACGCGGCTGAGCTCGCAAAAATCGCGGCGGTCACGCGCGACGGCTACACAGGTCAAGAGCACCTCGACAACCTCGACCTCATCCACATGAACGGGCGGGTCTATGACCCGAATATCGGACGCTTCATAAGCCCGGATCCCTACGTGACGCTGCCCTACGACGGCCAGGGGCTCAACCGCTATTCATATGTCCTGAATAACCCGCTGGCATTCACCGATCCGAGCGGATTCGACCCGGTTCCCTGCGTGGCTGCTCCGTCTGGAAACTGCGCACAGGTCACCGTGATCGGGGTCACCTGGGCCCAGTACATGCGGTCTTTCGGCGGCGCTCATTCGTCCGAGATCGCGAGTGCGCTCGAGCGCGATCCATGCGGCCAGAATGGAAGCGCCCTCGCCTGCGCATTTCAGAGCGGCATACCCTTCTCGGCATCAAGCGTCGTACTTACGGTAGGCAGGCACCCGGACGCGACACTGTCGACCGGCGGCCGGCTGGATGGCATCCAGGGATTCGCCGCGCGCATAGCGAACACGACGATCAGTTCGTCGCCCATCGCATTGCTCTTCGGCGCTGACCCGGATTTCCAGTATTTCCGCGAACCCGGCAGCGAGGCAGGCCAATCGGGCGTGCGCTACGGCAAGGTGGGTTATTTCCTGGGCGGCGCCATCGGTGTCTTCCGGAAAGCTGGATCGGAGGTCGCGACACGCGGCGCGAGCGCGATTGCGAGGTCGTTCCAGGGTACGCCGAAGTATCCGGGGGTCGATCGATTTAAGGACATCATTCTGAAGAAGGGCACACTCGTCTATGCGGGCTTCCCGGGCCAGGGCGCCTTCTACACGACTGCCGGCGCAATGAGGCGTGTCGGCGCAAGCGCCTCAAAGATGTTTGACGGGCTTCAGGTCGCAGCTCACGAAAGCAAAAGTCACAGGACCCGTGCCGCAGCTTATGAGGTCATCGAGGACACGCATGCAGCATTTGGGTTGGCATTGGCCAATCCGAAACACGGCAATGGATGGCTGCCGCAGTTGGTAGTACCTTCCTACAAGACATCACTGCGATTCCTCAACGATTTTCCGCTTGGACCATGATGAAAATCGACCTGTCAAACGGCTGCGTTTACTTTGATAAAGGCTCCATAGACCGGAGAACCCACCGGCAAGTTTTTCTCCAATCCGGGCTCGGCAGCGAAGCGAAGATAGTTGTCAACAATGAGCCGTACGTGACCTACGGCATTTGTCCCGAAGCTGGAATCGCCGCGACGGTTTCTTTTGTCGGGGACCAGCTGTCGGGTATTACCTGGCTTCAGGAGCTCTCGAGAGACAATGAAAGCGAATGGAACGAACAATTGGAACTCGAACGCAAGCAACGACACGACGGCTGGCTATTTGACCAATTCGGTCCACCGCCCTATCACTATGACTGGGGTAATATTTCGTCGGAATATGATCCCAAAGGCTGCGTGAGCGATATCATTCTGAACTATGCGAAGTGACAAGGAGCGCGCCGTCAGCTACGACGGCGACATAGTCAAGATCGACGGCAAGCCCGTCCGCATGGAATACATGGTGCGCGACGCGTTCTGGGCCGACGGCCGCGCCGTCGTGTTGCTCGATCCTGGCGCGTTTCTCGACGATATCGCTTTCGGCAAGGCCAGGCTCAAACCCAGGGATCCTGTCCAGAACCTTCGAGCCTATGCGCCTTCGGGCGAGATGCTCTGGCAGGCGGAACTGCCGCAGATGGACGACCACTATTACCTGATTGAGAGCCGGGAGCCGCTGGTTGCCCTCTCCTTCTCGGCCTACCGCTGCGACCTCGACCTGTCGAACGGTCGCATCCTCAACAAAGAAAAACTGAAGTAGCCGCTCAGGCGATCAGCGGAATCACGATCATCGAGACTGCGGACACCACCACGATCGCGGCGACATTGACGCGCCAGCCCGCCTGGATCATCTGCTGCATCGTGAGCCGCCCGGTGCCGAAAACGATCGCATTGGGCGGCGTTCCGACCGGCAGCATGAAGCCGCAGGATGACGCCAGGGCCGCGGGGATGATGAGCTGGAGCACCGGGTAGTTCGAGGCGGCGGCTATCGCGGCAAGGATCGGCATGAAGGTCGCTGCCGTCGCGACGTTGGAATTGAGCTCGGTCCACATCACGATCAGCGTCACGACGCCTGCGATCAATGCGACCAGTGGCCAGGTGCCGATGCTCGCGAGCGTTTCGCCCATGAATGCAGAAAGGCCGCTGCCCTGGATCGCTTCCGCGAGCGCCAGACCGCCGCCGAACAACAGCAGCACGTCCCAGGGCACGCGTCGCAGGTCCGCGCCCGTGAGCAGGGCGCCGCCTTCCTTCGAGCCATTCGGTATGAGGAACAGGAAGAGACCGGCGAGCAGCGCGATCGTCGTGTCGTTGAACTCGGCGAGGCCGGGCAGTTCGCGCAGCAGGGGTCCGAAGATCCACGCCGCTGCGGTTATCACGAAAACCGTCGTCACGCGCCGTTCCGCATTCGACATCGGTCCGAGCGCCGCGCGCGCTTCGATGAGCCGGTCGCGTGCGATGGTCTGCGAGCCGAGCTGGAAGGGGAAAGAGATCTTCACGAGCACGAGCCAGGCCACCGGCATCAGGACCAGCACGGTCGGGATCCCGAACGCGAGCCACTGCGCGAAGCTGATGGTCTCGCCGTAGTTCTGCTGCATGAATCCGGCGACCAGCGCATTGGTCGCCGTGCCGACGATCGTGCCGAGGCCGCCGATGGTCGCGGCGTAAGCGACGCAGAGCACGATCGCGCTCGCGAAATTCCTCGTGTCCCGGTCGCCCGTAGTGGTGTCCGGCGCGACGATCGTCGCCACCGACAGTGCGACCGGCAGCATCATCAGCGTAGTCGAGGTGTTCTGCACCCACATACTGACGAAGCCGGTCGCGCACATCATGCCGAGCACGAGGCCCTGGGCATTGCCGCCCGCGCGCGCGACGACCGCGTAGGCGATGCGCCGGTGCAGGTTGCATCGCTCCATCGCGAGCCCGAGCAGGAATCCGCCGAGTATCAGGAAGAGCGTGGTGTTGCCATAGCCGCCGGAAAGATCGGCGGCCGAGGCGGCGCCGAGCGGCGGCAGGATCGCGAGCGGAATGAGTGCGGTGGCCGCGAACGGGAGCGCCTCGGTCGCCCACCAGATCGCCATGAGCGCCATCGTTCCCGCAACTTGCCAGCCCGCGGGCGAAAGGCCGGCAGACGGCTCGGTCGCGAGCGTCGCAGCGAGCACGGCAAGGCCGAGCGCCAGTCCGATGTTCTGCGCCCTCGTCCTGCCGCCGGTAACTGTCATCGCAACTCCCTGCCGCACCGCGGCGCGCCAGTATAGAGTGGCGCGAATTCCGGGAGCGCTTGCGCATGCTGGACACCATCGTCGTCGCCGGGGGCGGACATGCCGCAGCGCAGGTCGTGGACAGCCTGCGCCGCGACGGCTACACCGGCCGCCTGGTGATGGTCTGCGGCGAGCAGGCGCTGCCCTACCAGCGTCCCCCGCTCTCCAAGAAATTCCTCGGCGGCGAGCTCGAGGCGGAACGCTTGCCGATCCGCCATGCAGCGTTTTACGAGACCATCCACTGCGAGCTGATGCTCGGCAATCCCGTGGTTGCGATCGATGCAGAGGGGCGCAAGGTTCGGCTGTCGGATGGCGGCAGCCTCGGCTACGACAAGCTCGTGCTCGCAATCGGCGGCCACGCACGCCCGCTGCCGGTTTCCGGCGCGGACCTGCCGGGCGTGCACGTACTGCGCACCATGGCGGACGTCGAGGCGATTCGCGCGAGGGTCAAGCCCGGCGTGCGCGTTGCGGTCGTGGGCGCGGGCTACATCGGCCTTGAAACCGCGGCGACCTTCCGCAAGCTCGGTCTCGACGTGACGGTAATCGAGATGATGGATCGCGTGATGAACCGTGTCGTTGCGCCCGAGATGAGCCGCTTCTACGAGTCGGAGCACGCGGCTCACGGCGTCAAGGTGCTGACGGACCGCAAGGTCTATGCGTTCTGGGGCGACGGCAGCGTCGCCGCGGTCGAGTGCACGGACGGGACGCAGGTTCCCGCGGATCTCGTGATCGTCGGCATCGGGCTCGTGCCCAACTGCGCGCTCGCGGAATCCGCCGGCCTGAAGTGCGACGACGGTATCGCGGTCGACGCGCATTGCCGCACCAGCGACCCGAACATCTATGCGATCGGCGATTGCTGCAGCCACCCGAGCCCGCGCTACGGGCGCCGCATCCGCCTCGAATCGGTCGACAACGCCTTCGAACAGGGGAAGACCGCGGCCGCCAATATCTGCGGCAAGCACACGCCGCACGACAAAACGCCCTGGTTCTGGTCAGATCAATATGAGCTGAAGCTGCAGATCGTCGGGCTCAGCCAGCACTATGACCGCGTCATCCTGCGCGGCGATCCAACGACGCGATCCTTCAGCTGCTGCTACCTGCGCGACGGCGAACTGATCGCGCTCGATGCCGTGAACCACGTCAAGGACTTCATGGCGGCGCGCAAGCTGATTGGCGAGCGGGCGCGGCCTGATCCCGCCCGGTTGGAGGACGACTCCCTTACGCTGAAAGAAACGCTCAGCTGACGCCGGGTTCGCCGGGCGACGGCTCGCCGAGCATTTCCTGGGCCGTTTCGCGAACCGCCGGGTCGACGTCGCCCAGCGCCTGCTGCAACAGGAATCTCGCATTCGGTCCGCCAATCTCACCGAGCGCTTCGACCGCCGTCCTGCGGACCCGCGCATCGGGATCGCCGAGCGCAATTGCCAGCCAGTCGGCGGCCGACTCGTTGCGCAGGCCAGTCAGCGCCTGGACCGCGGACAGGCGCACGTCAGGCTCCGGATCGTAGAGCGCCGCGCCGATGAGCGCGGCGCTATCCATCTCGTCCCCTTCGGCATCGGCGATCTCGTAGATCGCGTCGCGCCTGTCCTCGGGATCGGCAGCGTCCTGCAACCTGGCCGCGAAGTCCATGTCCGCGCGCATTCCTGACGGCGAAGCGCTTGCGGTCTTCTGCGCGGTGTCCGCCGCAGGCGCCGGCACCGCGACGCGGGGTGCTTCCTCCTGGAAGCACCCCGACAACAGCAGCACTGAGAGCAACAGGTCCAATTTCCCTGCCGGCTTCATCGCTACTCCAGCTCGAAGCAGCTCTCGACGGAGGTCTGGTTGTTATTAGTGAGCTTCGTAATGATCTCGAATTTCACTTCGCCGTTTATGGACAATGACGTAAAGTCCGCCGGACACCTGAATTGCGTCCTGCCCTTCGGCAGATCGACAACAAACGCGAGCTCTTCGGGAACCCTGCCTTCGCGCTCGACCTCACAGACAAACTGGTACTGCATTACATTGACCGGGACGTTGGGCGTGCCGATGGTTGGATGAGACGTCGTCACAGGGTCCCAGTCGATCGTCACCGGCGAACTGACCACCGGTAGATCCCCATCGCAATTTTCCGCGCTCGGCTGTCCATTGACCTTGATATTTTGGGGTTGCGCGGCCAGTACGTGCGAAACCCTGACTTCTTCTTCGAACTCCACCCCGTCGAGCGAGACGGCGCCGATTTCGTAGATCCCCGGCTTGAAGCGATTGAGAAACGCAGCCGGCGACAGCTCATCGAAGGGTGGTTCCGCACTTTCGAAGAAGAATTCCGTCAAGCCCTGTCTCCGCAGACCGGTGCGGAGCCAGACATTCATCAGTTCCAGCTCACCCGGACCTTCGATCTCGAGGCTCCTCCAGGGATCGCCGTCGATGAGCCCGTGAATGCCGAGATCGCCGTCGGTATCGTTCAGTTCGAAGTAGATCTGCGCCACCTCAAACTCGGGTTCTTCCTGGGTCAGCCCCGCCTGGCTGGACAGTGCGAGCGCCGTGCCGCCGACGGCAAGCGACACCAGCCTTCTCAATTTCGGGGTGTTATTCATCTTCATTCCTCCTGAAACCTGTGGGGAGAATAATGAGACGCCGGTCACACTGGATTCCTTTGCGACATAACACCGATATCTTGCGGACGGCAGGCTCGGCAGCGAGCCGGGGCAACTGATGGCGGGTAACTCGCGGAAACGACTGAAGAATCCGGAAACGGCAGTGCCGGGGTGCTTCCTGCTGGAAGCACCCCGGGAAGCGAGCCCTCAGTCGATCTCGAAGCAGCTTTCAACAGCCGTCTGATTGCCATTGGTGAGCTTCGAGACGATCTCGAACTTCATCTCGCCGTCCGCCAGGTTCGTGAAGCTCTCCGGGAACTCGAAGATCGTGACGTTGCGCGGCAACAGGGCGGAGAAGACCAGGTCGTCCGGTGTTTGCCCTTCGCGCTCGATCTCGCCGACGACCGGCAGCGTCGCATCGCAGTTGGCAGCGGAGTTCTTGCCGTTGACCTGGATTCCGCCCGGCCGGGCATTACGTGCGACAGCCTCAGCTCGGCTTCCAGTTCCTCGTCGCCCAGCGTGATGCGCTCTACCTCATAGATGCCTTCCGGGCAGCGCCTGAAGAGACGCCGCGGCGGCAGGAAGCCTTCGTGGACCGGCGCTTTATTTGGCGGACCTCGGGCCCGATATAATGTCGGCATGACAGAAGAAAGCACTAAGCTCGACAACGTCGAACGCGAGTTCCGCGCGATGCTCGCGAAGATGACCGGGGGAGTCGCGCCGCAGGACTACGGCGCAGCCTTCTGGGACTGGTGGCTCAATCTCGCAAAGTCACCGGAGAAACAGGCCGAGCTGCAGCAGACCGCAATGAAGCAGGCGATGGACCTCTGGCGATTCAACGCCGAGGCCGCGCAGGGCAAGCCGATGGCGCCGACCGAGAATGGCGACCGCCGCTTCGCGAATCCTGCCTGGCAGCAGTATCCGTTCAATGTCTGGGCGCAGGCGTTTCGGAACGGCATGTCGCTCCTCGAGCAGTCTGCGCGAGAAGTGCCCGGTGTCGAGCCGCGAAACGCGCGGCTCGTCGAGTTCGCCGCCCGCCAGGCCGCCGAATCGCTCTCTCCCACCAACAATCCGATGACAAACCCCGAGGTATTGCAGCAAACCGTCGCGGAAGGCGGCCAGAACCTGGCGCGCGGCTACAAGCATTACCTGGACGACATCGAGCGCACGATCCATGGTGGAGAAGCGCCGGGCACCGAGGATTTCCGCGTCGGCGAGAAAGTCGCCGTCACCGATGGCCAGGTCATCTTCCGCAACGAGCTGATCGAGCTGATCCAGTACTCGCCGACGACGCCGGATGTCCACGCCGAGCCGGTGCTGATCGTGCCGGCCTGGATCATGAAGTACTACATCCTCGACCTCTCGCCGAAGAATTCGCTCGTCGCCTGGCTCGTCGACCAGGGCTACACCGTATTCATGATGTCGTGGAAGAACCCCACGTCCGCGGACCGCGAGCTCGGCATGGACGACTACCTGCGCAAGGGCGTCTACACGGCGCTCGATGTCGTCGGCGCAGTCCTGCCGGACCGCGACATCCACGCGGTCGGCTACTGCATCGGCGGAACGCTGCTCTCGATCGCGGCCGCCGCGCTCGCCCAATGGGGCGACACGCGCATCAAGGACATCTCGTTGTTCGCGGCGCAGACGGACTTCAGCGAGCCGGGAGAACTCTCGCTCTACATCAGTCCGGCGCAGGTCGAGATGCTCGAGGCGCTGATGTACAAGGAAGGCGTCCTCGACTCGAAGCAGATGGGCGGCGCCTTCGCAATGCTTCGCGCGCACGACCTGCTCTGGCAGCCGGCCGTGAAGTCCTACCTGAAGGGTGAGCGCGACGGGATGATCGACCTGATGGCCTGGAACGCCGACGGCACGCGCATGCCGTGGAAGATGCACACGGAATACCTGGTCGGCCTCTACCTCCAGAACGACCTTGCCGCGGGGCGCTTCAAGGTCGAGGGCGAAGCGATTACCCTCAAGGACATCAGCGTGCCGATGTTCGCGGTCGGCACCGAGACCGACCACGTCGCGCCGTGGAAGTCGGTTTACAAGGTGAGCCGACTCACCTCGTCGCCTGAATTCACGTTCCTGCTGACGAGCGGCGGGCACAACGCCGGCATCATCAGCGGACCCGTGCATCCGAAGCGGCGCCATCGCGTGGGTACGCAGAGAGCCGGCGAAGCGGCACTGCCGGCAGATGAGTGGTTCGCGCAGACCGAGGCGAAGCCGGGTTCCTGGTGGCCGACCTGGGCGGAATGGCTCGAATCGCACTCTTCGCCCGTGCGCGTCGCGCCACCTGAGATGGGCGCGCCGGAAGCGGGATACAAACCGATCGGCGACGCGCCGGGCGAGTACGTGCGGCAACGCTGACCCGCAACCTTGAAATCCGTTTACGAGCCCTCGAATGCGCTGGAAGGCCACATGCTCCAGGATCTCCTCAAGCAGCGGGGAATTGCGGCACATGTCGAGGGCGCACAGCTTCAAGGCGGCGTTGGCGAACTGCCGGCATCCGGCTTCGTTCGCGTCGTCGTCGAGGACGACGATTACGTCGCTGCGCGAGCCGTCATTGAAGATTGGGAGGCTGCAAGCGTCGCAGTGCCAAGTCCCGTGCCTCCCGATCGCACGACCAAGGGCTTCATCGTCGGCTTGATTGGACTGGCGATAGGCATTGCGGCCACTTATGCATTCCTGAGAACGCCGGTCGATCTCGCGCAACTCGACCAGAATGAGGATGGCAGGTTCGACGAGCATCTCTCGTTCTCGCCCTTGGGCGTATTGCTCAAGAACGAGGTCGATCGCAATTACGACGGGAAAAACGACCTGATCCAGCAGTTCGACCGGAAGAGTCGGACTGACACGGTTGTGGCCGACGAGGACTTCAATGGCAGCTTCGAATCGCGCTGGTACTACCGCGCGAACCAGCCGGTCCTCGGCGAATTTGACACGGATGGAGACTCGACGATCGACATCCGGACGCAATTCAGGGACGGAGTTGCAGTGTCCTCGGAGTACATGGTCGCTGGTTCGCGACGTCCGGTACGCGTGGAATACTATCGTCTGGGTGGGCTGGCGTCAGCGGACGTCGACACCGACCGCGACGGACGCCTGGACAAGCGCTACAAATATTCGAATCTCGCGGAAGTCATCGGCACCAAGACCATTCAGGCGCCGGAATAGACCTGAACTGGATTTTCTTCAGTCATCATGGACGGGCGTCCATCGCGACGACCGGCGCGTGTTGCGATCGCCGCTCGTCTCGCCCTCGTAGGACATCGGCTGTGCGGCCGGCAGTCCCTCCGGCTGCGGATCGAGCGCGCGGAGGTTTAGCACCATGAGCGCCTGGCCCGCCTCTTCCGTCACGGCGCCGAGATAGCCGCCGCAGCGTCCGCAGAACACGAAATCCGCGGTCTTGTGTCCAAAGCGGTATCGCGAAAGCGCGGCCGGGTCATCATGGATGAAGCGAACCGAGCCCGCCGGATCGGAGGTGTAAGCCGCGCCGTGCTTCTTGCAGAAACTGCACTGGCAGGCACGCACGGACCAGTCACCCGGAGATTTCGCCGTGCGGTACTCGAAGCCGACGGCGCCGCAGTGGCAGCGCCCAAGCCAGGCACTCATTTTCGGATGCTTGAAGGCAGGCGCTCGAATTCGACCGCTTGCGGCATCGCGCTCAAGGCCTCGAGCAGGTCGGCTGGCGGCGCGATCAATTTGCGCTTGGCGAGATCGAGCCAGCCGCCTTCGCTGGTGATCCGCGCGGCGAGCTTGCCGTCACCGGTCAGGATCTCGTTACGCAGCCGGAAGCGGGAGCCGTCCGGCGCCATGCCGGCGATCTCGAGCGTCACCGTGACCGGCTCGAGCAGCGCGATCTCCCGAAAATATTCGAGTTCGTCCCGCCGGACAACCGGGCCGATCCGGCGCTTGGCGAACTCCGTCACCGGGAAGCCGTGCTGCTTGAAGAAGCTCATGCGCGCATCGACACACTTGGTGAGATAGGCGAAGTTCGCCATGTGGGCGTTCGCGTCCATGTCGGCCCAGCCGGCCATGGTCGAGATCGCGAACGCCTTGCTGCTCATGTGTAGCAGTGGAAATTGAGCTTGTTGCCGTCGAGGTCGCGGAAATAGGCGCCGTAGTAGTTGTCGCCACGGTCGCCGGGCGGGCCATCGTCCGTGGCGCCGAGTTCCATCGCCTTTTTGTACAGCACATTCACCCGCTCCGGTGAAGCGACTTCGAAGGCGACCATCGACCCATTGCCGACGGTTGCCGGCATCTTGTTGAACGGCTCTGCGAGCGCGAATCCCGGCTTGCCCTCGCCCTGTTTCCACGCAATGAACGACTCGTAGTCCATGACGCGCTTCGCGCCGAGCTCAGCCATCAGCCTGTCGTAGAATGCCGCCGCACGCTTGATGTCATTGGTGCCGACCGACGCGTATCCGATCATGTGGGTCCTCCGTAGATATCAGTGAAGGGCGCCGAAGAACTCGCGGAGCTTTCCGGCATCCAGTCGTCCATTGAGCCTCAGTCCGCTGCAGACGTCGAGCCCCGCCGGGGCGACCTGCTCCATCGCGGCGCGCGCATTGCCGGGATGCAGCCCGCCGGCGAGAAGCACCGGAACGCTGACGCTGTCGCGGATGCGACGGCTGTACGCCCAGTCGTGCACGCGGCCCGTCCCGCCCAGTTCCTTGACGGCGAGCCCCGGGTTTCCGGAATCGAGCAGCAGCGTGTCGACGAGCGGCGCCGCGGCGCGCGCCTCGTCGACTGAATCCGGGCCCATTACGTGGACCACCTGCACGAGTCGTGTTTCCGGCAGCAATCGGCGCAATCGCCGAAGTTCCGGCTCGGCGACGCGATCGACGAGCTGAACGGCCGTCGTCCCGCAGCGCTTCTGCTGCTCGGCAATGGCTTCGGCGTCCACGAGTGCAGTCAAGAGGAAGGTTTCCGTTGGCCGCGGAATGTCGGCAGCGATGCGGGCGATCTGCTCCTCGTCGATTGGCCCCGGCCCGCTCGGCATCGCGGAGACGAGGCCGAGGGCGGATGCGCCGGCTGATATCGCGAGCCGGGCCTCGACGAGATCCGCGATGCAGCAGACCTTCACGAACATGGCACGCGGCTCCGCATTTTGCGCACCGCTACTTCCAACGGTTCGCGTCTTGCTCGAAACCGGGGTACTGCGGCCGCACGACGCAGAAGCGCTGGCCGGTGGGCGCCTCCATGACGACCCAGGTGTTGATCTTCTGGATGCGCTTCGCGCCGAGCTGTTCGAGGCGCTTCACTTCCGCCTCGACGTCGTCGGCTTCGATGTCGAGATGCACGCGGCTGTCGTGATCGACGGCCTGCACCTCGATGTGCAGGCGCTCGTCCGGCACCTTCAGCTTGACGTAAGAGTCGCCCTCCTGGCCTGGGAGGATTTCGGTCGCCATGCCGAGCGCCTCCGACCAGAAGCGCGCAGCGCCGTGCAGGTCTCTGGTCCTGCAATCGATGATGAATCCCGCGAGCCTGCTCTTGTGCATGAGTGACAACTCCATGTAGACGTCCGCCCGCGCGTAGTCGGAACGATGCGGATCGGTTGCGTGGCGGAATCCGAGCCGCTCATAGAGCCGGATCGCATTGTCGAGCCGGCTGTTGGTTTCGAGGAACACCGTCCGGAAACCCTGTTCCGTCGCCCAGGCCTTGCAGGCGCCACCGAGCAGCTCGCCAATGCCGCGGCGCTGGTGCGAAGCGGAGACGGCCATCTTGGCGAGTTCGCAGCGCCCGTCTCCGACACGGATCATCGCGACGGTGCCGACGACGGCCGCGCCATCCAGAGCGAAGAAGATCATGCCGCCCTTTGCAATGATCGCGCGCTCGGGATCGTCGAGCACCTTGCGGTCCGGCGCCTCGAGCTTGAAAAGCCGCTCGATCCATTCGAGGTTGAGCCTGCGGAAGTCGCCGGCGTAATCGACTTTGAAGGGAACCACCCTGATCGCGCTCATGCGCCAGCGCCGCCCCGCCACTCCCGCGCAAGCAGGCCGAGGAAAGCCGTGTCCTGGATTTCGTCGCCGACGTTCCAGCGCTCACGCAGTAGTCCCTCGCGCTGGAATCCGAGCTTTTCGAGGATGCGCATCGAGTTCTCGTTCCGCGGATCGACGTCGGCTTCGAGGCGGCGCAGCCTCAGGGTCGCAAATGAGTAGTCAATCAGCGCGGTGAGCGCCTCGAGCATGTATCCCAGCTTCCAGTAGGCGCTTCCGAGGCAATAACCCAGTTCCGCGCGCATGTTCCTGACGTCGACGTGAAACAGCGTGCAGGTACCCATCAATCGACCGTCTTCCTTTCGCTCGACGCCCCACTGGTATCCGAACTTCGTGCCGAACTGATCGTGGATGCGCGTCAGCAGCGCAGCCGCCTCGTCCCGATCCTTCATGGCCGGCGTCGACCAGTAGCGCATCATGTCGGGGTCCGAAAAGACGTCGAACAGCGCGTCGACGTCACCTGCATCGAGCCAACGCAGCCGCACGCGCGGGGCATCGAGCGTGGGCAGGGTTTTTCCGTCGATCATGCGCGCAGCAACTCCTCGTAATTCACGAGATCCGCGGCCGAGAAGCAGCAGAAAGTGATCTCGCGCAGTTTCCTCGCCGACCGGACGAATTCGCGCGAGGTCGCGATCGCGACGCGCGCGGCAGGTTTCACGGGATATCCGTAGACACCGGTGCTGATCGACGGAAAAGCAATCGTCTCGAGCCCTTCGGCCTCGGCTATTTCGAGCGAGCGCCGGTAACAGGAGGCAAGCAAGGCAGGCTCGTCCTTGTCCCCGCCGCGCCAGACCGGACCCACGGTATGAATGACATGGCGGCATGGAAGGCGGTACGCCGAGGTGATCCTGGCGTCGCCCGTTGCGCAGCCACCGAGCCGCCGGCACTCCGCCAGGAGTTCCGGCCCGGCTGCGCGATGGATTGCGCCGTCCACGCCCCCGCCGCCCAGGAGGGTCTCGTTCGCGGCATTCACGATCGCGTCGACGACGAGCGTCGTGATGTCCGCACGGATGGCGCGCAGGCGGGGCGGCTCAACGATCATTTACGCGGGCCTGGCTTCGAGGTCGTACTCTGAAGCACCCGTGATCACCACGTCCGCGAATTCGCCAACCGGGAGTTTCGCGACGCCTTTCCCCTTGACGCGTACGACACCGTCGATCTCAGGTGCGTCGGCTTCGCTTCTCGCGACCGCGGCACCGTCTGCGATCGCGTCCACGAGCACGCGCATGCGCCGTCCGACCCGGGCCGCGAGCCGGCGCGCGCTGATCTTCTGCTGCGCCTGCATGAAACGGTGCCAGCGTTCTTCCTTGATTTCATCCGGCACGGGATCCGGCAGCGCGTTGGCCGCTGCGCCTTCGACCGGCGAGTAGCGGAAACACCCGACGCGGTCGAGCTCCGCCTCTTCCAGCCAGTCGAGCATCACCTTGAAATCGTCCTCGGTCTCTCCGGGAAATCCGACGATGAAGGTGCTGCGGATCGTCATGTGCGGCAGTTCCGAGCGCCAGCGCCGGATGCGTGCAAGCGTGTTGACGGCGTGCGCGGGCCTGCGCATGAGCTTCAGGATCCGCGGGCTGCCGTGCTGGAACGGCACATCGAGGTAGGGCAGCACCTTGCCCTCCGCCATCAGCGGGATCACCTCGTCCACATGCGGATAGGGATAGACATAGTGCAGCCGCACCCAGGGACCGATCTCCCCAAGCTCGCGCGCGAGGTCGATGAAGCGGCTCCTGATCTCGCGGCTGCCCCAGGACTCGGCGCGATACTTCAGGTCGGCGCCATAGGCGCTCGTATCCTGGGAAATCACGAGGAGCTCCCGGACGCCGGCGTTCCGCAGCCGGATCGCCTCGTTCAGAATCTGGTCGATCGGGCGGCTCGCGAGGTCGCCCCGCATCGACGGGATGATGCAGAAGCGGCAGCGATGATTGCAGCCCTCGGAAATCTTGAGGTAGGCGTAGTGCCGCGGCGTCAGGCGCACGCCCTGCGGCGGCACCAGGTCCATGAACGGGTCGTGCTTGGGCGGCAGGTGCTCGTGCACGGCAGCGACGACTTCTTCGTAGGCCTGCGGGCCGGTGACCTTGAGGACCGCGGGGTGCCGCTCGGTGATCTTCCCGGGCTTCGCGCCGAGGCAGCCGGTCACGATCACGCGGCCGTTCATGGCGAGCGCCTCGCCGATCGCGTCGAGCGACTCGTGCACTGCATCGTCGATGAAACCACAGGTGTTGACGACGACGAGATCCGCCGATTCGTAGGTCGGCGCGATCTCGTAGCCTTCCGCGCGCAGCTGCGTGAGGATGCGCTCGGAGTCCACGAGCGCCTTGGGGCAGCCGAGGCTCACGAAGCCGACGCGGGGATTCTTGCTGGCCACGGCGCATTTTAGCGGGCTAGAATCGTTCGATGCGCTTCACGAAGATGCATGGACTCGGCAACGATTTCATCATCTTCGACGTCCCGCCTGGGGGCGCCCCCAGCGCGGACGTTATCCGCAGGCTGGCCGACCGCTTTACCGGCATCGGCTTCGACCAGGCGCTCATGCTCGAGCCGCCGCGGAGGCCGGGAACCGCCGTTTATTACCGCATTTTCAATGCCGACGGCCGCGAGGTTGAGCAATGCGGCAACGGCGCGCGCTGCATCGCCCGTTTCCTGCGCGAGCGCGAGGGCGCATCCAAAGGCGACCTCGTGCTCGACAGCCCGGGCGGGCTGGTGCAGACGAAGATGAATGGCGAAAAGGTGTCCGTGACCATGGGCATCCCGGATTTCGACCCGGCCGCGCTCCCCTTCGAGGCGAGCGGCGAGGCCTACGTGTATCCGCTCCAGGTGGGCGCGAGCGATGTCGAGATCGGCGCTGTTTCGGTCGGCAATCCGCATGCCGTGATCCGCGTGCCCTCGGTGGCCGACGCGCCGGTGGCCCGGCTCGGCCCGGCGATCGAGAACCATTCGCGCTTTCCGAAGCGCACCAATGTCGGATTCATGGAGGTCGTCGACCGGGGCCACATCCGCCTGCGGGTCCACGAACGCGGCACGGGCGAGACCCGCGCCTGCGGCACGGGAGCCTGCGCGGCGGTCGCAGTCGGGCGCCGCCACGGCTTGCTCGACGAAAATGTAAGAGTCGACCTTCCCGGCGGCCGGCTCGACATACAATGGAAGGGACCCGGTGAGCCCATCTGGATGACCGGGCCGGCCGAACGCGCATTCGAGGGAGAAGTGAACACATGACGACAAGACCGGTTCGCGGAGTCGAGATCGCAGAAGTCGACGAGGCCGCAGTCGCCTCCTATCTGTCCGCGACACCCGAGTTCTTCGATCGCCACGCGCAGCTGCTCGCCAGGATCCGCCTGCCGGACACGCGCGGCGGTGCATCGACCGTCTCCCTGGTCGAGCGACAGGTCGAGGTGCTCCGCGAGCGCAATCGCCAGCTCGAGCGCAAGGTCAAGGATTTCGTCGATGTGGCCCGCGAAAACGACGCGCTCGGTTCGCGCGTGCTCGCGATGGCGCGCCGGCTGATCGCAGCGCGGGGCGAAGCATCCGCCGTCGAGGCGATCGAGGCCGCGCTCCGCGAGGAGTTCGACGCCGGCCAATCGGTCCTCGTGCTCACGGCGAACCATGCGCCGAAGGGCATCGTGGAAGGCCGTTTTCTGCGAGTCGTGCCGGCGGATGCGCCGGAATTACGCTCCTTCGAGACACTATTCAGCGCCGGCAAGCCGCGTTGCGGGCAGTTGCGCGATTCCCAGCGCGAATTCCTGTTCGGCGCCGACGCGCCGGAAGTCGGATCGGTTGCGCTCGTGCCGCTCGGCGCCAAGGGAAGCCTCGGCCTCCTCGCCTGCGGGTCGAACGACAGCCACCGGTTCAACCCGACCATGAGCACGGACTTCCTCGGGCACATCGGGGAACTGATCACCGCGGCACTCGCCGGGGATTGATGCAGCCGAAAGCGGCTGCGTGGATCGGGCGCTACCTGGCCCACCTGCGGACCGAGCGCAGGCTCTCGCCTCATACCGAAGCTGCATACCGCCACGACCTGAACGCGCTCACTGTCTATTGCCAGAGCGAGAAGATCGCCGGCTGGAAACAGATCGACAACTTCCACGTCCGCACATTTGCCGCGCGCGAGCATCGCGACGGGCTCGGGCCGCGAAGCGTCCAGCGGCGGCTCTCGGCGCTGCGCGGCTTCTTCAACTACCTGATCCGCGAAAAGGTCCTCGAAGCGAATCCCGCGGCCGACATCCGCGCGCCGAAAGCCGCGAAGCGGCTGCCGAAGACGCTCGACGTGGACCAGGTCGCCAGCCTGCTGAGCCGTCCAGCGACCAGTCCACTGGCGCGCCGCGACCTCGCGATGCTCGAACTTCTCTACTCCTCAGGGCTTCGCCTCGCCGAGCTCGCGGGTCTCGACGTCGCGGATCTCGACCTCGCGGACCGTACCGTCCGCGTACTCGGCAAGGGTTCGAAAACACGCGTCCTGCCGGTCGGAAAGCAGGCGATCGGCGCGCTTCGCACCTGGCTTTCGGAGCGCCAGGGGCTCGTGAAGGACGGCAGCGGCGCGCTGTTCGTCGGCCAGAACGGCCGGCGCCTCGGCGCGCGGGCCATCCAGCGCCGCGTCGGGCGCTGGGCAGCGACGAGCGGCCTCAACGTGCCCGTTCACCCGCATCTCCTCCGCCATTCCTTTGCGACACACCTGCTCGAGTCGAGCCGGGACCTGCGCGGCGTGCAGGAACTTCTCGGGCATGCCGACATCAGTACGACACAGGTTTATACGCACCTTGATTTCGCCCACCTGGCCCGCATCTACGACGAATCTCATCCGCGGGCACGAAGGCGCAAGTAACTGATCCCATGAATAATCCTAGATTCGATCCGCACGGAACGACGATCCTCTCGGTCCGGCGCGGCGGCACCGTCGCCATGGGCGGCGACGGCCAGGTCACGGTCGGCAACACCGTCATGAAAGGCAACGCGCGCAAGGTGCGCCGCCTCTATGGCGAGAAAGTGCTGGCAGGTTTTGCCGGCGGCACGGCGGACGCCTTCACGCTCTTCGAGCGCTTCGAAGGCAAGCTCGAGAAGTACGGCAACCTGACCCGCGCGGCCATCGAGCTCGCCAAGGACTGGCGCACGGACCGGGCGCTCCGCCGGCTCGAGGCACTCCTCTGCGTGGCGGACAAGCAGACCTCCTTCATCATTTCCGGCAACGGCGACGTCATCGAGCCCGAGGAATCGGTCATGGCGGTCGGCTCAGGCGGCCCCTTTGCGCTCGCGGCCGCCCGCGCGCTCGCCGCGAACACCGAGCTCTCCGCTCGCGAGATCGTCGAGCGCTCGCTCGGCATCGCTGCCGACATCTGCATCTACACCAACCGAAACTTCGTAATCGACGAACTGGCGACAGGCTGAACATGGAAACGATGACGCCCCGCGAGATCGTCCAGGAACTGGACAAGCACATCATCGGCCAGACCGCGGCCAAGCGCTCGGTTGCGATTGCGCTCCGCAATCGCTGGCGCCGCATGCAGGTCAGTGAACCGCTGCGGCAGGAAATCACGCCCAAGAACATCCTGATGATCGGGCCGACCGGCGTCGGCAAGACCGAGATTGCGCGCAGGCTCGCGAAGCTGGCGCGGGCTCCGTTCATCAAGGTCGAGGCGACCAAGTTCACCGAGGTCGGCTATGTCGGCCGCG
>DAIQBB010000012.1:0-77885 GCA_036781365.1 Steroidobacteraceae bacterium | reverse complement strand
CGGCGGCGTCCTCGATGAAGTCGCCGAGGTGCGAATCCTCGTCGTCGCCGATCGGTGTCTCCATCGAGATCGGTTCCTTGGCGATCTTGAGGACCTTTCGCACCTTGTCCTCGGGCATCTCCATGCGGCCGGCCAGCTCGTCGGGCGTCGGCTCCCGGCCCATCTCCTGGAGCATCTGGCGCGAGATGCGGTTCAGCTTGTTGATCGTCTCGATCATGTGCACCGGGATGCGGATGGTCCGCGCCTGGTCGGCGATCGAGCGGGTGATGGCCTGTCGGATCCACCACGTCGCATAGGTCGAGAACTTGTAGCCGCGGCGGTATTCGAACTTGTCGACCGCCTTCATGAGGCCGATGTTGCCCTCCTGGATCAGGTCCAGGAACTGCAGGCCCCGGTTCGTGTACTTCTTCGCGATCGAGATCACGAGGCGGAGGTTCGCCTCGACCATTTCCTTCTTCGCGCGGCGCGCCATCGCCTCGCCGGTCGCGATGTCCCGGTTGACCGCCTTCAGTTCCTGGATCGAGCGCGTGAGCCGCTTCTCGAGCGCGCGCAGCTCCTGCTGGCGCTTCACGACTTCCTCGCGCAGGCGGCCGAGCGCGGCTGAGTGCTTGCGCTTGGCGCGGATGTGCTTGTCGATCCAGCGCACGTTCGTTTCGTTCTTAGGGAACGTGCTGATGAAGTCCTTGCGCGGCATGCCGGCCTGGCGCACGCAGATCGTCATGATCTCGCGCTCGAGGCGGCGCACGTCGTCGACGTGGCTCCTGAGGTGTGTGACGAGCGCGTCGAACATCTTCGGCGCGAGCTTCAGCTCCATGAACTGCTCGGCGAGGCGCTTGCGCGCACGCACGATCTTGGGTTCGCGGGCGCCGCGCGCGGTGGCGAGGCCCTTGGAGACGGTGTTGTAGAGTCGCTGGATCGCACCGAAACGGCGTGCCGTCTCCTCGGGATCCGGGCCGGTGTCGATGGCCTCTTCTTCGTCCTCGGACTTGTCCTCGGCTTCTTCGTCTTCGAGTTCGGTCTCTTCCTTGCGCACGACCGTCTTCGGGTTATGCGGCTGCGCGATCTCGTCCGGCGCATTCGGGTCGAGGAAGCCGACGATGAGGTCCGTGATGCGGCCCTGGCCGGCCTTGACCGGCTCGAAGGCGGCGAGCAGGTAGTCGTAGGTCGGCGGGTAGTAGGCGAGGGCGGTGCGAACCTGGTCGAGGCCTTCTTCGATGCGCTTGGCGATGCGGATCTCGCCCTCGCGCGTCAGGAGCTCGACCGTGCCCATCTCGCGCATGTACATGCGCACCGGGTCGGTGGTGCGTCCGAACTCGGAGTCGGCGATCGCGAGTGCCGCGGCCGCTTCCTCGACCGCCTCTTCGTCGGGTGCGGAAGCATCCGTCAACAGCAACGTTTCGGCATCCGGTGCCTTTTCGTAAACCGAGATGCCCATGTCGTTGATGGTGTTGACGATGTCTTCGATCTGCTCGGGATCGACGATCTCGGGCGGCAGGTGGTCGTTGACCTCCGCATAGGTCAGGTAGCCCTGTTCCTTGCCGCGTGCGATGAGCAGCTTCAATTGCGACTGGCGGTCTTCAGGGATGACCGGGAGCTTTTTCTCGCTCAAAGCGTGGTTCCTCGAGGGGATGTCGGGCGGCCGCAAAACAGCCGAGCATTATACAGGCTGGACGTGGGCTTCATGAAGCGGGCCCCGCCGCGTCAGCGCTTGACCGCCGGGCCCCGGGCACCCAGAAGTCCTTGAAATTCCTTCTTTTCTTCGTCCGAGAGGCGCCGCTCTCGTTCAAGCTCTATGAGTTCATTGAGTCGTTTCTGGGGGCCAAGTTCCCGCCCCAGCCGTTCCAGGAGGGCCACGAGTTCCCGGCCGGCGGCCTTGGCATCGCTGACGAGGCTTTCCTCGCCCGCAAGCTCGGCGAGCCGGGCACCTTCGGGGCGCTCGCGCCAGCGCTCGACGACTTGCGCCGTCGTGAGTTTGGGTTCGGCACGCGCGGTTTCAAGTAGCTCGCGCAACACCGCGAATCCCTTCTGGTCGTTCTCGAGCCAGCCAGGCATTGCCGCAATCGCCCTGGCCGCGGACGGGTGGTGCAGGACGAGCATGATCGCCTGTGTCAGGAGCGGCTGCCGGCCGGCCGAGCGTGCAGGGCGGCCGACACGCGCGGGTCCCTCGTTCCGTGCCGGACGCCTGACGTCCGACGTCCGCTGCCGCAGCAGGCCGGCAAGCCGGCCGGCTGGCATGCGTACCTCTTCTGCGAGCCGCTCCATGAGCAGTTCGTAGTAGACGCCGGGCGGCACGCGCGCAAGGAGCGGGCGTGCGAGCTCGGCAAGGCGGGCGCGTCCATCGACGCTCCCGAGATCGGTCTGTGCAGCGAGCTGCTTCACGAGGAACTCCGAGATTGGCTGCGCTTTTTCAATGCGCGCCTCGAAGGCTTCCGCGCCTTCCTCGCCGACGAGCGTGTCGGGATCATGGCCCTCGGGCAGGAACAGGAAACGCAGCTGCCTGCCGTCGCGCGCGTGTTCGAGCGCGTTCTCGAGGGCGCGCCAGGCGGCTGTCCTGCCGGCGTCGTCGCCGTCGAAGCAGAAGACGATCTCGCTGGTCACGCGGAAGAGCCGGTTGAGGTGTTCGGGCGTCGTCGCGGTGCCAAGCGTCGCGACGGCGTAGAAGATGCCTGACTGCGCGAGGCGCACGACGTCGACATAGCCCTCGACGACCATCAGCCGCTCGACTTTCCTGAGGGCCTGCCTCGCCTCATAGAGACCGTACAACTCGCGGCCCTTGTGGAAGAGCGGGGTCTCGGGCGAGTTGAGGTACTTCGGTTCGCCCACGTCGATGACACGGCCTCCAAAGGCAATGGGCCGGCCGCGCGGATCGCGGATCGGGAACATCACGCGATCGCGGAAGCGGTCGTAATAACCCGACTCACCCTTTCCGCTGCGCTCGATCACGAGGCCGGCCTCGACGAGCGCCTGCTCACGCTCCGCATTGCCGCCGAAGCGCTTCAGGACCGAGTCCCAGGCATTGGGCGCGTAGCCGACGGCGAATTTCACGCAGCTCTCGGCCGTGATGCCGCGATCCGCGAGGTACTTCTTTGCATGCGCGGATTCCCGGAGGTTGTCGCGATAGAACTGTGTCACCTGCGCGAGCAGATCGTGCAAGCCGTCGCCCGGCCGCGGGCGGGAGGCGCGTCCATCGTCCTCGCGCGGCACCTCGAGCCCGAGTCGTGAAGCGAGTTCTTCGACGGCATCGGGAAACGGCAGCTTGTCGTGCTCAATCAGGAAGCCGAGCGCGGTGCCGTGCGCGCCACAGCCGAAGCAGTGATAGAACTGCTTGTCCGGGCTCACCCAGAATGACGGCGTCTTCTCATTGTGGAAGGGACAGCAGGCCTTCCATTCGCGGCCTGCCTTCTTGAGCTGCACGCGTCCGCCGATCAGCTCGACGATGTCGGTGCGCGCGATCAGGTCGTCGATGAACGCCTGGGGAATCCGGCCGGCCATGCCTCACGATACCTCAAGCCACATCAGCTCGACCCCCGCGCTCCGGCCCGGTGACATCACGGTGCCGGTAGCGGCCGGCCGGCACTCCAGCCTTCGCGTCGCAGCCGCTCGATCAACGCGAGGGCGTGACCGCGGCCGTCCTTGGAGTGCAGCGGGAGCGCGAGCACGTCCCCGAAGCGTGCCCAGGCGAGCGCCTGCCGCACGGCATGGTCCTCATCCGCAGCGTCCGAAATCGAGCTTTCGGCAACGCCCGCGCGCTCGAGCGCACGCCGGAGGATTGCGGGTACTTCGCCACCGCCGCGCCCGCGCAGGTAGCTCTCCAGTTCCTTGACGACGATGAGGTCGGGGTGTGCGGCTGCCGCGACGGCCGCAAGGCGGTCGATGTCGGCATCCTCGCGGTTGCCGGCCTGGCCGAGCAGCAGGGCGAGGCGCCCGCCCGCGCGAAGGTGCTGCGCGAAATCGACGAGACCTGCAAGCGCGGCAGGATTGTGGGCGAAGTCGACGATCAGGTTGAGGCCCCCGATCTCGAAGCGCATGAGTCGACCGGCATTGTCCGCGGGATCGGCGCCGAAGTTCGCGAAGAGGGCGGCAATCGTCGCGGGCTCGACGCCGAGGCGGCTTGCGCCCAGTGCCGCGGTTGCCAGGTTCGCCACGTTGAAATGTGAATGGCCGCCAGCCGTCAGCGGCATCGCTGCGATTTCGCCGAGTTCGTGCTCGCGCCCCTGCCAGTCGAGCACGAGCCGGCCCCGCCGCACACCCGCGGTGGCGCCGCCCGCCTGCCGGTGCGCAGCGAGAAGCGGGTGGTCCGCGTCCTGCGCGAACCAGCCGATCGGCTTTCCGCATGCGGGCGCGCGCCGGGCGAGCAGCGCGTCGTCCGCGTTCGTGACGAGGAGCCCGTCGCCATCGAGTGCGCGTGCGACCGCCAGCTTCACGTCCACGAGCGCATCGAGGTCGTGCACGCCAAACTCGCCGAAATGGTCGGCGGCAATGCCCGTGATGACCGCGACGTCTGCGCGCGCGACCGCGAGACCGCGGCGCAGGATCCCGCCGCGCGCAGTCTCGAGGACGGCAGCCTCGACCCGCGCGTCGCGAAGCACGCGCCGCGCGCCGGCCGGGCCCGAGTAGTCGCCGGTGCCGAGCGCCTCGCCGGAAACGAAAACACCGTCCGTGCAGCAGTAGCCCGTGACGCGGCCCGAAGCTTTCGCACAGGCTGCAAGCAGGCGCACGACCGTCGTCTTGCCATTCGTGCCCGTGACGAGCGCGGTCGGAATCCCATGCAGCGCCTGCCAGTCGACAGTCGAAGGATCCGGCAGGCCGGTGAAGGGCCAGCTGTGCGAGCCGGCGCCCGCGCCGAGCGTCAGGACCTCGTCGTCTCCGAGCCAGGGCAGGCCGCGCATGGCCGCTGCATCGACGAGCGCGCGCAGTCGCGGATTCGCCTCGCGCGCGGCACGCCGGCGCAGGCGCAGCAGCGCGCCCGCTTCTTCGAGTACGGGCGGCTCGGTTTCCTCGGGCTGCTCGAGTGCAAGGGCTGCGATGAGGCTTGCGATGCGTCCGGGCTCGCGCTCGGCGATCGCCGCGGCGAGCGCCCATTCATTCACCTCGGTCGCGGTGAAGAGCTGATCCACGGGAGCCGCGAGCGCAAGCGATGCGCCCGTGAGGTGGACGACTGCACGCTCGGGCGCGGTGGGCCAGTGCAGTTCCCGGCGCGCGAGCTGCACGCGGCGTTCCCATTCACGGAGCATGGTCATGTCACCGACGTCGGTCTCGAGCACGGCGCCGGTGCCGTCGAAGAACCGGTTGTGGCCGGTTAGGCGGCGCGAATCGGAATAGGGAGCTGCGTCAGTCGCGGTCAGTCGGACGCCTCGGGCGCGTAGCGGATGCCGCGCTCGTCGCGAATCAGGCCTTCGAGGGAAAGCGGCGCTGCGGGCTCGACCGGCATTTCGACGACCGGCACCGGCGCCGGCTCGGCGTGGGCAGGTGTCTGGGCCGGCGCACCCTCGGCCCGGAAGTAGATGATCTGCTTCCAGGAACGCACGAGCGCGTCCGAGAAGATCAGCACGAGGTCGCCCGGCCGGCCCATGCGGAGCGCCGCGTCGACGGCCTCCTGTTCGTCCGGGATCATCGAGATCGCCGATTGAGGCACGCCTGAGGCAAGCAGTGTCGCAGCCATGATGCGGGGAACCTCGTCCGGACTGCGATCGCGCAGGTTGTCGTCGCGCCGGCAGATGTAGTGGTCGAATCGCCCGGCAACCGCGTGTGCGATTGCCCGCAGGTCTTCGTCTCGCCGGTCACCCGGGCCCGCCAGCACGACGATGCGACGTCCCGCGACATCGAGCCGGCTGGCGAGGTCCGCGAGCATGCCGACTGCATGCGCATTGTGGCCGTAGTCGAAGAGCACCTTGAACGGATGTTCGTCGTAGACGTTCATGCGGCCGGGCGCCTGGTAGAAGGTCGTGTCGAATGTCCTGAGGCCCTGCCGGATCGCGTCGAGCTTCAGGCCGAGCGAGAATGCCATCGACGCGGCGAACATCGCGTTCTGAACGTTGTGCGTCGCGCGGCCCTCGAGTGTCGCCGGAATCAGGTGCGTCCAGACGAGCGGAATGTGGCTGCCACGGTCGTAGAGCGTCATCATCTGGCCATTGACGCCCGCCTCGAGCGCGCAGGCACGACCGCCCGCGCGAATGTGCTCGCGCACCAGCGTGTGCTGCGGGTTCATCGTGACGTAGCAGATGTTCTCGGCGTCCGTGTGCGCCGACATCCTGAGCACGAGCGGATCGTCCGCGTTCAGCACGGCGCAGTGCTTCGCGACCTCGACGACGACGCGCTTTACCTCGGCGAGCTGCTCGAGCGTATCGATGCCCTTGAGCCCGAGGTGATCGGCCTGCACGTTCAGCACGGCGCCCACATCCACCTCGGGGACGCCCATGCCGGCGCGCAGGAGTCCGCCGCGCGCAGTTTCGAGCACGGCGGCGTCGATGTGCGGATCGGAGAGCACCATGCGTGCGGACACCGGGCCTGTCATGTCGCCGGAAACTGTCCGCTGCCCGTCGATGTACACGCCATCCGTTGTCGTGAGGCCCGGCGTGTAACCGGACATCTTCAGTATGTGTGCGAGCATGCGCGCGGTCGTCGTCTTGCCGTTCGTGCCGGTGATCGCGGCGATCGGCACGCGCGAGGGCGTGCCGGGCGGGAACAGCATGTCGATGACGGGGCCCGCGGCATCCCGCGCCGTGCCCTCGGAGGGCGCCACGTGCATGCGGAACCCCGGCGCCGCATTGATCTCGCAGATGCCGCCGCCGATCTCGCGGTAGGAGAGCGTGATGTCCTTCGAGAGGAAGTCGACGCCTCCGACGTCGAGGCCGATCGCCTTGACCGCGCGAACCGCCATGTCGCGGTTGTCGGGGTGGATCACGTCCGTGACGTCGGTCGCGGTGCCCCCGGTCGAGAGGTTGGCCGTCGAGCGCAGATAGACCTTTCGGCCTGTCTCCGGCACGGATTCCGCGGTGAGCTCGGCGCGTGCGAGCATCATCTGGGCCTGTGCATCGACTTCGAGGCGCGTCAGCACCTTTTCATGGCCCACGCCGCGCCGCGGATCCTGGTTCACGATCTCGACCAGCTGTGTGACCGTGTGCTTGCCGTCGCCGGTGACGTGGCCAGGCGTGCGGCGCGTCGCCGCGATCAACTCGCCGTTGACGACGAGGAGCCGGTGATCGTCGCCTTCAAGGTAGGTCTCGACAATGACGGAGCGCGAATGCTCGCGCGCCGTAACGAAGCCTTTTGCGACTTCCTCGTCGCTCACGAGGTGGATCGAGATGCCGCGCCCATGATTGCCGTTGTATGGCTTGGTCACGACGGGGTAGCCGAGCCGGTTTGCGGCGCGGACGGCCTCGCGCTCGGACTGGACGAGTTCCTGTCTCGGTACTGGCAGGCCGAGCGCGGCGAGGATGCGGTTGGTTTCCTCCTTGTCGCTTGCGAGCTCGACCGAGATGTGCGGCGTGCGGCCGGTGACGGTCGCCTGGATGCGCTGCTGGTACTTGCCGTGGCCGAGCTGGATCAATGACTGGTCATTGAGCCTGAGCCACGGAATGCTGCGCTTTTCCGCGGCGTGAACGAGGGAGGCCGTGGAGGGCCCGAGCGCGCGGCGCTGTGCGAAGCGTATGTATTCGTCGCGCGCGCCCGGCCAGTCCCAGCCTTCGGGCACGGAGCCCGGGGGACGGAGATTCTCGGGCAACAGCGAACAGAGAAGCCGGAGTGCGAGCTCGCCTGCAGCGACGCCTTCCTCGCGTTCGGCGTATTCATAGACGACGGAATAGTGGCCCGGCTTGTCCGTGCTCCGCGTCTTGCCGAAAGTGACGTCTTCGCCTGCGACGTTCTGCAGCTCGAGTGCGACATGTTCGAGCACGTGGCCGAGCCAGGTGCCCTCGTCTTCGTTCATGCGGCGGATGAAACCGCCGGGTTGCTGGTAGGAGCAGCCGTGCTCGGCGAGGCCGGGAAGCGCCTCGATCAGCCCGTCGACGAATTTCGTGCCGAGCTTGGCCGTAGGCCAGGCTTCGAGCGCACCGAGGTCGAGCTCGAGCCGGATGACGGGAAAGCGCGCGTAGTGCGAAGGGCCGACATAGATGGAGCGGTCGAGGATCCGCATGACAACTCCATCATTCGCGGGAGGGCGCCAGGTTGCCCATCGTCGCATGCCGCGTATGCAGGTTGAACGTCGCGCCGGCCGTCAGCACGTGCACCACGAGCCCGAGGATGCAGATCGGCTGTCCCTCCGTCGCGCTGTCGACCGAGGAAAAGCTCACCTTCGAGGCGTCGGCGACCGTGACGCCGCCGCTGCCCTCGACTTCGATCGTCTCGTCCGGCCCGATGAAGGCGGCCGTGTCCTCATCGAGGCCGAGGCCCACGGCGAACGGGTTGTAGGCGAGCGCTGTGATCAGGCGGCCGAGCCGGTCGCGCTCGCGGAAGTGCTGGTCGATGATGAAGCGGTTCGTGAGCCCGAGACCCGGCGCGAGGCGGACACTGCCGGCGATCGCCGTCGCGCCGTCGTCGCCGAAAGCGATCATGTGCTCGGAGAGAATCGACGCGCCCGCGCTCGTGCCGCCCACGGTGACACCGCGCGCATTCTGCGTGCGGATCAGCTTTGCGACCGGCGTCCCGCCAAGGAGTGTCGTAAGCCGGAGCTGGTTGCCGCCCGTAAAGAAGATGCCGCTCGCCTCCTTGAGGCGTGCGAGCCGGCCCGGTTCCTGGCAATCACGCCGCGTATCGAAATCCATGACGTCGACGCGGTGTGCGCCGAGTTCGCGGAACAGCTTTTCGTAGCGCTCACCGGTCTCGTGCGCGCGGCTCGCGGTCGGGATCACGACGATGTCGGCGTCGTCGCCGCCGGAGACCCTGACGAAGCGCGCGAGAATGCGCGGATCGTTCTCCTTGTTCTCGGCGCCGCCGATCGGGACGATGTAGCCCCGCGTCTCGCCTTCGGGGACCCGGCTTGGGCTCATTCCTTCAGCCTCCGAGCGCAGTCTTGATGCGGGCCGACAGCGCGCCCATGTCGGCGCGGCCCTGGACCTTCGGTTTCAGTATGCCCATGACCTTGCCCATGTCCTTCATGGAAGCGGCGCCCGAGGCGGCGATCGCTTCCTTGATCATTGCGGCGAGCTCGGCATCGCCGAGCCGCGCCGGCAAGTAGCCGGAGAGGAGGTTGATCTCCGCGGATTCCTTCGCGACGAGATCGGCGCGATTGCCGGCCTGGAACTGGGTGACCGACTCGCGGCGCTGCTTGATCATCTTGTCGATGACCGCGAGCACCTGGGCGTCATCGAGCTCGATGCGCTCATCGACTTCGCGTTGCTTGATACCGGCCTGAAGCATGCGGATGCAGGAGAGGCGATCCTTCTCGCCCGCCCGCATCGCCGACTTCATGTCTTCCGTGATGCGGGCCTTCAGGCTCATCCCGGAATCAGCGCGTCGTCGCGCTGCGGCCGCCGTCGCGGGAGGCGCGCTTGAGGTGCCGCTTGATCGCGGCCGCCTTCTTGCGTTTCCGTTCCTGGGTGGGCTTCTCGTAGAATTCCCGACGGCGGAGTTCAGTCAGGACGCCGGCCTTTTCGCAGGCGCGCTTGAAACGACGCAGGGCAGCGTCGAAATACTCGTTCTCGCGGATACGGACGCTCGGCATTCAAACCTCTGACTGGCCACACTGCCCCGGAACCGCCCGGGGAAAGGGCCCGGAATTGTAGTGATCCGCCCCCGGAAAATCAAAAACCTAGGCTTATGATCGTCCTCGGCATCGAGACTTCCTGCGACGAGACCGCGGTCGCCGTCTACGACGGCGAAAAAGGGCTGCTCGCGAACCGGGTCTTCAGCCAGGTCGAGCTGCACCGGCACCACGGCGGGGTCGTGCCCGAGCTCGCCTCGCGCGATCACATCGAAAGGCTGTTGCCGATGATCCGGGAGGCCCTGGCCGAGGCGGGCATCGAGGCGCAAGCCATTGACGGCATTGCCTATACGGCGGGACCCGGGCTGATCGGCGCACTGCTCGTCGGCGCCTCGGTCGCCCGTTCGCTGGGCTACGCCTGGGGGGTTCCGGTGGTTGGCGTGCACCATTTGGAGGGGCACCTGCTGGCGCCGGCGCTCGAGCCGGGGGCGCCGGAATTCCCGTTTGTCGCGCTTCAGGTCTCCGGCGGACACACCATGCTCGTCGAAGTCACGGGTGTCGGGCGATACCGGATCCTCGGCGAGACCCAGGACGATGCGGCGGGTGAGGCCTTCGACAAGACCGCAAAGCTCCTCGGCCTCGGCTACCCCGGCGGGCCCGCGCTCGCAGCGCTTGCCGAGCAGGGCCGCGACGGCGTGTTTGAGTTCCCGCGGCCGATGCTCGACCGGCCGGGCCTCGACTTCAGTTTCAGCGGATTGAAGACCGCGGTCGTCGTCGCGGTGCGTGGCCGAACGCTTGATCAGGCGGCACGCGCCGACGTCGCCCGGGGATTCGAGAACGCAATGGTCGACACGCTCGTGACGAAGTCGCTCCGGGCCCTGTGCCAGACTGGCCTCCGCACACTCGTGGTTGCTGGCGGCGTCGGTGCGAACCGGCGGCTGCGCGAAGCGCTCACGCGGGCCGTGGCGAAGGCCGGCGGCCGCGCATTTTTCCCGAGGCCCGAGTTCTGCACCGATAATGCCGCGATGATCGCCGTCGCAGGACAGCACAGGCTGGCCGCCGGCGAATGCGAGGAACTGACCGTTCGCGCCCGTGCCCGCTGGCCCCTCGACGAACTGCGTGCCCCAGGAGAAACGCATGCCTCCACCCATTGATCAAAGCTGCGAGGGGGACTGTCCCCTTTGAAGGTGAACGTCGCCTTTGCAGGGGACGTTCACCTTCAAAGGCGGACTGTCCCCTCTTGCCGAGGACTTTTCCCATTCCGAGACCACCCATGGACCGCATTTTCATCACCGCTCTTTCCGTCGACGCCGTCATCGGCATCTACGACTGGGAGCGCAACGTCAAGCAACGCCTTGAGGTCGACCTCGAGATGTGGAGGGATCTTTCCGCCGCCGCGAAGAGCGATGCGATCGAGGACACGCTCAACTACAAGTCCGTCGCGAAGCGCGTGCTCGCATTCGTCGAGGCCAGCCAGTTCCGCCTCGTCGAGGCGCTCGCTGGCGAGGTCGCGCGCATTGTCCTCGAGGAGTTCGAGGTCGCGCGCGTGCGCGTCACGGTCCACAAGCCAGGCGCAATCCGCTTCTCGCGCGACGTTGGTGTGATCGTCGAGCGCGGCCGCAATGACTGACCTGCCCCATGGCTGACGCCTATGTCGCGGCCGGCAGCAACGTCCGGCCGCATGCGAGCCTGAGGCAGGCGCTCGACCTGCTCACGAGCGAGTATCCGGGGCTTCGCTCATCGCGCGCGTTCTCGAACGCCTCCTCGGGCTTTGCGGGTGACGATTTCATCAACCTGGTCGTCACCTTTCCCGCGGAGCTGCCCACCGAGCAGCTGCTCGAAAGGCTGAAGGCCGTGGAGCGTGCCTGCGGTCGCGAGCCTGGCGCGCCGAAGTGGGGACCACGCACGCTCGATCTCGACCTGTTGCTGCACGGCAACCGGGTCGGCCGCGTCGCTGGAAAGAACCTGCCGCATCCGGACCTGTTGACTCGGGCGTGGGTGCTTGGGCCGCTCGCCGAGCTCGCGCCGCAGGCGATTCACCCCGTGACTGGCGAACGAATGGACGCCCTCTGGCAGCGATTCGACCAGCGCGCCCATCCGCTTACGCCGGTACCGCTCGAAGGCGCGGTGGGATGCAAGGACTAGCGGCCTTCGCCGCCGACGAGGCGACCGCCGTCCACCGCGAGCACTTCTCCGGTCACGAACGGGGCGTCCTTCGCGAAGAAGAGCGCCGCCTTCGCGACATCTTCCGGCGTTCCAGCGCGCTTCAGCGCCGTGCGCTCGATGATGCGCTTCCGCAATTCCGCGTCGACGTTGTTCTCCGGCCAAAGCACGGGCCCGGGCGCGATGGCGTTCACGCGGATTTCCGGTCCGAGGTCGCGGGCGAGCGCCCGCGTCAGCATCACGAGCGCTGCCTTGGCGGAGCAATAGACGGCGTGACGCCCGAGCGGCCTGAGCCCATGGATGTCCGCGATGTTGAGGATGAGGCCCGCGCTCTTCGCGAGTTCGGGCGCCGCGGCCTGGGCAAGGAAGAGCGGGGCGCGCAAATTGGAACCGATCAGGTCGTCGAACTGGTCCGCGGTGATGGCCCCGACCGGCGTCGGATAGAAGGTGGACGCATTGTTGATGAGTGCGTCGAGGCGGCCGAAGGCGCGGATTACGGCCGCAATCAATGTGTCGCACACGGCGGGATCGGCGAGGTCCGCCTGAAATGCCCGAGCGCTGCCAGGACGCGCGCCGTTCATGCGATCGACGAGGGCATCCGCCTCGGATTTCGAACCGCGGTAGTGGACCGCGACCCGGGCGCCTTCGGCGTGAAAGGCGGCGGCGATTGCCGCTCCGATGCGCCTGGCGGCTCCCGTGACGAGGACGACCTGGTCTGCGAGCGGCATGGCGGGCGTCGTCATGGGCATCGGTGCGCAAATGAATACGAGTGGCGACCATATCACGAGCCACGGAGCCGCCGGTGCTGACTACAGGCGATCCTTCCCAGCCTACCGCCGAATTGTCACGCAGCGCCGAACTCTCCGCGCGCATCCGCGCGAGGGCGGCTACGAGGGGCGGCTGGCTGCCGTTTTCCGAATTCATGGAAGCCGCGCTCTATGAGCCCGGGCTTGGCTACTACATGATCGAGCGCCCGATTTTCGGCGCTGCAGGCGATTTCGTTACCGCGCCGGAAATGTCGCCGCTCTTTGCAGCCTGTCTCGCGAATGGCGTTGCAAGCCTGCTCGGCGCTACGGAGGGCGGCGACATCGTCGAGCTCGGCGCAGGCAGCGGCGTGATGGCAGCCCAGCTGTTTGCTGCACTCGAGCGATCGGGAAGGTTGCTCGATCGTTACCGCATCGTCGAGCCGAGCCCTGTACTGACGGAGCGGCAACAGCGCCTGGTCTCGAATTGGCCAGGGATGGCACCGCATTTCTCGCGCTTCGAGTGGCTGGAGGCACCGCCCTCCGACGCCTGGCAGGGCGTTGCACTTGCGAATGAAGTCGTCGATGCACTTCCTGTCGATCGATTTCGCATTGCAGGTCGTGGCTGCGACGCGATCGGCGTTGCCACGGCGGAATCGGGCTTCGAGTGGCGAGCGGGACCCGCCGACGCGCGGCTATCGGGCGCAGTGGGGGAATTGCAGGCGCGCCTGCCGCAACGAATGCAGGACGGCTTCGTGTCGGAGCTCCGTCTGGCGCAGCGTGAATGGGTCGCGTCCGCGACAGCAACCTTGACAAGAGGCGCGATGCTCGTAGTCGATTACGGCCTTCCGCGCGCGCAGTACTACCATCCTTCGCGCGACGGCGGCACGCTCTGCGGATTCCGGCAACATCTGCGCGTTGAGGACCCGCTCGCAATGCCGGGCGCGCAAGACCTGACGGCCTGGGTCGATTTTTCCGCGCTCGCGGACGAATCACGTGCCGCCGGGCTCGAAGTCGGGGGTTTCGCTACGCAGGCGCACTATCTCCTGTCCGTCGGCATCGAGCGCGAGCTTGCGCGATTGACAGCCGAGGGTGTCGAGGAGCGCGACCGATGGGCGCATCGCAAGGCGGCTTCCTCGTTCCTGCTGCCCGGCGAGATGGGTGAGCGCTTCAAGGTGATGGCGCTTGTTCGTGGAATTCGCGGACCGATCCACGGATTCGAATTCAGGGACCTGTCCGCGAGCCTGTAACATGACAGCCCTGAAGGGGACGCACCCCTTCATATTCGTGAAGGGGCGCGTCCCCTTCGACATGCATGAGGCGGCAGTTTGGATCCGATACAAGCAATCGTTCTCGCCATCGTGCAGGGCCTCTCGGAATTCCTGCCGATCTCGAGCTCAGGGCATCTGATTCTGGTACCGCATTTTTTTGGGTGGCAGGATCAGGGCCTCGCCTTCGATGTCGCGATACACATGGGCACGCTGCTTGCGGTCGTGTCCTACTTTCGCGTGCAGCTGCTTGCGATGCTGCGCGCGTGGCTCGCTTCGCTCGGGCGCCGTCCACTGACGCCCGACGGCCGCCTCGCCTGGTGTGTCGTCCTGGGCTCGATTCCCGTCGGCCTCGCGGGATGGCTGTTCGCCGACTTGATAGAAATGTTGCTCAGGGATCCGTTGTTCATCGCCGCCACCCTGTCGGGTTTTGGATTGTTGATGTGGCTTGCGGACCGACTCGGTCGACAGCAACGTGACGAATACTCGGTTGGCTGGCGCGAAGCGCTCTTGATCGGCTGCGCCCAGGCGCTCGCACTGATGCCGGGCACGTCCCGTTCCGGCGTCACGATGACCATGGCGCGGACGCTCGGGCTCACGCGCGAAGCAGCCGCGCGATTCTCGTTCCTGCTGGCGGTCCCCGGTACCGCGATGGCCGGAGGATATGAGCTGCTGAAGCTGATCGAACAGCCGGCCGGGAGCGTCAACTGGTCGATGATGAGCCTGGGCGCCGTCGTATCGGCGATTGCGGGCTACCTCTTCATCCACTGGCTCTTGCAGGTCATCGGCCGGATTGGCCTCGCTCCGTTTGCCATTTACAGGTTTGCGCTCGCCGGCCTGATTTTGATCATGTTTGCCTGATCAGGCGTTCGCCTTGAGCGCCGCGAGACGGCGCCGGCGCAGGAGCTCTCCGATCTTCTCGCCCGAAAGTCCTTCGCGGTCGCCGTCGGTGAGCGCGACTGACATCGCGCGATCCTGCGCCTGCCGCAGCAGCGTCGCCTGTGGATAGGGTCGCCCGCTGAATCCGCCGCGTCCGCGGCAGTCCGCTTCACAGGCGACGAGAAAATCCCTGAAGCGATCCGGCCGCCGGAACGCATCACACGATTCGAGCAGTTCGAGCACTGTGCGGGGCCGCAGTTCCTCCGCGCGGTGCGCCAGGCCGTGCCAGCGCGCCGCGAGAACCGCGAGTTCGCGGTAGTCGGTCGGTACCCGCAGCCGTACCGAGACTTCTTCCGCGAGGCGCGCGCCGGATTCCTCGTGACCGATGTGACGTGGCCATTGCGCTCGCGGCGTCCGGCCCTTGCCGAGATCGTGCATCAACGCGGCAAAGCGGATACGCGGTTCCGCGGTCAGGCCCGCCGCCGCCTGCATCACGAGCTCCATGTGCAGTCCCGTGTCGATCTCCGGATGCCATTTCCCGGGTTGCGGCACGCCGTAAAGTGCGTCGAGTTCAGGGAAGATGCGAGCGAGCGCGCCCGAGGCGCGCAAGGCCCGCAGCCAGGCGGCCGGCGCCGGCTCAGCGAGCGCACGGTCGGTCTCCTGCCAGATGCGTTCGGGAACCAGGGCATCCGCCTCGCCCGCGGCGACAATCGCGCGCATGCGCGCGAGCGTCTCCGCCGCGATCTCGAATCCGAGCGGCTCGAAGCGGGCGAGGAACCGCGCCACGCGCAGGATTCGCACCGGATCCTCGTTGAACGCCTCCGAGACATGCCTCAGCTTCTTGGTCTCGAGGTCGGCGCGCCCGCCATGCGGATCGATCAGGCTCCCGTCTACGTCGCGCGCCATGGCATTGATCGTGAGGTCGCGACGCCTGAGGTCATCCTCGAGCGTCACGTCAGGCGAGTAGTGGAGCTCGAAGCCGCGGTAGCCCGGGCCCGTCTTGCGTTCGGTGCGAGCGAGCGCATGTTCCTCGCCGGTCTCGGGATGCAGGAACACCGGGAAGTCGCGGCCGACCTGGCGAAAGCCCGCATCGAGCATCTGCTGCGGCGTCGCGCCGACCACGACCCAGTCCCGCTCGGCGACTGCCCGGCCGAGCAGCTCGTCGCGAACCGCGCCGCCGACCAGATAGACTTTCATCGCATCATGTTACGCGATTCCCCGTGGATCCCGATCCGGCTGCTCGCTTCGGTCGCGGCCTGCGCCGCACTTCAGGGCTGTTACTACGTGCACCTTGCCGCGGGACAGATCGAGATGAACCGCAAGCGCGAGCCGATCGCCGAAGTGATTGCGCGACCGGACACCGATGCGACGCTGAAGCGGCGCCTCGAGTTCGCGTCACGGGCCCGGGACTTCGCGATGTCGGATCTCGGCCTGCCGGACAACGGCAGCTACCGCACATTCGCCGATCTCGGGCGACGCTACGCGACCTGGAATGTCTTCGCCGCGCCGGAATTCTCAGTCGATCCGAAGCGGTGGTGCTTTCCGGTCGCGGGTTGCGTGAGCTATCGGGGTTACTTCGACGAGAAGCGGGCGAAGCGCAAGGCAGCGAAGCTCGGCGAACGGGGCTTTGACGTCCACGTCGCGCCGTCAATCGCCTATTCGACACTCGGCCACCTCCGGGATCCGGTGCTCAACACGATGCTCGGCTATGGCGATGCCGAACTCGCCGCCTTCATCTTCCATGAGCTCGCGCACCAGGCCGTTTACGCGCCGGGCGACAGCGACTTCAACGAGGCATTGGCGATCGTCGTCGAGCTGGAAGGATTGCGGCGCTGGTTTGCGCACGAGAACCGTCCGGGCGATCTCGAGAAATTCCGGGCATTCCGGAAACGCCAGGGCGAGGCCGCCGAACTGATGATCGACGCGCGCCGCCGCCTCGACGCGCTCTACACGGAGAAGCTCGGGCCGGATGCCACTCGCAAGGCCAAGGCCGCCGAGTTCACGCGCCTTCGGGAGACCCTCGTCGCCGGCGGCCATCCTGCGAATGGCGATTTCAACAACGCCCGGCTCGTCGCCGTCGCCACCTACGAGCGCTGCGTCCCGGCGCTCCGCTCCGAACTCGACCGCCTCAATAACGACTTGCCAGCCTTCTACTCCGCGATGAACCTGCTCGTCCACGACCTGCCGGCCCGAACCAGGATCTGCCCGCCTTCCTGATCGAATCCCGGTGAAACATCCCGGCGCCGCGAGCGAGGGGACACCCCGCCGGATCCCGCTCGCGGCGCTGGCACGTTTTTCCCGGTTCAGATCAGGTAGGTCGGCAGGATCGCGTCGAGCGGCTGCGGGTGGATGCCAAGGCGAGCTAGTCCGTTCACCTTGCAGACGCTGTCGACGAGAAGCGACTTGTAGTTGTCGGTCGAAAACGGCTTGCCTGGCACGAAATCGCAGATCGCTGCCTGAAACCGCGCGGCGAAATCGGGAATGCCGACGACCGCGCGAGCGAGCCCGAGCCTGTCCCGGACACCGCGAACGATCTCGCGGAGCGTCATCTGCTCCGGTCCGCAGAGCTCGTAGCATTCACCCGCGGTGCCGTCGTCGGCCAGCGCGCGCTGCATTGCGGCGACCACGTCGCCCACCCAGACCGGCGCGAAGCGGGCGCCCGGCCGCGCGAGCGGAATCCCGAACGGGATCGTGCGCAGCAGCCGTGCAAATCGATTCACGAAGTCGTCGCGCGGCCCGAAGATTACGGAGGGCTGGAAGATCGTCCAGCGCAAGTCGAGGCCTGACTCCTGGCGAACGATCCGCTCGCCGCGCCCCTTGCTGCGAAGGTAATGGCTCGCACCGTGATCGGCGTCCGCGTTGAGCGCGCTGACATGCAACAGGCGATCGACGCGCTGCTTTCGACAGGCTTCGACGAGCTTGTGCGCGAATTCCACGTGAACGCGCTCAAATCCGCTGCCATTCCGGCCGCGCTCGTTGAGGATGCCGACCAGGTTGACGACGGCCCGCTGGCCCGCGACGAGTGAGGAAAGCACATTGGAATCGTGGATGTCGGCCGCAACCAGCTTGAGCGAGGGGATCGGCGACAGGTGGGCCGCTCGCACCGGGTTTCGCGTCGGCACCGTGATCCGCCAACCGTTGCGGGCGATCGCGGATACTAGGTGCGTACCGACGAAGCCGGATCCGCCGAACACGCAGATCGATCGCGCAGTCATCGCGTCAATTATAGGTCCACACACTCAACTGCGCGGGCTGCGCGGCGGTCGGGGACCCTCGCTCGCTCAGAAGATCGGACATTCGCTCGCTCGGGGACCCGCCCGCCGCTTGTCCGCGCGGAGGAGCCGCCGGGACCCGCGAGTGAGCGACTAAAGTTCCGGCGGAGCGAACGAGCGGAGTCCCGGCGGCTCCGTCCGCGCGCGCTCAGCCCGAGCGACACCCGGCCGCTTGATCCGGATCAGCGTAACGGCAGCAGCAGAACCTGGTTGCCGCGACGCAGTCGCACCACCATCGAAGTCTGGCCTTTGGCTGCCTCGCGAAGCTGCGCGAGCGTCGAGACCTGGACACGGTTCACCGCGATAATGCGATCGTCCGCCAGCAGCCCCGCCTGGGCGGCCGGGCTGCCTGAAACTACCGACCGGATGCGGACACCGCCTGCCGAATCCTCGGAGACTTCGACGAGCTCCGCCCCCGCGAGGGCAGGGTGGATCGCCGAGGCGTCCGAGATCTGCGCCGGTTCGCGCAACACCGCGGTGACCGTCCGGGGACTGCCCTCGCGCAACAGCCCGATCTGCACCGATTCGCCGACCTTCAACATGCCGATGGTGTTGCTGAGCTCGGAATTCGTGCGGATCGCCTGGCCGCGCACGCTGGTGATGAGGTCCCCTGCCTCGATCCCCGCCTTTTCGGCTGCGGAGCCAGGGCTGACCTGCGAAACGAGGGCGCCCTGGACATTGTCGGGCAGGGCCAGGCTCTTGCGGAACTCCGGGGTGAGCGAGATCGTGGAGACGCCGAGCTGGCCGCGATTGACACGTCCGGACTCAATAAGCTGCTCCATGATCGAACGGACCATGTTGGACGGAATCGCGAAGCCGATGCCGATGTTGCCGCCGCTTCCCGACAGGATCACGGAATTGATGCCGACGAGGTCGCCGTCGAGACCGACAAGCGCGCCGCCGGAATTGCCCGGATTGATCGCTGCGTCGGTCTGGATGAAGTCCTCGAGACCGTCGCGGCTGATGCCAGTGCGTCCGAGGGCGCTCACGATGCCCGAAGTGACCGTGTGCTGGAGGCCGAATGGATTTCCGATTGCGATCACGAAGTCGCCGACCTGGAGCTTCGAGGAATCCGCAAGGCGGATCTCGGCAGGAAGGGCCGCGTCCTTGACGCGGAGCACCGCAACGTCCGAGCGCTCATCCGTGCCCACCACCTCGGCCTTGAGCTCGACATCGTCGACGAGCGTGATCGTGATTTCACTCGCGTTCTTGACGACGTGCGCGTTCGTCACGATGTAGCCGTTCCTGGCGTCGACGATGACGCCGGAGCCGGCGCTGCGGAACTCCCGGTCGCGCTGTTGGGCGTCCGGCGGCAGGCCGAAGAAGCGGCGAAATCCCGGGTCGTCGAAGAACGGATTGCGGGGCGCCGCGACCGTGCCTTTCACGCCGATGTTGACTACGGCGGGTGACACACGCTTGATCACCGGCGCGAATGTAGGCAGCGCCGATTGCGCGAAAACGCCGGAGGAAACACCGAATGCGACGATGGCGACCACGGCCGCGAAGAATTTTTTCATTGAATGCAACCTCGAATTGGCGCGATGTCTGACCGGGCTTCGCTCGTACAAGTTCCGATGCGCGCGGGCCTTGTTTTTCCCGCGTGCGAGCGCGCTGGTGAACAAACTGTGCGTATTTTGTGCGTTTTCTCTGTACACAAGATGTTGTACTGCGCGGAAAAGTGGCCCGGACCCGCCGGAGCCGGTTGTCTCACCGGAAACAGCCTGAAGTGGCATCAATAACCTATTGAAATACAAGGGTGTTTATTCAGGTATTTTTTCCATAAGGAAATCCTTGACAGCACCGGCCTTGCGAAATAATTTCGCAACCCTGACACAACATCTTGTGGTCGCCGGCTGAAAGGCGGGACAGGCCGGCAGAAGAGTCAGGGAGCCATGTGAAATTTGACGCAGGCGGCGCGCAAATGCGCGTGCCCGGGTGAGATTTCTCCGGCGATTTCGTGGGGCGGCCGGGACGAGGGGGCACAGCGGAGAAAATGAGCACAGCGGTCAGGATCGAGCACAAAGACGTCGAAGAGATACCGTTCCAGGAAGCGTCGCTCGACATATGGGCCCGGAAGTACCGGTTGACCGCCAAGGACGGCACGCCGATCGACGCGACGATGGACGACACGCTCTCGCGCGTGGCGAGGACGCTGGCGGACGTCGAGGAGCCGGAACAGCGCGAGGCGCTTTACGAGCGTTTCCTCTGGGCGCTGCGTAAGGGCGCGATTCCGGCCGGCCGCATCATGTCGAATGCAGGAGCACTCGCGCACAAGCCCGCGACATCCACGATCAATTGCACGGTGTCGGGAACCATCCTTGACTCGATGGACGACATCCTGAACAAGGTGCACGAAGCCGGGCTCACGCTGAAGGCGGGCTGCGGCATCGGCTACGAGTTCTCGACGCTACGGCCGCGCGGCGCCTACGTCGCCGGCGCGGGTGCGCACACGTCTGGCCCGATGTCCTTCATGGACATCTATGACCGCATGTGTTTCACGGTCTCGTCGGCGGGCGGCCGCCGCGGCGCGCAGATGGGCACCTTCGACGTCGGCCATCCCGATGCCGTGGATTTCGTCCGCGCGAAGCGGGAGAACGGCCGGCTGCGGCAGTTCAACCTGTCGCTGCTCGTGACCGACGAGTTCATCGAGGCCGTGCGCGGCGACCGCGAGTGGAAGCTGGCCTTCCCGTTGCCCAAGCGCGAATACGACCCCGCGCAGCACGACCTGCACGATCCCGCCGCCTTCGTCTGGCGTGAATGGCCGGAGATCGATGGTTACGTCGCGAACGACGACGGCCTGGTCGCCTGCAGGATCTACAAGACGCTTCCGGCGCGCAGGCTCTGGGACGTGATCATGGCCTCCACCTACGATTTCGCGGAGCCGGGCTTCGTCCTGATCGACCGTGTCAACGAAATGAACAACAACTGGTGGTGCGAGAACATCCGGGCCACCAATCCCTGCGGCGAACAGCCGCTGCCGCCCTACGGCTCCTGCCTGCTGGGGTCGGTGAACCTGACGCGCTTCGTGAAGCATCCCTTCACGGAAGAGGCGAGCTTCGACTGGGGCGAGTACCGCGATGTCGTGCGGGTATTCACGCGCATGCTCGACAACGTGGTCGAGATCAACGGCCTGCCGCTTAGCCGCCAGCGCGACGAAATCGTGCGCAAGCGCCGTCATGGGATGGGATTCCTCGGCCTCGGTTCGACGATCACGATGCTCGGGATGCGCTACGGCTCGGCCGAGTCGGTCGCGTTCACCGACAACGTGGCGCGCGAGATGGCGATCGCCGGCTGGGAGGCGGGGCTCGAGCTCGCGCGCGAGAAAGGCCCGGCGCCGATCATGAATGAGGAGTTCACGGTCACGCGGGCGATGCTCAGGAAGCGGCCCGAGATGGCGCGCGACGGCTGGAAGGTCGGCGACCGCGTGCCGGGCCGCGTGCTTCACGCGCGCTACAGCCGCTACATGCGCCGGCTCGCCGAGGTAGCTCCCGACGTCGTGAAGCAGATCGAGTCGGTCGGCGCGCGCTTCACGCACCACAGCTCGATCGCGCCGACGGGCACGATTTCGCTGTCACTCGCGAACAACGCGTCGAACGGGATCGAGCCTTCGTTCGCCCACCACTATTTCCGGAACGTGATCCGGGAGGGCAGGAAGACGAAGGAGCGCGTGGACGTCTATTCGTTCGAGCTGCTCGCCTACCGCGAGCTCGTCAACCCGCGCGCGATGCCGGGCTCGACCAGCCCCGCGGAGGTGCTGCCCGACTATTTCATGACGGCGGACGGCATCGGCCCGCGCGAGCACGTCGACATCCAGGCGGCTGCCCAGAAGTGGGTGGATTCCTCGATCTCGAAGACGGCGAACGTGCCGACCGACTTCCGCTATGAAGAATTCAAGGACATCTACCTCTACGCGCACGAGAAGGGTCTCAAGGGCTGCACGACCTTCCGCTTCAACCCGGAGGCGTTCCAGGGCGTACTCGTCAAGGAGGACGACCTCAAGAACACGACCTACGTGTTCACGCTCGAGGACGGCAGCGAGATCGAGGCGCGAGGGGACGAGGAGATCGAGTACGACGGCGAGATCCATACCGCCGCCAACCTGTTCGATGCGCTCAAGGAAGGCTACTACGGCCGTTTCTGAGCGGGCGAGGTGAAATGATGAGCCGGATCAAGTTTGAAAAGAAGATCGTGAAGTACCGGGTCCAGAAGCCCGAGGCCGAGAAGCCGGCCCCGCAGACCCGCGAGGGCAAGGTCCGCAAGGACGGCGGCGGCAAGGTCGTGTGGATGCACGAGAAACTCGAGCGTCCCGAGGTGCTGATCGGCTCGACCTACAAGATCAAGACACCGGTGTCCGACCACGCGATGTACCTCACGATCAACGACATCATGTTGAACGAGGGTACGGAGCACGAGCACCGCCGGCCCTTCGAGATCTTCATCAATTCGAAGAACCTCGACCATTTCCAGTGGATCGTCGCACTGACACGCATCATCTCGGCCGTGTTCCGGAAGGGCGGCGACGTCGCCTTCCTGACCGAGGAACTGAAGGCCGTGTTCGACCCGCGAGGCGGCTACTGGCAGCCGGGCGGCAAGTTCATGCCGTCGATCGTCGCGGAGATCGGCTACGTGGTCGAGCGCCACCTGCAGACGATCGGCCTGATGCAGAAGCCCGGCATGGACGACTCGCAGCGGCTCCTTGTCGAGTCGAAGCGCAAGGAATGGGAGCAGCGCAGTCGCCAGCAGGATGCATTCGCGCAGTCGAGCTACCCGGAAGGGGCGCAGCTCTGCGTGAAGTGCAATACGGCGGCCGTCGTCATGATGGATGGCTGCATGACCTGCCTCTCCTGCGGCGAATCGAAGTGCGGTTGACGCAGCAAGATTTTCATCACGCGCCAGCCGGGTCCCCGCCCGGCGGCTCCTGACAACAGGGGCTGCGCGTGACCTCCCAGGCGGCCTTCGGGCCGCCTTTTTTCCCTCGTCGCCGGAGCGTGCTCGCGCTTCTGGCGGCAGTGCTCGCAACCGCCTGCGCAACCGACCGGCTCTACGAAGGCCCGCCGCTGCCGGCGGCTGAACGCGCGATCGTCCGCGCCGATCCGGTCGTGAGCGCGGGGCTCCCGGTGCAGCTGCGCCTTCGAAGTGTCGATGGCCGCGAAGTGGGGCTGTCGGCGAGCAAGGTGGAGCTCGTTCCCGGCAAGCACTCGCTGCTCGTCGACTGCCGCGTGGCGGAGAGCGGCTCGGTGCGCCGCTTCACGGTCGAGGCTGAACTCGAGGCGGGCGGGCGCTATCGGCTGGTCGCGAACGCCACGGCGCGAAACTGTGAAGCGGTCGAATTGATCGGCGACTGACCGGCCGTAGTCTGCGCGGGGCGTTATAATGTCTCGCGAGATGTATCGCAAGCTGTTGATTTCGATCGTTGTCGCGGGATTGCTCGCGGCTTTCGCGCGTGCCGACTCGATGGCCGGCCTCGCCGCTTCCGCGGGAATGCTGCAACCAGTCGATCATGTGGTCGTCCACAAGGCCGGCCGCAAGATGGAATTGTTCCGCGACGGCGCACTCGTCGCGAGCTACCGCATTTCGCTCGGTCTCTCGCCCTCCGGCCAGAAGCAGCGCGAGGGCGATTTCCGCACGCCAGAAGGCCGCTATCGGCTCACGCGCCGGAACGCGCAGAGCGACTTCTTCCTCGCCGTGCAGGTTTCCTATCCCGAGGACGCCGACCTCTCGCTCGCCCGCAAGCACGGCTGGGCGCCGGGCGGCTCGATCATGGTCCACGGCCTGCCGAACTTCCTGAAGTATCCGCGCGAGCGCTACCTCAACTCGGACTGGACGGACGGCTGCATCGCGCTGTCGAACGAAAACATGCTCGATTTCTGGCTGCTCACGGGACAAGGCACTCCGATCGAGATCCGACCGTGAGCGGTACCCCAGGCCTCGACCTGTCGGCAGTCGTGCATGCGCGGGTGTCGCCGAAAGGCGTGCTCGACAACCTGTCGCAGCAGGAAGTCGACAAGCTGCTCGACCGCGGCCAGGGCGGCCTCTATCCGCTGTTTCGCCGCTGCGCGCTCGCGGTGCTGAATTCCGGCACGCTGATCGACGACGCGCGACTCATTTTCGAGGCCTACAAAGACTTCGAGGTCAGGATCGTGCGCGAACCCTGGGGCATCAAGCTGGAGATGCAGCACGCACCGGGCAGCGCTTTCGTCGATGGCGAGATGATCCGGGGCGTCAAGGAACACCTGTTCTCGGTGCTGCGCGACATCGTTTACACGCACAACGAGATCGTCGCGCGCTTCGACCTCGACGATTCGGCGAGCGTCACCAACGCGATCTTCTGCATTCTGCGCAATGCCCGCGCGCTCGAGTACAGGGGCCGGCCGGACCTCGTCGTCTGCTGGGGCGGGCATTCCATCCCGCGCGAGGAGTACGACTACACGAAGCAGGTGGGCTACGAGCTCGGGCTCCGGGGTCTTTCGGTCTGCACCGGCTGCGGCCCGGGCGCGATGAAGGGGCCGATGAAGGGCGCGACGATCGGCCATTCCAAGCAGCGCATCCGCGATGGCCGCTATATCGGCCTCACGGAGCCCGGAATCATCGCGGCGGAGCCGCCGAACCCGATCGTGAACCAGCTCGTGATCATGCCGGACATCGAGAAGCGCCTCGAAGCCTTCGTCCGGCTCTGCCACGGGATCATGGTGTTCCCGGGCGGCGCGGGAACGGCTGAAGAGATCCTCTACCTCCTCGGAATCCTGCTCGACCCGGCGAATGCGAGCCAGCCCCTGCCGCTCGTGTTCACCGGTCCGCGCGAGAGCGCGGGATATTTCCGCCAGTTCGACCGATTCATCGGGCTCACGCTCGGCGAACAGGCGCAGCAGCGCTATCGGATCATCGTTGACGACCCGCCGGAGGTCGCGCGCGCGATGCAGCGTGGCTTCGATGCGGTTCGTCGCTCGCGCCGGCGCGCGGGTGACGCCTACAACTACAACTGGCTGCTGAAGATCCCGCGCGAATTCCAGCAGCCGTTCGAAGTGAGCCACGCGTCGATGGCGGGACTCACGCTCTCGATGGACCAGCCCGTGCACGAGCGCGCCGCGAACCTGCGTCGCGCTTTTTCGGGCATCGTCGCGGGCAACGTCAAGGAGCGGGGCATCCGGCTGATCGAGGAAAAGGGTCCGTTCGAGATCCACGCCTCGCCGGAAATCGCGAAACCGCTCGACGAACTCCTGCGCGGCTTCGTCGCTGAAAGGCGCATGAAGCTCGTCGGGGAGTACCACCCGAGCTACCGCATCGTCTGATTGCAGGCGCTTCCCGGGGCGATGCCCCGGGACCTGTGATGCAGTTCCTGTTTAGTCCGGTCCCCCCCGCGTAACTTGCGGGTCATGAAGCCTTTTCAGGTTCGGTCCCCGTGAGCGACATCAAGGTGACTCCAGTCGATGGCCGTGAACGCGGTGCTTCCGAGCCTGCGCCGCGCCTGCCGAAGCGTCCGCCCGTCAGCCGCCACGGCGCGATCTCGCGCGAACTGACCAAGTATTCGAACTACAAGACCTGGGCCGACAAGGTGCGCGGCGCATTCGCCACGGAAGGCGACACGCCAAGCGCAAACGGCACCGGCCATTCCCGTCGTTCCGCGGATCGCTGAGACGGCCGTGGAGCGACTCGCCCAACTCTTCGACGAGATCGAGGACATCCTGAGCGTGCTGCGCCAGCAGCTCGGCCTCTGGCCCGTCGACTAACCCCCGCCGAAACGTTGATCGAAGGCACGAAGGGGACGTTCACCTTCGATACCGCGCCTTCGCAGGCCCACGGGAACGCCTTTCGTCGAAGGTGGGCGTCCCCTCCGGAAGCGGAGCAGGCCTTTCCGTCAAAGGGGACTATCCCCTCTTGAAACGCTGCCTGCTATCTTTGCCCCATGGGGCAGAAACCCTCCGACGCCGACCTCCGCGCCCGCCTGACGCCTGAGCAGTACCGCGTGACCCGGGAGCAGGGCACCGAACGCGCCTTTACCGGCGAGCATTACCACAACAAGCGGACCGCCCAGTACCTCTGCGTCGTCCGCGAAGAGAGCCTGTTTTCGTCCGATAGCAAGTACGACTCCGGCTCCGGCTGGCCCTCGTTCTGGCAGCCGGCCGCCCCGAAGAGCGTGGCGGCGGTCGACGACCGTTCGCACGGCATGCATCGCACGGAAGTGCGCTGCACGAATTGCGGAGCGCACTTCGGCCACGTCTTCGAGGATGGGCCCCAGCCGACCGGCCAGCGCTACTGCATCAACCCCGCCGCCCTCGACTTCAAGCCGGAGTCGGGCTCCTGATGATGCGCGCGGCTGCGTGGATTGCCGCCGTTGCGTCGTTGACGGCCGCGGCCTATGCGGTCGGCGAGCAGCCCGCCGATCCGAAGGTTGCGACGCAACCGGCACCAGCCGTGCCGCCTGTACCGCCGCAACCACAGGCGCCCGAGGCCGCGCTGCTAGTGACCGACCTCGTAATGGGCGTCGGCGACGAGGCGCTTCCGGGCATGATCGTGATCGTTCATTACACTGGCTGGCTCTACGACCCGGGCGCGAAGGATTTCCGCGGCATTCAGTTCGACAGTTCGCGGGAGCGCGGCCAGCCTTTGTCCTTCCCGCTCGGCGCGGGCCGCGTGATCCGCGGCTGGGAGCAGGGCATCCCGGGCATGAAAATCGGCGGCACGCGGCGCCTCGTCATCCCGCCGGAGCTTGCCTACGGCAGCCGGTGCGTCGAAAAGTACCCAGGCTCGGGAGGCGGCTGCGTAATCCCGCCCAACTCCACGCTGCTGTTCGAGATCGAGTTGCTCGCCGTCGAGACCATCACGCTCAAGACGGACCAATAGGCTGACACCGAGGTCATGATGCGAACTGCAATCCGCCTGGCGGCCCTGGCTGCGCTCTGCCCCGTGGCCACGGCATCCGCCGCGACACTGATTCACGCGGGAAAACTCGTCGACGGCGTGAGCGCCACTGCGCGGGAGCGCGTGACCATCGTGGTGGACGGCGATCGAATCCGCTCGATCGACAGCGGCTTCGCGGCCGCCGGCAATGGCGACGAAGTCATCGACCTGTCGGGAGCGACCGTGCTGCCCGGATTCATGGACATGCACGTGCACCTGACCTCCGAGCACAGCCGCACGAGCGAGCTGGACAGCATCAAGAAGAGCGAATCCGACCGCGCCTACGACTCCGTCGTCTACGCTGAGCGCACGCTGCTCGCCGGCTTCACGACGGTGCGGAACCTAGGCGACGGCTTCAACACGTCGATCGCGCTCAGGCGTGCAGTGGCTGAGGGCAAGGTCAGGGGCCCGCGAATTTTCACCGCTGGCCGCTCGATCGGCACGCGGGGCGGACATGCGGATGCGACAAATTCGTTCGGTCCGTTCCTGACCAGCAACGATCCGCGCCACGATACCGTCTGCAATGGCCCGGACAGCTGCCGCGAAGCGGTGCGCCAGCGCTACAAGGACGGCTCGGACTCGATCAAGATCACGGCGACCGGCGGCGTACTGTCGATCGCGAAGTCGGGCAGCGCGCCGCAGTTCACCGACGAGGAGCTGGCGGCCGTCATCACGACGGCGCACGACTACGGCATGAAGGTGGCCGCGCACGCGCACGGCGCCGAGGGCATGAAGCGGGCGATCCGGAACGGCATTGACTCGATCGAGCACGGCACCTTCATGGACGACGAATGCATCCGGCTCATGAAGGAGAAGGGCACGCACTATGTCCCGACGGTCTCCGCGGGCCGCTGGGTCTACGACCAGGCGCAGGACCCGACTTACTTTCCCGCGATCGTGCGCCCGAAGGCGCTCGAAGTCGGCCCGCAGATCCAGAAGACCTTCGGAAAGGCCTGGAAGGCGGGCGTTACGATCATGTTCGGCACGGACTGCGGCGTCTGCGCGCATGGCCAGAATGCCAGGGAATTCGGCTACATGGTCGAGGCGGGGATGCCGGTCATGGAGGCGATCAAGTCGGCGACGATCGTTCCGGCCCGCTATCTCGGCATCGACGACAGGCTCGGCAGCCTCGAGGCCGGCAAGGTCGCCGACATCGTCGCCGTGCCCGGCGACCCGCTGTCGGACGTTCACGCTCTCGAGCGCGTGTCGTTCGTCATGAAGGAAGGCATCATCTATAAGCGCTGAGCGCGCCTGGCCTCGCGCGGCGCCCTGCGCGCGCGAGGAACCCCGCCGGATCCCGCGCGCGCAGGAAATCGAATGAGTTCAGTTGCACCCAACATTGAGAAAGTCGTCATCGACGGACCGGCCGGTGCGATCGAGGCGATGATTGAAAAGCCGCCGGATGCGCGCACGGACATCGTGGCGGTTTGCTGTCACCCGCACCCGCTTTACGGCGGCGCGATGCAGAACAAGGTGGTTCACACGCTTGCGCGTGCGTGTCAGGACCAGAGAGTCACCACGGTTCGATTCAATTTCCGCGGAGTGGGAGCGAGCGCGGGCAAGCACGACGACGGAGTCGGGGAGAGCGAGGACGCGGCTGTGGTCGCGGACTGGGCGCGCAATGCGACAGGCGCAAGCCGGCTTTGGTCACTCGGGTTCTCGTTTGGAGGATTCGTCGCCTATCGCCTGGCGACGATTCGGGATGCAGCGGCGCTGGTGACGGTGGCTCCGCCGGTCCAGCGTTTCGATTTCACGAAGCTCCCGGTGCCACGCTGTCCCTGGCTCGTTGCCCAGGGCGATACGGATGAGTTCGTGGATCACGAGCGTGTGCTCGACTGGACGCGTTCACTCGAGCCGCCACCCGAAGTGCGGATCCTTGCGGGCGCGGAGCATTTCTTTCACGGCCGGCTGACCGAGCTCAGGTCCCTGCTGGGGGCGTGGCTGGCCGCGCGAACTGGCTAAAAAACCCTGAAAAACGAACGGGGCGGTCCAACCGCCCCGTCTGCTTTCGAACTTGAAAACAGATGGTCCGGGCTTCAGCCCACCATCTCGTTGAGGTTCTTGAGGGCGCGGATACGCACCTTCTTCGATGCCGGCTTGGCCTTGATCATCATCTTCACGCCCGTGAAGGGGTTTACGCCTTCGCGTGCCTTGGTCGCGGCCTTCTTCACGACGCGCATCTTGCAGACGCCGGGAAGTGTGAACACGCCGACGCCCCTCAGCGCCTTCTTCATCTGGTCGCCGAGCGCTTCGAGCACCGAGCTGACCTGCTTCTTGCTGAGGTCCGCCTTGGCAGCGACCGCCGATACGACTTGCGACTTCGTAGGAGCCGCATTCTTTTTCGCCATTGAGTAGTCTCCTGTGGTTCTGTCAGCGACGGGCGATCCCGCCAAATCAATTCCGGCGCGCACCATACCATGGAAAATCCGGCTGCATAAGTGGTTTGAAGGCGATTTTTAGCGGTTTTTTACGGCTCGGCGCGCAGGTCCGAAATTCATTCGATACGGAACTCCCGCGTCAGGCGGGCGCGTATCTCGGGGCCCGCGGGTGTCGCGCGCGCCCGAATCTCGATCGTGAGCGGCACGCGATGACGTACTTCGATCGTCGCGAGCCAGGTCGGGCCGCCGGCCTCGTCGTGGCGCGCCAGCTGAACCGATTGGCGCTGGCCCGTCAGGGCGACCTGGACCGCCTCGACCTCCGCGGAATCGACTGACGCATCGGCACCCGCGTCGCGCGGCGCGAGCGTGATCGTGAGCAGAGCTAGATTGCGTCTCTGCACAATGCCGTAACTGCCCGCAATCCCAGAGGCCAGATCGGTAGTCATCGTGAGCGCGTAGTGCATCCGGTACGCGCCTGCTTCGCCCATGCCGGGGTCCGTGTATGGCTGCGCTTGCGGCACGGGCCCGGGGCTGTCACTGCAGGCCGCTCCGAGCCACAGGGCGAGGGTCATGAGTGCGGCCTTCGCGGGCCTTCTCAGGGCGCGTGGAAAGAGCCCGAAATTCGGTGTTTTTGCCGTCGCCGCGGGATTGTTGTCTGCCGCCCACGGGCGGCCTCGAAGAGGGTCCGGAAACATTGTCAGCTGATAAGGATTCTGAGCGCCGTCAGGCCGACGATGGCAACGAGTGGCGAAAAATCGATGCCGCCGACGACGGGCAGGATCCGGCGCAGCGGCTGGAGCACGGGTTCGCAGAGGGACGCGAGCATCGAAGCCGCAGGGCTGTGCACACCCGGCGCAATGAACGAGAGGGCGGCGTAGACGAAGATCAGGATCGTGTACAGCATGAGCGTCGCGAGCGCGAGCGAGCGCAGCGCCGCGGCTGCGAGCGGCACGAAGGGAAACTGCGCGCCGGTCCTGAGCTGGAACTGGATCAGGGTGGCTGCGAACTGGACGACGAGCAGCGCGACGAGGGATGCCGTGTCCACGCGGCCCACCGGCGGCAGCACGCGCCGCAGCGGCAGCACCAGCCAATTCGTCAGTGCGACCACCGCCTGCGCAAGCGGATTGCGGAAATCGGCCCGCACGACCTGGAGCAGGACGCGGAGCAGGAACGCGTAGACGACGAACACCAGGACCGTATCGACGAGGAAATAGAGCGCTTCCATGCCGGGATTCTAAACGCGCCCGCCAAAGATCGCGGTCCCGATGCGAAGGTGCGTCGCTCCCTCGGCGATTGCCGCGGCAAAGTCATCGCTCATGCCCATCGAGAGTGAGTCCAGCTCGTGGCCGGCGGCATTCAGCCCTTCAAGCAGCCGCCGGAGCTCCGCGAACCAGTGGCGCTGGCCAGCCGGCTCCGTTTCTTGCGGCGGAAGGCACATAAGGCCGCGAAGCGCGAGTCGCGGCAGGCGTGCGACACCCGCTGCAAGCGCGGGGAGGCCCGCCGGTGCCACGCCGGATTTCGTGGATTCGTCGCCGAGCCTAACCTGGATGCAGACCGCGAGCGGCGGCAGCGTGTCCGGCCGCTGCGCCGAGAGGCGCTCCGCTATCCGCAGCCTGTCGACGGTGTGCACCCAGTCGAAGAGCTGCGCAGTCTCGCGGGTCTTGTTGGTCTGCAGTGCGCCGATGAAGTGCCTGCCGAAGCTGCGGCCGGCGAGGGCTTCGAAATGCGCGCGCGCTTCCTGCAGATAGTTTTCGCCGATGTCGGCGAGGCCCGAGTCGAGCGCCGCCGTCACGCGGTCGATCGGTTGCGACTTCGCGACTCCGACCAGTGTGATTACCGCGGGGTCGCGGCCTGCGGAACGTGCCGCGACCGTGATGCTTTCCCGCACTGCGGACAGTCTTTCAGCGGGATTCTGCGGAGCGGTTAACATATTGGTGTGCGGCGGTCAGGGCTATACTGCCGTCGGTCCCGAAACACCGCATCGCGGTGCACCGGGACCTTGTCCATGCAACGAGCCAGGGAGTCCTGATGGCCGTCGACATCGCCCAACTCTTGGCGTTCGCAGTCAAGAACAACGCGTCTGACCTCCACCTGTCCGCGGGCGTGCCGCCCATGATCCGCGTGGACGGCGACGTCAAGCGCGTGAATATGCCACCGCTGACGCACAAGGAAGTGCACAGCATGGTGTACGACATCATGAACGACAAGCAGCGGAAGGTGTACGAGGAGTTCTTCGAGACGGACTTTTCGTTCGAAATCCCGAATCTCGCACGCTTCCGCGTCAACGCCTTCAACCAGAACCGCGGCGCCGGCGCCGTGTTCCGGAACATCCCTTCGCTGATCAAGACGCTCGATGACCTGAACGCACCGAAGGTGTTCAAGGATCTGTGCATGCTGCCGCGTGGCCTCGTGCTCGTGACCGGCCCGACGGGCTCGGGAAAGTCCACGACGCTCGCCGGCATGATCGATTACGTAAACGTCAACCGGCCTGAGCACATCATCACGATCGAGGACCCGATAGAGTTCGTGCACGAGTCGAAGCGCTGCCTGATCAACCAGCGTGAGGTGCACCGGGACACGCTCGGGTTCAGCGAGGCGCTCCGTTCCGCGCTGCGCGAGGATCCGGACGTCGTGCTGGTCGGCGAAATGCGCGACCTCGAGACAATCCGGCTCGCCTTGACGGCGGCCGAAACCGGCCATCTCGTGTTCGGCACCTTGCATACGAGCTCGGCGGCAAAGACGGTCGACCGTATCGTCGATGTGTTCCCGGCGGCCGAGAAGGAAATGGTCCGCTCGATGCTCTCGGAATCGCTGCGGGCGGTGATCTCCCAGACGCTGATGAAGAAGATGGGCGGCGGCCGCATTGCGGCGCACGAGATCATGATCGCCACCCCGGCGATCCGGAACCTGATCCGCGAGAACAAGATCGCGCAGATGTACTCGTCGATCCAGACCGGGCAGGGGCAAGGCATGCAGACGCTCGACCAGTGCCTCACGGAGATGCTGGCCAAGGGCCTCGTCTCCAAGGAAGAGGCGCGCTTCAAGGCCGCCAACAAGGACTCGGTGTAAGCGGCGCAGCGCGCCCGGGAGACCAGGAATGGATCGCGAACAGTCAATCCGGCTGATGCAGGACCTGCTGCGGCGCATGGTGGACCGCAAGGGCTCCGACCTGTTCATCACCGCAGCATTCCCGCCGGCGATCAAGATCGACGGTGAAGTGCGGCCACAGACCGACAAGGTGCTCACTCCCGAGCAGAGCGCCGTGCTCGTCCGCTCGATCATGAACGACCGCCAGACGCGCGAGTTCGACGCAAGCAAGGAGGCGAACTTCGCGATTGCCCCGCCCGGCATCGGCCGTTTCCGCGTCAGCGCATTCGTGCAGCAGGGCATGACGGGCTGCGTGATCCGCCAGATCAACTCGACGATCCCGACCATCGAGGAACTCGAGCTGCCGCCGATCCTGAAGGACATCGTGATGTCCAAGCGCGGCCTCTGCATCGTGGTCGGCGCAACCGGCTCCGGCAAGTCCACTTCGCTCGCCGCGATGGTCGGCTACCGCAACGAGAAGACCCGCGGCCACATTGTCACGATCGAGGACCCTGTCGAATACGTGCACCAGCACCGCGGCTGCGTCGTGACGCACCGCGAGGTCGGCGTGGACACGGAGAACTGGCACACGGCCCTGAAGAACACGCTGCGGCAGGCGCCCGACGTCATCATGATCGGCGAAATCCGCGACCGCGAGACGATGGAATACGGCATCCAGTTCGCGGAGACGGGCCACCTCGTGCTCGCGACGCTGCACGCGAACAGCTCGAACCAGGCGCTCGACCGCATCATCAACTTTTTCCCGGAGGAGAAGCGCGAGCAGCTCCTCATGGACCTGTCGCTGAACATCCGCTCGATGATTTCCCAGCGGCTCGTGCCGCGGGAGAAGAGCGAGGGCCGGATCGCGGCCATGGAGATCCTGATCGGCACGCCGCTGGTGGCGGACTTGATCTTCCGCGGCGAGGTCTCGAAGATCAAGGAAGTGATGGCGCGCTCGAACCGCCTCGGCATGAAGACATTCGACCAGGCGCTGTTCGACCTCTACGAGGCGGGTACCATCTCTTACGAGGAGGGCCTGCGGAACGCCGACTCGAAGAACGAGCTGCGGCTGCGGATCAAGCTCGAAAGCAAGCGCGAGGACCGGCTGCAGGCCGAGGCCTCGAGCACCTTGAGGATCGTCGATGAGTCCAACGACGGCAAAGTCTACTAAGCCCGCGGGTGCGGAGCCGGCTGTGGCCGAGGTCGAGGCCGAGGACGGCCGCTTCAGCATCAAGCCGCTCCTGAAGCTGATGTCCGAGAAGAAGGCATCGGATCTCTTCTTCACGTCCAATTCCCCGGTCAAGATCAAGATCGAGGGATTGATCTACCCGATCAACAAGCAGGTACTGAACGCCGAGACGGTGCGCGACATCGCGTACAGCCTCATGAGCGCGGAGCAGCTCGAGCACTTCCAGAACGAGCTCGAGATCGACTTTGCGATCTCGGAACCCGGCGTCGGCCGTTTCCGCGCTGCGGTGTTCTACCAGCGCGGCTTCCCGGCCATCGTGTTGCGCTACATCAGCGTCGACACGCCGAAGCTCGATCAGCTCGGGCTCCCGGACACGCTCCGCGAGCTCGCGATGCTGAAGCGCGGGCTCGTCCTGATGGTTGGCGCCACGGGCTCCGGCAAATCGACGACGCTCGCGGCGATGATCAATCACCGCAACGAGAACTGTTCCGACCACATCCTCACGATCGAGGACCCGGTCGAGTTCCTGCACCAGAACCGCAAGTCAATCGTCAACCAACGCGAAGTCGGGCTCGACACACGCTCGTTCGGCAGGGCGCTCCGTGCCGCGATGCGCGCCGCCCCCGACGTGATCCTGATCGGCGAGATCCGGGACCGCGAGACGATGGAAGCCGCGATCACGCTCGCCGGCACCGGCCACCTTTGCATCGCGACGCTGCACGCGAACAATAGCGCCGAGACGCTCGACCGCATCATCAACCTGTTCCCGCGTGACCAGCACGCACAGATTTTCCTGGACCTGTCGCAGTACCTGCGCGCGATCGTTTCGCAGCGCCTGGTGCGCGGCCGCAACAACAAGCGTGTTGCGGCGGTCGAGGTCATGCTGAACACGCCGCACATCCAGGACCTGATCAAGAAGGGCGACGTCATCGCCGTCAAGGAAGCGATGCTGACGTCGAATGAACGCGGCATCCAGAACTACGACTCGGCGCTGCTGCACCTCTACAAGGAGGGGCGGATCGACATCGAGGAAGCGCTCAACAACGCGGACTCCCGCACGAACCTCGAGGCGCGGATCAACTTCGGCTGACGAAGTCGTTCCCGGGCGCGGCGGGAAGGTTCCTCTCTCGCTCAGAAGAACGGACATTCGCTCGTTCGGAACCTTCCCGCCGCGCCCGGGAACGCCGCAGCGGCCCACGCCGATTCGCGCCTGTAGCTCGTCCCGAGATTCCACGCTGCTTCGCATTCACCGACCGGATTGGCCTGCATGGAGTGCAGCCTTGGCCGGCGTGCGCGAGGTGGCGGGGTCCTCGCGAGCGAACCCTTAAAGTTCGGGCAGGGTTCGCGAGCGAGGAACCCCGCCGGATCCCGCGCACGCCGGCCAAAGTCTTGGCTCGATGTGTAGCTGGTCAGTTTCTGAAAACGGTCGCGGCGTCGAAGACCGGCCCGTCGACGCAGACGCGCTTCATCGCGGGCCCATCCGGCGTTTCAACGAGAACGGTGCACCCGGCACAGCCGCCGACGCCACAGGCCATGTTCTCTTCAAGGGAAACCTGGCAGGGAACCCCGTGGCGGCGTGCGAGCGCGGCCACCGCGACCAGCATTCCGTGCGGCCCGCAGCTGAAAATCTCGACTTCGCCGCGCTCGCCTGCGCCGAGCGAGCCGAGCCAGGTTTCGGCGAGCTCGGTCACGAAGCCGCGATGGCAGCCCGGAAATCCCGAGAGGCTTGCGAGCCGGGAAGGAATGCCGAGCCGCTCGAGCAACGGCATCGCGGCGGTCGTCGCGGCCGACAGTGAGGGCTCCGGGATTCCCGACGACTCAAGCTCGAAGGGGAAGGGGAGTTCTGAGCCCATCAGCACGAGCGGCTTCCAGTGCCCGCGATCCTCGCCGAGCGTTTCGGCGAGGAACACCGTGGGCGGGATTCCGACGCCGCCGCCAATCATGAGCAGGCGCGGCCGTTCGTCATGAAGCGAGAAGCCGCGACCGATCGGCCCGAGGCAGGAGAGCGATTCACCCTTCTTTCGCAGCGCCAGCTCGGCAAGGCCATGGCCGACGACCTTGTAGAGCACTTCGACCCAGCCGTCCTCGGCGCTTGCACGCATGATCGAGAGGGGGCGGCGCATCGGCAGGTCGGGCCCGCAGGTCAGGTGGATGAAGCTTCCGGGCGTCGCCGCGGCGGCGCAGCGCGGCGCCGCGAGGCGCATGATGTATTGCCCGCCGTCGAACGCCGTGTGTTCGAGGACATCAGCGTCTTCGAGGAAGATCGTTCCGCGGTGGGCTTTCGCGGCGATGCTCACCGCGCGCCCGCCCCGCGCGACTCCGCCAGGTGCGCGAGTACGGCCATGCGCACGGCAACGCCATTTGCGACCTGGCGCAGGATGACCGACTGATCGCCGTCGGCGACGTCCGAGGCGATCTCGACGCCGCGATTCATCGGGCCCGGGTGCATTACGATGGCTTTCGGGCTCGCAAGCGCGAGTCGCGCGGCGGTGAGACCGAAATCGCGGTGATAGGCCGCGAGGTCCGCGGGTCCAGCATCGCCGCCGCGCTCGTGCTGGATGCGCAGCATCATCACGACGTCGGCACCCGCGATGCCGCCGTCGAGCGACTCGAAGCGGCGCGCGCCCGGAAACTCCGCCGCCCCCGGCAACATGGCGCGTGGCGCCACGATGCGGATCTCGGTTACACCGAGCGTTGCGAGCGCGCGGTGCGCGGATCGCGCGACACGGGAGCGGGCGACGTCGCCGACGATCGCGACTTTCAGGCCGTCGAATCCGCCCAGGCACTGGCGGATCGTCAGCGCATCGAGCAGGCCTTGCGTTGGATGCGAAAGGTGTGCTTCGCCTGCGGAGACGACCGAGGCCAGGCCGTCCACCTCGCGGGCGACACGCTCCTGCACGCCGGGCTCTGCGTCCCGGATGACGAAAGCGTCAACTTGCATCGAGAGCAGCGTATGGACCGTGTCGAGGAGACTCTCTCCCTTGGCGCGCGAAGAAAGCGCGTTGTCGAGGTTGACGACGTCAGCGCCCAGGCGTCGCGCCGCGAGCTCGAAAGATGCGCGCGTTCGGGTCGAGGGCTCCGCGAACAGGTTGGCGACGGTCATTCCGCGAAGCGCCACGCCGCGCGCGGGTGGCCGGCCGGGTTGCGCCGCAAGTGCGTCGGCGTGGTTCAGCAATTCTTCAAGCAGTGGCCGCCCAAGGCCATCGAGCGTGATCAGGTGTCGTAGCCGGCCATGACTGTCCAGCTGCGAAAAGGGAGGGTTCATTTCCCGGACTGCCCGGGCTGGGCCCGCAGCCATTGAAGAAGGATGAGTCGCGCGGCTTCGCGATCCACATCGCCGCTTCTCACTCGCTTCGTCTTTGCGCCGCTCCGGCGGCGCTCGCGCAGGTCATCCTCCGCCTCGCGCGACGTCAGTCTTTCGTCCACCCGGTGAACCTCGATGCCGTATCGACCGCCGAGCTCGTCGGCGAACCGCAAGGCCGCCGTGGTGAGGCGGGCATCGCGGCCGGCCATATTATATGGAACACCGGCGACGATCGCCGCGGGGCGCCAGTCCGCGATGCAACGGTCGATGGCCCGCCAGTCGGGCTCGCCGTCCTGTGCAGCAATCGTCGCAAGCGCCTCGGCCGTTCCGGTCAGCGTGTTGCCGACCGCGACGCCGATGCGCCGGAGTCCGTAGTCGAAAGAGAGCACCGTCCTTGCGGCCGGCGCGGGCATCCGTCAGGCGCGCCCTGCCTGGGTGCTGATGCGGGACAGCTCGATGCCGAGCAGTCGTGCGGCCGCGTGCCAGCGATGCTCGAACGGCAGCTCGAATATCAAGGAATCGTCGCAGGGCACAGTGAGCCAGGCGTTCTGGAGGAGTTCCTCGTCGAGCTGGCCCGCCTCCCAGCCCGCATAGCCGAGCGCGATCACCGCCTGCACGGGACCCTCGCCCTTTGCCATCGCGGCGAGCACGTCTCGCGAGGTCGTCACGTGCAGCGAGTCGGAGACTGCCATCGTGGATTCCCAGGATTTCTCGCCGGGACGGTGGAGCACGAAGCCGCGGTCGCGCTGTACGGGGCCGCCCGCGAGCACGGGCATGGCGCGAAGCCGCGCGTTGTCCGTCACGAGCGAGAGCTGGTCGAGCACCTCGGACATGCGCATGTCGAGCGGGCGGTTGATCACGAGGCCGAGCGCGCCGCGCTCGTTGTGCTCGCATACGAGCGTCACGCTGTGCGAGAAATTCGGATCGGCGAGCGAGGGCATCGCGACCAGCAGATGGTTGTTCAGGTATGCGCCCGCGCCCATGGCGATAGTATCGGCCGCGGGCCGGCAGTGGTCAAAGCGGGATTAGGCGCGCGCGGCGATACTTTGCGAGCGGACTTAATCCGGTTTCAGGGTTCCGCGACCGGAACCTCGACGGCGGAGCCCGCGAGGCGCCCGCCGACGAACTGCCATTCGTAGGCGAAGCGCAACACGTCGTGCTTCGCGGCGAGATCCTCCGGAAAGGCGTCGAATGGCGCCGCGAGCTTCAATATGTCCATTGCGGCGCGATCGAGCTCGCCATGGCCGCTCGAGCGCCTCACGTCCGCCCGCACGAGGCCCCCGCTCGAAGCAAGCACGACCTCGACCACCGGGTTGCCGGAAAGCTTGCTTCGCCGCGCGGCATTCGGGAAGTTGACCGTGCCGACCTGCTCGATTCGGCGCTTCCAGGCGTCGAGGTAGACCGCGGCTTCGGAGCTGCGCGTATTGGGCGTGACGACGAGCTCCCGGCGCGGCGCCCCCTTCAGCTGGAGCTCCGCATCCGGATCGCTGCCCGCGAAGGGGAAGCTTGCCCCGGCAAAAGTCTCGCGCGGGAGCACGGCAGGTGCGGCGATCGGCTCGGCGGTCGCGGCGACGATTCGCGTGGCAGTGCTGCGGCCAGCGAGCAGCTCGCCGCCGCCTCCCAGCTGTCCCTCGGGAGACGGCAGTTCTGCGCCGCCTTCGGGCACGCCGGCGATGCTCTCGGCACCGCTGCCGGCGGACGGCTGCCGTGTCTTGCCGTCGGGCGAGTTGCCGCTGCCTTGCTGCGTGCGCTCAGCGAGGTAGTTGGCGGAATCGTTGGTGGACGTGTCCGGCAGGGAGTTGTTGACGAGCAGCACCTCGAGCGTCGGCACGCTGCCGGAATCCGCAGGCGGCGGCGCAAAGCTGATGCCGAGTATCACGATCAAGTGGAAAAGGCCTGCGAGGAACAGCGTGACCGTCAGGCGGTCGCGGGAAACAGGGGCCTTCGGGATGCCTTTCATGCGGCGTTCACCGCCGCGCGAGCCGCTCGAGCACGGCATCAATCAACTGGCCGCCGATGTCGTGGCCATGCATGGATTCGATCTCGCGGATACCCGTCGGGCTTGTGACGTTGATTTCGGTGACGAAGCCGCCGATTACATCGAGGCCGACGAACAACATCCCTCGCTCGCGCAGCGCCGGCCCGATCCTCGACGCGAGCCAGCGGTCGCGCTCTGTCAGGGCGCGGCTCGTCGCCTGAGCACCGGCCGCGAGGTTTCCGCGGTGGTCGCCGGCCGCCGGCGTGCGCACGAGCGCGTGAGGCACCGGCTCGCCGTCCACGAGCAGGATCCGGGCGTCACCGCCGGTCGCGATCTCCGGCAGGTAGCGCTGGGCAATTGCATAACGCCGGCCGCTGTCGGTGAGCGTTTCGAGCACGACCCTCGCATTACGGTCGCCGCTTTCGAGCACGAAGACGGAGCGACCGCCCATGCCGTCGAGCGGCTTGAAGACGGCCTGGCCGTGCTCGGAAAGGAAGGCCTCCATCGCCCCCATGTCGCGCGTGATCAAGGTCGGCGCGCAGCAATCGGCGAACCAGGCGGTGTAGGCCTTCTCGTTCATGTCCCGCAGCCCCTGCGGGCGGTTGACGACGAGCACGCCGTCCTGCTCTGCGCGCTCGAGCAGGTAGGTGGAATAGATGTATTCCATGTCGAATGGCGGGTCTTTGCGCATCAATACCGCATCGATTTCCGCGAGCTCACGCACGACGGGCTCGCCGCTGCGATACCAGGCCTTGCCGTCGCCGACGACCTCGATCGGCGCGAGACGCGCGTGGGCGCGGCCATCCCGGACCCAGAGATCGCCCTGGCCGAAGACCAGGGTGTCGCAGCCGCGGCGGGCAGCCGCCTTCAGCATGGCGATCGTCGAGTCCTTTGCGGGCTTGATGGTTTCGAGCGGGTCCATCAGCACGGCGAGACTCGGTCGGGCTGGCTTCAAGGGGTCTCCGGCCGATTGGCTGGAATGTGACGCGGATACTGCACGTCGGGGGGCCTTGTCATAGTACACCTGTCATTGGTCCGGACCGCCCGCGCGGTCGGATCCCTCGGCATGGCGAGGGGTGGACCGATATGTTAAAAGGTGTGCGCTCCGGCGTCGAAACCGTGGGCGCCACCAGGCGAGTTGTGACGCGCCCGGCCGGAGCAGAGCCGGCACCGGAGGAACCCGATGGACAGTGCAGCGGCCGTTAATGACGGGCACCGCCTGAATGGGCTGAAAGTGCTCGTCATCGACGACAGCAAGACGATCCGCCGTACGGCGGAAACGCTGCTGGCCAAGGAGGGTTGCGAAGTTTTCACGGCCGTCGACGGTTTCGACGCGCTTTCCAAGATCGCCGACCACCAGCCGGACATCGTCTTCGTGGACATCATGATGCCGCGCCTGGACGGCTACCAGACCTGCTCGCTCATCAAGCACAACAAGGTGTTCCGCTCGATCCCGGTGATCATGCTGTCATCCAAGGATGGCCTCTTCGACCGGGCGCGCGGACGAATCGTCGGCTCCGAGCATTACCTGACGAAGCCCTTCACGCGCGACGAGCTGCTGTCGGCGATCGAACGGCACGTCAACCGCGAATGACGGGAGCGGACGGAGGACATTTATGGCGCTCATCCTGATCATCGACGACTCGCCCACTGAAGTCTTTCAGATGCGGCGCATGCTCGAGAACCACGGATTCGAGACGGAGGGGGCCGCGGACGGCGAAGAGGGCATTCGCAAGGCCCGCGAGATCCGGCCCGACCTGATCCTGATGGACATCGTCATGCCGGGCGTCGATGGGTTTCGCGCGACGCGCACTCTCGCGAACGATCCGGCGACACGCGCGATTCCCGTCATCATGGTCTCGAGCAAGAGCCAGGAAACCGATCGGATCTGGGGCATGCGCCAGGGCGCGGTCGATTACCTCGTGAAGCCGGTGACACCGGCCCAACTCGTGGAGAAAGCGCAGGCAGCGCTGCTCACGGGCTGACCGGATGCAGGCCGAGCCGACCCTGAGGGCCCTGCGAGACCGGCCATTCGAATTGCTGCTGGCTCTGGAGACGCGCGCGCGCAACGTCGCCGCCGGCGCGCGTGACGGCTCCGCGGCCCAGGAATGGATCGGCGTCGCGTTCCGGATGGGCGGCGAGACCTTCCTGGTGGAACGCGACGAGGCGCGCGAGGTCATGGGCGTGCCGGCGCCGATCACGCGGGTGCCCGGCGCGCGGCCGTGGATCCTCGGGCTTTCGAACGTGCGCGGGCAGCTGCTGCCCGTGATCGACCTGAAGCAGTACTTTGGCAGCGGTGAGCTTTCATTCGGGCGGAACACGCGCGTGATCGTCGTGAATCACCGTGAGATTCCGGCGGGCCTGGTGGTCGACGAGGTGCTCGGCTTCCGGCGATTCGCCGAGCGCGAGTTCACCTCGGAGGCTCCGCCGACGATAATCCGCTGCGAACGTTATCTCGCCGGGTCATTCCGGCGCGGGAGCGAGGCCTGGCCGGTCCTGAGCCTCAGGACGCTGGTGGAAAGCCCGGCGTTCCTGCACGGTTCGGCGTGAGGCGTGGTGAGAAGGATTCTGATGCGTGGTCAACATGACTGAACGCCGCTCGGTGGCAACGTGGATGCCGGTGATGCTCGTCGGCGGGCTCGTCGCCACGCTCGCGGCCGCTCTCCTCATCGTGCTCACAACCCGCGCCGAGAATGCGGATCGCGGTTATCGCGAACATCGCTCTGAGCTCACCGTGCTCGCGGGAAGCATGCCCGCCCAGGCCGCCGCCGCAGGCCGTGGCGACGCCGCCGCATTCGACCGGCTCGCCGCATCGCGCACGACGCTCGAGCGCGTCCTCGCCGAGATCGAGGAAGGCCGCTCGCCATTTGCGGCGCTCTCGTCAGAAAGCGCCCGGAAGCTGGGCGCCGAGCCTGGCTGGTCGTCGCTGCTCGAGACCTCGCAGCAGGTGCTCGCAGCCCGGACGGTGGCGGGCGAGCTCGCGAAGTCCGCAGGCGAATCCCGTGCAATCCTCGGGCGTGTGCTTGCCGCGACCGGCAATGCCGTGTCGGCTCCGGGCGGCCTGTCCGCGATGCGGGTCCTGCCGCGTTTCGAGACAGTCGCGCAACGCACGAGCGACGACCTGGAACAGCTCGAGAACGCGTCGAACCCGGCGGAGGTGACACAGCGAATCACCGAAAACACTGCACTCCTGTCGCAATTCCTCGCGGGACTCGCGGGCCTCGACAAGACCGCTGGCGTCCCTGCCATCGAGGGCGAGGCGGCAACCCGCCTCGGCGAAGTGCGGGACGCCTTCGCAGCCTACGAGAAGCAGTTGCAGGGCACGCACGAGCTCGCCGGCTCGCTGGCGACCGCCCAGCGCGCCGCCACGGATCTGGGCATCGCGGCCGAAAGGCTGTCGAAGTCGCTCGAGACCCTGTCCTCATCCGAGGACGGCGGTTTCTCCGGAACCACGCCAGCACTCATCGCGATCGCGCTCGCCGTTCTCGCCTTCGGCGGCGCGCTCTGGGGCTGGGTCTCGCAGGCCGGCATGCGCCGCGTTGCGAGCCTCGAGTCCGAGCGCAACCGCCGTAACCAGGACGCGATCCTCCGGTTGCTCGACGAGATGTCGAGCCTCGCCGACGGCGACCTGACCGTGCAGGCCACGGTCACCGACGACATCACGGGAGCGATCGCCGACTCGATCAATTACGCGATCGAGGCGCTGCGCGAGCTGGTCGCGACAATCAACGACACGGCGATGCAGCTCGACCAGGCGGCGCGCCAGACGCAGGCGGCGGCCGGCCACCTCGCCAAATCGAGCGTTGCCCAGTCGCGGCAGGTCGCGGCTGCGACCGACGCGGTCGGCGCAATGGCCGCCTCCATCGAGGAAGTCTCTGGCAACGCCGAGCGCTCGGCGGACGTCGCCCGCCACGCGGTCGATGTCGCGCACAAGGGCGGAGACGCCGTGCGGCGGACGATTGATGGCATGAACACGATCCGCGAGAACATCCAGGACACGTCGAAGCGCATCAAGCGCCTCGGCGAGAGCTCGCAGGAGATCGGAAACATCGTCGAGCTGATCAACGACATCGCCGAGCAGACGAACATCCTCGCGCTGAACGCCTCGATCCAGGCATCGATGGCGGGCGAGTCGGGCCGCGGATTCGCGGTCGTCGCCGACGAGGTACAGCGCCTCGCGGAGCGCGCAGGCCACGCGACGCGGCAGATCGAAGTCCTCGTGCGCACCATCCAGTCAGACACCAACGAAGCGGTGGTCTCGATGGAGCGCACTACGACCGACGTCGTGGGCGGCGCGCTGCTGGCCGAGAATGCCGGTGCGGCGCTTGGCGAAATCGAGGACGTGTCGAACCAGATCGCGCAACTCGTGCAGAACATCTCGGCGAGCGCGCGGCAGCAGGCGGCGACGTCCTCGCACATCTCGCGCACCATGCAGGTGCTGCGGGAGATCAGCCAGCAGACTGCCGACAACACGAGTGCGACTTCGACTGCGATCGGGCGGCTCGCCGACATGTCGGCCCAGCTGCGCAAGTCCGCAGCAGGATTCCGCCTCCCGCAGCAGCTGCCAGCCCCGGGCCGCAAGGCCAAGGCCGCGCCGGCGCCCACCGGTGCGGACAACGCGGAGACTCGGCGCGCCGCGAGCGGCGCAGGCTGATCCGCCATGGCGGGTTTCCCCTCGGTCAACGAGCAGGCACTGCATCTCGTCGCGCGCGAGCTCGCCGCGACCCTGAACGACGTGCGCATCGCGCTCGAGGCCGCCGCGGAGACACCGGCGGACAAGACCCATTCGACCAAGGCCGCGGAACTGATGCGCGGCGCCCGCGGCGTGCTGCGAGTCGTCGAGGTTTACGGCGCCGCGCTCCTCGCGGAGGAAATGGAGCACACCTCGCGCTGGCTCGCCGGTAACGACGCGGACGCGCGGCAGTTCGTGGACGGGCTCGACGCGCTGATGCGCGCGAGCGTCCAGCTGCCGACCTACCTCGAGCGCGTGCTTGGCGGCGGGCGCGATCTCGCGCTCATCCTGCTGCCGCTGCTCAACGATCTGCGTGCCGTGCGTGGCGCGTCGCTCCTTTCGGAAGGCACGCTGCTGTCGCTGAACCTCAGCTCCGAGAAAGCGCCTGCAGCGCGCGATGCAGGGGCCCCGGAGCCGAAGCTGACCGTGCCGCAATGGGCGCGGAGGCTCCGGCCCAAGTTCCAGGCTGGACTGCTCGGACTGATCCGCGGCGACGGCGAGGACCGCGGACTGACCGCGCTCACCGAAGTCGCGAACCGCATGGAGAAGCTCGCGACAACCGCGCCGCTTTACCAGCTCTGGTGGGTGACCGGCGCGCTGCTCGATGCCCTGCGTGGCGGCGGACTCGAGGCGAGTGTCACGGTCAAGCGCCTGCTCGGCCATGCCGACCGCGAGTTGAAGCGGCTCTACGGGCAGGGCGAGGAATCATATGCCGGTGCGCCGCCGATCGAGCTCCTGAACAACCTGCTTTTCTATGTGGCGCGCGCGACCTCGCGCGGCGAGCGCATCGACGCAGTCCGCAGCTCCTTCCGCCTTGGCGAGCTGCTGCCGATCGACGAGTCCGTCGAGCAGGAGCGGGAATCGCTATCGGCGCCCTCCGTTCGCCTGATGCGCACGGTCGCCGCCGCGATCAAGGAGGACCTCGGTCGTGTCAAGGACGCGCTCGACCTCTATACCCGCAAGGGCGGGCCGCCGGAGGAGCTCGCGCCGCAGGTGGATCTCCTCAAGAAGATTGGCGACACGCTTGCGGTCCTGGGGCTCGGCTCAGTGCGCGAGCAGGTGCAGGGCGAGCTCGCGCGGCTCTCCGACATCATCACGCGCCGCACGCCGGCGGAGCAGGACACGCTGATCGCCATTGCGGCGACCCTGATCGGCGTCGAGGACGGGCTCGACGACGCGCTCGTGCGGCTCATCATGCCGCCTGGCGCGCCGGCGCCTGGAGTCGAAACCGACCCGGATTTCCGCCAGGTCACCGAGTCGGTGCTGCGCGAGTGCATCGTCAACCTCGCGCGCATCAAGGAACTCCTGGGCCATGCACTCGACCCGACGACCGACCATGCAGGCCTTGACGCGGCGCCTGCGCTCGCGCGCGGCATCACGGCGGGTCTCCTGCTGCTCGGCCGCAATCGGGCGATGGAGGTGATGCGGCGCATCGGCGAACACGTGTCGGCGCTTCTCGGTCCCGGAAGCTTCTCGCGCAACGACGAGTACGTCGACCGGCTCGCAGATGCGATCGTTGGCATCGAGTACTACATGGAGACACTGCAAGCGGGCCGCGGCGATCCCTGGTACATGCTCGACAACGCCGAACGCTGCCTGGTCGCGCTCGACTCGATGCGTGCCGCGTCGCCGGGTGCCCCCGCGCGCGCCGCCGAGCCGAAACAGGCACCGGCTCCGCCGCCTGCCGCGAAGCCGGCATCGGCGCGCGACGCCACCGAACGGCGTCCGGCCGTCGACCCCGAGCTGCTCTCGCTCTTCATCGAGGAGGCGGGCGAGGAGATCGCGACGATCGGCCGGCTGTTCCCGCTCTGGTCCGAGAATCCGTCGGACCGCGAGTCGCTGACTCGTGTGCGCCGCGCGTTCCATACACTGAAAGGCAGTGGCCGCGTAGTCGGCGCGCGCCGCATCGGAGATTTCGCCTGGTCCGTCGAGAACCTGCTCAACCGCATCATCGACGGCACGCTCGATCGCTCGAGCGGCATGCTCGCGACGCTGCGCGAAGCCATCGCGTTGCTGCCGGCGCTCGTCAGCGAGCTCGGCGGCAGGGAAGCCGAGGTTGCGGGCCTGGACGAGCTCGCGGCGCGTATCGAGGCGCACACCGCGGGCCAGGCGGCAGCGCCCGCCGCGAAAGCGGAGTCCTCGGCGGCATCGCCCGAGCCGACGCTCGTCCTGAAGAAGATCGAAGAGGAGATCGCGACCAAGCGGCTCGCCACGCTGCCGGAACCTGTTCCGCCGCCTGAGCCGGCGGATACTGGCACCGACGATGCCTGGCTCGGCCGGCCCGCGGCTTACGCCGAGGGCGGCGATTCCTCGCTGCAGGAGATCTACCAGAAAGAGGTCCAGAGTCACCTCGAGGTCATCCGCGCCTACCTGCGACACGCCTGGCTTGCGGTTGGTACGCACCGGGTGACCGAAGATCTCTACCGCGCCTGCCATACCTTACGCGGCGCCTCGCGAACGGCGGGGATCCGCCACAGCGTCAGGCTTGCGGAGCCGCTGCACAGGTGGCTGCGGCGCATGTTCGACCACGACGCGCCATTCGACGAAGCCGGCCTTGCCGTGCTTGCCGATTGCGTCGTCGGTTTCGAGGACGTGATTGCGGCCGTGCACGAGAACACCGGGCACTTCACGAACCTCGACCGGCTGGTGAATCGCATCGAGCAGCAGGACGCCGCACTGGAAAAGCGCCTCGCCGAAGAGCCACCGCAGATGGCGATGACGCAGGACATTGCGGCAGCACCGCCTGCGCCGCCTCCGCCCGTGGAGCCGCCCGCCCCGGCAGCGCCACCGCGACTGTCGCTCGAGTCCCTGATTCCCGGCCGCGGCGCGGCCGTCGCGCCTGAGCGTGACGTCCATGGCGTCCTGCCGAAAATTCCGTCTTCCTCCGGCATCGAGGGCAAGCCCCCTTATCTCGATTCGGCGGAGGCGACTGCGCAGGTCACGGCCAGGGAAGCGCCCGCGGAACCGCCGGCCCGCAGCGATGACTACGACCCGGAAGTCGCTTCGATTTTCAGCGAGGAGGCGACCGAGCTGCTCGAAGCCGCCGACGCGGCACTCGGCGCGCTGAAATCCGAGCGCGGCAGCCGCGAGCAGGTCACCGAATTGCAGCGCGTGCTTCATACGCTCAAGGGCGGCGCGCGCATGGCGGGCATCGGCGCCATGGGCGACCTGAGCCACGAACTCGAATCGCTCGTGATCCATCTCGAGGACGAGTCGATCCAGCTCGACGATCGGATCATCGAAGTCGTGCAGTCGAGTCTCGATGAGCTCGCGCGCATGCGCGACTACGTCGGTGCGGGCCGTCCGGTCTCGCCGGCCCGCGACCTGATCACCCGCATCCGGATGATCGGCAAGGGTGGCGCGCGCGAGGCGGAAAAACCCGCGCCAGCGCTCCCGGCCACACGGAAACCAGCGGCGCCCGTTTCCACGCACGAGAAGGCGCCGGAGGAGGCACCGAAAGCCAAAGCGCCTGCGCCGCCGCCCGCCACGGCAGCGCCGCCAGCCCCCGTACCCGTGGCGTCGCAGCCCGCGGAAATCGCGGCCGAGGCGGAAGAACGTCCCGCGGGCCAGGCACCGGCGGGGCCGCCTGCGCGCGATGCGGCCGCGGATCGCGGAGAGGTCGCGCGCGTCGACGCAGACCTGCTCGACAGCATGCTGAACGTCGCCGGCGAGGTCAGCATTTACCGTGCGCGGCTCGAACAGCAGGTGTCATCCATCGACTTCAATCTCGCCGAGCTCGGCCGCGTCGTGCAACGGCTCAAGGACCAGCTCCGCAAGCTCGAGATCGAGACTGAGGCGCAGATACTGCACCGCCACGTCGACTCCGGGACGCGGCGCGACGATTTCGATCCCCTCGAGATGGACCGGTACTCCTCGATACAGCAATACTCGCGCGCGCTCGCCGAGACATCGTCGGACGTCGCGAGCGTGCAGGGACTCCTCGCGACCCAGACGCGCGAGGTCCAGAACCTCCTGACGCAGCAGGGCCGCATCGTCTCCGAGCTCCAGGGTGGCCTCATGCGCACGCGCATGGTTCCATTCCAGCGCCAGGTCCAGCGCCTGACGCGTATCGCGCGCCAGGCCGCTGCCGAGACCGGCAAGAAGGTCGAGGTGCGCATCAACGGCGCCGCGGGCGAGCTCGACCGCCAGGTGCTCGAACGGATGCTCGCGCCCTTCGAGCACATGCTGCGAAACGCCATCGTGCACGGCATCGAGTTGCCGGCCGCGCGCGTCGCATCGGGCAAGGACGAGACCGGCGTCATCGACGTCACGCTCAAGCGCGAGGGCTCGGAAGTCGTCATCGCCGTCGCGGACGACGGCGCGGGCGTCAACCTGAAGCTCGTTCGCGACCGCGCGGTCGCGCTCGGGCTCACGACGCCGAAGCAGGAACTCTCGGACGAACAGGCGCTGCAGCTCATCCTCGAGCCCGGGTTCTCGACGGCTGGCAAGGTCACGCAATCTGCGGGCCGTGGCGTCGGCATGGACGTGGTCGCGACCGAGATCAAGAAGCTTGGCGGGTCGCTCTACACCGAAACGGAAGCCGGCAAGGGAACCCGGTTCACCGTGCGCCTGCCGTTCACGCTCGCGATCAGCCAGGCGCTCGTGACGCGCGTGGGCGATGAACTCTATGCGCTGCCCCTGCCGACCGTGGAAGGCGTCGTGCGCGTGCCGCGCTCCGAAGTCCAGCGGCACCTCGGCGAGGAGTCGGCAAGCTTCGATTACGGCGGGCAGAAATACAGGTTCCAGCACCTCGCGTCTTTCGTCAGCGGCTCGCCGTCATCGATCCCGGAGCACGACGCCGCCGTTCCCGTGATCCTCGTGCGCGCGGGCGAGCACTCGACGGCCATCGTGACCGACGAACTGATCGGCAGCCGCGAGATCGTGGTAAAGACGGTAGGACCGCAGATCTCCGGGATCCGCGGCATCTCCGGGGCAACGATTCTCGGCGACGGGCGGATCTGCATCATCCTCGACGTCGGCGCGCTCGTGCGCTCCGAGTGGCGCCAGCACCCAGCCGCGCAAGCGCGCGCGATGGCGGCCCAGGTCGACCGGCGCATCTTCGCCCTTGTCGTGGATGACTCGATCACCGTCCGTCGCGTGACCCAGCGCCTGCTCGAGCGCAATGGCATGCGTGTCGTGACCGCGAAGGACGGACTCGAGGCGGTATCGGTGCTGCAGGACGAGGTCCCGGACGTGATCCTGCTCGACATCGAGATGCCGCGCATGGACGGCTATGAAGTCGCCTCGCATGTCCGCAACGACGTCCGCCTCAAGGACGTGCCGATCGTGATGATCACATCGCGCGTCGGCGAGAAGCACCGCGCGCGCGCGATCGAGCTCGGCGTCAACGAATACCTCGGCAAGCCCTACCAGGAAGGCCAGCTCCTGCAGGCCATCGAGCCGCTCGTGCGACGGGCGACGACGTGAGCGAAGAGAAGGAATTCTACGGAATGCTCGTGCCGCTGCTCGACGAGCGCCTGCTCGTGCCGCGCGCCTGCGTCGCGGAGGTCACGAGTTTCCAGCCCCTGCAGGAGATGCCCGGCGCGCCGCCCTGGTACCTCGGGGTCCAGGCCTGGAACGGCCGCGGCGTTCCGGTCGTGTCATTCGAGGGCGCCTGCGGAAAGCGCATTCCCGTGGTCGGCGGGCGCACGCGTATCGTCATCTTCACCTGCCTCGGACAGAAGCTGCCGGCCGGGCATTTCGGCATCGCGACCCAGGGATTCCCACAGCTCGTGCGAGTGAACCCGCACGTGATCGCGCCCGACAGTTCGCGCGCTTTCCCGGAACGCTCGCCCGTGCTTTGCCAGGTGCGGATGGTCAATGAGTTGCCGCTGATTCCGGACCTCGAACGGCTCGAGGAAATGATCGCCGACGAGACGACGGTCATCGCCGCCTAAAAGGGGACGCGCACCTTTAAAGGGGACGGTCACTTTTGCGCGAGTGGTACGACTTCCTAAAGGTGACCGTCCCCTTTAAAGGTGCGCGTCCCCTTTTACTGAAGATCGCCGCGGATGGCCTGAAGCACCGCGATCGCCGCGATCGCGGCGGTTTCGCTGCGCAGCACGCGCGGACCGAGCCGGCAGCCCCGATAGCCCGCATCGAGAGCCGCGCGGCGCTCCGCATCCTCGAGCCCACCTTCCGGGCCGACGAGTAGCTCGATTTCCGTCGCGCCTGCTGCCGCCAGGGCAATTGATGCTTCGGCGTCGAGCGAGAGGAGTATCCGCAGGCGTGAACCGGAGGGCACGCCAACCCTCGAGGCAAGCGAACCTGCTTCGGCGATGGCCGGAATTTTCGCGCGCCCGCATTGCTCGCAGGCGGCGATCGCGATGGCGCGCCAGTGCGCTGTCTTCCGGTCGCGGTTCCCCGCATCGAGTCGCACGACGCTGCGCGCCGTCACGACCGGTACGATCGCCGCGACGCCGAGTTCTGTCGCCTTCTGCACCACGAGATCCATGCGTTCGGCCCGGGCGATGCCCTGGACCAGCGTGATTGCAAGCGGCGACTCGGCGCGCGCAGCTGCCGTTCCAAGGACCTCGACTTCCACCGCATCGCGCCCGGAACTCGCGATCCGCGAGGGATAGTCCAGGCCGTCGCCATTGAAGAGGGTCAGGGCATCTCCGGCCTCGAGCCGCAGCACGCGTCGCACGTGGGCGGCGGCCGGGCCGGCAAGTGCGACGCGGGCTCCCGTGGCGAGAGTCGCGTCGACATAAACGCGGGTCAGGCGCATGCCGCGTCCACGGCACCCCGCGCGATTCCAGCGAGCCAGTCGATCTCGTCGGGCGTGATGACGTAGGGCGGCATCAGGTAGACGACGTTGCCAATGGGCCGCAGCAGCGCGCCTTCGGCGAGCGCATGCCGATAGGCGAGAAGGCCGCGCCGCTCGCGCCAATCGTACCGTTCGCCGGTTCCGCGGTCCTTGACGAACTCGATCGCCGCGATCATGCCGGTCTGGCGGACTTCCGCCACGTGCGGGTGATCGGCGAGCGGCGCGAGGGCCTCGCCGATGCGGCGGGCGAGTGCGCGGTTCCGCGCGATCACGTCCTCGTCGCCGAATATTCCGAGCGTCGCGAGCGCGGCGGCGCAGGCGATCGGGTTGCCGGTGTAGCTGTGCGAGTGAAGGAAGGCCGTGAGCTTCGTGTAGTCGTCGTAGAACGCGCGGTAGACGGTCTCGGTCGTGACGACGACCGAAAGCGGCAGATAGCCGCCGGTCAGTCCCTTCGAGAGACACAGGAAATCCGGCCGGATGCCCGCCTGCTCGCAGGCGAAGAGCGTGCCCGTCCGTCCGAAGCCAACCGCGATCTCGTCCGCGATCAAGAGCACGTCGTGACGGTCGCAGGCCTCGCGCAGCATCGTGAGCCAGGCAGGGTGATACATGCGCATCGAGCCGGCACATTGCACCAGCGGCTCGACGATGACGGCCGCGATCTCGTCCGCGCGCTCCGCGAGCGTCCGCTCCATCTCGGCAAACATCCGCCGGCTGTGCTCCTCCCAGCTCTCGCCGGGGTCGCGCAAGTGGCAGTCGGGCGAGGGCACCGTGATGACGTCCATCAGGAGCGGCTGGTACACCTTCTTGTAGAGTTCGACGTCGCCGACCGCGAGCGCGCCGAGCGTTTCGCCGTGATAGCTGTTCGACAGCGTGACGAAGCGGCGCTTCGCCGGCCGCCCGCGGTTGTACCAGTAGTGGAAGCTCATCTTGACGGCGACTTCGACGGCAGCCGACCCGTTGTCGGCGTAGAAGCAGCGGGTGAGGCCCGCGGGCACGATCGTCACCAGTTGCTCGGACAATTCGAGCACCGGCGCGTGGGTGAAACCCGCGATCAGCACGTGCTCGAGGCGCTCGAGCTGCTCGCGGATCGCCGCGTTGATGCGCGGATTCGCATGGCCGAACAGGTTGACCCACCAGGAGCTGATGCCGTCGAGGTAGCGGCGCCCCTCGAAGTCCTCGAGCCACACGCCCTGGCCGCGCGCGATTGGCACGAGCGGCAGCCACTCGTGATCCTGCATCTGCGTGCAGGGATGCCAGACGACTGCGAGATCGCGGGCTGCGATCGCGTCATTTCGGGAGTGGCCTGCCATCGAAACGAGTGTATGCGATTGGAAGCGGCGAATGGCGCGGGCTAAGCTGTCGCCATGACGGCCATCTCGATCGCCACGGGCCTGCTCTCGGGCGCGCGCGCGGTTTATTCCCCGAATTGCGATGAGCGTCCGGAAGGCGTCGTGCCGGAGCTCATCGTGATACACGGCATCAGCCTGCCGCCGGGAAGCTACGGCGGACCGTGGATCGACCGGCTGTTCACCAACGAGCTGCCGGCGGACGCGGATCCATTCTTTGCGACGATCCAGGACCTTCGCGCATCGTCGCACGTGCTGATCGCGCGCGACGGCGGCCTCACGCAGTACGTGCCATTCGGAATGCGGGCCTGGCACGCGGGCCGCTCGCACTGGCGTGGACGCGACGGATGCAATGATTTCTCGGTCGGAATCGAGCTCGAGGGCTCGGATTTCGAACCCTACGAAGACCGCCAGTACGCAGCGCTCACGCGGCTGGCAGTTGACCTGCAGCTCGCGTATTCGTCGCTCGCGGAGGGGTGGATTGCAGGCCACTGCGACATCGCACCGGGCCGCAAGACGGATCCCGGACCGCACTTCGACTGGCGGCGGCTCGAGCGCGCGATCCGCAAACGCGGCGCCGCATTCCGGCGCGAGGTCCTCGCCTGAAGCGCCTCGCCGCGACCCTCGCGATTGCGGTCGCGATAGCAGCCTGCGCGGAGCGGCAGGCGCCGCCCGCGCGCGAACGCATCGTGAGCGTTGCGCCCAATCTCACCGAAATGCTCTTTGCGGCCGGCGCTGCCGACCAGGTGGTCGGAGTCAGCGCCTATAGCGACTATCCGGAGGCGGCAAAGGCCCTTCCGCAAATCGGCGACGCCTTTCGCCTCGACTACGAGCGCATCGTGGCGCTTGCGCCGACGGTCGCCGTCACCTGGGAGACCGGCACGCCGGCCGGCGTTGTCGAACGGCTTCAAGCTCTCGACATCCGCGTCGTTTCCATCCCGACCCGCCGGCTCGATGACATCGCAACGGGCGTTATCACGCTGGGTTCCCTCGCGGGAACCGAAACCGCCGCGGAGTCGGCGGCCCAGGACTTTCGCGGGCGCATCGCTGCACTGCGGGAGCAGTATCGCGCCAGGCCGAAGGTCCGCGTGTTCGTGCAGATCGACGGCGCGCCGCTCTTCACGGTCGGCGGTCCCCACCTGATCACCGAAATCCTCGAGCTCTGTGGCGGTGCGAACATCTTCTCGGAATCGGATGCGCAAGCCTTGCCCGTGGACCTCGAATCGGTGCTCGCGCGCTCGCCGGAAGTGATTCTCTCGGCGGACTACGGCGATCCGCTTCCGTTCTGGTCCCGATTCGCCGGGCTCGAAGCGGTTGCCCGCAGGAATGTCTATCGCGTGCCGGCGGATGCGCTCGCCCGCCCGAGCCCGCGCATCGCGGAAGGCGCTGCCGATGTCTGTGCGCGCCTCGACGAGGCGCGGAACAAGCTGCCGCCGCCCTAGGCTGGGCCGCCCGGCGCCGACCCGCGGCGCGCATGCTTCCAGAGGACTTCACTCCCGCTCTCGTGACGCGCGAGCACGCGTGCGAGCACGAACAGGAGATCCGAAAGCCGGTTGAGGTACTTGAGCGGCTCGGCCGCGACGTCTTCCAGCCGCGCGAGCGTCCAGGCCCGTCGCTCCGCGCGGCGGCAGATTGCGCGAGCGAGATGACATCCGGCGGCGGCCGGGCCGCCGCCTGGAAGAATGAACTCCTTGAGCGGCGGCAGGCGCTCGTTGAATCGGTCGAGCGCCTGCTCGAGTGCGAGTACGTGCGTCGACTCAATCGCGCGATGACCGGGAATGCAGAGCTCGCCGCCGAGGTCGAACAGCTCGTGTTGCACCGCGGTCAGGAGCTCGCGCACATCGGGAGGCACGTCGGGAACGGCGAGGATCACGCCGATCGCGCTGTTGCATTCGTCGACGCAGCCATAGGCCTCGACGCGCGGCCCGTCCTTGGGCACGCGGCTTCCATCGCCGAGACCGGTCGTGCCGTCGTCCCCGGTGCGTGTATAGATCTTCGACAGCCGGTTGCCCAAGTCGCCCTCTCAGCGGAATTCGTAGCGGATTGCGCCAAAATAGCCGCGGCCCATGGTCCTGAATGTGTCAGCCAGCTCGTAATCCTCGTCGAACAGGTTCTCTATTCGCGCGAACAATGTAAAGCGCTCGCCCAGCGCGATCTTCGCCAACAGGTTGGCGAGCCAATAGGCGGCCAGCTGAGTCTGGCCCACGAAGTCGGAATTGTCGAAATCGCGCCGCTCGCCGGCGTAGAGGACGTCGAGCGCGATCTCGTAACCGCCGAAACGGCGGGCGAGGGCCGCCGTGTAGTTCTCGCGCGCGCGGCGCAGCAGGCGTTCGTCCGTCGTCCTGTCGCGTGGGTCCTGCAAGGTCGCCGTGGCACGGGCGGACCAGTCTTCGTCGTCGTACTGCCAGGCCGCCTCGACGCCGTCGATGCGGGCCCGGTCGACGTTGCGGTTGATGCCAGTGAACGGACCGGTAGGCACGAAGGTAATCAGGTCGTCGATGTCGTTGCGAAATGCCGTGACCGAAAACCCTTGCCGCTCGCCGGCCGCATGGCGGTAGCTCACCTCGTAGCTTTCAGACTCCTCCGGTTCGAGATTCGGGTTGAAGCCGAATATGCTGTAGAGATCCGTCGCATTCGGCGCGCGAAAGCCCGTGCCGGCAGCGACCGTCACGAGTGCCCCGCTTGCGAAAGCGTAGCCGTACTCGACGTTCCACGTCTCATGCCCTCCAAAAGTCTCGTGATCGATGTAGGCGGCACCCAGGAGCAGGCGGTGCTGGCCGATGTCCGCCTGGTCCTGCACGTAGATCTGGGTCGTCGCAGTTTCGGCGGCATACGCGTCGATAACGAAGGACACGACGTCGATGTCCTCGTCCTGCCACTGGATTCCCGCGGTCAGCGCATTGCGTTCCGAGATCGCAAGATTGTTCTGCCAATCGACCGTGTTGCGCGCGGTGTCAACGAAATCATCCGACTGGTTCTGCTCGAGGTCGTCCTCCGCGTGCCCGAGCATGAGGCGCGACGACCAGGCCGCGGTTGGCGCAAAGGCCGCCGTCGCAGCGAGCGCCATGTTCTCGAAGTCCTGGTCGAGAGGCGCGAGGAAGAAGTCCGAGTACTGCGTGGTGCCGCTGGCGTACCAACCCCGCAATCCCAGCGCGACCGCGCCGACGTCGGCGTTCGCCGATGCCGTGAAGGACGTGTTCTCGGTGCCGCGGTCCGTTTCGTCGCCGGCCCGGGTCGGGAATCCCTCGCTGTCGAGCCAAGCGCCAGCGATGGTGGCTCCAGTGCTGTCGTTGCCGAACCCGGCGCTGAAGCTCGCGCTCTTCGTGTCGAAGCTGCCAAAGCCCGCCTGCACGCTGCTGCCGTCCTCGGCGCCGCGTGTGATGACGTTGATCACTCCGCCGATCGCGTCCGAGCCATAGAGCGTCGAGCGCGGGCCCTTGACGATCTCGACGCGCTCGACGAACGCGAGCGCGATATTCTGGGTCGCCGCGGTGCCGATCGTGCCCGGATTGATGCGCAGACCATCCATCAGCACGAGCACGTGGTTCGATTCGGTTCCACGCACGAAGATCGAAGTCTGCTGGCCCGGCCCGCCGAGGCGCGCGGGCTCGACGCCCGGCACGAAGCGCAGCGCGTCGCTTAGCTCTGCGGCGGGCCGCATCTGGAGATTGTCGCCGGTAATCAGCTCGACGCTCGAGAGCACGTCCCGCATCGGGGTCTCGACGCGCGTGGCGGTGACGATTACGGGTTCGAGGGCCTGGCCGCCTGCGGCAGCGGCGAGAAGTATCAGTGTGTTCATCCGTGCTCCTCCCGGGCAGTGAATCGAAGGTTCACCGGTAGAGGCGGGAACGGAGAGGGAAGGGCGGCGCGCCCGCACCCCCTGTCGCCCGCCGCGACTGGCGCTTGCTGACGGGCCGGTCTCCGGACTCACGGCGTGTCCCGTAGGACTGGTCGCATCTCCTTCCCACCGGAGATTCCGGCAGTGGCTGCAGGCTTCGCCTGCGTGATGCGGCTTGCGCCGTTTACCGTTGCGGGGGCAGTGCCGGGATGGCGAGCAACTCGCGCACCGGCTTCCCGATTAGCCCGGGCTCACGCCCGGGGCACCTGTCATCGCGAACCATTCTGGGGAGGAGGTCAGTGACGGTCAAGCTGCCGTTGACGAGCGGGTTCCGGTCGCCGCAGTGTGGCCGGATGGCGAACTCCAGACGACTCGATGCGGCGCTCGCGGCGGCTTCCGCCGCGTCGGAACTGATACGCGCGAGCTATCGCGGCGCAGTTGACGTGCGGACGAAGGCGGATGGCTCGCCCGTGACGGACACGGACATCGCCGCGGAACAGGCGATCCGCGGGATCGTCGGGGCGCGCTTTCCGGACGACGGATTCTTCGGCGAGGAATCCGCAGCAGTGCGCGTGGATGCCGAGCATCTCTGGCTCGTCGACCCGATCGACGGCACGAAATCCTTCGTGCGCCGCTATCCGATGTTCTCCACGCAGATTGCCGTCATGCAAGGCGGCCGGCTGCAGCTCGGCGTGTCCTGCGCGCCGGCGTACGGCGAGACTGCCTGGGCGGAGCGGGGCGCCGGAGCGTTCATGGACGGCGCGCCGCTCGCCGTCAGCCGCATCGCGTCGGTTGAGGAAGCAACTCTGTCGACCGGCAACTTGCGCTCGCTGGCGCGCGGGCCGCGCTGGCCTGCGCTCGGGCGCCTGGTTGCGCGCCTCGACCGCATCCGCGGCTTCGGCGATTTCCTGCACTATCACCTGCTTGCAGCCGGAAAGATCGAGGCCGTCATCGAGTCGGATATCCAGATCCTCGATATCGCGGCACTCACGGTGATCGTCGAGGAGGCGGGCGGCCGGGTCACCGACCTCGAAGGCGCGCCGATCGGCCTTGGCACGCAGAGCATCCTTGCCTCCAACGGCTTGCTGCATGAGGCGATCCTCGGCGCATTGAGCGGCTAGCCCTCAGGCCGTCACGAACACGCGCTGCCCGCGCCAGGCGAGTTCGCCGACCGGCACTTCATAGAGCTCCGACAGGTTCGCATCGGAAAGGATCGTGGCGGCATCGCCGAATCGCCAGCGCCCGTCGCCGAAGAGGAGAAGCGCGCGGTCGGCCGAGCGCGCCGCGAGCGTCGGGTCGTGCAGTGCCGCGATGACGAGGCCTCCTTCATCCGCCCTGGCGCGAAACAGGGCCAACATCTCGTTGCGATGCCGCGGATCGAGGTGATTCGTCGGCTCGTCGAGCAGGCAGACCGTGGCGTCCTGCGTGATGAGCGTTGCGATGTCGAGCCGGCGCCGCTCACCGCCGGAAAGCGAATCGACCGGCCGTTCCGACAACCCCTGGAGTCCGACTGCGGCGAGCGCGGCCTGCGCGCAGGCGAGGTCGCTTGCGTCCTCCATTTGCCAGAACGGCAGGTGGGGATGGCGGCCGATCAACGCGGTCTCGAAAACGGTGGAAGGAAACGGGTCTTCGGCCAGCTGCGGCAGGAGCGCGAGCCGGCGCGCGCGCTCCCGACCGGGCCATTCGGCGAGGTCGCGGCCGTCGAGCAGCACCTTGCCTCCCGCGGCCGGGCGAAGTCCCGCGAGCGTGTGCAGGGTGAGCGTCTTGCCGACGCCGTTCCTTCCCAGCACGGCGATGAACTCGCCGCCTCTCGCCTTGAAATCGAGCGCACGCACAAGCGGCCTTCCCGCGACCTCGACGTCGACGGCACGGCACTCGAGTCGCGCGCCGTTCACGCTCAGGGCTGCAGGCGCTCGTGATGCCATGGCTCGGCGTGGAAGCGACCGTCGCCGGCGGACGCGATGACGCGGGTCCAGCGCGCGCGGTCGTGCAGGCGGTGCTCGCCTTCGACCCAGAGTTCGACGACCGCGGCCCATAGGCGATAGCCGCCCCAGTTCGCAGGCCGCGGTAGCCGCAGCCCCGGCTCCTGGTCGTCGTCCGGAGCACTGAAGGGATCCGGCGTGCCGAGTTGTTCGGCCGTCTCGCGCATTCGGGCGACCAGGACCTGGCGCGACGCGACCGGCGCGCTCTGGGCGCTCGTGATGGCCGCGAGGCGGCTTCGCCACGAACGGCTCGCGAAGTAGTCGTCGCTTTCGCTTGCAAGCGCATGCACGACTGGACCCTCGAACCGCAGCTGCCGCCCGAGCGTGTCCCACAGGAACACGACCGCGGCCCAGGGATGGGCGGCGAGTTCGCGGCCCTTGCGCGATTCATAGTTGGTGTAGAAGGCGAGGTAACCCGGGTCCGCGACGATTTCCTTGCAGAGCACGACACGCACGGAAGGCTTGCCGTCGGCGCCGGTCGTCGCGAGGCTCATTGCATTCGGGTTGCGCTGCACCTGTTCGTCGGCGGCCTGGCGGAACCAGGTGGACGCGAGCGGCATCGGATCGACCGGCAGCGGGTCCGGCAGCGTCTGGAATCTCGCGTGCATCCCGTGATGTTAAACCGGAGAACGGTTAAGCGGCGATTCAGCTTGCGGCGCCGACACTGGCCCCACGCATCCTCTGGAGGAGCCGACATGTTCAGGAAAATCCTTCTGGCCGCGTCGATCGCCCTGCTGCTCGCGGGCACGGCCACTGCGGATAACGACAAGCAGCGCGGCACTTATGTCCCGGACCGGCGAGGGTCGGACCACGACCGGCATGGTGACCGCGATCGTGGCCATGACCGCGGGCGCCATGACGACGACCGGCGCGATGATCACCGCAAAGACTGGCGCGGCCACGACCGCCACGGCGATGACCGCAACGACTGGCGGCGATACGACAATGGCTGGCGCAACGACGGTTGGCGCCATCACCGCTGGCATGACGACCGCTGGCGTCATTTTCCGCCGTCCCACTACCAGCTCGATTTCGGTTACCGGTCTGCCTACGAACTCGCCTGGCGCGACTGGCTGAGCCATGGACGATACAACCGTTATTGGCGGCGCAGTTCGTTCTACGGATACGGCGCTGGTTACACCTACCGTTCCGGCTACGAAGCCGGCTGGCGCGACGCTGCCCTGTACTACGGGCGCGGCTACCGCCCGGACTTCTGGGCCTATGACCCGCGCGACGGCTGGTACTTCGGCTTTCATATCCAAGGCTGATGTCTGAAACGCCGGCCCGCTTGCGCCGCGGCAGGCGGGCCGGTACACAGGGCGGGGTCCCTTGCCTGGAATGTGCGCATGGATCTTGCCGGGCTGCGCGAGCGGCTGACGAAACTCGACGCCGAATTGCTCTCGCTCATCGCCGAGCGCCAGCGCCTTTCCGAGGAGGTCGCGCGCGCGAAGCGCGCGACGGGCCATCCGACGCGCGATTTCCAGCGTGAGCGCGAAGTGCTCATGAACGCGCGTACCGCCGCCGGAAAGCTCGGGTTGCCGCCGGCGCTTGCCGACAACCTGCTGCGCCTGTTGATCAGGAGCTCGCTCGCAACGCAGGAACAGGCGCAAGTGGCGGCGCAGGGCCAGGGAGCTGGCCGCCGCGCGCTCGTGATCGGCGGGTCCGGCAAGATGGGTCGCTGGTTCGTCGAGTTCCTCGACTCGCAGGGCTACGAGGTCGAGGTCGCCGATCCTGCCGGACCCTTCGGCAGCCGCGCACACCGCGCGGACTGGCAGTCGGACGATTTGTCACATGAGGTCATCGTCGTCGCGACGCCGCTCGGCATCACGGCATCGATCCTCGAACAGCTCGCGCGCCATCGGCCACCGGGGCTCGTGTTCGACATCGGCTCGTTGAAGACGCCGTTGCGCCAGGGACTTGATGCGCTGCGTCGAGCCGATGTGCGGGTGACTTCATTGCATCCGATGTTCGGTCCAGACACGGATTTGCTCTCGGGGCGCCACATCATCCATGTCGACGTCGGCCGTCCTGACGCCGTCGCCGACGCGCAGAATCTCTTCGCCTCGACGATGGTCGAGCAGGTTGTCACGACGCTCGACGACCACGACCGGCTGATCGCCTACGTGCTCGGACTCTCGCATGCGATCAACATCGCGTTCTTCACCGCGCTCGCGGAAAGCGGGGAGGCCGCGCCACGGCTCGCCCGCCTCTCGAGCACGACCTTCGACGCGCAGCTCGCCGTCGCCTCGCTGGTTGCGGGCGAAAGTCCGGCGCTCTATTTCGAGATCCAGGCCCTCAACCAGTACGGCGGGGAATCGCTCGCGGCCCTGGTCGAGGCGGTGACCCGTCTCCAGGCGCTGGTCGCGAACCAGGACGCCGCGGGATTCGCGCGTCTCATGAAGCGTGGCCAGTCTTACCTGCAGGATCGTGCCGCTGCCCGCCAGACCTGATATGCTTAATGAGAGTCATTCTCATTACCATATTGAGGCCAACATGGGTTTCCGCCCCACCGTATTCCGCCTGCTGGCGCCCGCGCTGGCTATCTCTGCCATGGCTCTCTCAAGCCCCGCCCTGGCCGCTGGCGAGCCGCTCGTGGTCTATACCGCGCGCAAGTACCAGCTCGTCGACCAGCTGTTCCAGGAGTACGGCCGCGAGCGCGGCATTGAAGTGAAGTCCGTCACGGATGACGGCGCGCCGCTCATCCAGCGCCTGACCGCGGAAGGGGCATCGAGCCCTGCGGACGTTTTCATTTCCGTCGATGCCGGCGATCTCTGGCGCGCGGCCCAGGCGGGTCTCCTGCAGCCGGTCAAGTCGCCGATGCTGGAGGCGGCGATTCCTGCGCACCTGCGCGATACCGAGGGAAACTGGTTCGGGCTCGCGGTGCGCGCACGCACGATCGCGTACTCGACCGAGCGCGTGAAACCGTCCGAGCTTTCGACCTACGCGGCGCTTGGAAACGCGCGCTGGAAGGGCAAGCTTTGCCTCCGGAGCGGCAAGGCCGTCTACAACCAGTCCCTGGTCGCGATGTTCATTGGCGAAAAGGGCGAGGAGGCGACCGAAAAGCTCGTCCGCTCCTGGATCTCGAACCTTGCCGCCGAGCCCTTCTCGAACGACACGCTGCTCCTGAAGGCGATCGCAGCGGGCCAGTGTGACGTCGGCATCGTCAACACTTACTACCTCGGTCGGCTGCAGCATGACGAGAAGGGTTTTCCGGTGCAGATCTTCTGGGCGGACCAGGACGGCGCGGGTACGCACGTCAATATCTCCGGCGGCGGCGTGACGAAGCACGCGAAGAATCGCGCCGAGGCGGTCCGCTTCCTAGAATGGCTCGCCTCGCCGGCGATCCAGGAGCGCTTCGCCGCGGTCAACTTCGAGTTTCCGGCGAACTCGAGCGTGGATCCTCTGCCCGAGGTGAAGGCCTGGGGCCCGTTCAAGCCGAATCTCGTCAACGTCGGCACGATCGGCAAGGCCCAGTCGGCTGCCGTCATGTTGCTCGACCGCGCCGGCTGGCGCTGAGGGCCGGGCGGTCGTGCCGGCCGCGCCCGCATCGATGCCACGCGCGGGATCCGCGATCGCCGCGGTGGCAGTCGCCTTGCCGATGTTCGTCGTGCTCGGTGCAATCGCCCTGGGCGCGACCAGCGCCGACGCGGATCTTTGGGCGCATTTGCGCGAGCACGTCCTCGCGCGTGTCACGGCGAATACAGCGATCCTCGTTGTCGGCGTCGTCGCAATCGCCGTGGTGCTCGGGACTTCCCTCGCCTGGCTCACCGCCGCCTGTGACTTTCCCGGCCGCGGATTTTTCTCCTGGGCGCTCCTCCTGCCGATGGCAATGCCGGCGTACGTGCTGGCATTTGTCGCGGTGGCAACGCTCGACTACGCGGGGGCGGTACCCGCGGCGCTCCGCGTCTGGTTCGGTGCGGGATTCGCGGTGCCGCCGATCCGCTCGACCGGCGGCGTCATCGCGGTGCTTGGGCTCGCGAGCTATCCCTATGTCTACCTGATGGCGCGGGGCGCTTTCCTGACCCACGGCTCGCGCGTGCTCGAGGCGGCGCAGTCGCTCGGGCTCGGGCCCTGGGCGGGGCTTTTTCGCGTCGCCTTGCCGCTCGCGCGGCCCTGGCTCGCCGGCGGCGCCGCGCTCGTCGCGATGGAAACGCTCGCCGATTTCGGGGCGGTATCCGTGTTCAACTACGACACGTTCACGACCGCAATCTACAAGTCCTGGTACGGCCTGTTCTCGATCGCGACAGCGCTCGCGCTTGCCCTTCTCCTGCTGGCATTCGTCGCGACCGCGCTCGCAGCGGAGAAACTCGCGCGCGGCCGCGGCCGCTACACCGCAGCCGACTCCGGGGTGCGCGGCGCGGCACGCCTCGCGCTGCCGGGCATGCGCGGCTGGTTCGCTGCTGCATTCGCGACGACGGTGTTCGCGATGGGATTCGCACTGCCTGCCATCGCGCTCGGACTCTGGGCCATCGACGTCGCGCCGCTCGACCTCGATGCCCGCTATCTCGACTACATCCTCCGGACACTTGGCCTTGCGGCCATGGCGGCGATCGCCTGCCTCGCGCTCGCGCTGGTGCTCGGCTACGCAACGCGTGTCTCCGGCGGCGCCGTGAGCCGCGCGGCATCGCGGATCGCGACGCTCGGCTACGCAGTCCCAGGCGCAGTGCTTGCCGTGGGTGTCGTCAGCGCGCTCGGTGCCACCGACGCCGCCTGGCGCTCTTTCGCGGGCGGCGAGGGCCTATGGCTACAGGGCACCGTTTTCGCACTGCTCTTTGGCTACGTCGCGCGCTTTCTCGCGGTCGCGCACGGCCCGGTGCTGGGCGGCTTCACTCGCATCCGGCCCGCACTCGAGGAAGCGGCGCGCTCGCTCGGCCTCTCGGCGCGGGAAATTGTCATGCGCCTGCACCTGCCGCTGCTTGGCGCCGGGATTGGCACGGGCGTGCTGCTTGTCTTCGTGGACGTCATGAAGGAAATGCCGATCACGCTGATGACTCGCCCGTTCGGCTGGGACACACTGGCTGTGCGCGTATTCGAAATGACGGCTGAAGGGGAGTGGCAGCGCGCCGCGTTGCCTGCGCTCGCGATCGTCGTCGCGGGCTTGCTGCCTGTGGCCCTGCTCACCTGGAGAATGGAACGTGCGGCTCGAACTGCGTGAAGTCTCGCGCCACTTTCCCGGCGTCGCGGCGGTCGACCGGTTGTCGCTCGTCGTGGGTGCGGGGCGCATCGGCTGCCTGCTCGGGCCGTCCGGTTCGGGCAAGACCACCGTGCTGCGGGCCATCGCCGGATTCGAGCGGCCCGATTCCGGCGAAGTGCTGGCGGACGAGGAGGTTCTTTCCGGACGCGGCACCTGGGTGCCGCCGGAACGACGTCGCATCGGCATGGTGTTCCAGGACTTCGCCTTGTTCCCGCACCTGTCTGCGGTTGCGAACGTCGCCTTTGGCCTTCGCGACGCCAATCGCGGCAGCCGCAGGAGCCGTGCGATCGAGCTTCTCGCGCTTGTTGGTCTCGCGGCCGAGGTGGACCGCTTTCCGCATGAGCTGTCAGGGGGCCAGCAGCAGCGCGTCGCGCTTGCCCGCGCGCTTGCGCCGCGGCCGCGCCTCGTCCTGCTCGACGAGCCGTTCTCGAACCTCGACGCGGACGTGCGCATGGAACTCGCGCAATACGTCCGCACGGCGCTCGTCGCCGAAGGCGCGACCGCGCTCCTCGTGACTCACGACCAGCGCGAGGCGTTCGCGATCGCCGACGAGATCGGCGTGCTGCGCGCAGGCCGTCTCGAGCAATGGGACGCGCCGTGGAATCTCTATCACTCGCCCGCCACGCGCTTCGTCGCCGATTTCGTCGGCGAGGGCTCGTTCATTCAGGGCACGGTGCTGGGGCCGGGCCGCGTGTCAACCGAGCTCGGCGTGATCGAGGGCCAGCTGACGACCGAGCAACCGCCCGGCACGCACGTCGACCTGCTGCTGCGGCCCGACGATGTGATCCACGACGACATGAGCGAGCTGCAGGCCGAAGTCGTCGAGCGCGCCTTCCGCGGCGCGCAGTTCCGCTACACGCTGCGGCTTCCCTCGGGCGCGACGGCGCTGTCGTTCGTGCCGAGCCACCATGACCACGCGATCGGCGAGCGCATCGGCATCCGCCTCGATGCGCAGCACCTGGTGGGGTTTCCGCGAGGCTAGGTCCCTCGGCTCATCCGCGCCTGCCTGAACTTCCTCATCGCGTCCTGAAAAACCCCCATCAGTGCGGCAGTTGAAACGCCCACCATGAGCACGCCATTGATCGCTTCCAGCGGCCCGAGGAACCGGTTCTGCTCCGACATGACGATGTCGCCATAACCGAGCGTGGCGAAATTCACGGCCGAGTGATACGCGGCGCCGGCAAACGTCTCGAACTCGCCCAGTACCATGAAGAGAACAGCCCAGATCGCAATCTGGGAGAGGTTGCCGATGACCAGGATCGTCATGACGCAGTTGATGACGAGCAGGGTCGACCAGGGCGACGCGTTGGTCGCGGGCGTGTCGCGGCGCACGTAGTAGCGCAGCGCCAGCACCAGCAGCGTCGACTGCAACAGCAGGCACACGGACATCGTGCCGACGCCAATCAGCAAATCCATGAGCATCAGCGTACTCCTTAAGCAAGTGTCGCTTCGGGACCAGCGCCAGCGTAGTGCGCTCGCAACCACTCCAGCGCGAAAATGGCGCCCCACGCATACAGCGTCACTACGACGAACAGGCCGAAACGGACGGCGAATGCCTTGAAAACGTCTTTGCCGGCCGCGCTGTCCTCGACGGCCGGGCCGAGGAGGATCAGGAGATTCACGACCACGCCCAGCCAGAAAGACGGGGAAAACCGGCTGGCGAAGATTCCGTACATCTTGCCCGCGAACCAGATGCCGGACAGGAGCATCCACAGGAAGAACATCCACAGGTTCGGGCAGAGTTTCAGCGCGAACCAGAACAGCATCGCGAACAGGCCGGCCAGGAACATGGAGCCGAGCAGTTCATGTCCGGCCGATCGTGCACTGACGACCGATCCCTGCTGGCCGAGCAACACGGCCTTCATGATAAGCGGCATGTACAGGGTCGGATTGGTGAAAGCGAGCAGCACCGGCGGCAGCACGATGATCATCGATCGCAAGGCAATCCACCGTGACTCGCCGGCAGCGACGGCGGCAGGCTTTGCCTGGGTCTTCTTGTGCGAATCTTCGGGAAAGAGGGGATAGACGATCCACTGGCAGAGGATCGCCATCGCGATGCCGAGCAGCAACCCCTCGACCAGCGAGGACGCCAAGGCGTAGCTCACCTGCCCTGCGGCGGGGATCAGTGTGAAACCGACCGTGAGCAGCGTGCCAACCTGGGCCTTGCCGAGCCCGACGCCGATGAACGCGCTGAAATACAGGCCGGCGGCGATGATCAGCACTGCGGACACCGGGTACTTGCCGAGCAGCGGGGTCAGCACCAGCCCCACGCCGAGCGTGATCGTCACCACCAGCAACAGCCCGAGCAGGCCCTTCAAACCCGGCGGTGGTCCGGCCGCGCTCGTCAGCAGGAATCCGAACAGCGGGGCGAAAAACGGAAACTGCACGCCGAGGCCGTAGGCGAGCGCGAGCGACAGCGCCGTGACCAAGCCGAGCCTGAACGTACGCCTGGCGCCGATCGGCATTGACACGTCAGTCCCCTCAATAGGCGTAAGACATCCAGCTCGCGATGCGGATGTAGATCTTGCCTAGCAGCCGCAGCACTCCCGTTCCTTCGCCATAAGCGATGACCGAGACCTGGCCTCCGATCCGCAGCTGATCCCTGAGCGCCGGACCCTGCCCGACGTCGAAGCCGATGATGACCGGGAAGCGCTGAGCCTGCCGCAGCCAGTCGCGGTCGTTCTGGATTGTCGGAAGAGTACCGGCGGACTGGCTCCGGCTGCCGCTGACGCCGAGCCCGAGGCTGCGGACTTCACCGTGAAACACCTGTCCCGGCAGTACATCGAACACGATGTCGACCGGCGTGCCTACTTCAACGTGACCGAGGTTGTTCTCGGTGAATTCGGCGTTGATCCAGACATCGTGGATCCCGATCAACGTCAGTACAGCGCTGCCGGTACCGGCATAGCGGCCCACGTCGGTCGTAAGGTCCGTGACGACGCCGCGTGACGTTGCGCGAACCATCGTATTGGCGAGATCCAGTTCCGCCTTCGCCACGGCGGTCATGGCCGTTTTCAGGATCGTGTTGTTCTCGGCGTCGTCACCGCCCATCTGCTCGATGGCCCGCAGTATGTCGGCTTCCGCGGCCGTCACTTGCGCCTTTGCCTGATCCCAGCTCGCCCCTGCGACTTCCAGGCGGCGTATCGAAATGGTGCCGGGGTCTTCCTTGTACAGCCGATCGAGCCTGGTGGCCTCTTTTCGTGTCTTGACTTCATTGGCCCGCGCTGCGATCAGGTTTGCCCGCGCTGCCGCGACGCCCGCGGTGCCGGCGCCGACCTGGCGGCCGGCGTTTTCGAGATCGGACCGCGCCTTGTCCAATGCGATGCGGTACTGCGAGGGGTCGACCTCGAACAGTGGTTGGCCTCTTTCAACCTCCTGGTTGTTTGTGACCATCATCCGCGTCACAGTGCCGGCGACTTGCGGAGCGACGCCGGCGACGAATCCTTCGATCCTCGCCTGTGAGGTGAAGGGCGTGAAGCGGTCCGCGAGCAGGTACCAGGTCAGGCTCAGCACGATCGCGATCGCGACGCCGAGCATCCCTCTATTGACGGGGCGGCTGGTGTCGTCCTGCGGGAGGTCGCCGCCTTTCACGGCGCGGGCATCCGCGCCGGCGTCGCGCTCAACTTTCTCGTCGGCCACGTTTCCCTCACTCTTTCCGGTCGGTCATGGGGACTTGCCGATGCGCTTCATGGTTTGCTCTCGGCCGGAACGGGCTCCTCCAGGAGGTCGCCCCAGTTGGTTCGATCACGCATCGTGTCACGCATGGATTCAGGAATCATTTCTTCCATCGACATGTCGGTCCAGCCGCCGCCAATGGACCTGTAAAACGCGATGACGGCGCTCACGTGAGCGCCCTGATTGAGCAGTTCCCGCTCTGCCTGGACGAACAACGCCAACTGCGCGTCCAGCACGCGTTGAAAGTCTGCGTGGCCCTCCAGGTAGAGCGTGTTCGCAAGGTCGAGTGAACGCTCCGCGGCCTTGAGCGCATCCTTGAGTATCAGGCTCTGCTCGCCCGTCTTTACGACGCCGATGGCGGCATCGTCAATTTCCCGAGCTGCCTGCAGCACATCGTCCTGGAACAACACGATCGTCTGCTGCAGGCGCGTGTCCTGGAGCCGGACGTTATTGCGGATCCGCCCGTAGTCGAACAGGTTCCAGGTCAGCGCCGGACCGGCCACGAGGCGGGCGGTGTCGGAGGCGGCGTCGATCGAGCTGCCGCTCCAGCCGATCGTGCCAAGCAGGCTGATTGCCGGGAAATAGTCGGCCTTGGCGACACCGATCTGTGCCGACTGTGCCGCGATCCGCCAGGCCGACGAGCGAACGTCAGGGCGGCGGAGCAGCAGTTCCGAGGGGATGCCCTGGATGACCAGCGGCTCGATGGCCGGAAGTTCCCCGGTGGCCGACTCGAGCTCAGGCAGGTTATCCGGGGTTCGTCCAAGGAGCGCTGCCAGGGCGTTGCGCAGCCTGATCAACGTCGCTTCCAGGTCCGGAATGACCGCGAGCGTCGACAGGTATAGTGTCTTGGCCTGCTGCACGTCGAGCTCCGAATCCTCGCCCGCTTCAAAAACCTTCTGGGTGATCTCCAGGCTGCGTTTCTGAAGCGCCACGTTGTGCCGCGTCATCTCGATCCGCAGTTGGGTCGTGCGATAGGCATAGTAGAAATCCGCCACCTGCGCGCTCAGCAGGACCTGCACATCCTGCTGGCCCGTGACGGACGCCAGGTAAGCGGCATTGGCGGATTCAATGCTGCGTCGGAACCGCCCCCAGAAATCCAGTTCCCAGCCAAGCTCGAAGCCCGCCTGGTAACTGGTAAAACTCTGGTCGCGGGGCGCCGCCCCCCCACTTTGCTGCTCGTTCACGTAGGCCGCGTCGCCCGTGGCCCGCTGCAGTTGCGGATAGCGGCCGCTGCCGGCGATGCCGAGCAGTGCCCGGCTTTCGAGGATGCGCAATCCGGCGATTTGCAGCGACGGATTCTCCCGTCGCGCCGTCTCGATCAGTCCGTTCAGCACGGGGTCATTGAACAGCTGGGTCCAGAAACGCAGGTCGGTCTGTGCCTGCTGCTCCGCGTGGCCGACCTGGCCGTACAGGTCGGACTGCCACTCGTTCAGCCAGGCGACATCAGGTTCCTGAAAATCGGGACCGACAGCGACACAGGCACTCAGTGCCAACGCGGCCACGAGTACTGTCCATTCGGAAGTACATATCTTTCGAGCCGTGGTCACCGCAGCGCAATCCGCAATCGACTACGGCTGTTCGGTATCGGAATCGTCGACCCACTCCATGAACAACTGGTAGCCGACGGCCAGCAGGACACCGCCGATGAAGAGTCCAATGATCCCGCCTGCGACCATCCCGCCGAGGGCGCCGATCAGGATTACCGGCATGGGCGCGTCGACACCACGGCCGAGCAGCAGCGGCTTGAGCACGTTGTCGGCCATGCCTGCGATTCCCAGATAGATCGTGAATACGATATTGCTCGTCGTGGAGCCGTCCCCGGAAACCCACAACCAGGCGATAGCCGGCAGACTCACAATCAAGGCCGGCACCTGAAGGATGCCGAGGAACATCACGAGGAGCGCAAGCACTCCCGCCGCAGGAATGCCCGCGAACATGAACCCCATGCCGAGCAGGATGGCCTGTATGAAGGCGACGCCGATGACGCCGGCCGCAACGGAACGGACTGTCGCGGTCGCAAGCTTCTGTATTCTGGGACCGCGAACCGGATCGGTCAGCCGGCTGAAGATGCGTTGCATCGCGCGGCTGCCGGACTCCGCGTAGGCCATCATGATTGCGGCGATGATCATCGCGCCGAGGAACAACAGGACTGCGACTGCTGTGCTGGCTGCAGCCGCCAGGCCTTTTCGGGACAGGTTTTTCAGCTGTTCCTGGTTCTCGCTGACGAACTCCGGCAGGTTGGTGGCTGCAGAGCTCCACGCCGCATGGATTTTCTTGCCGACTAACGGCCATTCGGCGACCCCGGGGCCGGGTGCGGGGATATGCAAGGTGCCTTCATGGGCAGCGGCGGCGATCTCCTGCACGTGGTTCGCAAATGAGTTTCCCAGCATCACGGTCGGCACGCCGAGCAGCAGGAGTCCACCCAGCGTCAGCACGGTTGCTGCAAGGCCCCGCCGGCCGCCGAAGCGCCTGGCCAGCCTGGCGTTCAAGGGTTCGAGCGCCACCGCCAGGATCAGGCCCCAGATCATGAGGCTCGCGAACGGGGCGAACACGCGTGCGCACATGACGGCAAGAAAGACGATCAGGCCGACACGGATCAGGGTCTCCATGAGGTCGCTGGACAAGTGCTTGCGAAGCGATGCTTCGTTCGTAGACATGGCTGATTACCCCTTCTCGGTTTCCTCGTCGTCAGCGAGGCGGCGATAGAGTTGAACGACGGCTTCTTCGGCGACGAGCATCACGATGACGACGACGATCAGGATCACCAGTCCGTGGAAAGGCCCGCCGAAATAGACGTCATCGCCGAATGCAAAGGCAAGTGCCTCGAGTATCACGAACTTGGAACCGAACAAGATGAGCCACGCGGTGAAGAAGCGCAGAAACTTCGCAAAGCCACCCGGCTTGGCTTTGAAATAGGCCGCGACGCGGTGCTCGAGCGCGATCGTCAGCTTCAGCAGCACCTGCAGCAACACCGCGGCGAGCAGCGAGATCGTGAACGAATCGATGACGACGTACTCGGAATACTCGACGAACAGGTTCAGCACCGTGAGATCGATCAGGATCGCGGTGAAGTACCGGAGGAACAGTCTTTGCTTGTTGGAAGGCAGCTCCGCGGAGGCTGGCAGCAAGAAGCTATTTTTTTCAGCTGTCATGGTTTGTTTCCGAGGGTCGGACTGAGGCCAGTCCAGCAGCGGTGGTCGCAAGCCGGTAATCGGGAATCGTATAGCGTAGGTACGGCGCGGTCCACGAAATCCCGCGCGGGCGCAGGTCGCAGCGGGGCGGCGGCCTTGGTCGAGGTCAGTTCGATCGGCAAGACTTCTTGAACCCGGAAGGCGCGGGCGATTTGCATTGTCGAGCAGGTGACCGGGGCGTTGTTCGTTGCAATCCTCATTGCGCGGCTGGCCGGCGTCTATCCGCCCCAGCGCCGGGGAACTGCGTAGCGGCCCGGATCAGAATTCCTTCTCGGTTCCTTCGTAGCTTCGCAGCTTGTCCACCTGGCGGAACTTGGCCCAGGCATTGGCGAGCGAAAAAAGGATCGGCTTGCTGATCACCTTGCCGAGACTGCTCGGCAGGGTGAAGTAACGCTTGTTCGAGAAGTAGTTGAAGAACTTCCGGTAGTCCTCATCCGCCTCGCCCAGGACCATCCGCGCTGCGAAGCTTCCACAGAAAGTCGCCCACGGAATTCCCACGCAGCCGAGTATGAACCGCACGTGCGGCTGCTCGCGCGGCTTCGCAATGACCGGCAGCAAGTCGCGCGACATGTCAATCTGGCCCGGCCAGAACTGCATGAAGGAAAGTTCGCGCAACTGCGGGAAGTGGCTCCTGAAGTCCTCGATGACCTTCCGGACGACTCGCGGATTGTTGAAGGCATCCCGGAGATAGGTCGTGATCGGGGTGCCGCCGCCCAGAAGCAGGCGGTTGTCGCCGGTCAACCTGAAATACGAATACACGAGCTTCGAGTCCCAGCATTGCATCTGTTCGCCGGACGGAAACAGGATCCGGAGCTCCTTGTCGGTCAGCGGCTCGGTGACACTCAGGAATGTCTGCGCGTGAAAGGCCTCGTCGGCGAGCGGACTGATCGACGGGTCCATCTTGTCGATCGCGATGATGATGTTGTCCGCAGTCACGCTGCCCGCATGCGTGTAGGCCGTGTGATCCTCGAGCCTTTCCATTTCGGTGCTTTCGTAGATCTGCATGCCGTTTTCGACCACCAGGTCCTTCAGGCTCTGCAGGCAGGCCAGCGGATTGATTCCGTAGGTTCCGCCGTAGCGTATGCCTGCGGTGTAGTCCTGCGCCCCGAGGACTCCCTTCAGCTGGTTTTCATCGTAGACCCGCTGGTCGGTGAAACCGACGCTCTCGCGGCACTCGCGCTCCTCCTCCACGGCATGTCCGCCGCCCTTGCCCAGCCCGAGGAACAGCGAATCCTGGTGCAGCAATCCGCATTCAATGCCGTGAGTCTTGATAGTGCCCACGATGCGGTCGATGCCGCGGCAGGGTGCTTCCCAGATCTCTCCGGCAGCCTTCGCGCCGTAACGTCGTACGAGTTGATGCAGCTCGAGCTCGCTGTCGGGTGTCAACATGCCGGCGCTGCGGCCGGATGAGCTGCCGCCGATAATATTTTTCTCGATGAGCACGACGCTCAATCCCTTGCGCAGGAACTCCGCGGCCGCACTCATGCCGCTGAAGCCTCCGCCGACGATGAGCACGTCGCACTTGATGTCCTTGGTCAGCGGCGGACAGTACTTGTGCGCATTGACCATCAAAGTCGTGAACCACCAGTTCTGGTTGACCAATCTGGCTTTCGCGGTCACTTGTTACCTGCCTTGTCGCCGGGTATTCACTCAGCCAAACATGAGATAGGGGCGCGTCAACGGTGTCAATAGCGCCTGCGGGCTCAGCCCACGCTCTGACGCCGCATTAGAAGCAGGAAAAGCGGCACGCCGATGAGAGCGGTCAGCGCGCCGACCGGCAGTTGTCGCGGTGCGACGATCGTGCGCGCGAGGAGGTCTGCGACGACGAGCAATGCGCCGCCGGCGAGCGCAGCCGCCGGAATTACCGCCCGATGCGACGATCCCACCAGTAGCCGCACAAGGTGCGGCGTCACGAGGCCGACGAATCCGATGCTGCCGGCGGTCGTGACTGCCGCGGCCGTCAGCACGGACGCGGCAACGTAGATCGCGATGCGGAGGCCCCGCACCGGCACGCCGAGCAGCCGTGCCTGCAGCTCACCGCGTGCAAGCGCATCGAGCGGGCGCGCGGCGAGCAGACAAACGGGAATTGCGGCGAGTGCGAGCGCGAGCAGCAACCACGGCGTGCGGACGTAGCCGAAGTCGCCGAGCAGCCAGAACAGCATGCCGCGCAGGCGCAGGTCATCCGAGAGCGAGAGGAGCAGGCTTACGACCGCGCCGCAACCCGCCGCCACGACGACGCCGGTGAGAAGCAGGCGCGTCGTCGTCCACCCGCCGGGCCCGTGGGCGACCGCGAAGACGAGGAGCATTGCGACGAATGCGCCGACGGCGGCGCCCGCATCGACCATGAAGCCTGCGAGCCCGGCGAGCATCATGCCGAGTGCGCCGACTGCGGCCCCGCCGGAAATGCCGAGTACATAGGGATCGGCGAGTGGATTGCGCAGCAGCGCCTGCATCAGGACGCCCGCCAGCGCGAGCACCGTGCCGCAGCCGAAGGCCGCGAGCGCACGCGGCAGGCGCAATTCCCAGACGATCGTCTGCATCAGCGGATCGCCGGCCGCGAGCCGTTCCCAGGGCGCGTCGATGCCGGAGCTGCCGAGCGCGAGCGAGGCTGCGATCGCGGCGAGCGACGCAGCGAACAACAGCAGGATCAAGGGCGTTGCTCGTATCCTCCCCATCCCGGCACTTTAGCCGATTAAAATCCGGGCCATGGATCGGGACACGGACTACATCGACGCGGAAGGCTATCGGGCAAATGTCGGCATCGTCCTGATGAACGACGAACGTCACGTCTTCATCGGCGGGCGCATTGGCGCACGCGGCTGGCAGTTTCCTCAGGGCGGCATCCGCCGCGGCGAGCGTCCCGAAGAGGCGCTCTACCGTGAGCTTGCGGAAGAAGTGGGACTGCGGCGCAGCCAGGTCGAGGAAGTCGCGCGCACGAGGTCATGGCTCCGCTACCGCCTGCCGTCGCAGTTCGTGCGTCGCGATTCGAGCCCGCTCTGCATCGGGCAGAAACAGCGCTGGTACCTGCTGAGGCTCGGCGACTCGGATTCAGCGCTGCGCTTCGATTCGACGGAGCAACCGCCGGAGTTCGACCGCTGGCGCTGGGTCGAGTGGTGGGACGCGGTGCACGACGTGATCTATTTCAAGCGGCGCGTCTACTCCCGCGCACTGCATGAGCTCGGCGCGCATGCCTTTCCGGAAGGCCTGCCCGCCTATCCGGCATGGTGGCGCGACCGGATGGGTGCCAGCAGCCCGGAACCGGAAACCTGAGTCAGAATGGCCGCGCGACGGCGAGCAGCACGATGCCGATCAGGAGTAGTGAAGGTATTTCGTTGAAGATTCGATACCAGCGCTCGCCGTGCGCATTGCGGCCCGCGGAGAAATCACGCAGGAGCCGCCAAGTCCAGGCGTGGTAGGCCACGAGGACGAGGACGAGCGCGAGTTTCGCGCGCATCCAGCCGGTGTCGAGCAGTGAGGGATTGCGGAATATCATCCACAGGCCGAATGCCGCCGTCAGCACGGCGCCGATCGTCATGATGACGAACAGGCGCTTTTCCATCACGCGGAACCGGTCGATGCTCGCGCGGTCGGTCGCCGAGGCGTGGTATACGAAGAGCCGCGGCAGGTAGAAGAGACCCGCGAACCAGGTCACCATGAATATGATGTGCCAGGCCTTGATCCAGGGCATATGTCAGCGCGCGCCTCCCCGCGGCGATTCTAGCGACGGCATAAGCCCTTGAGCGAGAAATACCGCTTGCGGGGTTGGCGTCTCGGCGTCGCCATCATCGCGATAGTCGCCCTGTGCTACGGCGCCTTCGAGCTGGGGCGGACGAGCGCCGGCTATTTCGTCGTCGGCTCGATGCTCGAGCGCTTCGAACTCGGCAGGCGCAACCAGGCGCTCGACGACGAGATTGCGGAGCTGCGACACCGGGTTGCAGTCGCGGAGGTCGGGCAGAAGGTCGATCGCCAGGCACAGACGGACGCGCAGCGGATGATGGGCGAGCTGCAGTCCGAGACCGCGCGCCAGAAGCAGGAGCTGCAGTTCTACCGCGGTCTCGTCGTTCGCCAGTACGGTTCCGGCACGCTGCGGGTCCAGGAGCTTCGCGTCCGCCCGGAAGATGAAGAGCGTCGCTACCTGGTGCTCATCACGCTTGTTCAGGCGGCGACCCGCGACACGATTGCGAATGGGACCGTCACGTTTTCGGTCGAGGGAAAGCAAGGCAAGGAGCCGCTGACGCTCGCGCTGACGGAGATCGAAGTCGACAAGCGCAAGCAGTTCCCGTTCTCTCTGCGTTTCTTCCAGCAGATTGAAGTGCCCATCGAGTTGCCACTGGATTTCCAGCCTGAACGCCTCCATGTGGAGTACCGGCTCGGGCGCAATCCCGAGCCCACGCGCCAGACGTTCGACTGGCGCGCGGAGGGCGGCAGCGACGCGCCGCCGCTTTGACCCCCCGGCGACGCGGACATACAATCAGATCGGCGATTTCAACGGGTAGGAACTGGATTCGTGAGCGAAACGACGCAGAAAATCGAGGGCCTGGTCTTTACGGACGCCGCCGCGCGCAAGGTGGGCGAGTTGATCCGTGAGGAGGGCAATCCGAAGCTGAAGCTGCGCGTCTTCGTATCGGGCGGCGGCTGCTCCGGGTTTCAGTACGGATTCACCTTCGACGAGAAGATCGAGGATGGCGACGCCGAGTTCCCGAATCAGGGCGTGTCGCTTCTTATCGATCCGCTGTCCTTCCAGTACCTCGCGGGCGCCGAGATCGACTACCGCGAGGACCTCGAAGGCGCGCAGTTCGTCATCCGCAACCCGAACGCCAGCACGACCTGCGGCTGCGGGTCGTCTTTCTCGACCTGAAGAAAGAAAAAGGGGACGCGCACCTTTAAAGGGGACGCACGCCTCGAAAGGCGTGCGTCCCCTTTAAAGGTGCGCGTCCCCTTTTTCCTAGCGGCCGGCGGCTTCGCCGGTGCCGTGCGGTGCGCCCGCAACCTGGACGGGCGGAGCGGTCGGCGGGTCGAGCCTTGCGAGCAGCGGCGCCGTCTGCGCCTTGAAGTCCGCCATCAGGCTCGCCGGAATCGGGTCGGCCTTCGGGACCGTCACCTTCGCCGGGTTCTTGTGCACGCCGTTGATGCGATACTCGTAGTGCACATGCGGCCCGCTGGCGAGCCCTGTCATGCCGACGTAGCCGATCACCTGGCCCTGCGAGACGCGGTCGCCGACCGAAAGTCCCTTCGCGTAGCGCGACATGTGCCCATAAAGCGTCGTGATGCCTTTGCCGTGGGTCAGCACGACCGCATTGCCGTATCCGCCATTCCTGCCGCGGCTCTGCACACGGCCGGCTCCTGCTGCCTTGATCGGCGTGCCCGACGGAGCGGCAAAATCGATGCCCTTGTGCGCGCGCACGCGGTTCAACACCGGGTGGCGGCGGGCGAGACTGAAGCCTGAGCTGATGCGCGCGTAGTCAACCGGATAGCGCAGGAACGCCTTGCGCACCGGGCGGCCGTCCGGCGAGTAGTAATCCGCGCGTCCATTCGGACCCACATAGCGAACGGCTCGATAGGTCTTGCCGGAGTTGATGAACTCGGCGGCGAGGATGTTGCCGTCGCGCACGAATTCACCGTCCTGGTATTCCTGCTGGTGCGCCACGATGAAGCTGTCGCCGGGTCGCACGGAATTGACGAAATCGATGTCGTACTTGAAGACGTCGGCGAGCTCCACTGCGAGACGGTCGGTCCCGCCTGATGCATTGACGGCGACGTAGAGCGAGCTCTCGACGGAACCGCGAAGCATGTGCTCCTCGGTCTCGAGCGGGTTGTCGACGATGTTTGCGCTGAAGACGCCGTCCGCACGCGTCACTGAGAGCGTCGCGGTCTCGTTGATGCGCCGCGTGAGCGACTTGATCTCGCCATTCAGGTGCGTGAGCTGGATGACGTCGCCCGGTCGGATCATGTCCAGGCTCTTGCGGACGTCCGGCAGGCTCCGAAGCTCGGCGAGGTCCGAAAGCTTCAACTGCATGCCGCGGAATTTCTGGTCGAGCGTGTCGTTCCGGCCAATCGTGATCGCGGCGAACTCGAACGGCACCGACGGAGCCGCGGCCTCGGCGTCTGTTGCGATCGGCAGGAAGTCGTCAATGGATGGGTCGAGCAGCGGGTTCTCGACCTGCGCGCCGACCGCGGAAAGTATGGCGCCGGCCACGACGCAGGACGCGATAACGCCGAGGCGCCGCGGTTCTGCGGCAGCAACGGCGTGGGCGGCGGCCTTCGCAAAGAAGGGTCGGGTCACCAGCAGGTATCCCCTGAAGTAGAAGGCGAACGGTAAAGCAATGGAGGAACCAAGGTCAACCCATTGATTGGGTGGCCTTTGTACTGCGTCACAGATATCGGCCGTGTGGGCGGGGAATGGCGATTGCCAAGGTCCCGGCTGCCTCACAGAATTGCAGCCTTGCCGCAGGAAGCTGCCGGCTAGGGGAAATCATGCTGCCGGCCGCTGAACAACTCGACGAATTGCGCCGTGGCGCGTCCGAACTCCTGACGGAACCCGACCTGCGGAAGAAGCTCGCCCGCGGCAAGCCGCTCAGGGTGAAGGCCGGTTTCGATCCCACGGCGCCGGACCTGCACCTCGGCCATACCGTGCTCATCAACAAGATGCGCCAGTTCCAGGAGCTTGGGCACACCGCCATTTTCCTGATCGGCGACTTCACCGGGATGATTGGGGACCCTTCCGGCAAGAACGCCACGCGACCGCGCCTGACCCCCGAGGAAGTCCAGGCCAATGCACGCACCTACCAGGACCAGATCTTCAAGATCCTGGACCCGGACAAGACGATCATCGACTTCAATTCGCGCTGGTTCGGTGCCATGGGCGCGGCCGGCATGATCGAGCTTGCAGCCAAATACACGGTCGCGCGGATGCTCGAGCGTGATGATTTCGCCAAGCGCTACAAGTCGAACCAGCCGATCGCCGTGCACGAGTTCCTCTATCCGCTGGTTCAGGGCTACGATTCGGTCGCGCTCAAGGCGGACGTGGAGCTCGGCGGCACCGACCAGAAGTTCAACCTGCTGGTCGGCCGGGCGCTGCAGGCCGATTACGGCCAGGAGCCCCAGGTGGTACTGACCATGCCGCTTCTCGAAGGTACGGATGGCGTCCAGAAGATGTCGAAGTCCCTCGGCAACTACATCGGCATCCACGAGCCGGCCTCCGAGATATTCGGCAAGCTCATGTCGATCTCGGATGAGCTGATGTGGCGGTACTACGAATTGCTGTCTGCGCAGACGCTTTTGGACATCGGGAAATTGCGTAAGTCTTTGAAAGAAGGACGAAATCCCCGCGACGTCAAGTTCGAGCTCGCTGTCGAGATCGTGGACCGCTACCACGGCCTGGGCGCGGGCGTGGCAGAGCGCGAGCGCTTCATCGCGCGCTTCCGGGACGGCGGATTGCCTGAGCAGATCCCCGAGAAAACCGTCGCTTGCGACGGCCCTTCGGCCAAGCTCGCCAACGTCCTGAAGGACGCCGGCCTTGCGGCCAGCGCAACGGCCGCTTATCGGCTCATCGAACAAGGCGCCGTGCGCGTCGATGGTGACCGGGTTGGCAGCCGGGATGCCGCTCTCGAGGCGGGTTCCACCTATCTATTACAGGCTGGAAAACGCGGTTTTGCGCGCGTGACTCTCATGAAGTCCGCTAAGTCCCCTAACAGCCGTTGACTCTCCCAAAAGGGGGGCTATACTGCGCGCCCCCCGACTTCGGGCGGTCCTGGAAAGGGCAGCCCGGGCGGGTTCGTGCGGCGTGTTTTATGTTGTACGAGACCCCTGACGCGGGGTAAAATTCGCGGTCGCCCCGAGCGCTCATGTTGTTCGGATGCTCTTTAAAAATTTGCAGGTAATTTGTGTGGGGACTCGCGTCAGGTTGTCCAGCAATGGGCGCCACTGCGAGTAACCAAGCGTCCAGCGGTCCGGGTAAAACCGGATCTTGTTTGGAGTTTGGATCTCGCTTCAGCTCAAACCATTGAACTGAAGAGTTTGATCCTGGCTCAGATTGAACGCTGGCGGCGTGCTTAACACATGCAAGTCGTGCGGTAACAGGCGTAGCAATACGTGCTGACGAGCGGCGAACGGGTGCGTAATACATGGGAATCTGCCCTTTGGTGGGGAATAACCCGGCGAAAGCCGGGCTAATGCCGCATAAGATCTTCGGATGAAAGCGGGGGATCGTAAGACCTCGCGCCGATGGATGAGCCCATGTCGGATTAGCTAGTTGGTGAGGTAACGGCTCACCAAGGCGACGATCCGTAGCTGGTCTGAGAGGACGGCCAGCCACACTGGGACTGAGACACGGCCCAGACTCCTACGGGAGGCAGCAGTGGGG
>DAIQBB010000011.1:0-78795 GCA_036781365.1 Steroidobacteraceae bacterium | reverse complement strand
GCGCGCAATCGCGAGCAGAACCTCGCGCTCAACCTGCTGCTCGATCCCGACATCGATTTCGTGACGATCCTCGGCCCGGCCGGCACGGGTAAGACGCTGCTGACGCTCGCTGCCGGGCTCGCGCAGACGCTCGACACGAACCGCTTTAGCGAGATCATCATGACACGCGTGACGATCCCGCTCGGCGAGGACATCGGCTTCCTGCCCGGCACCGAGGAGGAAAAGATGGAGCCCTGGATGGGCGCGCTGATGGACAACCTCGAGGTGCTGACGCAGGGCCAGGAGGGCGGCAGCTGGGGACGCGCCGCGACGCAGGACCTGCTGCGTCACCGCATCAAGATCCGCTCGCTCAATTTCATGCGCGGGCGGACATTCCTGAACCGCTACCTGATCCTCGACGAGGCGCAGAACCTCACGTCGAAGCAGATGAAGGCGCTCGTCACGCGCGCCGGGCCCGGCACAAAGCTCGTCTGTCTCGGCAACATCGCGCAGATTGACACTCCCTACCTCACCGAAACGACGTCGGGCCTTACCTTCGTCGTGAACCGTTTCCGCGGCTGGAAGCATGCGGGCCACGTGACGCTCGTGCGCGGCGAGCGCTCGCGACTCGCCGATTTCGCCTCGGAAGCGCTCTGAGCGAAGGGCGGCGAACGATGCCTGCCGTTCGCGGTCGAACCGGCAATTCCGCCAGGAACTCCCCGATGCGCGCCTTGGCCGTGGTCTTGATGTTGCAGCTTGCAGCCGGCATTCCGCAGGCGGCCGCGCAGGCGACCGCGGACCTGCCCGACATCGGCACGCCCGCGAGCACGACGCTTTCGCTGGCCGATGAGTACAAGATCGGGCTGATGATCATGCGAAGCCTCAGGGACGCCGGGCAAATCGTCGACGACCCCGAAATCAACGAATACCTCCAGTCCCTCGGCATGCGACTCGCGAGCCAGGCGCACGAGGGAGCGCACCGGTTCACGTTCTTCGCCGTCAGGGACTCGAGCATCAACGCGTTCGCGCTGCCCGGCGGATTCATCGGCGTCAATGCCGGGCTCGTGAAGGCGACCCGCAGCGAAGCGGAACTGGCGGGCGTCCTCGCCCACGAGATCGCGCATGTGACGCAACGCCACATCGCGCGCTCGCTCCAGAATGCCGGGCGCGCAAACCTCGCGTCGGCGGCCGCAATGCTCGCCGCGATCCTGATCGGCGCGACCACAGGCGTACCGACCGACGCCGTTCTAGGCTCCGTGACCGCAGCCCAGGGCCTCGCGGCCCAGAGCCAGATCAACTACACGCGGGCCAACGAGGCCGAGGCGGATCGCGTTGGCATCAACATCCTCGCGTCATCGGGTTTCGATCCTGTGGCGATGCCGGAATTCTTCGGCACCATGCAGCAGCGCATGGGCGGCGCAGGCCGGAACATCCCGGCTCTCCTTCGCACCCATCCAGTCACCAGCGAGCGCATCGCCGAGACGCGCGACCGCGCGAGCCGGATGGAACGCCCGCGCACGCCGGACAGTACCAGCTATGCGCTGATCCGGGACCGGCTCGAGCTCGAGACACTCTCGCAGGAGGCCCAGCTTCGCGACCTCTACCCGGCGGCGAAGAGCGCCGATTTTCCTTCAACCGACGCTGAACAGTACGGCCGCGCGCTCGCCCTCGTCCGTGCCGGAGCCGCCGACGAAGCCATCCCGGCGCTCGAGGCCCTGCGCGACCGGCGCCCGGATGTCACGCTTTATCACACCGCGCTCGGGCAGGCCGAGCTTGCGGCCGGACGGACGGATGCGTCGCGCGAAACGCTCGAGAACGCGATGAAGCTGTTCCCCCGCAGCGTGCCCGTGACCATGCGCTACGCGGAGACGCTGCTGCGCGCGGGCGACCCGAAGCGGGCGCACGTCGTGCTCCTCGATCTCTTCAACAATACGCCGCCGACTGCCGAACAGGCGCGGTTCACGGCGATCGCAGCCAATGCGGCTGGCGACGTCGCCGATTCCTATTACTACATGTCGGAGTTCCACGTGATCAGCGGAGACCTCGCGCTCGCGATCAACCAGCTGCGCCTTGCGCAGGCGGTGCCAGGCATCAACGCCGTCCAGCGCGAGCGATTCGATGCGCGAATCCGCGAGCTCCAGGAATACCTGCCCAAGGGCAAGCGCGCGCGCGAAGTCGCGGAAGCCCAGGGCCCCGACCCCGAAAGCCGCGGTGAAAGCTAGAATTGCGGCCGGAACCGAAGCGGGAAATGCCAATGTCCTTCATGATCCGCGCCGTCGCCGGCGCATTGCTCGCCTGCCTGCTCGCCGGCTGCGCCACGACCGGCATGGGTACGCCCGGCGACCCGCTCGAGCGCATGAATCGCGCGACCTACAGGTTCAACAATGCGATCGACCGCGCAGTGCTGAAACCCGTGGCGACCGCCTACCGCGAGCACCTGCCGGAGCCCGTCCAGAACGGTATCGACAACGTCCTCGAAAACCTCGCGTTTCCGACGACGATCGTCAACGACCTGCTGCAGCTCAAGATCAAGGACGCTTTGATTGACCTCGGCCGCTTCGCGGTCAACACGACGCTCGGGATTGGGGGACTGTTCGATCCGGCTTCCTCGATCGGAATTCCGCGCAATGACGAAGACTTCGGCCAGACGCTCGGCCGCTGGGGCGTGCCGTCCGGGCCTTACCTCGTGGTGCCGCTGCTCGGGCCTTCGACGATACGCGACGCGCCGTCGATCGTCGCCGACGGCTACACCGACATCCGGACGCGGGCGAGCCTCAACGACACCGAGCAGTGGTCGCTCGGCGTGCTTTCAATCGTCCATCGCCGCTCTGAGCTGCTGCCCTTCGACCCATCGTTCGATTCCGCATTCGACCGTTACGCATTCATACGTAATGCCTGGCTGCAGCGCCGCGAGTACCAGGTCAAGGACGGGGAAGTCGTGGACGATGCGCCGCTCGAAGATCCGGGCGAGTTCGACGATGTATTGCCGCCGGAAGATCAGACGCCGGCGACCGGCGCAAGCAGCTCCGCGACATCGCTGATGCCGGCGAGCGAAGCGATCGCTGGCGGCACGTTTCGGTAGCGAAGCGCCCTGCCCGCGGCACGCGCCGCGACCGACCATTCGAGCAGGAGCGCAAGACCCGCGCTGTCGACCCGCGCGACCTGCGCGAGATCGATTTCCGCCTGCTTGAGGTCGCCGAACGCTGCGTCGCCCTCGCGTAGGAGCCGCGCGGCGTCGTCGAATCCGACGTCGCCGGATAGCTCGAAGATGCCGGACCCCGCAGAGCTCAGCCGCCCGGGCTCGGCGGCCCCGTCAGCGCGCAGTTTTCGCCGCGCCACCGCGATTTTCCTTTTCGAGCCGCTCGATGACCGCCGGCAACCCGGTCTGGTCCACCTCGGCGCCGACGTCGTTACGGAAATTCCGCACGTAGGAAATTCCCTCGATTGTGACGTCCCAGGCCTTCCAACCCCCCGGAGTCGCGCGCAGCGTGTAATTGACCGGAACGCGCTGGCCATTGCTGCGCTTGACCTCGGTCCGGACGCTGGCCTGGCCCGAACTGACGTCACCGCGGAATGGCAGGACTGTCATGCGGTCCGCCGTGAACTCGGCGAGCGCCGCGCCATAGTTCCTGAGCAGCGACTGGTAGAACGCATCGATGAAGCGCTGCCTCTGTTCGGGCGTCGCGGTCCGCCAGTGCTTGCCGAGCACGAGGCGCGCCGAGTAATCGGTGTCGAAATGCGGCAGCAGGATTTCGTCCACGAGGTTGCGCACCCGGGCCGGATCCTTGCGGGCGAGTTCGCGGTCCGCGTCGAGCGCCTCGAGCAGGCGGCGCGCCGTCGTTTCGATCAGCTCCTGCGGCGACGGGCCCGGTACGCTCTCGGCCGCCCGCGCGACGCCCACGAGGGCAGCGAGCGCGGCGATCGTTGCGATGATGAATGCGAGGCGTCGGGTCATTTCGTGGCTTCCTGGGCGGTTTCCTCCGCCGGCTGTTGTTCCGCGGCCTTCGAGAACAGGAATTTGCTGATCAGGTTCTCGAGCACGATGGCCGATTGCGTGAACTCTATTCGATCGCCATCCCTGAAAAAGGTTTCCGAGCTTCCGGGCCCGATTCCGATGTACTGGCCGCCGAGAAGGCCCGCGGTCAGGATGCCCGCGTCGCTGTCGTCGGGAATACGGTCGTACGAAGGCTCGATGCGAAGCGCCACGCGCGCGCGGTACTCGTTGAAGTCGTAGGCGATCGACTCCACGCGGCCGATCGTCACTCCGGACATCGAGACCGGCGCGCCGGGCTTCAGGCTGCCCACTTGCTCGAAAGATGCCGTCAGCTGGTACCCGCCTTCGCCGAGCCCGAATTCCCGGCTCGTGATCTGGGTGACCAGGAAGAAGAGCGCCGCGAATCCGAGCAGCACGAAAAGCCCTGTCCCGAGTTCGATGGCCCGTGTCTGGCGCATGTCCAACTCCTTAAAGCATCACTGCGGTCAGCATGTAGTCCAGCAGGAGGATGCTGACCGATGAAATCACGACAGTCCGCGTCGTCGCGCGACCCACGCCCTCCGCGGTCGGCATCGAATGATAGCCCTCGTAAACCGCGACGAGGCTGCAGGCTATTCCGAACACGACGCTCTTCAGCACACCCTCCATCACGTCGTCGAACTCGACCGCGCCCCGCATCTGCGACCAGAACTGGCCCTGGTCGACGCCCATCAGCTGTACGCCGACGAGCTGGGCTCCGTACAGCCCGATCATGCTGAAGATCGCGGCCAGCAGCGGCATCGAGATGATGCCGCCGAGGAAGCGCGGCATGACGACGCGCCGCACCGGGTCGACCGCCATCATCTCGATCGCCGCCAGCTGGTCGGTTGCGCGCATCAATCCGAGCTCAGAGGCGAGTGCCGTGCCCGCCCGGCCCGCGAACAGCAGGGCCGTGATGACCGGCCCGAGTTCCTTCAGGAGGCCGAGCGCCGCGGCCGAGCCGAGCGATTCCTCGGAACCGAAGCGCTCGAGCAGGTCGAAACCCTGCAGTCCGAGCACCATGCCGACGAAAAGGCCCGACATCATGATGATCACGAGCGACAGCGCGCCCGTGTTGTGCACCTGCTCGACGACGAGCCGGAAACGCAGCAGCGCGCGCGGGGTTTCCGCCGCGAGGCGGCCCGCGAACAGCGTGTACGCACCGAGCGCGCGGAGTGCGTCCTCCACGCTTTCGTGCAATTCGCGGAGAACCGATGTGGCCATTCAGCGCACCTGGCGGACATGCTCCGCGTAGTCGGACGCCGGATAATGGAACGGCACGGGCCCGTCGGGCTGGCCGTGCATGAACTGGCGGACTTCCTCGCTGTCGCTGGCGGCAACCTCCTTCGGCGAACCGCTCGCGATGATCCGTCCGCCCGAGAGCAGGTGGCAGCAGTCGGCGACCGCGATGATCTCGCGCACGTCGTGCGACACGACGATGCTCGTGACGCCGAGCGTGTCATTGAGGCGGCGGATGAGCCGCAACACGACGCCCATCGAGATCGGGTCGAGGCCGACGAAAGGCTCATCGTAGATCAGGAGTTCGGGATCCATCACGATCGCGCGCGCGAGCGCGACTCTCCTCGCCATGCCGCCGGAGAGTTCCGCCGGCATGAGGCGCGCGGCACCGCGAAGTCCCACGGCCTGCAGCTTTGTCAGGACGATGTGACGGACGAGCCGTTCCGGCAGGCGCGTGTGTTCGCGCAGCGGAAACGCGATGTTCTCGTAGACGTCGAAATCGGTCAGCAGCGCGCCATTCTGGAACAGCATGCCCATGCGGCGGCGCATGCGGAACAGTTCGCCGCGGGAAAGGGTGGCGACATTGCGGCCGTCGAACTCGACAAGACCACGATCCGCTTGGGCCTGTCCCGTGATGAGGCGAAGCAGCGTCGTCTTGCCGCTGCCGCTCGGGCCCATGACGGCCGTGACTGATCCTCGCGGAAAATCGAGATCGACGCCCGCGAAAATTTCGCGGCGGCCTGCACTGTAGCGGAGGCCGCGGACGCGAACCAACGCGCCGGGCGCGCGACTCTCTTCGGAAGCCAAGCCAGGCGCCCGGGGCAGCGGCCTAAGCCGCGGCCTGTTCCATCGCGGCTTCGTAGCTTCCGTCGCGCGCGAGGCCGTTGAGCCTCGCCCTGCGCTGGAAGACTTTCTGGGCCGTGGCGACATTGCCCGGAGTGCCCTTCCAGGCGTCGAGCGTGCTCTGCTGCAGCGCACGGCCGTAGCTGAAGGAAAGCTCCCACGGCAGCTTGCCGAGACGATTCATGAGCGAGAGATGAAGGGTCGCTACCGCTTCGCTCTGGCCACCCGACAGGAATGCGATCCCCGGAACCGCCGCTGGCACGCGACGGCGCAGGCACCGCACCGTCGCTTCCGCCACCTGCTCCGGCCGCGACTGCTTCGGGCACTTCTTGCCGGCTATTACCATGTTCGGCTTCAGCACCATGCCTTCGAGGCGCACGCGGTGCAGGAACAACGCGTCGAAAACGATCTCGAGCGTCGCATCCGTGACTTCCTCGCAGCGTTCGATCGTGTGGTCGCCATCCATCAGGACCTCGGGTTCCACGATCGGGACGATCCTGGCCTCCTGGCAGAGCGCGGCGTAACGGGCGAGCGCTTCCGCATTGGCCACGAGGCAGGCATTCGTCGGGATGGAGGCGCCGACGTCGATCACGGCACGCCACTTCGCGAATCGCGCGCCGAGCCCATGGTATTCCGCAAGGCGCTCACGCAGGCCGTCGAGCCCTTCCGTGACGGTCTCGCCCGGGAAGCCGGCGAGCGCCTTGGCGCCTGCGTCGACCTTGATGCCCGGGAGGATGCCGCGCGAGGCAAGCAGCTGTGGAAACGGCTTGCCGTCTGCGGTCTGCTGGCGGATCGTCTCGTCGTAGAGGATTACGCCGGAAATGTACTTGTCGGCCTCGGGCGCGGTGAACAGCAGCTCCCGGTAGGCGCGTCGCGCCTCGAAAGACGACTCGAGGCCGATCTTGTCAAAGCGCTTCTTGATCGTCCCGGTCGATTCATCTGCCGCGAGGATGCCCTTGCCGGGCGCGACCATTGCCGCCGCGTTCGTATCGAGTTCCTTGCTGTCCATGTCGTCACGACCCTCCGAAATCCGGGCGCGAAGAATACCAGAGCGAGGCGGCCACTACCGCCCGGGCGGTAATAGTACTAAAATCGTACTGTTTAATTCCAGGCTCCCGGAGACCGACCCCATGTTGCGCATCAGCCGCCTGACAGACTACGCGACCGTGATCCTGGCCAGCCTCGGCGGAGGCGCCCTCGCCAGTGCGGCCGACATCGCGGAACGCACTCACATCGGCCTTCCCACCGTCAGCAAGCTCCTCAAGGAACTTCAGCACGCGGGCCTCGTGCGCTCGGTTCGCGGCGCTCACGGCGGGTACCAGCTCGCGCGGCCAGCCTCCTCCATCAATGCGGCAGAGATCATCGACGCGGTCGAGGGACCCGTTGCACTGACCGAGTGCGCGAGCGGCGCGGGCAACTGCGACATCGAGGCGACCTGCCTCGTGGGCCAGGGCTGGCAGCGCATCAGCCGGGCGATCCGCCGGGCGCTCGTCGACGTAAGCCTCGATCAGCTCGTGCGCCGCGACGCCCAGTTCGCGACACCCGATTTCTCGCGGGGCGCCGCGCCTGCCCGCAGCCCGGCGCGCGGCTGAGGGATTGCAACATGTCGGCCAAGCAACCCGAACTCGAATCGCTGGTCGCCCGCAAGTACCGCCACGGCTTCGTGACGGACATCGCGAGCGACACGGTCGCGCCGGGCCTCGACGAAGACGTCATCCGCCTCATTTCCGGAAAGAAGAACGAGCCGGCGTTCATGCTCGACTGGCGGCTCAAGGCTTTCCGGCGGTGGTCGCGCATGGAGGTGCCGACCTGGGCCCACGTCCACTACCGGCCGATCGACTTCCAGGCGATCTCCTATTACTCGGCGCCCAGGCAGCGGACGGATGGCCCCAAGTCGCTCGCAGAAGTCGACCCGAAGCTGCTCGAGACCTACGACAAGCTCGGCATTCCGCTGCATGAGCGCGCGCGCCTCGCAGGGGTTGCGGTCGACGCGGTGTTCGACAGCGTGTCGGTCGCGACCACGTTCAAGGAAAAGCTCGCCGAGGCCGGGGTCATCTTCTGCCCGTTCTCGGAGGCCGTGCAGAAGCACCCGGAGCTGATCGAGCGCTATCTCGGCACCGTTGTGCCGATCGGCGACAATTTCTACGCGGCACTGAATTCGGCTGTGTTCACCGACGGTTCCTTCGTCTACGTGCCGAAGGGGGTGCGCTGCCCGATGGAGCTCTCGACCTACTTCCGCATCAACGCGTCGAAGACTGGGCAATTCGAGCGAACGCTGATCATCGCGGAGGATGGGGCGTATGTGAGCTACCTGGAAGGCTGCACTGCACCAATGCGCGACGAAAACCAGCTCCACGCGGCAGTCGTCGAGCTGATCGCCCTCGACGACGCCGAGATCAAGTACTCGACGGTCCAGAACTGGTATCCCGGCGACGAGAACGGCGTCGGCGGCATCTACAACTTCGTCACCAAGCGCGGCGACTGCCGCGGTCGCAACTCGAAGATCTCGTGGACGCAGGTCGAGACCGGCTCGGCCATTACCTGGAAATACCCGAGCTGCATCCTGCGCGGCGACGGCTCGTCGGGTGCATTCCACTCGGTCGCGCTCGCGAATCACCGCCAGCAGGCCGACACCGGCACCAAGATGATCCACATGGGCCGCAACACGACGTCGACGATCATCTCGAAGGGCATCTCGGCGGGCCACGGGCAGAACGCCTACCGCGGGCTCGTCAAGGTGCTGCCGGGCGCCGACGGCGCGCGCAACCACACGCAATGCGATTCGCTGCTGATGGGACCGCATTGCGGCGCGCACACCTTCCCTTACATCGAGGTGAAGAACCCGACGGCTGTCGTCGAGCACGAAGCCACGACTTCGAAGATCTCTGATGACCAGCTCTTTTACTGCCTGCAGCGCGGCATATCGGCCGAGGACGCGGTCAACATGATCGTCAATGGCTTCTGCCGCCAGGTGTTCCGCGAGCTGCCGATGGAGTTCGCGGTCGAGGCCCAGAATCTGCTGGCGGTGAGCCTCGAAGGAGCGGTGGGATGAGGGGCGCCAGGAGCTCGATTCTCGAGGTGAACGACCTGCGGGTGCGGGCCGGCGAGCGGCTGATACTGGACGGGCTTTCGCTCGCAGTGCGCGCCGGCGAAGTGCACGCGATCATGGGACCGAACGGCTCCGGCAAGAGCACGCTCACCGGCGTACTCGCCGGCCGCCCGGGTTTCGAGGTCCTGTCGGGATCAGCGACCTACCTCGGACGCGACCTCTTCGCGATGGCGCCCGAGGAACGCGCTCGCGAGGGACTCTTCCTTGCATTCCAGTATCCGGTCGAGATTCCGGGTGTCAACAACGTATACCTTCTGAAGGCCTCGCTGAACGCGCTTCGCAGGCATCGCGGAGAGCCGGAGCTCGATGCCTTCGAGTTCCTGAACCTGGTGCGCGGCAAGCTCGCGGAAATGCGCATGGACGAGCGGCTCCTGAACCGGGGGGTCAACGAAGGCTTCTCGGGCGGCGAGAAGAAGCGCAATGAGATCCTGCAGATGAGCCTCCTGCAGCCGACGCTCTCGCTCCTCGACGAAACCGACTCCGGGCTCGACATCGACGCGTTGAAGGTCGTCGCGGACGGCGTCAACAAGCTCCGCTCGCCGGACCGCGCGATCGTGCTCGTGACGCACTACCAGCGACTGCTCGATCACGTCGTTCCGGATCGCGTGCACGTGCTCGCGGGCGGGAAGATCGTCCGAAGCGGCGGCCGCGAGCTCGCGCTCGAACTCGAACGCCGTGGCTATGACTGGCTCCGCGAAGGAACGGCGGCTGCATGACCGCTATGGGTCCGGTCGAGCGCATTGCCGCCGCCGAGGCGGGGCTCGCGAACCCGCCCGCGCGCGGCCCCGCCTGGGCGCGTCGCCGCAAGCGTGCGTTCGACACGATCGCATCGCGCGGACTGCCCGGCCGGGGCGATGAAAACTGGAAGTACCTCGACCATTCCCGCATCGCGGAGTATCCGTTCGACGTATCACCAACTGCGACAGTGGACGCCGCCGCCCTCGCGCCGCGGATGCTGCCGCTCGAACACGCTCACCGCGTGGTCCTTGCCGACGGCCGCTACGAGCCGCGTTGCTCGGGCCGTGATGTCCCGGCTGGCCTCGAAATCATCGATCTCGGCGTCCTCCTCGAACGCGACCCGCAGTCAGCGCTCGCAATGCTGCGCGCCCCGGGAGAGGACGCTGATGACCGGTTCGCACTCCTCGCGGACGCCCTGGCCACGGGCGGCGTCCTCATCCGGGTTGCGCCGGGCATGGAGATTGCCGAGCCGCTCTACCTCGTTCACCTTGCGACCGCGGCCGCGCCTGCGGTCCATCAATCCAGGGTCGTGATCGAGGCGGGAAGCGGCGCGCGGTTCACGCTCGTGGAGCATTTCGTCGCGCTGGGCGGCGCGGCGGCGCTTGGCAATCTCGCGGCGGAACTGACGCTCGGCGAGTCTTCTGTCGTCACGCACCTGCGACTGCACGAGCATTCGCCGGCAGCGGCCCAGATCGAGACCTGGGTCGCGCGCCTCGCCGGCGGCAGCCGCTACGAGCAGCATCTGCTTGTGCTTGGCGGGCGGCTGGTCCGCTCGAATCTCCGCCTAGCGCTCGAGGGACGGGACGCGGCCTGCCGCCTCGATGGACTCTTTCTCGCGGACGGAGACCGGCAGGTCGACCTGCATACGGCGATCACCCACGTCGGCCCCGCGACGGAAACGACGCAGGACTACCGCGGCATCGCGGCCGGCCGCGGCCGCGGTGCGTTCAACGGCAAGATCGTCGTGCAGCCGACCGCGCGGGGCGCGAATGCGATCCAGTCGAGCCGAAACCTTCTACTGACGCCGCTCGCGGAGATCAATGCGCGGCCGCAACTCGAGATCCTGGTGGATGAGGTCCAGTGCCGTCACGGCGCGACGACCGGCACGCTCGACCCCGAACAGCTCTTTTACCTCGTGTCCCGCGGCCTCGACCCGGAGACTGCGCGCGCGCTCCTGACGTTTGCGTTCTGCCGCGAGGTGACGCGGCGACTGCCGCTTGCGCCGGTGCGGGCCGCCGCAGAAATGCTGCTCGCAGGCGCGCTGCCGGACCGTGAACTGATGCGGGAACTCGGCTGATGGCCGCCGTCCGCGAATCCGCGATCACGCTTGACCTCGCCCGCATCCGCGGCGACTTCCCGGTGCTCGCGCGCCGGGTCAACGGCCATCCGCTGTGCTACCTGGACAATGCAGCCTCCGCACAGCAGCCTTCCGCGGTCATCGATGCGGTCGCCGGCTACGCCCGGGACCACCACGCCAACGTGCATCGCGCAGTGCACACGCTTTCCCAGGAAGCGACCGCGCTGTACGAAGGCGCCCGCGAAAAGACGCGACGCTTCATCAACGCGGCCTCGACCGCGGAGATCATCTTCGTTCGGGGCACGACCGAGGCGATCAACCTCGTCGCACAGTCCTACGGCCGTCCCCGTCTCGCTCCCGGCGACGAAATCGTCGTGTCGCATCTCGAGCATCACTCGAACATCGTGCCCTGGCAGCTCTTGTGCGGGCAGACGGGGGCGAAGCTTCGTGTCGTGCCGATCGACCGGAGAGGCGTCGTCGACTTCGACGCCTACCTTGCAGTGCTGGGGCCAAATACGCGCATCGTCGCGTTGGCGCATGTTTCGAATGCGCTCGGAACCGTGCTCCCGATCGATCGCTTCATCGCCGCGGCGCGGGAGCGCGGCATCGCGACGGTCGTCGACGGGGCACAGGCCGTACCCCACCTGCCGGTCGACGTGCAGGCGCTTGGCAGCGACTTCTACGCGTTCTCAGCACACAAGATGTACGGGCCGACCGGCATCGGCGTGCTGCACGCCCGCGAATCCCTGCTTGCGGCGATGCCGCCCTGGCAAGGCGGCGGCGACATGATCCTGTCCGTCTCCTTCGCGGGCTCGACCTGGAATCACCTGCCGCATCGCTTCGAGGCCGGTACGCCGAACATCGGCGGTGCAGTCGGCCTCGGCGCCGCGATCGATTACATCGCCGGCATCGGCCACGAGCGGATCGCCGTGCACGAGCACGATCTCCTCGCCTATGCCACGGCAAAGCTTGCGGGAATATCGGGACTCACGCTAATTGGAACTGCGCCGGTTAAGAGCAGCCTGGTGTCGTTCGCGGTCGAGGGCATCCACCCGCATGATCTCGGCACCGTGCTCGACTCACGCGGCATTGCCGTGCGGACCGGGCATCATTGCGCGATGCCCGTCATGGAATTCTTCGGCGTGCCCGCGACGACGCGTGCGTCCTTCGCGCTCTACAACACGCGCGAGGAGATCGATGCCCTGCACGCCGCACTCCTCGGCGCCATCCGGATGCTGCGCTGATGGACCTCGCCGACCTCTATCGCGACGTGATCGTGGACCACAACCGCAGCCCGCGGAATCGGGGCCGGCTGCCCGCGGCCACGCATCAGGCGGAGGGCGACAATCCGCTCTGCGGCGACCGGCTTCGCCTCGACGTCGAGGTCGCAGGCGACGTGATCCGCGATCTGCGATTCGAGGGCAGCGGCTGTGCGATCTCTACGGCTTCGGCCTCGCTGATGAGCGAGGCGGTTAAGGGCAGGACACGGGCTGAGACGGCCGAGCTCTTCAGCGCCGTGCATCGCATGCTGACGGCGGAAACGTCGGATTCCGCGCAGCTCGGCAAGCTTGCGGCGCTCGCGGGCGTCCGCGCGTTTCCTGCACGCGTCAAGTGCGCAAGCCTCTGCTGGCACACCCTGAGTGCGGCCCTCGCCGGCAGCCCGCAGCCCGTCACGACCGAGTGAGCATGCGCCACGCTGGACATGAGCCGATCGTTGTCAGCCGCGACGTGAGGGCCGTGATCGTGCCGGCCGGCGTCGAGATCAAGCTGAAGACGGGCAGCGTCGGCTATATCACGCAGGCGCTTGGCGGCAGCTTTACGGTTTACGTTGAAGGAAATCTGTTCCGCATCGCGGGCGTCGATGGCGACGCGATCGGGAAGGAGCCCCTGCGGGCTCCGGAACTGCCCGCGGGCGCGACGGACGACGACGTCAATCGGGTCGTGTGGGACCAGTTGCGGACCTGCTTCGACCCCGAGATTCCGATCAACATCGTCGACCTCGGCCTCGTCTACGACTGCAGCATCAAGCCGGCACCCGACGGCACGCGCGATGTCGCAGTCAAGCTGACGCTCACTGCGCCCGGGTGCGGCATGGGCGAGGTGCTCGTCGCGGACATTCGGGACAAGCTCAAGCTGATCCCGACGATCCGCAGTGCCGATGTCGAGCTCGTCTTCGACCCGCCGTGGAACCAGTCGATGATGTCGGAGGCGGCGAAGCTGCAGACGGGGATGATGTGACAAGAAAGTGGACACTCCCCTTTCTTGTCAGCTCTCCCCCAGCGACAGCAGTGTCGCGTTGCCGCCGACGGCGGCGGTATTGATGGTGACCGTTTGTTCGGTGGCGAATCGCGGAAGGTAGTGTGGGCCGCCGGCTTTCGGGCCGGTGCCGGACAGTCCGCAGCCGCCGAAGGGTTGCACGCCGACGACCGCGCCGATCATGTTGCGATTGACGTAGACGTTGCCGACGCGGGCGCGCGAGGCGATGCGGCGCGCAACGCTGTCGATGCGCGTGTGCACGCCGAGCGTCAGCCCGAAACCGCTCGCGTTGATCTGGTCCACGACTTCGTCGATCCGTGAGCCCTGGAACCGCACGAGGTGCAGGATCGGGCCGAAGACCTCGCGCTCGAGGCGCGCGATGCCGTCGATCTCGACAGCGAGCGGCGCGAAGTAGTGCCCGCGCGCGAGCGAAGCCGGAAGCCTGGCACGGTGCTGCCAGCGCGCGCCCTGGACGATCCCGCGCGCGTGCTCTTCAAGCGTCTTGAGCGAGGCCGCGTCGATCACCGGGCCGAGGTCCGTCGAAAGCAGCGCCGGGTCGCCGATCGCGAGGGTGTCCATGACGCCGGCGAGCAGCTCCATCACGCGCGGCGCGATGTCTTCCTGCACGTAGAGCACGCGGAGCGCCGAGCAGCGCTGGCCCGCCGAGTTGAAGGCTGAGGTCACCGCGTCGTTCACGACCTGCTCCGGCAGCGCCGAGCTGTCGACGATCATCGCGTTCTGGCCGCCGGTTTCCGCGATCAGGACCGGCAGCGGGCCATCGTGCGCGGCCAGCGAGCGATTGATGAGCTGCCCCGTCTCCGTCGAGCCGGTGAAGGCCACGCCGGCAATGCGCGGGTCGCCTGTGAGCGTTGGCCCGATCTTCGACCCGCGGCCCGGGAGGAAATGCAGCACGTCGCCCGGAATGCCGCTCGCGTGCAGGAGGCGGACCATTGCTGCCGCGACGAGCTGCGTCTGTTCGGCCGGCTTCGCGATGACGCTGTTGCCTGCCGCGAGCGCAGCCGTTACCTGCCCCGTGAAGATGGCGAGCGGGAAATTCCAGGGACTGATGCAGGCGAATGCGCCGCGGCCCCGGAATCCGAGCCGATTCGATTCGCCGGTCGGTCCGGGCAGCGGCAATGCCTTGCCGAAAGACTCCTCGGCGCGCGCCGCGTAGTAGCGCAGGAAATCGACCGCCTCGCGAACTTCCGCGATCGAGTCCGGCACCGTCTTTCCGCCCTCGGCGACGAGAATCGCGACGAAGCGGGCGGTCTCGCGCTCGAGTCGGTCGGCCGCGTCGCAGAGCATCCGCGCCCGCGTACCGGCCGGCACCCGGTCCCACTCGGGCTGGGCGGCCGAGGCGAGCTCGATCGCTCGCTTCGCCAATGCCGCGTCGGCATCGATGGCCTCGCCGATCACCCGATCGAGGTCTGAGGGCGAACGGCAGGGGCGCCGTTCGCCGTCCTGCTCCTCGCCGCCGACGATCGGCCGCGAGAGCAGCGGACGCGAGAGCGCGTCGCGGCACTGCGCGGCGAGCGCGCTCTGCGTGCCGCCGTCCGGCAGGTTGAAGCCCGACGAATTGGCGCGCTCGGGACCGAATATGCCGCGCGGCGGCGGAATTCGCGGATGCGGGCCGCTGCCCGCGCGCTCCACGTCCGCGACCGGGTCGCCGACGACTTCATCGACCGGCATCGACTCGTCGACGATGCGGTTGACGAACGACGTGTTGGCGCCATTCTCGAGCAGTCGGCGCACCAGGTAGGGCAGGAGCTCCTCGTGCGAGCCGACGGGTGCGTAAACCCGGCATGGCAGGGCGCGGCATGCCGGATCCGTCAACTCGGCGTAAAGTTCCTCGCCCATTCCGTGCAGGCGCTGGAACTCGAACTGCCGCTTGCCGGCCTTTGCGAGATGGATGATGGAAACCGCGGTGTGCGCATTGTGCGTCGCGAACTGCGGATACACCCGGCGGCTGCCTTCGATCAGGATCCGCGCGCAGGCGAGATATGCAACGTCCGTATTGGGCTTGCGCGTATAGACCGGGTAGCCGGGCAGGCCCCGCTCCTGCGCGCGCTTGATTTCGCTGTCCCAGTACGCACCCTTGACGAGCCGCACGTTCAACACGCGCCCGGCCTCGTCCGCGCGGTGCTGCAGGTAGCGCAGGACATCCGGCGCGCGCTTTGAATAGGCTTGCACGGCAAGGCCGAGACCGTCCCAGCCGGCAAGCCCGTCGGTTTCGAGCAGCCGGTCGATCAGCCGCAGCGATAGCTCGAGCCGCTCAGCCTCCTCCGCGTCCACGGTGAGCGCGATGCCGGCCGATTTCGCCGCGATCGCGAGCGCTTCGAGCCTCGGCCCGAGTTCGTCGATCACCTGACGCTGGCGCCCGTACTCGTAGCGCGGGTGCAGGGCGGAAAGCTTTACCGAAACGCTCGGCCAGCTCGCGGGCTCGCTGCCCGGCCGCACCGAGCGCCCGACTGCCTCGATCGCTGCGCGGTACGACTCGAGGTAACGATGAGCGTCCTTTTCCGTCAGCGCGGACTCGCCCAGCATGTCGTAGGTATGGCGATAGCGCGCGCCTTCGTCCGATTCCGCGCGCGCCAGCGCCTCCTCGATGTCGCGGCCCATCACGAACTGCTTGCCCATGATGCGCATCGCCTGGCGGAATGCCGTGCGCACGACAGGCTCGCCGAGCCGTGCGACCAGGCGCCTCAGGAAACTGGCCGGGTCGCGGATTTCGATCTCGGAATCGCGAACCAGCCTGCCGGTCAGCATGAGGCCCCAGGTCGAGGCGTTGACAAAGAGTGAATCGGCCTCGCCGAGGTAGTCCGACCACTGGCCGATCGCGATCTTGTCGGCGATCAGGCGATCCGCCGTGTCGGCGTCGGGAATGCGGAGAAGCGCCTCGGCAAGGCACATGAGCACCACGCCCTCCTGCGACGCGAGACCATATTGCTGGAGAAAGGATTCGATTCCGCTCTTGCCGGCGCGGCGGCCGCGCGCAGCGGTGACGAGATCCGCTGCACCGTGGCGTATCGCCTCCCGGTCGCCCTCCGGAAGCCGTGCGAGCGCCAGCAGCTCCGACACGACTGTTTTCTCGTCCGCGAGGTAATGCCTGTTGATCGCCCGTCCTGCCGCGGACTCGAAATCGCCTTCGTCGGCGCGCAGGAATGGCGGTGCCATGCGTTGGTTCATGCCGCAATTCTATCCGCGGGGTGAAGCGGCGGCCCGCCGCCGGGCGAGGTAATCGGCAAGTATCCGGTCGTGATCGAAGACGAGCGCTGGCGCTGCCTCGGGGTCGGTCACGAGGACATCCGCGGCATCGTCGCCGGCAGCGGGGGCACCGGTCGCGGTCGCGATGTACACGAGGCTCACGGTGTGCCCGCGCGGATCGCGCGCCGGATCAGAATAGACGCCGAGCAACTCTCCCAGCCTGACATCGAGGCCCGTTTCCTCGCGCGCTTCGCGAACGGCGGCCTGCTCGACCGTCTCGCCGACATCGACGAAGCCGCCAGGCAGGGAGTGGCCTGCCGGCGGTGTTCCACGGCGGATCAGCACGATCGGCCGGCCCGGCTGGTCCTCCAGCTCGATTACGACGTCGACGCAGATCTCCGGCGTGCGCGGGCGAGGCATCAGGCGCGGCTCGTTGCGGGCGCGGCGAGGTAGTCGCGGATCAGGCGCCGGCCGAGGTAGAGAAGCGGAATCAGGGTGATCGCCATCGACATCTTGTAGAGGTAATTGACCGTACCGACCGCGAGAAAAAGTGGAATAGGCCAGTGCTGCGGGCCGAGCACGAAGGCGATGTACAACACGATGAAGCTGTCGACGAGCTGTGAGACCGCGGTCGAGCCGGTCGCCCGCAGCCAGATCCAGCGCTCGCCCGTTGCGGCGCGGATGCGCTGGAAAATGGCGACGTCAGTCAGCTGTCCGACGAGGAAGGCCGTGACCGATCCGCCGATCGTCCAAAGACCCTGGCCGAAGATGCTCGAAAACGCCGCCTGCATGTCGGGAACGCCGCTCTCGCTGCCGACCGTCACCCACCATTTCGCGGGCGCGAGCCCGATCGCGAGGTACGCGAACAGGAAGGCGTAGACGATGAAGGCGACGGCGAGCCAGGAGACGAGCCGGACGCCGCGAACGCCGAAATGCTCGTTGATGACGTCCGTCATGATGAACACGACCGGCCAGAGCATCACGCCGGCAGTGAAGGACAGTGAGCCGCTCTGCCCGAACAGCCGCCAGTCGAAGGGTGCGACGCCGAGCGTGTCCTCGAGCGCGAAGATCTTGACGCCGACGAACTCGGCAATCAGGGCATTGGTGATGAAGAGCCCGGCGAGCGCGATGAAGAGCCGCGCCTCGCGCGAGGCCACGATCGCCGCAGGGCCCACCTTCGATTGCGCGGAACGCTCGGCTGTCCTCAAGATTCCTCCCGGCCGCGATTATACGAGGCGGCGCGCGGACGGCCGGTATAATCCGCCCCGCATGGACCAGGCCCTGCTCGACCGGCTCGAATCGCAGACCGCGGAACTCGCGAGCGCGGGCCTCTTCAAGCGCGAGCGCATCATCGCGTCCCCGCAGGAACCGGTGATCCGCCTCGAGGACGGCCGCGAAGTCGTCAATCTCTGCGCCAACAACTATCTCGGGCTCGCGGACCATCCTGCGATCATCGCCGCCGCCCACGCAGCGCTCGACCGCTACGGCTATGGCATGGCTTCGGTACGCTTCATCTGCGGCACGCAGACCGTGCACCGCGAGCTCGAGCGGCGCCTGTCCGCCTTCCTCGGCACGGAAGACACAATCCTCTATTCGTCCTGCTTCGACGCGAATGGCGGCCTGTTCGAGACGATCACCGACGAGAAGGACGCGATCATCTCGGATGCGCTGAATCACGCGAGCATCATCGACGGCATCCGGCTGTCGAAGGCCCGGCGGCTGCGCTACGATAACGGCGACCTCGGGGAGCTCGAAAAGCGCCTCAAGGAGGCGCGCGATTCGCGCACCCGCCTCGTCGTCACCGACGGCGTGTTCTCCATGGACGGCACGATCGCCCCGCTTGCCGGTATTTGCGGGCTGGCGGAACGTCATGGCGCGACGGTGATCGTCGATGACTCGCACGCCACGGGTTTCATGGGCGCGGGCGGACGCGGCACCCATGAGCATTGTGATGTCATGGGACGCGTCGACGTGCTGACCGGCACGCTCGGCAAGGCGCTCGGCGGAGCGAGCGGCGGCTACGTTTCCGGGCGCGCGCCGATCATCGCCTGGCTTCGCCAACGCTCGCGGCCGTACCTTTTCTCGAACACGATTGCGCCCGTCGTCGCGGCGACAACGCTCGCTGTCCTGGATCTTCTCGAGTCCTCGCCGGCGCCCCGCCGGCAGCTCGCGGAGAACGCGGCCTGGTTCCGAGCACGCCTCGCAGCCGACGGATTCCGCCTCGTGCCCGGCGAACACCCGATCATCCCGGTCATGCTCGGCGACGCTGCGCTCGCCGTGCGCATGGCCGACCGCCTGCTCGAACTCGGCGTGTATGCGATCGGTTTCTCGTTTCCGGTCGTGCCGATGGGCAAGGCGCGGATACGGACGCAGATGTGCGCAGGCCACACGCGCCCGATGCTCGAGACTGCGGCGGCGGCCTTTGCGCAGGCGGGCCGGGAACTCGGAATCACCGGAAAATGAGGCGCTCATGAAGGCATTGATCAAGTCGCGCCGGGAGCCCGGCATCTGGCTCGGCGATCTGCCGAAGCCGGAACCGGGACCCAACGACGTGCTGATCCGCATGCGCAAGACCGCGATCTGCGGAACCGACATCCACATCTGGCAATGGGACCACTGGGCAAGCCGCACGATCCCGGTCCCAATGCAGATCGGGCATGAGTACTGTGGCGAGATCGTGGCGCTCGGCAGCGAAGTTCGCGGCCTTGCCGCCGGCGACCGCGTCTCCGGCGAGGGTCACATCACCTGCGGACATTGCCGCAACTGCCGCGCGGGCCGCCGGCACCTGTGCCGCAACACGCTGGGCGTCGGCGTCAACCGGCCAGGTTGCTTCGCCGAATACATGGTGCTGCCGTCCTCGAACGTGTTCCGCCTGCCGGCCGGCATCGGCGACGAGATCGCCTCGATCCTCGACCCGCTCGGCAACGCGACCCATGCCGCGCTCTCGTTCAACATGGTCGGAGAGGACGTGCTGATAACCGGCGCGGGTCCCATCGGCATCATGGCCGTCGCCATTGCGCGCTTCATCGGTGCGCGCCACGTCGTCATCACCGACGTCAACGACTACCGGCTCGAGCTCGCGCGCCGCATGGGTGCCACGCGCGCGCTCAACGTGAAGAACGAACGCATCGACGATGCGATGCGCGATCTCGGCATGGAAGAAGGCTTCGACGTCGGACTCGAGATGTCCGGAAACGCCTCCGCGTTCCGCGACATGCTGCGCGTAATGCACCATGGCGGCAGCGTCGCGCTGCTCGGGATTCCGCCTGCGGAAGTCGCGATCGACTGGAACCAGGTGATCTTCAAGGGCATCGTCATCAAGGGCATCTACGGCCGCGAGATGTTCGAGACCTGGTACAAGATGGCCGCGATGCTGCAGAGCGGACTCGACGTGAGCGGCGTGATCACGCACCGCTTCGGCGCCGCCGACTACGGCCGCGCGTTCGAGACCATGGGCGGCGGCCAGTCGGGCAAGGTGATCCTCGACTGGGCCGCCTAGGGGACAGTCCCCTCCGGGTTAGCTCACTCGACGCGGCAGGAGCAGAGGTAGACCGGCCGGCCTTCCGCAGCGAGTGCGAGCAGCGCGCGCGCGCGCTCCAGCGCCATTCCGAGTTGCGGCAGGGCCGTACGGCGTGGAGCAACGGCCTCGACGAACCAGGCCACGGATTGACGCAGCCGCAGGACGAGCGCGTCGCGCCAGGACAGATCCTGCTCCATCCACTGAACGTCATACTCTTCTTCAAGGCCGGCGAGTTTCGCCGCCTCGGCAATCGCTTCGTCGACTCCGCCGAGTTCATCCACGATGCCCGCGGCCTTGGCGTCGGCGCCGGTCCATACGCGGCCCTGCGCGAGGCTGTCGATTTCCTCGGGCCTGCGCTTTCGCGCAAGGGCGACGTTATTCACGAATGTGCGGTAGGCGTGCTCGACCGAGGCCTGGAGGATCTGCTTCGCCTCGGGCCCGAGCTCGCGATCGAGGTCAGTCTGGCCCGACAGCTTCGTCGTGCCGAAGCCGTCGTTCGTGACGCCGATCTTGTCGAGCGTGCGCTGGAACGTCGGGATCACGGCGAAGACCCCGATCGAACCCGTGATCGTCGCTGGCGCCGCGAAGATCCGGTCGGCGTTCATCGCGATGTAATAGCCGCCCGAAGCGGCAACCGTTCCCATCGAGGCGACGACCGGCTTTCCGGACGCGCGAAGCGCCGCGACTTCGCGCCGGATGACCTCCGAGGCCATGATGCTGCCGCCCGGGCTGTCGATCCGGAGCACGACGGCCGCGATGTCGTCGTCTTCCCGCGCCTCGCGGAGCAGCTTCGACAGTGAATCGCCGCCGACGATTCCCGGAGAATGCTCGCCGTCCAGGATTTCGCCCGACGCAACGATGACTCCAATCGTCTCGTCGCCGTACTCGCGCACTGCCTGCTCGGAACGGACGTAAGGCAGGTATCCCAACCATTCGACCCCGGCGAAACCGGTTTCCTCGTCTTCGCCGGCGATCTCCGCGACGATCTCCTCGAACTCCTGGCGCGTCTTCAGGCCGTCGACCAGGCCTCTCGCCAGCGCGTACTGCGCGAGGTCCCCGCCCGTCGCCCCGATTCCCTCCGCCGCTTCGTCCGCGTAAGCCTGGATCAGTCCCGGCTCGAGCTTGCGCGCCGCGCCGACGTCGTTCTTGTAGGTTTCCCAGAGCGCGCCGACCCAGACCTCGGCGTCTTCCCGGTCCTCGGGCGACATGTCGGCCCGAGTCCACTCCTCCGGCGCCGACTTGTGGCTGCCCGCCTTGAAGACATTGACGTCCACGGCAAGCTTGTCGAGCGTGCCGCGAAAATAAGTGCGGTAGTAGCCATAGCCCTCGAGCAGGACATAGCCCATTGGATCGAGATAGACCACATCGGCCTGCGCCGCGAGGAAGTACTGCCGCTGCGAATAGGATTCCGCGTAGGCGTAGACTTTCTTCCCGCTTTCGCGGAACCAGCGGATCGACTGGGCAAGGTCCTGGAGCATCGGCAGGCCGGCGCCCTCGAGTCCTTCAAGGTCGAGCACGAGCGCCTGGATGCGATCGTCGTCCCGCGCCTCGTCGACCACGTCGACGAGGTCGCGAAGCCGCGTCTCGGCCTGGCCTTCTCCGATCGCATGAGAAAATGCGCGCTCGAGCGGGTCGCCGGACAGTTCCTCGACGAGGTGGCCCTGAGGCGAAAGGACGAGCGCCGCGGTATCGGGAACGTAGGGCAGTTCGGACTGGCTCGCCGCGAGGAGCACCCCGAACAGCATGAGCAGCAGGACGAGGTGCAGGACCTTGCGCAGGCCGTCGAGGGCGAACCAGATGCCCTTCAATACGGACCACAGCGCATGGAGCACGGGCATCCGCCATCAACCGCCGAGCTTTTCCTCGATGCGCGCTGACTTGCCGGAGCGGTCGCGGAGGTAATAGAGCTTCGCGCGCCTCACCTTGCCGCGCCGCTTCACTTCGATGTCCGCAATGGACGGGCTGTGCGTCTGGAAGACGCGCTCGACGCCTTCGCCATGCGACACCTTGCGCACCGTGAATGAGCTGTTGAGCCCGCGGTTCCGGCAGGCAATGACGACGCCTTCATAGGCCTGCACGCGCTCGCGATCGCCCTCGCGCACCTTGACCTGCACGACGACTGTGTCGCCGGGCCCGAAGTCGGGCAACTTGCGCTTCAGCGAGCGCGATTCCAGTTCCTGCATGATCTTGTTCATTTTCAGATTCCCGATATCCGACCCAAGACAATCCTGGTAATCACCGCGGAGGCTCGACACCGGCCGCCGCGCAATATTCCTCGAGCATCGCCAGCTCATCTGCCGTCAGCCGGCGCCGCGCAAGCAGGTCCGGCCTCTTCTGCCAGGTCCGGCCCAGCGCCTGCATCAGGCGCCACCGCCGGATCGCCGCGTGGTTGCCGCCGAGCAGCACCTGCGGCACCGGGCGGCCGTTCCACACTTCCGGCCGCGTGTAGTGCGGCCAGTCGAGCAGCCCCGCGTCATGCGACTCCTGGCTGGCCGACTCCTCGTTTCCGAGCACGCCGGGCAGGAGCCGCGTCACGGCATCGATCACGATGAGTGCCGGGAGCTCGCCGCCCGACAGCACATAGTCGCCGATCGACAGTTCCTCGTCGATCAGCGTGTCCGAAACCCGCTGGTCGATCCCCTCATAGCGCCCCGCCACCAGCCCGAAACCGGGAAGTTTCGCAAGCCGCCGCGCCGTTGCCTGGTCGAACGGACGCCCCTCTGCGGACAGCCCGATTATCGGTGCTGCCGGCGGCAAGCGGGTCTTGACCGCACCGACCGCCCTCGAGACCGGCTCGGCCATCAGCACCATGCCCGGCCCGCCGCCGAATGGGCGGTCATCGACCGTGCGACGCGGATCGTCTGCATGACTCCGCGGATCTTCGAACCCGACCTCAAGCCGGCCCGTCGTTACCGCGCGCCCGAGTACGCCCGCCGCAAGCCCGGCTTCCACCAGCTCCGGAAACAGCGTGACGACTTCGATTCGCACCGGTCAGAACTCCGCGTCCCAATCGACCGTGATCCGTCCGCGCTTCCGGTCGACCCGAAGCAAGCCCGGCCCTGCGGGCAACCAGCGTTCGCGCTCGCCGATCACGACCATCACCGGACTTGCCGGCATATCCAGGAAGTGATCGACCCGACCCAGCAATACACCCGCGAGATTCACGACCTCGAGGCCGATCAGGTCCGCGCGATAGTGCTCACCGTCTTTCAGCGCCGGCAGTTCCTGCCGGTCAACCCACAATTCCAGCTTCGCGAGCGCGATCGCCGAGTCGCGATCGTCAATGCCCTCGAGCTTCGCGACCAGGCCCTTTCCGTGGCGTCGACCCTCCGCAGGCCGCAACTCGCGGCTTGCCTTGCCGGGAGAATCTGCCCGCCATCGCGCGTAATCCAGGATCTGCTCGGGGGGATCGGTGTACGAGACGACCTTGATCCAGCCTCGCACGCCGAAGGGCCCGGTGATGCGTCCGAGCACGACCCGTGTCACCGGAATCGCGCGAGCCGCGCCGGCCTGTCAGGCCGCCGCTTGCTTCCTGGCCGACGTGACGAGCGTGCGCACGCGGTCAGACATCGTCGCGCCGGTACCGGTCCAGTACGCGATGCGCGCGAGGTCGAGCACGAGCCTGGTGTCCTTGCCGCGGGCGACCGGATTGAAAAAACCCACCTGCTCGAGCACCGTGCCACCCTGCCGCTTGCGGCTGTCGGTGACGACGACGTGATAGAAGGGCGAATTCCTGCCGCCGCGGCGCGTCAGTCGGATCGTGACCATCGATTGAATTCCTCGCAGCCTCGCTGCGTCAGTTCTGCGGGGCTTCCGGCCCCGTCAAAGAGCCGCGCATTCTACTCAAATCACCCGTTGAATGAAAGGCTTAGCCGACAAGGGTAGTGTCTCAGTTTGAGACACTGGCCCTGGCAGTCCTAAGTGGCTGTGTTTTGTGGGCCCAAGGGTTTGACAACGAAGCGGGGCTCCGTGCGCCCGTCTGGGTGGTGCCTGATTCCGTCATAGACGAACACGTAGCAAGACCTGCTGTACCGCCAGGTATCGCCGTCAAAAATGTCCAAATACCGCGCTTCGGAAAACAGTATGACTTTCGCGCGCCTATTGAAAACGGCGTCGTATTGCTCGCCAATTATTCCCCGGTCGTCAGTAGTAAAACCGACACCGGGCCCGTATGCAGCAGCGCTTACGTCACCCTCCCAATCGACTGCAAAGCTAGGAACCTCAGAGTCAATTGGAACCACTCTGAGCTCTGCATAAAGCCCGAGTTTCAACGCAGGGGTTCGACCAGAATTCACCCAACGGGTAAAAAACATGAAGCCATAAGGATAAACAGCATCGTCTTTAGTGGTATGGACCGAAAGAAGCCCGTACGCACTAGCAGCGCTTATCCATGCACGCTCAGTTTTGAGTACGGATTGCGCCGCGTTGGCGGCCCGAGCAGCAGACAGCGCTGCGTAAGCGGTGAAAGCAACCGAAAGGAGCAACCCAACTACTTCTATCGTGTTCCAAGACAACTGTTTCCTAGATACGCCAACTTGTTCCCTCGCAACGTCGATTTGGCTGGTTGTGAGGTCAAGGAGATCTTCGGACGCCTCCACCATTCGCGCCTGCTGACAGAAATCGGCGTCCCCGTGATTGTCGGGGGCGTTGCAGTTGGGCTTATATGGCTTGGTGGGTGGCTCTTCTTTATTCGTGGAATCGCTGACGGCAGCAGGCTTTGTCTCTGGCTCGGTCCCTGGCTTGTCTTGCTGGGAATTGGCTGGTACTGGTTTGTCGGGAGTTGGCTTGTCGATGGTTTGACACAGACCAGCTGTCGCAACAGCCAAAGTTATCCCAGCCAAAATGAATTGGCTGAATTTGTCGGCATTCAAGCCAGCGCGGCGATTTCTTCCAGTGTCCAAACGTGATCCGATACGCCAGCGGCCATGGCCGGCGTGATCCGCAGAGACTTATGGATGCGGCCGAAATTGTAGTACATGAAATGCAAAGCCACAGCATGGGCGTGGTTCTCGACCTTTTTTGAGAACGCATTGGTGAGCCGCGTAAAGCGCCTCATGCTCATCCGCATCGTTAGATTCTGACGTTCGACATAGGACGTGCTGACCTGATCCTTGTCGGGATTGCCCTTGCAGCAGACCTTCTTGGTGCCGACTACCACGGGCGGGCTGTACTTGCGGTAGCCCTCCGGGCCTTGGCCGTAGTGCTTGTGCAGAACCGCATAGTCCACGTCGTCACCAAAGCCTGCCTCAACCGCTTCGGCGTAGAACCGGAGGCCGTCACTCGTTAGCTGGATGCGGTTGGCCAAGCGGCCCGAGAGGTCGCATACAAACTTGATCGCGGCGTCTGCGTCACGCTCCCCGACTAGCCATGACGCGGCCAACTTGGTATCCGCACAAATGGCCGTCCACGTCCAAATGTCGCCGGCTTCGCCCGTGATTTTCTTTTCGTCGGGAGTGTTGCGCTCCTTGGAATAGACGAAGGCCCAAATCTCGTCGATCTGGACGCGCTTGCAGGGCAGATTCCGAAGGGCCTCGTCTTGGTACTCGGAGCAAGCCGCGCCGACTTCGACCAGCAGCTTGGTGACCGTATTGATCGATACGTCGGCCAGTCTGGAGGTCGCCCGGAGGCTGGTCCCTTCGACTAGGAGGCCGAGGATCTGAGCGCGTTTGGCGATTGGTAGGCGGTTCATGTTCACATCCCTCTGTGTGAACATTATGCTTGAGCGGTCAAGCATAGTCAACACGGCACGATCATCCCTAACTAACTGTTTTATATAGCGTTTATTGGAAGCCTCGCCTTGCCGGGCTTGTTCCGGCTCTATTTCGTCGCTCTAGCCATGCTCAGCGCGTCACATATTGCCGTTTAATTTTCATTCCTGCAAATTAAATGGGCTAATATGGCGCTGTGACCCTCCCTCGGAGCGAGCAATGGCAATTAACGATGAAGTCAGACGGCTCCAGAAGAAGTGGGACAGCAAGACGGGTTGGCCAAAGCGTCTTGAGTGGCTGGAAATCGAGGGAGTGCGCGGCTGGAAAAGCCAGCGCATCAAATTCGATTTTCCAATCGTTGCGGTAATTGGGGAAAACGGATCGGGGAAGAGCTCAATTCTTCAGGCTGCTGCTTGCGTCTACCGCGCCGAAACGGGTGGCCGTACTTGGTATCCGAGCGAGTTTTTTCCTGACACGGCCTGGGACACGGTAACCGTTGCCTCAATCAAATATGGATACAAAGAGGGTGGCGCAAACAAAGAGGATTCTCTTCGCAAGCCAACTTCTCGCTGGCTAGGGCAAACGGATCGCCCTGTTCGCCAAGTTCAATACATTGACTTGAATCGAATTCAACCAGTTGGCGCGCGTGTTGGTTATGCGCGAATTGCAAAAACAAAACACACCGAGAAATCCTCAAAGTCGTTTGACGCAGAGCAAGTCCGGCGTCTCTCATTTGTGATGGGCAAAGAATACGATACTGCTCGCATGGCACTCTCAGATATTGATGAGAGTCGCGAAGTCCCTGTAATCGGCAGAAAGGCCATTGAATATTCTGGCTACCATCAAGGATCTGGCGAGATAACCGTTACGGAATTGCTTCGCGCTGATCTGCCCAAGTACGGACTTGTCGTAATCGATGAGATAGAATCGTCCTTACATCCCAGAGGCCAAAGAAGGCTCATCCGTCATTTGGCGGAGCAATGCCGCACCCAAGAGTGTCAGATTATTTTGACAACTCACTCGCCCTATATTTTAGAAGAGTTGCCGCTAGAAGCGAGGATCTGCATTGTAGAGAGCGCAACTTCTAAGGACTTTATTCAGGGAATAAGCCCTGAATTCGCCATGACGAAGATGGATGATGACTTGCACCCCGAGTGCGACGTCTATGTCGAAGATGATGCGGCCAAAACCTTTATTGAGGAAATTTTAGCAAGACACGGCGAGGAAGTCATACACCGTTGCGCTGTTGTACCGTTTGGCGGTGCCAATGTTGGATATTCTTTAGGACAGATGGTCGCCAACAAAAGGTTCACGCGACCGACCTGTGTATTTCTTGACGGGGACAGCACTCCTGGCGATGGGTGCCAAATACTGCCTGGTAACGATGCACCTGAGCAGGTCGTGTTCAAAGACCTAAAGGCAAAAAATTGGGGTGATCTGTGGACTAGGGTCGCTAGAGATACATCGCTTGTACACGATGCGTGTGCGGGTGCAATGACCCTATCCGATCATCACGAATGGGTTAGATCAGCTGCAAACAAGATGTGTTACGGGGGCGAAGCACTTTGGCGGGCAATGTGCGCCGAATGGGTAAAGGCCATGCCAAGCGCCGAAGCCCAGAAAGTCGTTAGACCTATCCTTGACGTACTGCCCTAGGATTTTTTCCAACGAGCCGCAGCAGCTTTCTTGGCGATTTGTTTTCGCTGTTTGGCCGATAGGCTGTCTGCCCTCGCCTTGCCACCTTTAAGCCCGCCCTGACGGCCTAATGCGACTGCGGCCGGGTTCTTGCCGTCTACGGTGGAATCGGGCGGGGCTTCCCCTGTTGCCATGTCCACCAGAAGCTTGGCCAACTGATTGGGGTCGCGGGGTCTTTTGGGCTTGCTTGAGCGGTTAGGCATAGCCTAGACCGTGGCATTTCATAGGGTTTTCGTCAATCCCCAAACTGAGACACTACCCCGACAAGCCGGCCGGCTCCCCTCAGCGCGGCCCGCGGCCACCCGGGAACTGGCCCCCCAGGCTCCTCATGAGCTTCGCGAGGCCGCCGCCACGCATCTTTTTCATTACTTTTTCCATTTGCATGAACTGCTTGAGGAGTCGGTTCACCTCCTGCACCGGCACGCCGGCGCCCGCCGCGATGCGGCGCTTGCGGGAGGCGGCGATGATCGCCGGCCGGCGCCGCTCGCCGGGCGTCATCGAGTCGATGATGCCGAGCTGGCGGCGGATCGCCCCATCGTCCACCTGGGCGAGCGCGCCGGGCGGCAGCGCCTTGTTGGGGAGCTTCGAAGCCAGCGCCTGGATACCTCCCATGCGATTGAACTCGGCTAGCTGGTCGCGCAAATCGGCGAAGTCGAAGCCGCGGCCCTTCGTGATCTTTTCGGCAAGCTTTGCGGCCTTCTCCTGGTCCGTCGTCGTCTGTACCTGCTCGATGAGCGAGAGCACGTCCCCCATGCCGAGGATCCGCGAGGCGACGCGTTCCGGGTGAAAGGTTTCGAGCGCGTCGGTCTTCTCGCCGACGCCGACGAACAGGATCGGCTTGCCGGTGACATGGCGCACCGAGAGCGCCGCACCTCCGCGCGCATCGCCATCGGCCTTCGTCAGGATCACGCCGGTCAGGTCAAGCGCCGCATTGAAGCTTTCCGCGGCGCGGACTGCATCCTGGCCCGCCATGCTGTCGACCACGAACAGGCGCTCAGTCGCGCCGACGGCACGGTCGATCGCGCGGACCTCTTCCATCATTACCTGGTCGACGTGAAGCCGGCCGGCCGTGTCGATGATGACTACGTCATGCTGGTGACGACGCGCGTGATCGACCGCCGCCGTCGCGATTGCGACGGGCGCGGCGCCTGCCGGCGGTTCGAAGTAGTCCGCACCGACCTGGGCAGCAAGACGCTCGAGTTGCGTCATCGCCGCCGGTCGGTAGACGTCGACGCTCGCGAGCAGCGTCTTGCGGCGCTGCTTCTCGATCAGGTGGCGCGCGAGTTTCGCTGCTGTCGTCGTCTTGCCCGCGCCCTGAAGGCCCGCGAGCAGGACGACGACCGGCGGCGTCGAGTGCAGGTTGAGGCCACGGCCCGGCTCGCCCATGACGCGTGTCAGTTCTTCGTGGATGACGCCGATGAATGCCTGGCCCGGCGTCAGGCTCTTCATGACCTCGGTGCCGATCGCGCGCGCGCGCGCCGCGTCCGTGAACGACTTGACGACGGGAACCGCGACATCCGCCTCGAGCAGCGCCATGCGCACCTGCCGGAGCGTCTCTGCGATGTTCTCCTCCGTCACGCGCGCACGCCCGCGCAGCGAATCGATGGCCTGGCCGAGCCGGTCGGCGAGCATGTCGAACATCGGAATCCTCGGAATCCTCGGTCGCGCCGCGATCCGCGGTCGCGGCCACGGATTATAGGGCCGTGCGCAACTGCCAACTCCCTGCCCCTGTACAATGAATCGGCGCGTCCCGGGAGTCGGCATTCTTGAGCGGTTTTCTCGTCATCCTGCTCTATCTGGTGGCAGCAGCGGCCGCCTTGCATTCGGCAAGGCGAGAAGCTCCGCGGCCTGCCTTTTACGAGCCGGCGCTCTACCTCGCGGCCGCCGCGCTGGCCGCGCACGCGAGCTGGCTCGCAGATACGCTCGAACCCATCGGCGGCCTCTCGCTGGGTCTCGCGGACAGCGCGTCCCTGATGGGTCTCGCGGTCGGAGCGGGTGGCCTGCTCGCCGTATTCGCAGCGCGTTTCCGGGCGATCGCCGCTGTCTGCCTCGGGCTCGCGGCGCTGCTCGCGGCCGGCACCGGCAGCCTCCCGCCGCAGCAGGAGATTGCGGCCGCCGGATGGCCGCTTGGGGCGCACGTCGTGCTCGCCATGGGATCCGCAGGAATGTTCGCGATCGCCGCCGTCTTCGTGGTCATGCTCGCGCTGCAGGACTCCGCGCTTCGCAGCGGCCGCGCAGGCGGCTGGCTCGCGACGCTGCCGCCCGTGGAGAGTTTCGAGCGCGCCCTCTTCTCCGTCATCGCGATCGGGACGGCGGCCCTCACGGTCGCGATCCTGGCAGGACTCCTGTTCGTGACCGACTTGTTTGCGCAGCACCTCGTGCACAAGACGGTGCTTGCGCTCGCAGCCTGGGCAATCTTTGCCTGCCTTCTGTTCGGCCGCTGGCGCTTCGGCTGGCGCGGCCGCAAGGCGGCGCGATACACGATCGCGGGATTCGTCGTGCTCGCGATCGCCTATTTCGGCAGCAAGTTCGTACTGGAGATCATTCTCGACCGGCATTGGGGTTGAGATCGTGTTCCTGATTGCGGCGCTGCTACTGATCGCACTTGCCGCGCTCATCGAAGCGGCGATGCCCGCCTTGCGCGCGCGGCGCGCCGCCCCCGCATCGCTCGAAGAACCCTGGATCGCGCGCCTCGGCAGGCAGCTGGCCGACGAGCCACGGCGCACGCGCATCGCGGCGGTGCTGCTGCGCGCGATCGTGCTCGGCGCCCTGCTCGCCTGCATCATCTGCGCGCCCGCCGAGCTGCAGCCGGCGGTCGTACTCGCCTCTGCGGCCGGCCTTTCCCTCCTCGTCCTGCTCGGCGGCCTGGGTTGGCTCCGCCGCGCCGGCATGTTGCGAAAGCTGTCGGCGGCAATCGTCACCTGGCTCGTCGCGCCATTCTTCCTGTTGCTGCCGTTCCGCGATGGCGCCCCGGATTCGCCGCGCGACACCGCCGACTCGATCGAGGACCTCGCCGATGCCCTCGTCGCCGAGCCTGCCGAGCGCCAGGGCATGGTCGAGGCGCTGCTCGGCCTCGAGCGCCGCCGCGTCGAAGACGTGATGGTTCCGCGGAGCGAAATCCACGGCATCGACATCACGGCCGGCCTGGACGAGATCATCAGGCAGATCCGCGAGACGCCGCACACTCGCATGCCGCTCTTCGACGGCGACCTCGATCGCGTGCACGGCATCGTGCACATGCGGCTCGTCGCAAATGAGCTCGCCGCCGGCCGCCTGACGCACGGGCGGCTCCGCGAGATCGCAGCGCGGCGCGAGGCGCTCTTCACGCCGCAGGGCACGACGCTCTACGAGCAGCTGCTGCGCTTCAGGCGCCTCCGGCGGCGCATCGCCTTCATCGTCGACGAATACGGCGACCTGCAGGGTCTCGTGACGCTCGAGGACATCCTCGAGGAAGTCGTCGGCGAATTCACGACGCAGCTGGAAGCGCCGCTCGGCGGCATCGACGCACGCGCTGATGGAAGCCACGTGGTGCCCGGGCACCTGAGCCTTCGCGAGATCAACCGCCGCCTCGGCGCGACCCTGCCGGTCGACGGGCCTCGGACTCTCTCGGGCCTCATCGTCGAGCGACTGGAGTCGATCCCTGAGCCGGGGGCTGTCGTCCGCGTCGGCGGTTCGTCAATCGAAGTGCTGCAGGTTGCCGGCAATGCCGTGCGCATGGCGCGCCTCACGCTCCTGCCCCTGGACGAGTGAGCTCAGCCGAGCGCCGCGAGCGCGTCCTCGATCTTCCCTACCGCCGCAATCCCGATTCCGTCGATTGCCTGCCGCGGGGCGTTCGCGAGCGGCACGATGGCCTGGCTGAAGCCGTGCTTGGCCGCCTCGCGAAGCCGCTCCTCGCCATAGGGCACGGGCCGGATCTCGCCGGTGAGTCCGAGCTCGCCGAAAACCACGAGATCGTGGGGCAAGGGCCGTCCTTTCAGGCTGGAACAGAGGGCGCTGACGATAGCGAGGTCGGCCGCCGTCTCGGCGAGTCGGACACCGCCGACGACGTTGACGAAGACATCATGGGCGTGAAGTGCAATCCCCGCGTGCCGGTGCAACACGGCGAGCAGGAGTGCAACGCGGTTCGACTCGAACCCGACTGCTACGCGGCGCGGATTGACAAGCGGGCTCTCGTCGACGAGGCCCTGCACTTCGATCAGCATCTGGCGCGTACCCTCACGCGCGACAGTCACGGCCGAGCCGGGAACCGGATCCTTGCCGCGCGACAGGAATATCGCGGACGGGTTGCGGACCTCGCGCAGGCCGCGCTCTTCCATCGCGAACACGCCGATTTCGTTGACGGCGCCAAACCGGTTCTTGACCGCGCGGATCACGCGAAAACGGCTGCCCGAATCGCTCTCGAAGTACAGCACGGTGTCGACCATGTGCTCGAGCACGCGCGGACCCGCGATGACGCCCTCTCGCGTGACGTGGCCGATGAGGAGAATGGCGGCGCCGGTCGTCTTGGCGTAGCGCACGAGGTTCGCGGTCGATTCGCGAAGCTGGGTCACCGCCCCGGGCGCCGCGTCGAGGCCGGCGACGGACATCGTCTGGATCGAGTCGATGACGAGGACCCGCGCGCCCGCCTCGGTCGTAAGATCGATGATGCGCTCGACCGCGGTTTCGGCGACGAGCTTGAGACTCCCGGCTTCCACGCCGAGCCGCCTGGCGCGCTCGGCCACCTGGCGCACGGATTCCTCGCCTGTCGCATAAAGAACGCCGTGATCCTTTGCGAGCGCCGCGGCGCATTGCAGGAGCAGGGTCGACTTGCCGATGCCCGGCTCACCGCCGATCAGCGTCACGGATCCCGGAATCAGCCCGCCACCCAGGACGCGGTCGAATTCCGCGAACCCGGTCGTCAAACGCGTTTCAGGCTCGGTGACGAGCCGCGCGACAGGCTCCGGTCGCGCGGCGACGCCCGCGTCCCTGCGCCCTCCGCCGCGAACACGCGCTTCCGCGAATGGCGCGAGCGTGTTCCACTCGCCGCATGACGGACACTGGCCGCTCCATCGCGGTGCATCGGCGCCGCAGGAAGAGCAGACGAAGACTGTGCGGGGCTTGGCCATGGGGCGGGTCCGGGCCGGGAAGCGGCGATGCTAGCACGCGATCCACCGCTCATCCGGGCGAAGCGGACTGCGGCCCAGGTCGCGGTTTCGGGCATAAGCTTTTGAAAATCCGGCCACCCCGGGTTTCGGCCTGCCTTGGGCCCGTTTATGATTCATGGATCAGGGTGGCTACGGGTCGGATCTCGCATGCCTGACGATTCGAATCGCGGCGGATGGCTGCGAGGCTTGGCCGCAGGGTCAAGCCGGAAAGCGGGCGACACGAGCCCGCGCTTCGGCAAGCCGCTCGAGGTAGCGGTTGACGAAAAGCCGCCGGCTGCCGGTCAGTCGATGCAGGGCCGCGCTTCGCGTGGTCTCAGCTTCCGGCCTGGCCAGCTGTTTCATCATTTTCGCCTGCAGCAGCAGCTCGGGCGCGGCGCAACCGCAACGGTATTTCGCGCCGTCGACGAGCGCACGAACAGCGTCGTTGCACTGAAGCTTCTTTCGCTCACGGACGACTGGCCGGACGACCTGCTCGACGAGGCGAAGCTCCGGCTGCTGCGCGAGGCCGAGGCCGCAGGCTCCCTCACGCATCCGGACATCGTCGAGATCCGCGAATCCGGCGAGCACGAGGGCCAGGTCTATCTCGCGATGGAATACGTGGAGGGCGTCAACCTCGCGACGCACGCCGTCGAGGGTCGCATGCTGCCGCCGCGGCTCGTCTGCGAGATGTGCGCTCGTGTCGCCGACGCACTTTACTTCGCGCACCAGCGCGGCGTGATTCACCGGGACATCAAGCCCGCAAACATCGTGTTCGACCAGAAGAACCGCCGTGTGCGCGTCATGGATTTCGGCGTGGCGCGGCTCGAGAACAGCCGCGCGACCCGCACGGGTGTGATACTCGGATCGCCTTCCTACATGGCGCCCGAGCAGCTCGACGCCCGGCCGGTCACGGCGCAGTCGGACCTGTTCTCGACGGGCGTCACGCTGTTTCAATTGCTGACGGGCATGCTGCCTTTCCGCTCCGATTCGATTCCGGGCCTGATGCAGAAGATCTCGGCAGAACCGCACCCGCCGCTTCGGGTCGTGCGCCCGGACCTGCCACCCACACTCGCCGCGATCATCGATCGCGCGCTGGAGAAGGATCCCGAGGTCCGGTACCGGAACGGCGCCGAGATGGCGCAAGCGCTCAGGGATTGCGCTCGCGACATCGATCCGGCGCTGCGTTGATGGGCCGCTACGTCTCGCTCCGCAATCGCGTGCAGGCTGTCGGCTTGACCGACACCGGCAAGGTGCGTGAGCACAACGAGGATTCCATCGCCCTCGACGGCGACATCGGCCTATACGTGCTCGCTGACGGGATGGGCGGCTACAACGCCGGCGAAGTCGCGAGCGGCATTGCGGTCAAGACGATAACGAACCTGGTGCGTGAGGCATTCGTAGGACAGGAACTTGTCGGAAACGACAAGACGACGGGGCTGCACCGGCCGAGCATCATCCTGCGCGACGCCATCGCGCGCGCCAACAAGATCATCCACCAGACCTCGAAATCGCAGACCCAGTGCGAGGGCATGGGGACGACGGTCGTGGCGGCCCTGCTGCACGACAACCGCATCACGATCGCGCACGTCGGCGACTCGCGGCTGTATCGGCTCCGCAAGGACACTTTCGAGCAGCTGACGATGGATCATTCGTTGCTCCAGGAGCTCGTGGACCGCGGCTTCTACTCCGCCGAAGAGGCCCAGCGCGCCACCAACAAGAACTACGTGACGCGGGCGCTTGGCGTCGAAGTGACCGTGGACGTGGAAGTGCACGAGCTCCCGGTCGAGCCTGGTGACTGGTTGGTGCTTTGCTCCGACGGCCTCACCGACATGGTCGAGGATGAGGATATTCACTTAACAATCAGTACTTTCGGCGGTAATCTTGATACAGTTGCTAGACAGTTGGTGCAGCTCGCCAATGATAGCGGCGGTCGAGACAACATCTCGGTCGTGCTAGCGCAGGTGGTCGAACTTTTCCCCGCGCGGCGCGGCATACTTGACAGAATCTTGGCCTGGTTCGGATAACCGACTGCGAGGGAGAAGATGGCGCGGCTTATCTTGAGTCTGGACGGTCAGGTCATGGCCGAATACAACATGACCAAGGAACGTTACACCGTCGGGCGGCTGCCGGATAACGACGTTCGCATCGACAATGCGGCTGTCAGCGGTCATCACGGCCTGATCATCAACATCCTCAACGATTCCTTCCTCGAGGACCTGAACAGCACGAACGGCACTTACGTCAACGGCAAGCTGATCAAGAAACACGCCTTGACCCATGGTGACGTGATCACGATTGGGCACCACCACCTGCGTTTCGTGGACAGCCAGGTCGAAAGCTCCGAGCAGGACGAGTTTGAGCGCACGCTCGTGATCCAGCCAGGCCAGGTCAACGAGGCGCGGCTCAAGGCCGCCGCCGATTCGATCGCCCCTGCCGCCGCACCCTCGCCGGCACCGGCCGCCACATCGCGTCCCGCTGCCGGAGCCGCCCAGGAAAAGGGTGCGCCCGCGCGGCCCGCCAAGCTCCAGGTGCTTTCGGGACAATTTGCGGGCCGCGAGCTCGAACTCGCGAAAACGCTGACGACGCTCGGCCGTCCGGGCGTGCAGGTCGCCGCGATCAGCCGCCGCGCCGACGGTTACTACGTCGTCCACGTGGAGAGCAGCAAACCGGGCGACTTCCCGATGGTCAACGGCCAGCCGATCGGGCCCCAGGCACGCCGCCTGCATGACAATGACGTCGTGACGCTCGCCGGCGTGAAGATGGGATTCTTCGTGGCCTAGAAGGCCGCAAAGAGGCTGTAGACCCCGAACACGAATATTCCGAAAGCGGCGACGGCGCTGACTGCGCGTCGCCAGCCCGCGCCCGGCAGCGCCTGGCCGAGCGCAGCCCCCACAGCCGCGATGGCGATCTGCACCAGCGCGCTTCCCGCGGCAAGGGCAAGGGCGTGCGTCGCTGCGTTCGCGTACGAGCCTGCGACGGGCAGTTGGGGCACGATTCCGGCAAACACCACGAGCGTCATCGGATTCGCGATCGTGAGCATGAAGGTCGGCAGCAAGGAGCTTGACGCCGGCTTCGCCTCGATGGCCATCTCGTCCCTCCGGGCTTGCCGCATCAGGATGGCCAGGCCAAGCCCGACGAGGAGCAGCGCGCAGCCGACTTCAATCGCCTGCGCGTAGGCCGTGAGCCTCGGCAGGAGGGCCGCGCCGATCGACAACGCCGCAAGCGCATAAAAAAGATCGGCTGACGCCGCTCCAAGTCCGGCAAATATTCCGGCGGCGAAGCCCTGGCGAGCCGCCGTTCCGAATATCAGGAGCGCGATCGGCCCGATCGAGCCGGCCACGACTGCGCCGAATACGAATGCCGTCCACATGGGGGTAATCCGTTTGCCAGCGTACTGACAGGGGACCCGCGCGGATTCAGCCGGTGGGCACGGGTGCGCTGCCCGCGGTCACGAGCGCTGCGCCAAGCGCAGTCCAGTAGGCGAGCAGCACGAACCAGCTGGCGGCGAAGACGCGAAATCGCCACAAGACCCTGTTGCTCGTCATGTGAATGGCGCTATGCAGGAACCGGAGGGCCACGCAGGCTCAGCCGTGCGCGATCGGCCCCTTGCTGAAGAGGTATTCCTTCATTTCTTTCGACAACACGGGGTCGTGACGGCGGATCCATTCGAGCACCATCGCCGCGTGTTCCTTTTCCTCGTCTCGGTTGTGCGCGAGGATCGCGCGTAGCTCCGGATCCTTGCAGGCATCGGCGCGCTGGTTGTACCAGTCGATCGCCTCCAGCTCTTCCATCAGCGAAACGACGGCGCGGTGCATGTCCCGCGTCTCGTGCGACAGTTCCTCGATGGGTTCGTGATAACCGACGCTCGACATCTTCATCTCTCCTGGGCGGCCGGCAAGGCCGCCTGTCGGTGGAACAGGGACGGAAAATCGTGCACCGGACGGTAGCCAAGCCCGGCGATGGCCTTGTCCACAACATAAACGCGGTCGATGGATCGTGGCAACAGCCAGGCCCGGCGCTCGAATTCGGCCGCGGCCCAGGGATGTCGTTCGAGCACTACGGATGCGGCGTCCATGTAGAGCCGCCCGCAATCCTCCCGCGCGAATGGCGGCGGCGCGGATACATTGAAGACCTCGAATCCGGCGCCTTCCCGTTCGAGTGCGAGCTCGTGGGCCTGTGCGACATCCTCCGCGTCGACGCCGCGGTACAACCGGTAGATTGCGACGAGACGCGGATCTTCCGCGAAGCAGCGCGACATGCGAAGGCTTACACAGCGCAGGCCGTGCCGCGCGGCGTCCCTGCATGCAGCTTCCGCCGCCAGCTTGGTCTCGTCGTATATGTCGCGCGGCTGCGGTTCCAGTTCCTCCGTCACCCAGACCGCGGCACCCGCCTCCGGCAGCATCGCATCTCCGTAAAGGGAAGTCGTGCTCGTGTAGACGAACCGGGCGATGCCCGCCTCGCCACAGGCTTCGAGCAACCGGCGCGTCGCGTCGACGTTGACTGCCCGGAATTCTGCGGGGCTACGCGCCGCAAGATCGGGCACGTGCAGGGACGCGGTGTGGATGACTGCATCGCAGCCGCGGACGAGCGCCGCGAGACGCTCCGTGTCCCGAATGTCTGCGATCTCGGCCGTGAGCGCACCGGGACGAATGTCAACGCCGGTCACCTGGTGGCGAAGCGTGAGCCTCGCGGCGATCGCGCCGCCGATGCGTCCCGACGACCCTGTGACCAGGACCTTCACGGTTCGCGAGTGGTGAAGTTCACGCGCCTTCCGACGCGGCAGGTGAGCTCGTAGGCGATCGTGCCGGCGGCCGCGGCGACGCGCTCGACTGGTACTTTGCAACCCCAGAGTTCGACCCGGTCCCCGACGGCAACGCCTGGCAGTCCACTGACGTCGATCGTCAGCATGTCCATCGAGGGCCGGCCCGCGATGACGGCGGCGACTCCGTTCACCGAAACCGGCGTGCCGTTCCTGGCAGCACGCGGGTAGCCGTCGCCATAGCCGACGGCGGCGACCGCAATCCGCGATGCGCCGGATGCGGTCCAGGTGCCGCCATATCCGACGCAGTCACCGGCGGCGACATCCTTGAGCGCGATGATGCGCGTCTCGAAAGTCATGACGGGCCGGAGTCCGAGATCGGAGCCAATCTTGTCAGCGAAGGGCGAGATGCCGTAGAGCATGATCCCGGGCCGCACCCAGTCTGCGCGTGCCGCAGGCCAGGCGATGAGGCCGGCCGAATTCGCGACGCTGCGCTCGCCGGCAAACGAGGCGGTCGCCGCCGCAAATCCTTCGATCTGTGCCCGCGAACCCGGATGCTCCGTGCGCTCGGCGTCGGCGAGGTGGGTCGCGAGCTGGAATGGCTGCGCCACGAATTTGCAGGCGCCAAGGCGCGCTGCCGCCGCCGGGACTTCCGCGGGGGTGAAACCGAGCCGGTGCATCCCGCTGTCGATTTTCAGCCAGACGCGGAAGATTTGCGGGCCATGCCAGGCTTCGAGGAGTGCGAGCTGCCGGTCCTGGTGCACGAAGGGCTCGAGCGCGTGGCGCGCGGCAGTCTCGAGCTCCAGGGCGTCGCGGACGCCCTCGAGAAGAATGATGCGCGACCGGCAGCCCGCCTGGCGGAGCGCGATCGCCTCTTCGACCCGTGCAACGGCGAATGCGTCGGCCGCCGAAAGCGCCTCGGCGACCGTGACGAGTCCATGGCCGTAGGCGTTCGCCTTGATGACAGCGAGCACGCGGCAGCCGGGGGCGAATTCGCGGACCCGCGAGAGGTTGTGCCGGAGCGCCGCCGTATCGATGACAGCGCGCAGCGCCGCGCTCAGAACGCGCCCTCGCCGTAGGACTCGGCCACCAGGTTCTCGAAGCGCGTGTACTCGCCGAGGAAGGTCAGCTGGACTTCGCCGATCGGGCCGTTTCTCTGCTTCGCGATGATGATGTCCGCGACGCCGCGGCGCGTCGTATTCGGATCGTAGACTTCCTCGCGGTAGATCAGCAGGATCACGTCGCTGTCCTGCTCGATGGCGCCCGATTCGCGAAGGTCGGACATCACCGGCTTCTTGTCGTTACGCTGCTCGACGGCACGATTGAGCTGCGAGAGGGCAATCACGGGCACCTGGAGTTCCTTCGCGAGCGCCTTGAGGCTCCGCGAGATCTCCGAGATCTCGGTCGCGCGATTCTCCTTGGTGCCGCTGACCTGCATGAGCTGAAGATAGTCGACGACTATCAATCCGAGCCCCCGCTCGCGCTTCAGCCGCCGCGCGCGCGCGCGCACCTCGGTCGGTGTCAATGCGGGGGTCTCGTCGACGTACAACGGTGCGACCGAGAGTTGCGCCATGGCGCCCTGGATGCGCGACCAGTCTTCCTCCGAGAAGTTGCCGGTGCGCAGATGCGTCTGGTTCACGCGGCCGAGCGACGAGATCAGCCGAAGCGTCAGCTGCTCGGCTGACATCTCCATCGAGAAGATTGCGGAAGGAACGCCCTTTGCGATCGCGGCATTTTCCGCGATGTTGACCGCAAGAGTGGTCTTGCCCATCGAGGGGCGGCCGGCGATCACCACTAGGTCCCCCGGCTGGAAGCCGGTCGTCTTCCGGTCGAGTTGCGTGAACCCGCTTGGAACACCGCGGATCTCGCCGGGCGTCTGATGGAGCATGTCGAGCCTGTCAATTGTTTGCGGCAGCACGTCCTTGATCGCGATGAATCCGGACTTGCCGCGGCTACCGCGCTCGGCGATCTCGAAGACGCGCCGCTCCGCCTCGTCAACGAGATCCGAAGCCGACCGGCCGCGGCTGTCGGTTGCCGCAGCCGCGATCTCGCCACCTGCAGCGACGAGCTGCCGGAGGATCGATCGCTCGCGGATGATCTCGGCGTAGGCGCGCACGTTCGCAGCCGACGGCGTGTCGCGCGCGATCGTGCCGAGGTAGGCGAGACCGCCGATTTCCTCGAGTCGGCCCTTGCGCTCGAGGTGCTCGGAGATCGTGACCGCGTCGCATGAGCCGCGGATCTCCGCGACGTCCACGATCGCCTCGAAGATGAGCCGGTGATCGCGGCGATAGAAATCGCCGCCCACGATGATGTCGGCGACTGCGTCCCAGGCATTCGAGTCGAGCATCAGCCCGCCGAGCACGGCCTGCTCCGCCTCCACCGAATGCGGCGGAGTCCGGATTTCATCCTGGCGCATCATCGCGACCATCAAGGCTCCCCGATTTCCCTTCCCCGAGCATACTGCCGGGGCGCGCGCCGAGTCAGCCGTTATTCTTCCGCAGTCACCGTCAGCTGCACCGGGACGTCGACGTCGCTGTGCAGGTGCAGCGAGATCACGTGCTCGCCGACCGTACGGATAGGCCCACCCGGCAGGCGCACCTCGGCGCGTTCAATGTCGTGGCCAGCCTTGAGGCAGGCTTCCGCGATGTCGGACGTCCCAATCGACCCGAAGAGCTTGCCTTCGCTGCCGGCCTTGGCCGCGATGCTGAGGGTGAATCCCTCGAGCGCCGCCGCCCGCCCCTTCGCCGACGCGAGCTCGGTCGACGCCTTGGCTTCGAGCTCCGCGCGGCGGCTCTCGAACTTGGCGATGTTCGCCGGCGTCGCAAGCGTCGCCTTGCCGCCCGGCAGCAGGAAATTGCGACCGAATCCCGGCTTGACCTTCACGCGGTCGCCGATTTCGCCGAGGTTTGCGATCTTCTGCAACAGGATGACTTCCATCGATCTACCCTCCTTGCCGCGGCGCAAAGCGCTCGCGAAAGCGGACCCAGGTATCCGCGAACCCGATGCCCACGAGGGCCATCGGCACCAGAATGACTGCCACGTAGGCGAGGACCACCGGAATTGCGCCGATGACCTGCAACTCGCGCAGGCCGTGGACGACCGCGAGCGCCTGCACCAGGAAAGCGGCCGCGAGCACGAACAGCACATCGTCGACCGGCTGCCAGCCTGGCGCGAAGTAGCGATGCGCGATCAGGCTTGCGGCAAACGCGGCGACCAGCAACCAGGCGATGGAACTGCCGAGCCGGAGGCCGCAGAACTCGCGCCCGAAGAGTCCCGGCTGCTTCAGGCGGCCGTAGGCCCAGAGGCCGGCGCACTGCGCGACGAAGGCCTGCAGCAACACCATCCAGCCGAGGGTCGCCCAGGCAGCGCGGGCCGTGGCCACACCAATCTCCTCGGGCGAACTCTTGATTCCGAACTGCAGGAGTGTCTCGGCCGTGCGACGAAGCATCGGCTCCAGCTTCGCGATGAACGGCATCAACACGGCGACGGGATCACCGAGCAGGCCGTGAATGGCGAGTACCAGCAGGCAGGACGCGACCGTCAAGGCCTGGAACACGAATACGAGGCTCCGGCTCTTTTCGAGCGCGACCGCCGCCAGCAGCGACGGCAGCAGCACGACCGTTGCGATGACGATCGCCGGTCTCATGCCGAAAACCGCCGCGAATGCCCACACGAGAACGAGCGCAGCTCCGGCCGTGGCTGCGGCCGCAACGGCCTGGCCGCTCGCGAGGAGTCCAATTACGATCAGGCCTGCCGGCAGCCACGCCAGCATCGGCAGTGCGAGCATCGCGACGAGCGACGAAAGCCCGGCTGCCAGGAAGGCCCGGAGCGGATTCGCGATCGTCCATTGAAGCAGCGCCGTCATCGGATCAGAGCGAGCCACGGGCTTTCGCCCCGCGTACTCAGTGCTGGTCGGTGTACGGCAGGAGCGCAAGGTACCGCGCCCGCTTGATCGCGACCGCGAGCTGGCGCTGATAGAACGAGCGCGTGCCCGTGATGCGGCTCGGGACGATCTTGCCGGTCTCCGTGACGTAGGCCTTGAGCGTCGCCAGGTCCTTGTAGTCAATCTGGTCTGTGCCGTCGGCCGTGAACTTGCAGAACTTCTTGCGCCTGAAAAAACGTGACATCGTGGTCTCCCGCTCAGTCCATGCCCATGGCGTCGCCCATCGAATCGCGATCGCCCCGATCGCGCTCGCGCTCTTCCGGTTCCTTCGCCATTGGCGACGGGTCGGTCACGGCGCGATCCATCTTGACGACGAGGTGACGCAGCACGGCGTCGCTAAACCGGAAAGACCCGGTCAATTCTTCGAGCGCCTTGCCGCTGCACTCGATGTTCAGCAACACGTAGTGCGCCTTGTGCATCTTGGAAATGGGGAATGCGAGCTGGCGGCGCCCCCAGTCTTCGAACCGGTGCACGCTGCCACCGTCCGCGGCGATGAGGCCGCGATACCGCTCGACCATGGCGGGAACCTGCTCACTCTGGTCGGGATGGACCAGGAATACGATCTCGTAATGCCGCATCTTCTACTCCCTGTGGTTTTAGCCTCCCGCTGACGCGATCGCGGTGAGGCAAGGAGAAAATCGTCCCCGGGGTCGGAGACGAGGGCCGCGTAAGTTACCGGACCCGCTCGCTTTCTGCAACCTTCGCCCGGCGCTGGCGCAGGGCCTCGTAAAGGACAATGCCCGCGGCGACCGAAACGTTCAGGCTTGCGACCGTCCCCAGCATCGGCAGACGGACGCTGAAGTCGCAGCAATCCCGGGTCAGGCGCCTGAGACCCCTGCCCTCCGACCCCATGACGATCGCCAGCGGCCCGCTGAGGTCGGCCGCGAAAAGCTCCTGCTCGCCGTCGCCCGCGGTGCCGGCGATCCACAGCCCAGCCTCCTTCATGTCGCGCAGCGACCGCGCGAGATTGGTGACCTGCGCGAAAGGCACCGTTTCGGCGGCCCCGGCCGCCACCTTGCGGACAACGGGCGTGAGACCGGCGGCGCGGTCCCGCGGCGCGACGACGGCCGTCGCGCCGGCAGCATCGGCAGTGCGAAGGCATGCGCCGAGGTTGTGGGGATCCGACACGCCGTCGAGCACGAGCACGAGTGCAGGCGTCGTGAGTTCCGTCAGGAGATCGAGCAGGCGATTTTCGTCGAGCGGCGCGCTCGGGCGTACTTCCGCGACGACACCCTGGTGCACCGCGCCGCCCGTCTCCTGGTCGAGCGCCGCGGTCGTCGAGTCAACCGGCCGCATTCCCCGCGCGGCGGCGATCTCGCGCAGCTCCCGGACGCGTGCGTCATCCCGCGCGGCGGCAATGGACAGGCGAAGCACATCGGCAGGCCGGCGGGTCAGCACCGCCCGGACGGCATGGAGGCCGTAGACGATTGACCCGCTCACTTGTGCCGCGCCGGCGCCTTGGCGGTGCGGCGCCGCGGATGGTGGTGGGTTCCGGTCTTCGCGATGTGCTCGAAGTCGATCTTGCGCTCCGCCGAATCCACGCGCACGAGCCGGACCCGCATCTCGTCGCCGATCGAGATGCGAAGCTTCGTGCGCTCCCCGACCAGCGTCCTGTCACGCTCGTGGAAATGGAAATAGTCCGCCGGCAACGCCGTCACGTGCACGAGGCCGTCGATCTGCATCTGCTTCAATTGCACGAAGACGCCGAACTCGGCGACGCCCGTTGCCACGGCATCGAACTCCTCTCCGACGCGCGGCCGCATGTACTCGCACTTGAGCCAGGCTACGACCGAGCGAGCCGCTTCGTCCGCGCGCCGTTCGCGAAGCGAACATTCCTGGCCGAGCGCCTCCATCTCCCGCGCGGAGTGAACGAAGTTCGACGCCGTGCCACCGGCCAGCGCGTGGCGGATCCCACGATGCACCAGCAGGTCCGGGTAGCGCCGGATCGGCGAGGTAAAATGGGCGTATTCCTCGAGCGCGAGACCGAAGTGGCCGATGTTGAGCGGCTGGTAGAGTGCCTGCGGCAGTGAACGAATGATCGCGTTTTCGAGCACGCCGGCGTCCGGCCGACCCGAGATCCCGGCCAGCACTTTCTGCAAGCGCGCGGGCTTCAGGTCCCCGCCGATCTCGAAGTGCACGCCGCGCATCGAAAGGAACCGCTTCAACTCTTCGATGCGTTCCTCGTCCGGTTTGCCGTGAATGCGGAAAAGCGCGGGCAGCTTGCGCTTCTTCAGAAAGCCCGCGGCCTCGACATTCGCCGCGATCATGCATTCCTCGATCAGGCGGTGAGCGTCGTTACGCGGGTACGCGCGGATATCGGTGACCTGGCCTGCGGAATCGACGAGCACCTTGACCTCGGGCGCCTCGAAATCGAGCGCGCCGCGTCGCACGCGCTGCTTGCGGAGCGCCAGATAGACACGGTGCAGGCAATCGAGGACCGGCGCGACCGCAGTGGGACCGCCGCGCGACGCGGGCTCCCGGCCATCGAGGTGCGCGGCCACGCGCGTGTACGTGAGCCTTGCCGCGGAGCGCATCACAGCCGGATAGAAGCGGCTGCGCGCAACTGTGCCTGCGCGCGTGACCTGCATGTCCGAGACCATGCACAACCGGTCGACCTCGGGCATCAGCGAACACAGCTGATTCGAGAGCTCCTCCGGAAGCATCGGCAGCACCCGGTTCGGGAAGTAGACGGACGTCGCGCGCTCGCGCGCTTCCTTGTCGAGCGCAGTGCCCGGTCGGACGTAATGGCTGACGTCGGCGATCGCGACGATCAGGCGGAAACCGCCCGTACTCTCCTCGGCCCAGACCGCGTCGTCGAAATCGCGGGCGTCCTCGCCATCGATCGTCACGAGCGGCATCTTCCGCAGGTCCTCGCGCCCGGCGAGCGCAGCTGGCGCCACCTCGCGCCCGCAGCCGCGGGCCTCGGCGAGGGCTTCGGGCGTAAACGCGTGCGACAGGCCATGCGACGCGATCGCAAGGTCTATCGCCGTGTCAGCCCCACCGCTGTCCGGAAGGACCCGCAGCACGCGGCCGACGGCGTCTCGATTCCGGCTCGGCTGCTCCGTAATCTCGACGACGGCGAGGTCCCCGTGACGCGCAGGCCCGGTGGCGTCGCGCGGCACCACGACGCGCTGGCTGATGCGCCGGTTGTCCGGCGTCACGAACCCGATGCCGCCTTCGAGCGAGAAGCGGCCGGCCACCTGCCGCGTGCGGTGCTCGAGCACCTCGACGATCGCGCCCTCGGGCCTTCCGCGCTCGTCGCGGCCGGTCACGCGCCCGGCGGCGCGGTCGCCGTGGAACAGCATCCGCATCTCGCGGTACGGCAGGAACAGGTCGTCGCTGCCATCGTCCGGAACGAGGAAGCCGAAGCCATCGCGATGACCGCTCACGGTGCCGACCACGACCGGCAGCCGCTCGATCAGGCAATACTCGTTGGCGCGATTGACGAGCAACTGGCCTTCGCGGGCCATGGCGCCGAGACGCTTCGACACGGCTTCGCGCTCGGCCGCGTCCGTAATGCCGAGGGCGGCAGCGAGCGCATCGAAGCCAAGCGGCTTTTTCGCCTCCGCCAGCTTCGCGAGCAGGAGGTCGCGGCTCGGGACCGGCTGCGCGTAGCGCTTGGACTCCTCGCGAAAGCGCGGATCTTCCTGCTGCCAGCGCGGCTTGCGACTCATGGAATTCTCGAAATTGACATCGATCGGGTGCCTGCGTAAATTGACGCGCCCTCGCCGGGGGTCCCCGGCCGCAGCCTGTGCCCAGGTGGCGGAATTGGTAGACGCGCTAGGTTCAGGTCTTAGTGCCGAGAGGCGTGGAGGTTCGAGTCCTCTCCTGGGCACCATTCTTGCACATTACCAGTGCACGCCGCGCAGGATTGACGCGAACATCACCGCTTCCTTCGTCGGCGGCGCCTCCGGTTTCTTCTCGCCTTGGTCGCCCTTCGCCGCCGCCGAGTCCGGGAACATCCGGTACGCGGTATTCATCACGACCTCGGTGATGCGTGGGGCGACGAGGTGCAGCACTTCGGCCGCGATGCCGAGCCGAGTTGCGATCCGCTTCGGCCGGTCGGTGATCGCTTCCGCCACCATGTCTGCGGCGTCGTCGGGCGTTGCGACCGGCATCTGCTCGTAGATCTTCGTCGGCGCGATCATGGGCGTGCGCACGAGCGGCATGTTGATGATCGTAAATGTCACGCCGCGGTCGGCGTACTCGGAAGCCGCACATCGGGTCCAGGCCTCCATTGCCGCCTTGGACGCGACGTAGGCCGAGAATCGCGGCGCATTCGACAGCACGCCGATCGACGAGATGTTGACGACGTGGCCGCCGCGCTCGAGCAGGGACGGCATCAACGCCATGGTCAGGCGCACGACTGCAAAATAATTGAGCTGCATCGTGCGCTCGAAGTCGTGGAATCGCTCGTGCGACAGGTCGATCGACCGGCGGATCGAGCGACCGGCATTGTTGACAAGAAAGTCCACGCCGCCGTGCTCGGCGAGTAGCTGGCGCGCGAGGGCGTCGCAGGCCGCGTAGTCCGAGATGTCGCAGGGATAGGCGATTACCTTGCCCCGCTCGGCTAGCCTCGCGCGCGCGGCTTCGAGCTTTTCCGGGTCGCGCGCGACGATGACGACCGTCGCGCCCGCATCGGCGCAGCGTTCGGCAGCCGCCAGCCCGATCCCGGACGATCCGCCGGTGATCACGACGACCTTGCCGCGAACCGCGCCGGCAAGACTGTGGTCGAGCGACAGGTCCGGGTCGAGATGCCGTTCCCAGTAGTCCCACAGCCGCCAGGCATAGTCCTCGAGGACGGGCACGCGGATGTCCGAGCCTTCGAGCAGGCGCTGCGTCCGCGTGCAATCGAAGCGCGTTTGCCAGTTGAAGAACTGTATGACGTCGCGTGGGATGCGCAGGTCCCGGAGGATCGTGTCGACCACCTGCTGCAGCGGCCGGTAATTCGACATCGAAGCCGTGACGCTCGCCGGCACCAGGTCGACCAGCTTCGGGTCGACGCGAAACGCCATTGTCGGCGCATGGCCGGCACGTGCGAAGAGGTTCAGCACCTCGCCGACGCGCCTCTGACGCGGATCGGTCAGGTGGAAGCACTGTCCATCCTGGCCTGGCAGGTGTGCAAGATGGTCCATGGCCGCGACGACGTAGTCGACTGGCACAAGGTTGATGTAGCCGCCCTCGAGACCGACGAGCGGGAACCAGGGCGGCAGGGACTGCCGCAGCCTCTGGATCATCTTGAAGAAGTAGTAAGGCCCGTCGATCTTGTCGATCTGGCCGGTCTGAGAATGGCCGACCACGATGCCCGGCCGGTACACGCGCCACGGGCGCTTGCAGCGATTGCGGACGAGCGCCTCCGACTCATGCTTGGTGCGGAAGTACGCATGCTCGAGTCCAGTCGCCTCCTCGAACATGTTTTCCCGGAAGCTGCCCTGGTAAAGGCCCGCCGCCGCAATCGAGCTCGCATGGTGGAAGCAGCCGGCCTGCACGCTCTCCGCGAACTGCAGTGCGTGGTCCGTTCCGACGATGTTCGCGAGGTCCTGCTCCTCGCTCGTCGCCTGCAGGTCGTAGATCGCCGCCAGGTGGAAGAGGTGATCGACCTTGCCGGCGAGCTTGCGCAGGTCCGCCTTCGACACGCCGAGATTGGGCTCCGCCAGATTGCCCTTGATCGGCACCGCGCGGCTCGCGCGCGCACCCCAGAACTCGCGGAGCGCCTCGAATTTCTGCATCGACTGCGGCCGCACGAGCACGAATACGCGCTCGCCGCGTGCGAGCAGGCGCTCGACGAGATAGCGGCCGATGAAGCCGGTCGCGCCCGTGACGAAGTACGCCATGCTCTGCTCCCCGATCGATTGCGGTTATCATTTACTGTAATCCCATGATCCACGAAACGGAACGTATGTCGGCGGTCGACGCCGCGTGGCTGCGCATGGATCGCTCCACGAACCTGATGATGATCGTGGGAGTCGTCGTATTCGATTCGCGGGTGGATTTCCGCCGCTTCCGGCGCACGATCGGGGAGCGTTTCCTCGCGTTCCCGCGGTTCCGCTGCCGCGCCCGGCCGGACACCGTTTCCGCGGACTGGGAGCCTGACGAGGACTTCGACCTCGACCGGCATGTGGTGCGCGCGAAGCTCCCGGCCCCGGCGGGTCAGGCCGAGCTCGAGGACCTGGTCTCGGAGCTTGCGAGTACCGACCTCGACCGTAGCCACCCGGTCTGGCAGTTCCATTTCGTCGAGCGCTTCCAGGGCGGCAGCGCCGTGATTCTTCGCATCCATCATTGCTATGCGGACGGCATGGCGATGATCCGCGTCTTCCTGACTCTCACCGATGCCGAAGCAAATCCCGCCGCGGGATCCGCTCTGCCGCACGCCGCGGCCGCGCCGCGCAGAGACAAGGATGAAACCGAGGCCTGGCTCGGCCGGCTCGCGATTCCTGGTGCCGGACTGCTGCGACAGGCCTATGCAGAAGGGACTGCATTCCTCGCGCGTGCGGTCGAACTCGCCAGGAACCCGGAGCAAGCCGCAGAACTCGCAGGCCATGCGCTCGGGATCGCGGGCGAACTCACCCGCGTCGCGCTGCTGCCGGACGACCCGCCGACTCGATTCAAGGGTCCGCTCTGCACGCGCAAGATTGCTGCCTGGACCGAACCGCTGCCGCTCGCCGAAGTGAAGTCCGTCGCGAAGTCGCTCGGCTGCACGATCAACGACCTCCTGATGTCGACCGCTGCAGGCGCGCTCGGCGGTTACCTGCGCCAGCACGGCGAGGATACCGACGGGCTTTCGATCCGCGCCGCGGTGCCGGTCAACCTGCGCGACCCCGCCTCGGCCGCGTCCCTCGGCAACTATTTCGGGCTCGTCTTCCTCGAGTTGCCGATCGGCATCCGCAATCCACTCGAGCGCCTGTTCGCGGTACATGCCGCGATGACCCAGCTGAAGGGCTCCTATCAGCCGGTGCTGACGCTCGGCCTCATGGCGGCCCTCGGTCGCATGCCAGCGACCGTCGAGGCGGCCGCGATCGACTTGCTGTCGACCAAGGCGACGGCAGTCGCAACCAATGTGCCGGGCCCAACACGGGCGCTCTATCTCGCGGGCGCGCGCATTGGCCGGCTCATCTTCTGGGTGCCGCAATCGGGCGATATCGGCCTCGGGATCAGCATCCTTTCCTATGCGGGCCAGGTGCAGTTCGGCCTCATCGCGGATGCAGGCCGTGTGCCCGATCCCGACCAGGTCACGGCACGATTTTGCGAAGAGTTCGAGAAGGTCGTGCTTGCGGTGCTGCTCGGTCCCTATTTGAAAAACGGCCGCTGAACTCGCGGCGCTATTCCAGCTCCGCCTTCGCCTGCTCCACGTCGAGGCGCTCCATCGCGTCGGCTGGCTTGCAGGCCGCCGCCTTTCGATAGAGTTCGACCGCCTGGCCCTTCTTCTTGTCGCCGTGCAGCATCAGCAGGCCATTCGCGTATTCCATGTGCGCGATCGCCGAGTCAGGATTGAGCTTGATCGCCTGCTCGAAATGCTTGACCGCTTTCGCGGCGTCGGCGCCATAAGTGAGGCGGCCGGCCAGTGCGCCGACTTTGTCGATGATCTCGGCGTGGTACAGGCCGATCGCGATGTGCGCGTCTGCGTGCTTCGGTTCGAGTTCCAGCGTGCGGTCAAGTGCATTTTGCACCTTGCTGCCGATGCCTTGCGCCAGCGCCTTGACGATCGAGACCTGTTGCGCGTACCGGCCGATGACGAATGCCAGCATGTACCAGGCATTTGCATGACCGGGCAGCTTCCGCGTCGCTTGCTCCGCGCGCTTCGCTGCTTCCTCGAGCAGGCGCAGTGCGCGACGATCGTCGTCCTCGAGATACGTCGCGGCGACCGCTGCCGACTTGCTTGCGACAATTGAACCCGGCGCGCCCTGCGTGATGCCCTGGGCAATTGCTTCCGAAAAGTCGCCGCGATGAAACGCGCGCCAGGCTTGTTGAAGGGCAGCGGCCTCGGGATAGGGCTCACGATCCCCCCTGTGCAACCGGTCCCAGGCCTTCCGCAATTCGGCGCCCTCGTAGGCATAGGGTTTCTGTTCGTAAGGGAAGCGTAGCGACTTCGCGGCAGCCATCCTGAACTCCTGTCGGGAACGCGGTATTCTGCCGCATCGGCCGCGGGCAGCACGCGGCAAGGAGAGGATCATGGCGGCGAAGAAAAAGGGCAAGCTCGGCGGTGGGAGTGCTCCAAAGCCCGAGCAGGACCTCCTCTATTCCGCCCAGCAGATCTGGCAGGCCGGCCTCGGCGCGCTCGCAAGGGCACAGGCAGGCGCACCGAAGGTCTTCGACGAGTTGATGCGCGAGGGCGGCAAGCTCCAGGGCGGCGCGTTCGATGCCGCGCAGAAAGCGGTCATGCAGGCATTCCGTGGGGCGCAGAAGACCGTCAACCAGCGCATTGATGACGTACAAGCGCAAGCCGGCGAAACCTGGGACAACCTCGAGAAGATTTTCCAGACGCGCGTGCAGCGCGCGATGCAGCAGCTCGGCATGCCTTCGGCGGAGGAACTCGGCGCGCTGCAGCGGCGCGTTGACGAGCTGGCGGCCAGTGTCGGCCGCCTCAGTCGAACGGATGGCGGGAAACGATCGTCTCGTCCCGCTCGGCGCCGGTCGAAATCATCGTGATCGGCACGCCGCAGGCCGATTCGAGACGCGCGAGGTAAGCACGCGCGGCGGCGGGAAGCTCGGCCAGCGACTTGAGTCCCGCGGTTTTTCCGGTCCAACCGGGCATTGACTCGTAGCGCGGTGCGCCGTCCGGACCGTAGGCGACGCAGAGCTTCACCGGGTCGACGCCGTCGAGCACGTCCAGCTTCGTGACGCAAAGACCGCTGATCCCGTTGTTGATGATCGAGCGCGCGAGCGCCACGGCGTCGAACCACCCCGTACGGCGCGGCCGGCCAGTCACGGCGCCGAATTCCTGCCCGACGCGCGACAGATGCCGGCCGACATCGTCGCCGAGCTCTGTGGGAAATGGTCCCGAGCCGACCCGCGTCGTATAGGCCTTCACGATCCCGAGCACGTCATCGATGTCGCGCGGCCCGAGTCCCGTTCCCACCGACGCATACCCGGCCACGGTATTCGAAGAGGTTACGAACGGAAATGTCCCGTGGTCGACGTCGAGCATCGTGCCTTGTGCGCCTTCGAGGAGGACGTTCGCGCCGGTCTTCCGAAGCTCATGCAAATCCTTCGTGACGTCGCCGACGATCGGTCGTATACGTTCGCCCTGTGCGAAGCAGGCATCGAGCGTCTGGCGGAAGTCGACCGGCGCCTCGCCAAGTCGCCGCTCCAGCAGGAAGTTGTGGTATTCGAGGAGCTCGCCGAGCCGCGACTCGAATTGCGCGGGATCGGCGAGTTCGCCAATGCGGACGGCGCGGCGCGCGACCTTGTCTTCGTAGGCGGGACCGACGCCGCGGCCAGTCGTGCCGATCTTGCGATCCCCGCTTGCTCGTTCGCGCGCGCGGTCGATCATCGCGTGCGACGGCAGCACGAGCGGACAGAGCGCGCTCACGCGCAGGCGCTCGAATACCGGTATGCCGCGCCCGGCCAGCATGTCGGCCTCGGACAGGAGCGCCTCGAGTGACACAACGACGCCATTGCCGATGAAGCAGCGGACCCGATCGCGCAGCACGCCCGAAGGGATCAGCGAGAGCACGGTCTTGACGCCATCGATCACGAGCGTGTGGCCCGCGTTGTGCCCGCCCTGGAATCGCGCGACTCCGGAGACGCGCTCCGTCAGGAGGTCGACGACCTTTCCCTTTCCCTCATCGCCCCATTGGGCGCCGACGACGACGACGAAACGGCCCACGGCGGCTGCTCAGGACCGGATCAGCCAGAGAAGAGCGAGTCCCGCCAGCATGCTCGCGGCGCCGGCGACGCGAAGCGTCGCGTCATCCATGGCGCTGATCCGCCCGAGCGCGCGCCGGATTCCGCCGGGATTGACGAATGGAAGGATGCCTTCGATCACGAACAGGAGGCCGAGCGCGGCCACGAAGTCTGGCCATGCAATGTTCATCCGGGTCCTTAACGACCCGGCTGCTTGAGGTACTTGAAGAACTCGCCCTTGGGCGCGATGACCAGCACGTCGTTCGGCTGGCCGAGTGAATTCCGGTAGGCCTGGAGGCTCCGGTGCAGCGAATAGAATTCGGGATAGCGCTGGTAGGCGCCCGCGTAAGTGGCGGCCGCTTTCGCGTCGCCTTCGCCGCGGATCACTTCGGCATCGCGGTTGCCGACGGCAAGTTGCTCCGTGCGCTCGCGCTCGGCCTCGGCGCGAATCCGCTGCGCCTGCTCGTCGCCCTCGGCGCGCAACTGCGACGCCTGCCGGGCGAAATTCTGCCGCATGCGGTTGTAAACGGATTCGGATACCTCGTCCGGCAGGTCGATGCGCTTGACACGCACGTCGACGAGAGTGAGCCCTAGCTGGCCGACTGATTGCCCCGCGAACTGCAGGATGTCGCCGATGAACTCGGAGCGCTCGGCCGCGACGACCTGCTGGATGGTGCGCTTCGCGATGACGCCCTTGAGCCCATCCTTGACGTTTTCGGCGAGCCGTCCGGCCGCCACTTCTTCGTCGCCGTTTGTCGCGAGGTAATAGCTGGTGACGTCCGAGACCCGCCACTTCACGTAGAAGTCGACGTTCAGGATCTTGCCTTCACTGGTCAGGAACTGCTCTGCGGGGTAATTTCGCGTAAGCACGCGGCGGTCAAACTTCTCCACCGCATTGATCCAGGGGATCATGAAATGCAAGCCCGGCTCGAACTCCGTTCCGACGATCTTGCGGAACCGGAACTTGATTGCGAGCTCGGTCTCCTTCACCTGGAACAACGAGGCACTGAGTAGCCAGAGCGCCACGACGAGGCCGATGACGACCTGGAAGATTGGGCGGTTCATCAGCGTTCCCTTTGGACACGCGGGTCTTCGGCTTCGACCTCGCTTCCGTCCTCGAGGCGGATCGTCGGCGGCGTGTCGACGAGGCCGCGCGACTTGCTCCGCTGCTCGAGGAGCTTGTCGAGCGGCAGGTAGATCATGTTGCCCGTGCCGTCGACGTCGACCAGGATCTTGGTCGACGAGCCGAGAACCTGCTCCATCGTCTCGAGATAGAGGCGCTCGCGCGTCACGGACGGCGCGCGCTGGTATTCACTGGCGAGCTGCAGGAAGCGCGAGGTCTCGCCCTCGGCGTCCGCGATCACCCGGCTGCGATAGGCGCGCGCGCCCTCCACCACGCTGACGGCCGCGCCCCTCGCCTTCGGAACGATATCGTTCGCATAGGTCTGCGCCGAGAGCATCGCGCGTTCCTTGTCCTCGCGTGCCTTGATTGCGTCCTTCTGCGCCGGGGCGACCTGCTCAGGCACGCCGACGTCCTGCAGGTTGACGCTCGTGACCTCGATGCCGGTGTTGTAAGCGGTGATCGTGCGCTGGATAAGGTCCTTCGTCTTCGCGCCGATTTCCTGGCGGCCACGCTCGAGCACGAAATCGAGCCTGTTCTGGCCGACGATCTCCCGTATCGCGCTCTCGCTCACCTCGCCGAGCGTCTCCTCCGGCACGCGCACGTTGAAGGCGAACTTGACCGGATCGGCGCGACGGTACTGGACCGCGAGGTCGATGACCACGAGCGCCTCGTCCTGGGTCAGCATTCGTGTCGGGTGCGTGAAGCTGCTGACCTCGGACACGTTCACGACCGTACGCTGGTCGATCGGCCAGGGCAGGCGAAAATTGAGGCCCCCGGTCGTCGTCTTGACGTACTTGCCGAAACGCGTGATGACGGAGCGCTCGGCTGCCTCGTTCTGGTAAAAACTGCCGAACAGTGCCCAGAGTGCGACCAAGCCCAGCAGGACCGAGCCGACGCCGATCGCGCGGCCGCCGCTCGAAGCGCCGCCGCCCGTCGGGCCGGATCCGCCGAACAGCGATCGCAGCCGTTTCTGCAGGCGGCGCAGGATCTCATCCAGGTCCGGCGGGCCCTTCTCAGGCTTGCGCTGCCAGGGGTTCTCGTTCTTGCCGGGCTCGTTCCAGGCCATGTGTGTGCTCGCCGTGTGCTCGGGAAATCAGGCCGCGGAACTCGCGGTGTCGCGCGGGAATTCTACGAAGCCGGCCGCGGGCAAACAAGGCGACACGACGGCCGAGAAATCGACACCCGCTTCGCGGCAGAGCGCCTCGAGTTCCTGGTGCGACGATTCGACGGTAAGGCGCGTGTCGCCATCCGGCAGGGCCTCCTCCGCTCGCACGAGCCTCAACTCGTAGAGCCGGGCGCGGAGGCGCCCCTGCGACGGCGGCAGGACGACGGCGAGGCGCATCGCCGCCTGCCCGAAGATCTCCTGAAAGGCGCCTCGCAGCAGGCCGACACCGGAGCCGGTCATTGCCGAGAGCGAGACGGCGGACGGGGCGCCCGTGGCATCGCGCATCAATTCCGGCGTCCGGCCCGTGCGGTCGACCTTGTTGTAGATGCGCAGCTGGGGAATCGAGGCAGCACCGATGCTTTCGACGAGCTCGTCCACCTGCGCGATGCGCTGCTCACGTTCCGGATCGGCGGCATCGACGACGTGCAGCAGGAGGTCCGCCTCGCGCGCCTCCATCAGCGTCGAACGAAACGCCGCGACCAGCTCGTGCGGCAAGTCGCGCACGAAACCGACGGTGTCGGCAATGACGATGTCCGGCGTGTGCGGCAGTCGCAGGCGCCGGACCGTGGGGTCGAGCGTCGCGAAAAGCTGGTCGGCGACATAGGCGTCGGCACCGGTCAGCGCGCGAAACAACGTCGACTTGCCTGCGTTCGTGTAGCCGATCAGCGCGACTCCGGAAACGGGCACGCGCTTCCTGACCTGGCGGCCGGTGTCGCGGCGCTGCGCGAGCTTTTCAAGCTTTGCAGTCAGCGTCCGGATGCGCTTTCCGATCAGCCGGCGGTCCGTCTCAAGCTGCGTTTCGCCGGGACCCCGAAGCCCGATGCCGCCTTTTTGGCGCTCGAGGTGGGTCCAGCCCCGGATTAGTCGCGTAGAAAGGTGCTTGAGCTGCGCCAGCTCGACTTCGAGCTTGCCTTCGGCGCTTCGAGCGCGACGCGCAAAGATGTCGAGTATGAGACCGGCGCGGTCGAGCACTCGCTGGCCGATCAGGCGCTCGAGATTGCGCTCCTGCGACGGAGAGAGTTCGTGATCCACGAGGATCAGGTCGGCCGCCTCGGCCTTCGCGCGGTCACGAACTTCCTCGGCCTTGCCGCTACCCACAAAGTAGCGCGGCTCCGGGCGGCTGCGGTTTCCCGTAATCGTCCCGACCGGAATTGCGCCGGCAGAACGGGCCAGCGCGTCGAATTCCCCGAGTTCGTCGGCGTCGGGCGCCCTGCCGAGACCGATGCGTACGAGGATCGCGCGTTCGCCGCGCTCAGGACGTTCGAACAAGGGATCCTGCCGGCACTCCGGTCAAGCGGTCTCCGCCGAGACTGGCTCTGCTTCCTCCGTTCCGTCGGCCGACGGCAAGCGGACGTTCCGCGCCGGCACGACCGTCGAGATGGCGTGCTTGTAGACCATCTGGCTCACCGAATTCTTGAGTAGAACCACGAACTGGTCGAAAGAGTCCACCTGGCCCTGAAGCTTGATGCCATTGACTAGATAAATGGAAACTGGCACGCGCTCCTTGCGCAGCGCATTCAGGAACGGATCCTGCAACGATTGACCTCGGGCCATGGTAACTCCTTGTTTTTTCTAGCACTTTCATGCCGCTCTAGGCTTAACCGGCGGCTCAAACATCTCGTCGTTCCGGGCCTTCATTTGACGCAAGGGGCGTCGCCCGAATGGAGCGAGTCTAGCACCTCCGTACCGTGTTTCATCGCTTTCGAAGCCATTCGGCAACGCGCCGGGCGATACGTTCAGGCGTCGCCGGATCGAGGGAATCGAACCAGTCGGCGCCAGGTTCCGCACGGAGCCAGGTGAGCTGCCGCCGTGCCAACTGGCGGGTCGCGGCCACCGCCTTGTGCACGGCCGCTTCCGGCGAACATCCGCCGTCCAGGTGATTCCAGAGTTGGCGGTAGCCGATCAGCCGCATGGCCGGCAGCTCCGCATTGAGGTCGCCGCGTCCGTGCAGCCCCCGGACCTCCTCGAGCAGGCCGCCCCGCATCATGTCATCGAACCTCTGCTCGATTCGCTCGAAGAGCACGGCCCGGTCCGAGGGCGCGATCACGAGTTTCAGATCCCCATCATGAGTGCCGCCTCGCAGGTCCTCGGCCAGCAGGCTCGACAGCGGGTGGCCGCTTCGCTCGATCACCTCGAGCGCTCGCTGGATGCGCTGACGGTCAGTGGGACGGATCCGCGCCGCCGAGGCGGGATCGAGGCGCGCAAGTTCTGCGTGCAATACCGGCCACCCCTCCGCCGCGGCGCGCGCTTCGAGCCGGCGCCGGATTGCCGGATCGGCCGGTGGCAGTCGCGCAAGCCCCGACTGCAACGCCCTGAAGTAGAGCATGGTGCCGCCGACCAGTAGCGGCGCCCGGCTCGCGGCGGCGATCTCATTCATGGCGGCGTCGGCATCGGCAATGAAGCGGGCGGCGGAATAGCTCTCGGCGGGATCGATGAGGTCAATCAGCCGATGGGGCGCGCGCGCCTGCAGCTCGCGCGAGGGCTTCGCGGTACCGATGTCCATTCCGCGATAGACCATTGCGGCGTCGACGCTCACGATCTCCAGTGGAAACTGCGCGACGAGCGTGGCCGCGAGGTCGGTCTTGCCCGAGCCGGTCGGGCCCATCAGCAGGATCGCGGAGCTGCGAGCCATCAACGGCCGCGCAGGAAGATGCGATCGAGCTCGGCCAGCGTCAGCCGCGTCCAGGTCGGCCGGCCGTGGCTGCACTGACCCGAGCGCTCGGTGCGCTCCATCTCGCGCAGGAGCGCGTTCATTTCGGGGATCGACAGCCGCCGGTTCGCGCGTACGGCGCTCCGGCAAGCGATGTTGGCCAGTAACTCGTTCTGGCTGGTGTCGATCCGGTGCGCCGTGCCTCCGGCGCCGAGGTCGGCGAGCGCATCGCGAAGGACGCCCGCGACGTCCTCGCCCGCAAGCGCGACCGGCACCTCGCGGACCGCGAGCGTCGCGGGCCCAACGCGATCGACGGCAAAACCGGCGGCGCGCAATTCATCCTCGTGCTGTTCGGCGAGCGCCGCGTCGGCCTCGGTCGTTTCGAGGAGCGCCGGAACGAGCAGTGACTGGCGCGGGCCCCGCCCCGAGTCCATCGCCGCCTTGAGCCGCTCGTAGAGGATGCGCTCATGCGCGGCGTGCATGTCGACGAGCACCATGCCCTCGGCAGACTGCGCGACAATGTATACGCCATGAAGCTGCGCAATCGCGTGGCCGAGCGGGAGATCGGTGTCGACCGATGGCTCCGCGATTCGCGCTTCCGCAATCGCGGTGAGCGCGTCGACGCCCGCCGCTTCGGTGAGCGATAACACTGCGTTTCCCTGCGCCGCCCAGCTCCACAGTCCCGCGGCCGCGACCGGCGCATTGCCGTCCGGGCCATGCCCCGATTCGGCAAGCGCCCGCTCAACCGTCCGGAACAGGAAATCGTGGACTGCGCGTGAATCGCGGAACCGCACTTCGAGCTTCTGGGGATGCGCGTTGACGTCGACCAGGAGCGGATCGAGTGTCAGGTAAAGGAGCCAGGCCGGATGCCGTCCTCCGTAGCTCACGTCGCGATAGCCGAGTCGCACGGCGCTGCCTAGCAGGCGATCGCGCACCATGCGGCCGTTGACATAGAGGTACTGCCGGTCCGGCTGTGCGCGCGACTGCGATGGCAGGCCGATCCAGCCTTCGAGCGCGAGCCCGGCCTGGGCAAATGTGATGTAGCGGGACTCCCCGACGAAATCGGCGCCGACGAGCCGCGCAATGCGCGCCTCGCGCTCGAGTCGCCCGCCGGCGGCCGGGAGGGCGAAATGCTCGCGCCGGTTGTGCGTCAACGTGAACGCCACGTCGAAGCGGGACAGGGCGAGCCGCGTGACCGTCCTCAACACATGCTGGAATTCCGTGGCTTCGGCGCGCAGGAACTTGCGCCGCGCCGGCACGCGGTGAAAGAGGTCGCGCACCTCGACGGTCGTGCCTTGCGGATGGGAGGCCGGAGCAGCGTCGCCGGGGTGACCGTCGATCGATTCGATTTCCGCCGCCACTGCCCCGCCCCGGGCGCGGGAGCTCAGCCTGAGGCTCGACACGGAGGCAATAGAGGGGAGTGCCTCTCCTCGAAAGCCGAGCGAACGCAGCTGCTCGAGATCATCGAGCGAGGCGATCTTGCTCGTCGCATGGCGCGCGAGCGCCAACGCAAGCTCGGCAGGCTCGATGCCGTCTCCGTCATCGCGGACGCGGATCAGCCGGATGCCGCCGTGCTCGATGTCAATGTCCAGGCGGCGCGCGCCGGCATCGAGCGCGTTCTCGACGAGTTCCTTGACGACGGACGCCGGGCGCTCGATGACCTCGCCCGCGGCGATCTGGTCGACGAGCGGGCCTTGGAGAATTCGGATGGGCATGGCGTGGCTAACCGCCGCGCCAGTCTAGCAGCGGGTCGAGTTCAGGTGCCGGCGACGGGAATCTCGAGGATCGTGCCCGAGGCTACGGTTTCGGTCTTGAGGTGATTCTGCTGCCGCAGGTCGTCGATGCTCACCGCGTAACGCCCTGCGACGTCGACAAGCGTTTCGCCCGGCGACACGACGTGGCGTAACGCCTGTCCGCGCTCGCGCGCGGCAAGGATCGCGACTTGCGATCCCGGCGGGGGATTGTCGTAGAAGTAGCGGCGCACGCCCGCGTGGATCGCCCCGGCGAGCCGTTCCTGATGCCCCGGATCGCGGAGCCTGCGCTCCTCTTCCGGATTGGAGATGAACGCGGTCTCGATCAGCATCGATGGCACGTCGGGCGAAGTCAGCACGATCAGGCTCGCGTGCTGCACGTCGCTCTTCTTCAGCTGGCCGACGTGGTCGAGTTCCGCGAGGACTCGGCTTGCCGCGTCGCGGCTCGCGCTGATCGCCGCATTCTGCGAGAGATCGAGCAGCACCGAGGCGAGGACATCGCTCTTGTCGTGGAGCGACACGCCGCCGATGAGATCCGCGGCATTTTCGCGGTCGGCCAGCACCTTGGCCGCCTCGCTGCTCGCGCGGCGGGTGGAAAGGACGTATACGGACGAGCCGCGCACGCCGCGATCCATGAACGCATCGGCATGGACGGAAACGAACAGATCGGCTTTCGCTTCCCTGGCGCGGCGGATGCGATCGCGGAACGGCACGAAGTAGTCGCCGGTTCGCGTCAGCACGGCGCGCATTCCGGGCTCCGCGTTGATGCGGTCGGCAAGCTGCTTCGCGACCGCGAGCGCAACATTCTTCTCGCGCGTGCCGGACTTGCCGATGGCGCCCGGGTCCTCGCCGCCGTGGCCGGCATCAATGGCGATGACGAGATCGCGCTGCCCGTCGCCGGTCGCCACTTTGACTGGCTTTGTTGTTTGTTGGTGGCCGAGGTCCACGACGAGCCGGTGCCCGTAGGTCTCGTTCGGAGGTGTCAGGAATCCCTTGGGCTCGACCGCCGCGTTGACGTCGAGGACGATGCGAAGTCCGGCCTTGCCGCGCTCGCCGAGTCGCACGGCTTTCACGACGCCCGCGCCTTCCGGCAACCGCAGAGACTTGATGTCCGCGTCGATCCGGTCGAAATCAATGACGATGCGTTCGGGGCCGGACAGCGCGAAGAGCGTGTAGCTTGCCGGCGCAGTGAGGTCGAGCACGACGCGCGTCGAATCCGGACTCGCCCAGAGACGAACGTCCTTGAGCGCAACGTCCGCGGCCGCCGCCGATCCCGAGGCGAGCAGCAGGACAAAAAGCCCGATTCCCCTCAATGGCCGCATGACTGCCGTGCACTCAGAAGTTCGCGGGTACTCTAACTACGGCTCATTTTTAATTCAAGTATTTCAGCTAGATACACCACACTCTTCGAGTGCGGCGCGACTCGCAGCCAGCCAGCCGCGCCCACTTGCCCCCCGGGAGGAGAGCGAAATGCGGCGACCCGAACCCTGGTGTTCGAGCTGGACGAGCAGATCGAGTTCACCCAGTGCCGGGCCTGCGCGTTCCGGCCACTCGACGAGGACGAGCCCGGGCTGCCCGCTGAGGTCGCGATAGCCTATGCCCTCGAGCGCAGCCGCGCCGGACTCGAGGCGGTAGAGGTCAAGGTGATGAACTGTCCCGCGAGTCGTTTCGTACGGCTCGACCAGCGTGAACGTGGGGCTCCTGATCGCTCCCACGACGCCAAGCTCTCGCAACATTCCGCGCGCGAGCGTCGTCTTGCCGCTCCCGAGTTCGCCCGAGAGTCCCAGCAGGACACTGTGGGCCGCGATATCCGGCAAGCCGCGAGCAAGCGCCGCACCTGCACAGGTGGTCGCTGCTTCGTCGACCAGGATCATTTCCATGGCGCGTTGACGACGCCTTGCAGCTCGGCAATCAGGTCGCCGGCAATCATGCCGCGCATGCCGCGACGCGCTGCGCGATCGCCGGCCTCTGCGTGCACGAAGACGCCGGCCGCGGCCGCGAGCGCAGGCTCAGAGCCGCCGGCGAGCAGCGCCGCGACGATGCCGGTCAGGACGTCTCCGCTCCCGGCGCTCGCCATGCCCGGATTGCCGCGGTCGCAGACCCAGGGCAGTGAATCCGGTCCCTGCACCAGCGTGTGCGCGCCTTTCAGCACGCAAATGCCGCCGAATCGTTTCGCGATCTCCCGCACGGCGCCGAGCCGGTCGCGCTGCACGGCCGATGCATGTGCGCCGAGCAGGCGCGCCGCCTCGCCCGGATGCGGTGTCAGGATCCAGTCATCGCGCTTTCGCGGCTGGGCGGCGAGGAGGGCCAGCGCATCGGCATCGACGACGATCGGCCGGTCCGCGCCCGCTGCGGCATCGAAGGCGCGGCGCGCGTTGCGCCCGTTTCCGAGTCCCGGGCCGATTGCGATCGCGTCAGAGTTCGCGAGCAGCTGCGAAAAGCCCTCGCCGAAATCGATGGCTCTCGCGATGAGCTCAGGACGAGTGGCGACGATCGGGCCTGCGCCCTCCGCGTTCGTTGCGACGGTGACGAGGCCCGCACCGGTCCGGAGCGCCGCCTCGCCTGCAAGCCTCGCGGCGCCCGCCATTGCAAAGCCACCGATGACGAGGACGCTGCCGTGTTCGCCCTTGTGTGCCGTGCGTCGCCTGGCGGGTAGCGCGGCTGCAGCGAGGCGACCGTCCATGCGCCGGAGCACCGGCGCCTGTGCGTCGCGGACGCTGGCGGGAACGTCGAGGCCTGCGAGTTCGAGCGCACCGACGTACTCGGGCGCCGCCCCGAGGAAGAGGCCGCACTTCAGTGCAATGAACGCGAGAGTCCGGGTGGCACGGATCGCCGCGTCCCGGGGCTGGCCCGTATCCGCATCGAGGCCCGAAGGAATGTCGAGCGCGAGGACCGGAAGCCCCGCGCGATTGACGCCCTCGATGCAGTCGAGATATTGGCCTTCGACCGTCCGGTCGATTCCGGTGCCGAGTAAGGCGTCGACGACGAGCATGGCGCCCTCGAGCGAGTGCGCGCCGAATTCGCCCGCCTTTCCGCCATCGGCCGCGAATTCCGCGTGAGCCCTGGCCGCGTCGCCGCGCAGGCGCTTCGGATCCGTGAGTGCAAGGACGCGGACGTCAATTCCTGCTGCGCGCGCGAGCCGCGCCAGCACATACCCATCGCCCGCGTTATTGCCGGCGCCGCAGACTACGGCCAGGGTCGATGCCTCCGGCCAATGCCTTCGCATGGCGTTGAAGGCCGAGCTGCCCGCGCGCTGCATCAACGTATAGCCCGCGATGCCGGCTCGTTCGATTGCGTGCCGGTCCATGGCGCGTACAGAAGCGGCCGAATAGACCTCGGCGGGCAGCGGTTCCATCCGCGCGATTATACTGGCCGTCGCCGGTCACCCGTCCCCACATGGCAAGCAAGCTCACTGCCCTCGATCTCACGCGACTGCGAGAGAGGCTCGACGGATTCGCCCGCGAACTTGGATTCGACCAGGTCGGTGTCGCGGGCATCGACTTGTCCGAAGACGAATCAAACCTCCAGCGCTGGCTCGCGGACCAGCGCCACGGCGGCATGGACTACATGGCGCGGCACGGGCAGCGCCGCAGCAGGCCGGACGAACTCGTGCCCGGGACCATTCGAGTCATCAGCGTTCGCATGGCTGCCTCCGCGCCCGACGCAGCGCCCGCAGGCGATGTGCTGGCCGACGGCCGGAAGGGCTATGTCGCGCGCTACGCGCTCGGCCGCGACTATCACAAGGTGATGCGCGGCCGGCTTGCCGGGCTCGCATCGAAGCTCGAGGCCGAGATCGGGCCCTTCGGCTATCGCGCATTCGTGGATTCGGCGCCCGTGATGGAGAAGCCGCTCGCGCGCAACGCCGGTCTCGGCTGGATCGGCAAGCACACGAATCTCATCAACGAGCGTGCCGGCTCGCTATTCATGCTCGGGGAGCTCTTCACGGACCTTCCGCTCGCTGTCGACGCGCGCGCGCGCGATCGATGCGGCAGCTGCAGCGCCTGCCTTCCCGCCTGTCCGACCGGGGCGATCACGGCACCCTACCAGCTCGATGCGCGCCGCTGCATCTCGTACCTGACGATCGAGCACCACGGACCCATACCCGAAAGGCTCCGCGCCGCGATCGGCAACCGCATCTTCGGCTGCGACGACTGCCAGCTCGTCTGTCCCTGGAACAAGTTCGCCCGGGTTGCCGCAGAGCCGGACTTCCAGGTCCGGCATCGCCTCGACGCTCCTGACCTCGTTGAACTCTTTCGCTGGTCCGAAGAGGAGTACCTGCTGAAGACTGAAGGGAGTGCGCTCCGCCGGCTCGGGTTCCGCCGGTGGCTTCGAAACCTCGCAGTCGCGCTCGGCAACGCGCCGCGGTCGGAGTCGGCAGCCGCCGCGCTCGCCGGGCGTCGCGATGACCCGGATCCCGTCGTGCGCGAGCACGTGCGCTGGGCGCTGGCGCGCCAGGAGGCTAGCCGCGAACCGGATTGACGTAGTGCCGTCCGCTCGTCGTGCGGCTGATCGTCTCGAACAGGTCGTCGAAGTCGCGCGAGTTGTTGGCCGGGTCGATCTCGGCCGTGTTGACGATCAGGAGCGGCGATGCCGTGTACTGGTGGAAATAGCGCGTGTAGGCCTCGCCGAGCCGCTCGAGGTAAGCGGCGTCGATGTACTTCTCGTAGGGAATGCCGCGCTTGTCGATGCGCGCAAGCAGGATGTCGACAGGCGCCTGCAGGAACACGACGAGATCCGGCACCGGCGCATCCATCGCAAGCCGCGTATAGACCTGGTCGTAGAGCTTGAATTCTTCGTCGTCGAGCACGATGCGGGCGAACAGGCGGTCCTTGTCGAGCATGTAGTCGGCGACACGCAGCTGCGCGAAGAGGTCGTGCTGGCGCAGCTCCGAGAGCTGCCGCGCGCGCTGGAACAGGAAATAGAGCTGGGCGGGAAACGCCGCCGCGCGCCGGTCCTTGTAGAAGCGCTCGAGGAAGGGATTTTCCATCGGCAGCTCGAGCACGGTGCCGGCGCCCACGGCCGCGGCCAGCTTGGTCGCGAGGCTTGTCTTGCCGACGCCGATCAGGCCTTCGACGACCACCAGCCGGTGCGGCCAGTTCTCGCGATTTTCTTCAGTCGTCACCGGATCCCCGTGCGGCCAGCCGCTCGATTCCCGCACCCGAAACCCGTTCACGGAGCCGGCAGACCCGAGCGAGTCCCGGCACCCAGAGCTCCGCGGCGATTTCCGCGAGAGGATACAGCACGAAATTGCGCTGGTGCAGGCCCGGGTGCGGGACGGCGAGCCCGGGCTCGTCCACCTGAATGTCGCCGAACACGAGCAGGTCGAGATCGATCAGCCGCGGGCCCCAGCGCACCGCAGGCTGCGTGCGTCCGAGGCGGCGCTCGATCGCTTTCAGCTCATCCAGGAATTCGCGCGGCGCTGCTGTCGTCACCAGGCCCGCGGCAGCATTGACGAATTCCGGCTGGTCCTGAGGGCCCATCGGCTGGCTTCGCCAGTGTCCTGATCGCCGCACGAGCCTTGAGCCCGGCATTGCCGCAAGCGCTTCGAACGCCCGTTCCACCTGCTGCCGCGGCTCGGACAGGTTGCTGCCGAGCGCGACATAGGCGGGACGCCAGGCCATCAGGCAGGCTCAGGTCTCGCTGGCGGGCGCCCGGTGACGCCGGCCGCCACGCCGCCTGCGGCGGCGCCGGCCGGGTCCGCCATCCTGGCCGCCACCCGATTCGGTGCCGACGAGTTCGAGTTGCCGTTCCGGCGGCAGTGTCTGGATCTCGGTCCACCAGCGCGCGATTTCCGGATCTTCCGCGCCCGCCTCCGCACGCAGCAACAGGAAATCGTAGGCCGCACGGAACCGTGGATGCGAAAGCAAGGCCAGCGCCCTTCGGCCTTCGCGACGATGGAAGCGCGGCTGCATCGCGAGCAACTCGCGCATCGGGATGGAGAAACGCTTCGGAATTCCGATGCGGCGATTCTGCAGCGCGACAACCTCGTCGACCGCTTCAGTGATCGCAACGCCCGGATGCACGCCGGACTCGAAACGGCGCTGCGCGGCCGCCGACACCGGGCCAAACAGCAACACGGCGAACAGGAACATGGGCGTGACTGGGCGGTCCTCGGCGACGCGCCGGTCGGTATTCGCAAGCCCTGCGCGGATGAGGGCCAGCGCCATGCCACCCGAATCATTCGCAAGATGATCCGCGGTCGCCGGAAAAAGGTGTTCGAGCAATCCATGCTCGCGCAACAGGTCGAATGAGCGTTGCCCGAATCCCGCCAGGAAAAGCTTCTGGAACTCGTCGAGTAGCCGCGCCGGAGGAATGTGTTCGAGCAGGCTTGCGAGCGTCGCGAACGGAGCCCGCGCCGATTCATGAATGGAGAAGCCGAGCTTCGCTTCGAAACGCACGGCGCGCAGCATCCTGACCGGATCCTCGCGATAGCGGGTTTCAGGATCCCCGATCAGGCGGATAGTGCGTGCGCGGATGTCCTCGACGCCGCCGACGTAATCCCAGATCGAAAAGTCCTCGATGTTGTAATACAGCGCATTGCAGGTGAAGTCGCGGCGCCAGACGTCCTGGTCCACCGTGCCGTAGACGTTGTCGCGAAGCAGGCGCCCGCGGTCGTCGTGGACGCGATCCAACGATTCCGGTTCGTCTTCACGCTCCATTTCGGACGCGTTGTCGGCATCCTCGGACTCGCCGTCGCCCTCATCCACGCCTTCCGGTTCCAACGGAACGCCGGACGCGCGGAATGTCGCCACCTCGATGACCTGCTGCCCGAAGCGGATGTGCGCCAGGCGGAAGCGCCGCCCGATCAGCCGGCAATTCCGGAATAGCCTCCGCATCTCTTCCGGGGACGCGTCGGTCGCGATGTCGAAGTCCTTGGGGACGATGCCGATCAGGAGGTCGCGCACGCAGCCGCCGACGAGGAAGCCCTGGAATCCCGCGTCCTTGAGGCGATAGAGGACCTTGAGCGCATTGCCGGAGATCTCCGATCGCGAGATCGGATGATCCGCGCGTGCGACGATCACCGGCGCTGGCGCCCGGTCGTTCTGTTGCTGCAAGGAGTTAGGGTCCGCTTGAGGTCGATTGATGGGCCGATATAATACCAGCCCCCTTGCGGGCCCCCGGCCAGATGCAAAGGCGCTTCGCTCCCATCGTCTAGAGGCCTAGGACACAGCCCTCTCAAGGCTGGTACGAGGGTTCGAATCCCTCTGGGAGCGCCATACGATGCCGCATGAGACTCCGCAACCGATTTCCGAATGGCGCGACGTCGACGCAAAGACGTTCCATGACGAAGTCGCCACGCAATACCGGCCGGCGGTGCTGCGCGGCCTGGTCAAGGATTGGCCGGCAGTTCGGGCTGCGGTCAGGTCGCCCGCGGAAGCCAGCCGATACCTGGTCGCTTTCGATAATGGCAGCCCCGTTGACGCCATCCTGATGCCGCCAGAGGCCCGCGGAGCAATTTTCTACAACGATGCGATGGATGGCTTCAATTTCGCCCGCAACCGCCTGCCTGTGTCCGCCATCGTCGAGCAGCTGTCGCGATACGCGTTGTTCGAGGAATCGCCGTCCGTGGCCGTGCAAAGCGCGCTGATACCGGATTGCCTCCCTGGCTTTGCCGCGCAAAACAGACTGCCGATTCTCGACGAAGCCGTGGCACCACGGCTCTGGCTCGGCAACCGTGTCACGGTGCCCGCCCACTTCGACGAATCGGACAATGTCGCCTGCGTGGTTGCAGGCAGGCGCCGGTTCACGCTGTTCCCGCCGGAGCAGGTACCCAACCTTTATATTGGACCGCTCGACTACGCCCCGACCGGTGCCGCGATGAGCATGGTGCGGTTCGCCGATCCGGACTTCGAGAAGTTTCCGCGATTCCGGGAAGCCCTTTCTGCGGCGCTTGTCGCGGAGCTCGAACCCGGCGATGCGCTCTTCATTCCGACCTTGTGGTGGCACCACGTGGAGTCACTCGACCCCAAGCTTAATGTCCTGGTCAATTACTGGTGGAACGGCGCCCTCGGCGCGGTCGGAAGGACGGCATCTGCCATGGATTGCCTGCTTCATGGACTCCTGAATATCAGGCCGATGCGACCGGAGCTCAGGACAGCCTGGGCATCCCTGTTCCATCACTACATTTTCGGTGCGAGTGACGACAACCACGCGCATATCCCGATGCACAGGCGAGGCGTGCTTGCGAATATGTCGCCGGAAGCCGCAAAGAGGGTCAAGGATCTCCTGGTCGCAAGACTTCAGCGTTGACCTCCGGCGTGGCGATCAGCCGGGCGTGCGCCCGTCGATCCAAGTCTCCTTGACGTGCATCCCATCGTCGGCGAGCACCAGGTTGGCGCGATAGCCTGGCGCAATCCGTCCGAGCTCGCCGCCCAGCCCGAGGAACTCCGCGGGGTACTGGCTGGCCATCCGTACCGCCTCGGGCAGCTCGATGCCCAGCAGCTCGACCGCGTTGCGCACCGTCGTCGCCATGTCGATGTCCGAGCCGGCAAGCGTGCCGTCCTCATCGACGAGTACGCCGTTCGTGACGGAAATTGTGCGGCCCTGGAGCGTAAACGACTTTTCGGCCGCGCCGACGCTTGGCATCGCATCCGTGACCAGCATGAACCGGTCGCGCCGCTTGCAACGCAGGGCGATGCGCAACACCGTCGGGTCCACGTGGCGTCCGTCGACAATGATGCCGCACCAACTATCCGGGTCGTCCAGCGCGGCGCCGACGACTCCCGGCTCGCGCCCCGTGAGCTGCGACATGGCGTTGAACAAGTGCGTGAAGCCCCTGAGTCCGTGTCGCAGGGCAATTTGAATCTCGGCATAGGTGGCGTTGGTATGGCCAGCCGACACGACGACGCCAGCTGCGTTGAGTTTCGCGATGATTCCGGGAGTCGTCATCTCGGGCGCCAGTGTCACCAGGGTCTTGCCGCCGCGAAGCGAGGTCAGCAGTCCGATCGCGCCTTCGTCGAGCCCTCGCAGTTTTGCGGAATTATGAACGCCCTTGCGCGCGACATTGAGATACGGGCCCTCGATATGGATTCCCAGTACGCCGGGAACTTGGGCGTCGATCGCGGCCCGCGCAGCCTCCAGTCCGCGTGCTACGACATGCAGGTCATCGCTGATGAGCGTCGGCAGAAATCCCGTCGTGCCGAATCGCCGATGGGACTCGCCGATCGCGCGGATGGCATCGACGGTCGGTTCGGCATTGAACAGCACGCCGCCGCCGCCGTTGACCTGCGTGTCGAGAAAACCCGGGAGCAGCAGCAGGCCGCCGAGGTCGTGGCGATCGGCGCTCCTGCATCGCGAGTCGTCGTTGGCGACGACGTCGACAATCCGTGCCCCGTTAAGCAATACGGCGCGACCCTCGAGGAATCCGGCATCACCAAGCACCCGGCCGTTGACGAGCGCGACGGGCATCAGACCGTCTCCGTAATCTTGCGGAGGTGAGGCGGGCGATCCGGATCGCAGCCGCGAGCGATCGCGAGCGCATTGGCGAGCCGGTAGAAGCTCTGGATCATGAGCAGCGGTTCGATTGCCGGATGCGCGCGCACCACGGGCAGCGAGAGCAAGCCGGGGCGCTCGCACCCCGCCATCACCACGTTTGCCCCGACACCCGCCAGTTCCACTGCGAGCGCCGCGATGCCGTCGCGTGTCTCGTCCTGCTGCATGAATGCGAGCACCGGAAAACCCGCGCGCACGAGCGCCATCGGACCGTGCCGCAACTCCGCGGCGCTGAAGGCTTCGGCGTGCAGGCCGCAGGTCTCCTTGAACTTGAGCGCGGCTTCCTGCGCTATGCCGAGCCCGAGTCCGCGGCCGATGACATAGAGGCTTTCGGCAGATCGAAAGCGCGCGATTGCCGCGCTCCAGTCGAGCTGCCACGCCTGCGCGAGCTGGTCCGGCGCCAGTTCCAGCGCTTCCTCGAGGTCCCGGTCCCGGGTCCAGCTCGAAACCAGGTGCACGATCGCGGCGAGCGCGGCGATGTACGACTTAGTGGCTGCGACGCTGGTTTCGGCTCCAGCTTGCAGCGGTATCGTGTGATGGGCGGCTCCCGCCAATGGAGAGGTTTCATCGTTTACGAGAGCGAGCACGAGCGCACCGGCGTTCCTGGCTGCCGTCACGGCGGCGAGCAGGTCCGGGCTCGCGCCCGACTGGGAGATCGCGATGAACAGGACCGCATCGAGGTCCGACTTGGTCGCGTATAGCGAGCTGATCGATGGTGCCGCGGACGACGCAAGCAAGCCGGTGCGGGTTTCGATCAGGTATTTCGCAAACGTCGCCGCGTGGTCGGAGCTGCCGCGCGCACAGGTCACGACGGCTCGCGGCGCCAGGCCCCGCACCACGCCGCCGAGGCCCTCCACCAGGGCGCGATTCGCTTTCAATTGGCGGCGGACCGCCGCGGAAGCATCCGCCGCTTCCCGGAACATCCGTGTTTCGGGATTCACGAAAGGTCGCTTAGCTCGGCGACGAAATCGTACGTGTCGCCACGATAATATGACTGTGAGAACTCGACCGCGCGGCCATCCTTCAGGAAGCCGAGCCGCTCGACCAGCAAGCCCGCATCTCCCGGCTCGGCGCAGAGCAACCTGGCCTGTTCCGGCGTCAGCAACACGGCGCGCAGGCGTTGCAATGCGCGCACCGGCCGGTTGCCTGCGTGCTCCAGCGCCAGGTAGAGCGAAGATTTGACGGCGTCGAGCGACGGCAGGCAGTCTGCGGCAATCGTCGCATACTCGATCGACATCGGCGCGTCGTCCGCAAATCGCAGCCGGTGGAAGCGGTACACCGGCGTGCCCGGGCTGGAGCGCAGGCTGAGCGCCTCCTCCGGCGTGACGGTCCCATTCGATCGCTTGAGCCAGTCACTGCGTGGATTGCGCCCTCGCGCACGCATGTCCTCCGAGAAGGAGGTCAGCATCGAGAAATTCTTCTCGACGCGCCCGCGCACGAAAGTGCCCGAGCCATGGCGGCGCACGAGCAGGCCTTCATTCACGAGCCCGTCGATGGCCTTGCGCACGGTGATGCGCGACACGCCGAATTCAGCGGCGAGATCGCGTTCCGGCGGGAGCGCGTCGTCGGCGCGCAGACTGCGCCGATCGATGGCCTCGCGCAGCGCACGCTGCAACCTCTGGTAAAGCGGCAGGTTGCCCGAAACAGGCAGCGGACCGATCGCTTTCGAAATCCGGGCCGATCCCTTCTGCTTGTTCCGGATCGGTGCCTGAGTTGATACCACTGCCATACCACTAGCCCCCTGGCGCGCCTCAGCGTGGCTTACAAGAGACAGGTCATGCAGCCCGTTGTGGGCCGATGCACCATATTTCACAACGCTTGCCATTCTATCAGAGGTGGTATTATATTGGCATCTAATTGGTTCTGTCATTGGGCTACACCGGACGGACCAGGTGGCAGTGAACTCACATCATCTGCGCGGAGCGGCCGCCAGAACGGAGCCTAGGGGGATCAGAGCACATGAATAGATCACGGTCGACCATGATCGGAACAGCCGTCGCCATCGCCCTGTTCGGGGACAACGACCCGGCGCGCGCCGCAGCGGACCAGGAAGCGAGCCCCGCCACGCAGCCGAGCGGAACCGCTCTCGAAGAAGTCCTGGTCACGGGCATCCGCGTCTCGTTGGAAAAGTCGCTCGACGTCAAGCGCGCCTCGACCAGCGTGGTGGAAGTCGTCACGGCCGAGGACATCCAGAAGATGCCCGACAAGAACATCGCGGACTCGCTGGCGCGCGTTACCGGCGTGACCACCAGCTCCGCCGGCGCCAACGAGGGCGGATTCGACGAGAACGACCGCGTCAGCCTGCGGGGGACCAATCCCAGCCTCACGCAAACCCTGCTGAACGGCCACAACGTCGCCTCGGGCGACTGGTTCGTGCTGAACCAGGTGCAGCAGGTGGGCCGCAGCGTCAGTTACACGCTGTTGCCGTCCGAGCTCGTCAGCCAGGTCGTCGTCCACAAGTCTTCGCAGGCGCAGCTCGTTGAGGGCGGCGTCGCAGGATCGGTCAATATCATCACGCGCAGCCCGCTGGAACTTCCGGAGCGGATGGCGTTCGGCGCATCCGTGGGTGGCGTGTATTCCGACTTGCCGTCGGATTCAGATGCGCAGTTGAGCGGCCTCTTCAGCTGGAGGAACGAAGCGAGCACTGTCGGCCTGCTGCTGCAGGCATTTTCGGAGTCCCGGCACCTGCGTCGCGACGGCGTCGAGCTGCTCGGTTACGAGACGATCGCTGCGGGCAGCACCATCGCCACGTCGAACCCGGATCTGGAGGGAGTGCAATATCCCGCCCTCGTCGGCGCCGCGTTGTTCGAGCAGAAACGCGAGCGCACCGGCGGCCTCGTGGACATCGAGTTCCGTCCTACGGACAACCTGAACCTGGGCGTGCAGTTCTTCACGTCCGATCTCGACGCGGCGAATTACAACCGCAACTACCTGCTGTGGAACACCCATTACATTGCCGGCGGCGCCGGGCAGGCGCCGGACCCCGGCTACGTCGTTACCAACAACACGCTGACGCGGGCCAGCTTCTCGCCGGTGCCCGGCACCTTCTACGGAATCTACGACCAGATCTCGCGCCCCGATGAGAGCGCGAGCTCCGAATACCTAACGTTCGAAGCCCGCTACCAGGTGAATGACGACTGGATCGTGTCAGGCCAGTTCGGCACCTCGGACGGCCATGGCAAGACGCGCACGCAGGACGTTTCCGAAACGCTACCCGGCGCGGGCGCCGGCGCCAGTTGGTCGCTCCACGGCGTGGATAGCGGTCCGTCTTTCAGCCTGGGTACGGCCGACAACTCGACGCCGTTCCCCGGTGGTGCGCCGGTCGATTTCGGCTGGATCTTCGGCGCGCAGTTTGTCGACGTGAAGGACCAGGAAGACTGGGCAAAGCTGGACGTCGAGTTCGCCACGGATGGCGGCGCCTGGACCGGGCTCAAGTTCGGCGCGCGTTACAACGAGCACGAGCGCACGTCGCTCGACGCCATCGCGCAGGGCCCGACCTTCAGCGGCGGCCCGACCGGCGGCGGCGGTGTGGACACGGCCAACTATCCTGACGAATTCACGAGCTACCCGTCCGACTTCAATACCTTCGGCGGCGCGATCCCTACCGGGATCTGGTACTGGACGCCCTCGCAGCTCGCCGACTACAACGGTGAGGGCCTCGTGCAGCGCGATCCGACGGCGCGCGCTTATTACCAGTTCTGGTTCCAGGTCAAGGAGTCGAACTCCGCCGCCTACGTGCAGGCCGAATTCGCCGGCACGCGGTGGAGCAGCAACATCGGCGTACGCTACGTGCGTACCGAGGAGGACGTCGTCAGCTACACGCAGAACGACGGGACCGATCCGGACACGATCACGGGCTCGCTATTCGGCCCGTTCATCGGCATCCCGGTTTCCAACACCTACACCGACGTCCTGCCGAGCGCCAACCTCAAGTGGGATGTGAGCGACGACGTGGTGGCGCGCTTCGCGGTCGCGAAGACCATGTCGCGCCCGGACTACTCGGCACTGGGGGGTTTCACGAATCTTTCGCCGCCGGCGACGCCGGACGGTACGGGGACGGGTTCGGGTGGCAACCCGGAGCTGAAGCCGATCCGCTCGACGAACTACGACGCCGGCATCGAATGGTACTTCGCGCCGAGATCCCTGCTGGCGGCCGGCCTGTTCTACATGGATCTCGACAATTACGTGACCTTTGGCAGCCAGACCAACACGTACTTCACGATCAGCCAGCAATTCCCGGCGGGCCAGGACGTCCCCTACCTGCTGACCGTGCCGGTGAATGCCGCGGGGCGGGTCCAGGGCTACGAGCTGACCTACCAGCAGGCCCTCACGGACAACATCGGGATCGCGGCGAACTACACCTACGCGGATGGCGAGCAGACTTCGGAGGTAACCACCGGAGACGACCGCCTGGTCGGCACTTCCAAGAACACGTACAACGCCAGTGCGTACTACGAGAACGCGCATTTCAGCGCACGGGTGGCCTACACCTACCGTTCGGCGTTCTTCAGCGGCCTCGACCGGAATACGGCGTTTTCCCAGGATGAGATCGGAACGCTGAGCGCGTCTCTCGGCTACACGTTCAACGACAATTTCTCCTTGACCCTGGACGGCCAGAATCTCAACGATCCGACGCTCGTCTACTACGCGCTCAACAAGGACCAGCCGCGCGCGTTCTACAAGAATGGCGTGCAGTACTACCTGAACGCTCGCATCAAGTTCTGATCCGGCGCGGGCTGATGATCCAACGGGGCGGAGGAGGCAACTCCTTCGCCCTTGTTTTAAGGTGCAGGCTGTCATGATGACCGTCATGGGCAGGCTGCGCCGGATCCTGGTCCTGTCGGGTGCGAGCCTGCTCGTCGCGGGATCCCACGCGCCGGCTGCGATCCGCCCTCCCCTTGCGGCGCGGCCCGCCGTCATTCCAGCGCCTGAACGCGCCGAGCTTCTTGGGGGCGAATTCAGCTTGGCGCCGCAAACGAGGATCGCGAGCGGCAACGATGCGGGCAGCCAGCGTGTCGCCCAGTATTTCGCAGAGTTGTTGCGGCGTTCCAGTGGATTGAGTCTGCAGGTCGGTGAGCGGCCGGATCCTGCGCCTGCGCAGGGCGGAATTGCCTTCCTCATCGACCGCGATGCCGATGCGTCGCCGGAGGCCTACTCGCTTTCGATCCTGCCGCAAGGCGTGACGGTGTCCGCGAGTGACCCGCGCGGCCTCCTTTACGGGGCTGTCACGCTCTGGCAATTGTTGGGGCCGGAAGCCGGCGCTGCAGCGCCTGTTTCGATCCCGGCGATGCGCGTCGCGGATGCGCCGAGATTCCGCTGGCGCGGGTTGATGCTCGATTCGGCAAGGCACTACCAGTCACCCGAATTCATTGAGCGGCTCATCGACTGGATGGCGCTCCACAAGCTGAATGTCCTCCATTGGCACCTGACCGACGATCAGGGCTGGCGCCTCGAGATCCGGAAATACCCGCGGCTGGCGCAAATCGGCGCGTGGCGGGTACCGGCGGGCGCGGGACCTGCTGCGGACGTCGACCCGTCCACCGGTAAGCCGCGGCGCTATGGCGGCTATTACTCGCAGGATACAGTGCGTCGTATCGTGCAGCACGCGGCCGCGCGCAACGTCACGATCGTCCCAGAGATCGAAATGCCGGGGCACGCGACCGCCGCTCTCGTCGCCTATCCCGAGCTCGGCGTCGACGGTCACGCTCCTGCCTCCGTGCCGGCAGACTGGGGCATCTATCCCAACCTCTACAATGTCGATGACGCGACCTTCGAATTCATCGAGGACGTGCTGAGCGAGGTCATCGAGCTTTTCCCTGGCGAGTACATCCACGTGGGCGGCGACGAGGCCGTGAAAGTTCAGTGGCAGTCGTCACGACGCGTACAGCAGCTGATGCGCGAGCGCGGTGTCGCCGACATGCATGCGCTGCAAAGCTATTTCACCCAGCGCGTGGGCCGGTTTCTCTCGGCACACGGCCGGCGGCTGGTCGGCTGGGACGAGATCCTGGAGGGTGGCCTGGCACCGGAGGCGACCGTCATGTCCTGGCGCGGCATTGACGGGGCGGTTGCGGCCGCGGCGGCCGGACACGATGCGGTGCTGAGCCCCTGGCCCACGTTCTACTTCGACAACCGCCAGGGCGCGGGCATCACGGAACCACCGGGCCGTGGCCGCATCGTCAGCCTCGAGGACGTCTATCGCTTCGACCCCATGCCGGGGCAGCTCGCGGCCGGGCAGCAGCGTCATATCCTGGGCGTGCAGGCGAACCTGTGGACGGAGCACATGCGCACCGAGGAGCGCGTGCAATGGATGGCCGTGCCGCGCGCCGCGGCAATCGCGGAAATCGGCTGGTCGCCGCCCGAGCGCCTGGATTTTGCGGACTTTCGCAGCCGGCTCGATATCGCATTTGCGTGGTATCGGGCGCTTGGTTTCGGTTACGCCGATACGGAATTCCGGGCGCAACGGCCATCGCCGGCGCGCGTGCGCCATAGCCAGCAATTGAAGACCTGCAGCGAAAAGCTCGTGCTGAATCTCGAGGACGACTCGCCTGTGCACGGCGAGCGCGCGGTCTTCCTCGTCGACATCCTGGAACCGTGCTGGATCTTCGATGGCGCGGACCTGAATGGCATCAAATCGATCGCCGCGACGGTCGGGCAATTCCCGTTCAACTTCCAGATCGGCAAGGACCGCGATGCGATCCAGCTGCGGACACCGCGCGGCCCGAACGGCGAGCTTGAAGTCCGCGTCGACGGTTGCGATGCTCCGCCGATCGCGGTCATGCCGCTCGGTCCGGCCGTCGGCAGCATGGGCGTCACGCGGCTGCCTGCCGCCGTGATCGCGCCGCACGGCGGGACGCACGATCTCTGTCTCACGTTTACGGGCCGCGCGATCGATCCGATGTGGGCAATTGAATCGGTCGAGCTCATGCCGTGAAGCCTCCGCCCTCGCAGCTGCTACTGACCGCACCCGTGCCCGGCTGGGTGCTGCCGCTGGCCGAGGTCCCGGACCCGGTCTTCGCAGGCGGAATGCTCGGCGACGGCGTGGCGATCGATCCAACCGGCGGCGAGCTCTGCGCTCCATGTGACGGCGAACTCCTCTCGGTCGCGCCGACGAAGCATGCGTTGACACTGCGCGCCGACAACGGCGCCGAGTTGCTGCTCCACGTCGGCATCGACACGGTCGCCCTGAAAGGCCAGGGATTCGTGGCGCACGCGTCGACGGGCGACCGCGTGCGAGCCGGCGACATCTTGCTTGGTTTCGATCTCGACGCGGTCGCGCGCGCCGCGCCGAGCCTCATCACGCCGCTCATCGTCACGAACGGCTCGGCGTACGAGATCGTCCGCCGGCGCCTCGGCCACGCGGTGGCGCCGGGCGAATTCCTGATGGAACTGCGCGCCGTTGCCGCCACCGCGGATACGCAGCCGCGCGCGACGGGCCTCGTCATCACCCGCGAGTTCAGGGTCGCGCTGCCGCATGGCATCCACGCGCGTCCCGCGGCACTGATCGCGCACAAGCTCCGGGAACTCGATGCCGACGTGCGCGTTACGGCGCATGGCCGCCAGGCCAGCGCAAAGAGCGTGGTGTCCCTGATGGCGCTGGGCGCGCGCATGGACGATGAGATTGCATTGGAGGCGACGGGCCGCGATGCTCGAGCGGCCGTCGATGCGCTCGAGACGCTGCTGGGCCACGCCGACGCGGGTCCGCGCGCCGACACCGACAAGCCCGGACGGGCCCGCGCGACGCAAAATGACGTCGCGTTGCGGCCGCCGCCGGGCGCGAGACTGCCCGGCGTCATCGCTGCCCGCGGGATCGCGGCCGGCATCGCTGCGACAATCACGCGACGGGAGCACGTGGTGACCGAAGCCGGCGCCGGCGTGGCTCTGGAGACTGCGGAGCTTGCCCGAGGTCGCGCCACCGTCCGGGAATCGCTCGCGATGCAGGCGGGAGATGCGACCGGACCGCGTGCCGAGATCATTGCGGCGCATCTCGAGCTGCTTGATGACCCCGCACTCGCGGCCGAGGCCGCCAAGCTGATCTTGCGTGGCAAGAGCGCCGGCTACGCCTGGCACAGCGTGATTCGCGCTAGCGCCGATGCCTTGCGCGATCTCGGAGACGCGCGACTCGCGGAGCGGGCCGACGACCTGCTCGACCTGGAATCGCAGGTGCTGGCCGCGCTTGCCGGCGAGACCCGGAGTCCGGATCAGCGATTGCCGGAACGGGCAATCGTGCTTGCGGATGTACTGCTGCCTTCGCAATTGGTCGCGCTCGATTCGGGACGACTCGCCGGGATCTGTACGGCCCGCGGCGGGCCGACTTCCCATGTCGCAATCATTGCGGCGGCAATGGGCAAGCCGATGCTGGTCAGCGTGGGAGCGAGCGTACAAGGGATCGAGGCCGGCACTCCTTTGCTGCTCGACGCCGAGCGCGGCGCGCTGCACGTCGATCCTTCGGATTTCGAGCTCGCCGCGGCGGAGCATGCTCTCCGGCAGCGTAGCGAGCGCGACGCGGTCGAGCGTGCGGCTGCCCGGGCCGACTGCAAGATGGCGGACGGCACGCGAATCATGGTATTCGCAAATATCGGATCCGCGGCCGAGGCACGGGATGCGGTCGCACTCGGGGCCGAAGGATGCGGGCTGCTGCGCACGGAGTTCCTGTTCCTCGAGCGACGGAGCGCACCGGACGCCGCGTTGCAGGCCGAGGAGTACCAGCGTGTCGTCGAGGCATTCGGCGACCGGCCAGTGGTGATCCGGACGCTCGATGTCGGCGATGACAAGGCCATTCCCTTCCTGCCGCTTCCGCACGAGAACAACCCGGCATTGGGCCTGCGCGGCGTACGCGCCGGCTTCTGGCGGCCAGAACTACTGCGCACGCAGCTCGAGGCGGTGCTTTCGGTACGCCCGCTGGTGCAATGCAGGCTGATGCTGCCGATGGTGCATGAGCCTGCTGAAATCCTGCGCGTGCGCGCGCTGCTTGAGGAGATCGCCGGCCGGCTTGGGATCGACGACCGCCCGGCGCTCGGCGTGATGGTCGAGACGCCGTCAGCGGCCGTGATCGCAGACCGGATCTGCGAAGCGGCTGATTTCGTGTCGATTGGCACCAATGACCTGACGCAGTACACGCTCGCGATGGACCGCACGCATCCGGACCTGGCCGCGCAACTCGACGGGTTGCACCCGGCGGTGCTGCGGCTCATCGCCGGAACTGCGGCTGCTGCCGTCGCGCGAGGGCGCCCGGTCGCCGTGTGCGGGAGCCTGGCTTCCGATCCGGTCGCAGTGCCCCTGCTGCTGGGACTTGGGGTGCAGGAGCTTTCAATCGTTCCGGGGGCCATCCCGCACATCAAAGCCCTGGTCCGCAATTGCACGTTGACGCAATGCCGCGAGCTCGCCGGCCGTGCGCTGGCACTTTCGTCGGCCGCGGCCGTACGCGACCTGGCGCGCGCCGCCGCGGTCGATCCGCAATGACGGCTGGCTTCGGACGGGTGACGCCATGAAGAATGCATTCGCCGGGCTTCAGGTACTCGGTCGCGCGCTGATGCTGCCCATCGCCGTGCTGCCGATCGCGGGACTGCTATTTCGCCTCGGCCAGCCCGACCTGCTCGGCATTCCGATGCTCGCCGCAGCAGGGGCCGCGGTCTTTTCGAACCTGGGAATCATTTTCGCGATCGGCGTCGCCGTGGGGCTCGCGCGCGAGAATCACGGCGCGGCCGGGCTGGCAAGCGTCGTCGGGTACCTGGTGGCGACGAAGGGCGCTGAAGCCCTGATCTCGGTACCGCCCGATGCCCTCGCGGGGCTGGCAGGCCAGGCCGTGGACCTTGCGGCAGCCGCCTACAAGTCGCAGCAGCTCGCGAAGCTGAGCGTGCCGGCAGGCATCATTTCCGGAGTGATCGCCGGGATGCTCTACAACCGCTACTCCGACATTCGCCTGCCGAGCTACCTGGCATTTTTCGCCGGGCGCCGTTTCGTGCCGATCGCAAGTGGCTTTGCCGGCCTCGCGGTCGCAGCCGCTTTCGGCTACGGCTGGCCCGTGCTCGAGCGCGGAATGGATGCACTCAGTCGCGCGGTGCTCGGCTCCGGCGAGCTCGGCCTGTTCGCGTACGGCGTGCTCAATCGCGCGCTGATCGTCACCGGGCTGCACCACATCCTCAACAACATCGCCTGGTTCCTGCTCGGCGACTACGGCGGCGTGACCGGAGACCTCAAGCGGTTCTTCGCCGGCGACCCGGCGGCGGGCGCTTTCATGTCCGGCTTTTTCCCCGTGATGATGTTCGGGCTGCCTGCTGCCTGTCTCGCGATGTACCACGAAGCCAAGCCTGAACGCCGCCGCGCGGTAGGCGGGCTGCTGGCGTCGATGGCATTGACCTCCTTCCTGACCGGCGTGACTGAGCCGATCGAATTCACGTTCATGTTCCTTGCACCGCTTCTCTATGCGCTGCACGCCGTACTGACCGGGATCGCAATGGTGCTCATGGACGTGCTCCAGGTGCGGCTGGGTTTCAGCTTCTCCGCCGGCCTGTTCGACTACGTGATCAATTTCGGGCAGGCCTCGCGCCCATGGATGTTGCTGCCATTGGGGCTCGCGTATTCCGCGTTGTATTACGGCACGTTCCGGTTCGTCATCCGCCGGTTTGCGCTGCCGACGCCGGGCCGCGAAGCGGAGGCGCCGGCAGCTGCTGCGCCCGTTCCTGAATCTGACCGGGCGCGCGCGATGATAGCGGCGCTCGGCGGCGCCGCAAACCTGGTCTCCGTGGACGCGTGCACGACGCGGCTTCGGCTTGCCGTGACGGATCAGTCTACAGTCGACGAAACCGCCTTGCGTGCCCTCGGCGTCCGCGGGCTGGTGCGTCCGTCCGCGAATCTGTTGCAAGTCGTGATTGGTCCGATTGCGGACCAACTGGCCGGCGAAATGCGCGACGCACTGCGAGGCACGGGGTCAGCAGTACAGGGTGTTCAAGCCGCTGGCGGGCCAGCGGATTCGGACCTGCTGTCCCGACTACTGAAGGCACTTGGGGGCCGCGGTAATGTAGTTTCGCTCGACACCGCATCGACGCGCATCCTTGTCATGCTGCGTGAGGCCGACGTGGTCGATTTCCCCGCACTCGATTCGCTGGGCTTGCGCGGTCTCGCTCGGCCCGCGCCGACCAGCCTGCACCTCGTCGTCGGTCCTAATTCGTCGGCAACGGCGGATGCCCTGCGCAGCCTGATCGGTAACGATGCCTGAGCGTATTGTGGTCCGGATCGCCATGTGGTCCGGCCCGCGCGAGACCGGCGGCACCCGGGCTGCGCGCTGGCCCAGCGGGCCCGCAAGCCTTCCCTGGCGGGGACGCTAGTAACGGCTCCCTCAAGGCTGGT
>DAIQBB010000010.1:0-88154 GCA_036781365.1 Steroidobacteraceae bacterium | reverse complement strand
TGGTGGGCGCGACAGGGATCGAACCTGTGACCCCTACCATGTCAAGGTAGTGCTCTACCGCTGAGCTACGCGCCCGAAAAGAGGCGGAATGTTAGTGGATTCCCCTCAGAAAGTGTAGGTCGTCCTCAGGTAAAAGAACGCGCCGTTAAAGGTGATCGGCTGCAGCACGTCGTACGGCAGGTTCCCGAAGAAATTGAGGTCCGCGCTCGACAAGTCCGGATATTCGTCCAGGACGTTGTTTGCGCCAATCGCGACGGAAAACTGCTTCGTCACCGCGAATTCGACGTCGAGGTCAATGCCCCACTCGGAACCATAGGTCTGCTCCGGCTCGAACCCGCCGCCGAAGTTGAAAACGTGCGTCGCTTCGCCGTAGCGAGTCGCCCGGCCAAGGAGCGACCAGTGCTCGCTGGTCCCCGGTCAACGACGAATTTGGATGCTCCACTCAGGTCCTGAGCCAATTCCATGCGTGCTCGCGAAGCTGCCCTGGTTGATTGCGAGCGACACGCTGTCGAGACTATTCATGTAAAGCAAGGGCTTGCCGACTTCCACGGCGCCGAAAGTCTCGGCATATGGAACAGTCAGGTTACGGACTTCTACGCCGGCCTTCAGAATTTTTATCCGGACCGGTTCGCCGAGCGGCACCTCGAGCTGGTTGAACGTCGCACGATCGACGTTCGTCCAGATGTTTCCGTAATTGCCGTCGTCCGTCTGGATATTGCCGTAAACAATCCCTTCCGCATGGCGCGCCTGATCATGCGGGATTGCGACTACTTCTGCCGGCAATTCACGCCCGACCTGCTCGAAGGTGATGACGCCCGCGGCCAGCCTCGCCGCCGTAAATGCGTAGACGTCACGCCCGTGGAAGGTGAACGACTTCTCCGAATTCTTGCGCCGGTTGACCGCCTCGTCGATCTCGCGCACGGCCTCGACTCCAAGCCGCGGCGCGACGAAGGTCAGCGTTCCATTGTCCGGCGTCACGAAGTAGTGGCCCGACTTTGTCTTCAGCACGATCGACTTGCGATCGGTGCCGACTCCCGGGTCCACGACCGACACGAAGACGGTGCCGGCAGGCCAGTACTCGGCGGTCTGCACCAGCCTCAGGGCGCCCTGCCAGATGTTGAACGGCTCAATGTGGTGCGTGAGGTCGTAGATGTGGATGTCGGGCGACACGCCAACCGCGACACCTCTCATCGAAGCGACGGCTCCGTCGCGCGTGCCGAAATCGGATTGCAGGACGAGGATCGGCTGCGCCGCATGTGCCGTCAGCGACAGCATCGCGACCAGAATCAGACCCCAAGGCTTCGCACGCCGCATGTTCAGGTTCCCAGCCAACGGTTTCTAGCCAGCGAGCCGGTCCGCCTCCGCTCCAAGCGCGCTGTTGCGGATTGCGGCGATCTCGTCGCGCACCAGCGCCGCCTTCTCGAACTCGAGGTTGCGTGCCAGGCGATACATCTCCGCCTCGAGCTTGCGGATCTGCTGCATTGCCTGCTCGGGCGTCAGGCGAACGGCCCGGCGGCGCGCCGACTCGCCGGGCCCGACTGAACGGGCGCCTTCCATGATGTCCTTGATGGCCTTGCGGATCGACTGCGGCACGATGCCGTGCTCCGCGTTGTAGGCGAGCTGCTTCTCCCGGCGCCGGTTCATTTCGGCGATAGCCCGTTCCATCGAACCTGTCATCCGGTCCGCATAGAGGATCGCTGAACCATGCTCGTTGCGGGCAGCTCGTCCCACCGTCTGGATCAGTGATCCTTCGGACCGCAGGAAACCCTCCTTGTCGGCGTCCAGGATCGCGACCAGCGACACCTCCGGCAGGTCGAGCCCTTCGCGCAGCAGGTTGATACCGACCAGCACGTCGAACTTCGCCAGTCGCAGGTCGCGAATGATCTCGACGCGCTCGACCGTTTCGATGTCGGAGTGCAGGTACCGTACCTTGACGCCGTGCTCGTCAAGATACTCGGTCAGATCTTCGGCCATGCGCTTGGTGAGCGTCGTCACCAGCACGCGCTCCTTGCGCTCGGCGCGCAAGCGAATTTCCGACAGCAAGTCGTCCACCTGCGTCGCGACCGGCCGCACCTCGACCACAGGGTCCACGAGTCCGGTCGGCCGCACGACCTGCTCGACAACCTGGCCTGACTTCGCCAGTTCCCGCTCCGCCGGTGTCGCCGACACGTAAATCGTCTGCGGCTGCACCTGTTCGAACTCGTCGAATCGCAGCGGCCGGTTGTCGAGCGCCGACGGCAGCCGAAAGCCGTACTCGACGAGCGTTTCCTTGCGCGAGCGGTCGCCGCGGTACATACCCTGTAGCTGCGGGATGGTCTGGTGACTTTCGTCGATCACCAGCAGTGAATTGCGCGGCAGGTAATCGAATAGGCACGGTGGCGGCTCGCCGGGCTCGCGGCCCGACAGGTAGCGGGAGTAGTTCTCGATGCCGGCGCAGTACCCAAGTTCCGCGATCATCTCGAGATCGAAAAGGGTCCGTTGTTCCAGGCGCTGTGACTCGACCAGCTTGTTGGCCGCGCGCAGTTCCGCGAGGCGTCTGCGCAGTTCGACCTTGATTTCGTCGACCGCGGCCAGGAGTCGCTCTCGCGGCGTCACGTAATGCGTCGACGGGAAGACCGTCAGGCGCGGCACTTTTCTCAGCACTTCTCCCGTCAGCGGATCGAAGAACGCGAGCGACTCGATCTCCTCGTCGAAGAACTGCACGCGCACGGCGTCCCGCTCCGACTCCGCAGGGAAGATGTCGACCACGTCGCCCCGCACGCGAAACGTGCCCTGGCGCAGGTCCAGTTCGTTTCGCGTGTACTGCATGTCGGCGAGCCGCCGCAGCAACTGGCGATGATCCATGCGGTCGCCGCGGACGAGGTGCAACACCATCTTGAGGTAGGATTCTGGATCGCCGAGGCCGTAGATGGCTGAGACCGTCGCTACGATGATCGAATCGGGACGCTCCAGCAGAGCCTTCGTGGCGGACAGCCTCATCTGCTCGATGTGCTCGTTGATCGACGCGTCCTTCTCGATATAGGTATCGGAGGACGGCACATAGGCTTCCGGCTGGTAGTAGTCGTAATAGGAGACGAAGTACTCGACAGAGTTGCGTGGGAAATACGTCTTGAACTCGCCGTATAGCTGCGCGGCGAGGGTCTTGTTGTGGACGAGGACGAGCGTCGGTCGCTGAATCTTCTGGATTACGTTCGCGATCGAGTACGTCTTTCCGGAGCCGGTCACTCCCAGCAGGGTCTGGTGCGCAAGGCCCGACTGGATGCCGTCGATGAGCGTGGCGATCGCCGCCGGCTGGTCGCCGGCCGGCTGGTATTCCGCCTGGAGCTCAAAGGGCCTCGGTTCGCTCACGCCTGCCTCGAATTGCAACGCAAAATGCCTTCCCGTACCTTAGCCGTGTTCGCGGCCATCCGGTACTCCCAGTGACCATCCGACTCGCAAAGCGCGTCCAGCGCATCAAGCCCTCGCCCACGCTCGCGGTCACCGCGCGGGCCGCGCGACTGAAAGCCGAGGGCAAGGACATCATTGGCCTTGGCGCCGGCGAGCCGGATTTCGACACGCCCGTCCACATCGCGGATGCGGGCGTTGCCGCAATCCGTGGCGGCCACACGCGTTACACGAGCGTCGAGGGCACGAACGAGCTCAAGGATGCCATCATCGCCAAGTTCCGCCGGGACAACGGGCTCGAATACAGCCGGGCCCAGGTCCTCGTTTCGAGCGGCGCCAAGCAAACCGTATTCAACCTTTGCTGCGCCCTGCTCGATCCGGGCGACGAAGCGATCATCCCGGCACCCTACTGGGTGTCGTACCCGGACATGGTCCTGGTGGCGGACGGCACCCCGGTCTCCGTGTTTGCGGGCATCGACGCCGGATTCAAGATCACGGCGGCGCAGCTCGAATCGGCACTGACGCCGCGGACGCGACTCTTCATCCTGAACAGCCCGAGCAATCCGACGGGCGCGGCGTATTCGAAGGCGGAGCTGCAGGCTTTCGGCGCCATACTCGAGCGCCATCCCGAGGTCGTCATCGGCACGGACGACATGTACGAGCACATCTGGTGGGGACCGGAGCCGTTTACGAGCTTCGTCACCGCCAATCCGAAGCTGTACGACCGCACCGTCACGATCAACGGGTGCTCCAAGAGCTATGCGATGACGGGTTGGCGCATCGGATATTGCGGCGGACCCGCGGAGGTCATTGCAGCGATGGCGACCATCCAGGGCCAGAGCACCTCGAATGCTTCATCGATCTCGCAGAAGGCCGCGACGGTCGCGCTGAATGCCCCGCAGGATTGCGTCGCGGAGATGAATCGCGCATTCAAGTCGCGACATGATTTCGTCGTCGCCGGACTTGCTGCCCTTCCCGGCGTGAAATGCATTCCAGGCTGGGGCACCTTCTATGCTTTCGCCAACGTCGAGCAGGCGATGAAGAACGTGGGCACCGCCGACGACAATTCATTCGCCGAATTCCTGATCAACGAGACCGGTGTCGCCGTCGTGCCGGGCTCCGCCTTCGGCGCGCCAGGCCACGTGCGGCTGTCGTTTGCGGCTGCGACCGAAACGCTGAAGGACGCGCTCGGTCGCATGCAACGCGTGCTTGCGGGCGCAAAGGCCCGCTTGCGTGCCTGAGCGTCGATAACCGCCGAAATTCCCTGCTGTTTTGTTGACTTGGGCCCGGCCTTGGCCGACAATCGCGCGCCCTGAAAAGCCGCTTCCCCGATAGCTCAGTTGGTAGAGCAACGGACTGTTAATCCGTGTGTCGTTGGTTCGAGCCCAACTCGGGGAGCCATCAAATCAATTGGTTACGATTACGCGCGCAACCATCTACAAAGTGGTGCTACGCAAGTGCTGCCGCCTATCCGATATTCGTAAATTATTCCTTGGTCCCCGCGAGATTGCGGACGATTTCCACAAGGTGTGTGCGCACAACTACGTGACGCGCGATGGCGTCATGCAATCACGAGAAGCGTTCCAATGACCCCCACCATTACCGCCTTTGAACGGTCGCCCGATGGCGGCAAGGGACTGGCGCGTGACACGCGCGTTCGCTGGGCGCTTGAAGAAGTGGGCCAACCCTACGAGGTTCGCCTTGTTTCGTTCGATGCGATGAAGGGACCCGCGCACCGCACGCTTCATCCATTCGGGCAGATTCCGACGTATGAGGAAGGCGACCTCACCCTGTTCGAGACGGGGGCGATCGTGTTCCATATCGCGGAGCTCCATGCGGGCCTGCTGCCAGACGATGCGCATGCCCGGGCGCGCGCCATCACATGGATGTTTGCCGCGCTCAACACGGTGGAGCCGCCGATCCTGGAGCGTGAGACTGCAAGGCTCCTGGAGCGCGACAAGACCTGGTACGCGCAGCGCCTGCCTGCCGTCGAGGATCGAATCCGTAACCGGCTGAACGACCTTTCCGGTCGCCTTGGCAATGCCGACTGGCTTGATGGTGCGTTCAGCGCGGGCGACCTTCTGATGGTGTCGGTGCTGCTCAGGCTGAAGTCATCGGGTATGCTGAACGAATATCCGAACCTCGCCGCCTATGTCGCCCGCTGCGAAGCGCGGCCTGCTTACAAGCGCGCATTCGACGCTCAATTAGCAGTCAATACCGGCAAGCCACCGACCGGCTGATAATCCGTGGGTCGTTGGTTCGAGTCCAACTCGGGGAGCCACCTATCTACTTGGACGTGAGGCTGGAGACTCCAGCCGGCGCCTTCTGCGTGCGCCTGCCGAGCGCGAGTGCGTTTCCCGCGACCAATACCGCGAGCCCGAGAATTGCCGGCAGGCTCCACTGATAGTCCTCGAACAGCGTCGAAACCGTCAGTGCCACTACGGGGAACAACACGCTCGTGTAAGCGGCACGTGCTGCGCCGATCCGTTTCAAGAGCGCCAGATACAGCCCGAATGCCAGCGAAGTTCCCGCAAGCGACAGGTAGAGCAGCGAGAGGACGTAGGGCCAGCGCGGATCGAACGCCAATGGCGTGCCGCGAATGGCGGCGATCACGGCAAGGCCGATTGCGCCGTACGCCATGCCGTATGCGTTGACAGTCACGACCGGCAGCCCGCCCTGCGTGTTGCGCATGGCGGCCATGTTCCCGAGCGAGGCGACATAGGTGGCGCCGAGAGCAAGCAGCGCGCCTTTCGCAATTCCGCGATCGCGCAGCGCCGCCTGGAGTTCGGGCAGGAAGAGCAGCGCGACGCCGAGGACACCGACGCCGGCGGCGACCAGCACGGGCCTTTCGATCGGCGAACCGAAAACCATCCGGCTGTTCACCAGGTTGAAAAATATGATCGACGTGAAAAGCACCGCCACGAGCCCGCTCGTGAGGTATTGCGTCGAGAGATACGTCATCCAGTAATTGAGGCAAAAGAGCGTTGCGCCCTGCAGCGCGACGAAGCGGTGATCGCGCCAGGAGAGCCTGAGGGGACTTCCAGTCGCCCGCGCAAAGATGAAAACGCAGATCGCCGCGAGCCCAAACCGGTAGACGAGCGAAATTTCGGGCGCGACTACCCCCAGCTGGAACTTGATCGTGTACCAGGTCGTGCCCCAGATCAGCACGACGAGTGCATAGACGATGGGGGTCGGCATGGCCCGACGCTAGGGTCTTTTGCGAGTCGGATCAATTACTAAAGCTAATCCATTCATTAAATACCGCAGGTGAGGCTGGCCCGGAAAGCCGCTATCATGGATAACGGCCGCCGCGGCAGAATAAGGGGACCGCCGCATGGGTTTGACCGTCGCGTTGTTCGCGACACTAGCGCTCGCTGTATCCGCGGAAGTCCCGCAGGATGCGGCTGGCTGGCGCGCCCAGTCCGACGCGCTTTACACGCAAGGCGCCTTTCGCGCGGCGCTCGATGCCGCCGAGAGAGCGCGCCTACTCGAACCTTCCGATCCCTGGGCCCGGCTGGCCTGGATTCGCGCCCTGGCGGCGATCGACACCGAAGCCGCACGCCGCGCGATGCCGGGACTCCAGGATCCGGCGGCACTGAAGGCTTTTCCGGACGACGAACGTGCGCGCCTCGAGACTGCATTTGGCTACCTCTGCCTAGATCTCGGCATCGAGCCGCTTGCGGCCATGTACTTCGCCGACGTGCCGGCGACGACCGCGAGCCATCCCAAGGCGCAGGCGGGCCTCGCGATACTTGCGGTTCGCCGCGGAAACTCGCGGCAGGCGCTTGTTCACTTCGTAGCCGCCCGCACCACGATTCGCCTCGATCCCTCGCTCGCCGAACTCGAGCGCGACGCGCGCTATGACGTCGTCCTGCACGAATTCGTGACGGCGCGCGACTTGCGAGACGCGAACGCCGCCGGGCGTGCCTATTCCGTGCTCGACGAATTGCGGCCCAACCATCCGTCAACCTTGCGGGCGCGCGCGGACCTCGCAAACCTCCGCGGCGACCAGCCGGCGCGTGAACGCGCGCTCCGCGAACTTCTGGCCGTCGACCCGAAAGCTTCCGGTGCCGCAAGCGAGCTCGTCGATGCGCTGCTTTCACTGAACCGCCCTTACGACGCCTATGTCGTCGCCCGTGACATGGCGCCGGAGCGGCTCGCGGGTGACGCCGACCTGCAGGCGATTGAGCGTGACTGGGTCGCACACTTCGAGGCGGCACTCGACTCGAGCTGGCGAAATGGACAGGCAGACCACGACAAGCGCGACCTGCCGCGAGTTCAGGTCGCATGGGCCGCGAGCCATCAGCGTTGGGGTCGCGTGCGACTCCTCGGCGAAGTCGCTTACCCCGAGTCCGACCGGGTCCCGGCCGGCGAGCCCTTTGGCACTTCCACCGCCCTGCCGACGCTGTCGGAATCACAGTCCGACAAGGGCATCGCGGCGCTCGCGCAGTGGGCGCCCCGGAACGGCATCGCCCTGGAATTCGGGACGACGCCGACATCGTTTGAGGTCAGCAGCCTGGTCGGCGCCCTGCGCTTCCAGAACGACTCGCACGAAAGCCACTGGATCTACGGCATCGATCGCAACTCGGTCGAAGACTCCCTCCTGTCCTATGCCGGCACGATCGACCCAGTGAGCGGGCAGGCCTGGGGCGGTGTCATACGTAACCGCGCTTATATCGGCGGCCGTTTCGGCGACGAAGCCTTCAGCCTGTTCGGTTTGCTGGCGGGCGCCGTGTTCGACGGACATCGCGTCGACAGCAACACGGAGTGGCGCGCCGACGCGGGTTTCCTCCAGCAGGCCGCCTCGGGCGATGGTTGGGTGGCGCGCGTGGGCGGCGCAGTGGAAGCCACCACCTTCGCGGCCAATCGGTCTCACTTCACGCTCGGCCACGGCGGCTACTTCAGCCCGGACAAGTTCCTTTCGGTCGGACCTGTGTTCGAGTTGCGCGGACACCGCGACGAGCGGAGTTTCAGCATCGAGGGCGCAGTGACCTGGCAGGAGGTGCGCGAATCGGGCAGTGAGTATTTCCCGACTGACGCGCCACTACAGGCGGCGAGCGGCGATCCGCGATACGCGGCCGACTCGCGCGAGGGCGTCGGGGTGCGCATCGCAGCATCGGTCGAATGGCGCGTCACGGCGCGTGCGGTCGCGGGAGTACGCCTCGAGGGAATCCGCGGCGAAGATGCCCACGAGGTCCGGCTGCAGGTCTACACGCGACGCTGGAACAGCGCGATTTCGGAACCGGTCCAGCAACCGCCCGTGTCCTTGCGGACCGGCGAGTTCTATATCCTGAACTGATTGCTGCTCAGGCGCGGCTCTTGAGGCCCGCGGTCAATCCCTCGAGGTACTTGGCGAAACGATCGCCGAGCTCGGGGTGACGCAGCCCATATTCGACTGTCGCCTCGAGATATCCGAGCTTGCTGCCGCAGTCGTAGCGCTTGCCGCTGAAGCGGTACGCATACACCGGCTCGTCGCCTAGCAGCGCGGCGATGCCGTCGGTCAGCTGGATCTCGCCGCCCGCACCGCGTCCGACATTCTTCAGCCGCTCGAAGATCGAGCCGCTCAGGAGATAGCGCCCGACGACCGCGAGATCAGAAGGCGCATCGGCCGGTTTCGGCTTCTCGACGATTCGGCGGATACGCGCCAACTCGCCAGTTGATTCCTCGGTTGCCACGATTCCGTAGCTGCCGGTCTGGCTGCGCGCTACCTGCTGCACTCCGATTATGCTTCCGCCCGTCTTCAGGTAACGGTCGCGCATCTGTGCGAGCACCGGCTCGTCCGCATCGATCAGGTCGTCCGCGAGGTGTACGTAGAAAGGCTCGTTGCCGACGACGGCATGCGCGCAAAGCACGGCGTGGCCGAGGCCGAGCGGCGCCGGCTGGCGTATGTAAATGCAGGTGGCGTCCGAGGGCAGGATGCCCCTTAGCAAGTCCACCAGGTCTTTCTTACCCTGTTCCGCGAGGGCCGCCTCGAGCCCGGGGTCATTGTCGAAATGGTCCTCGATTGAGCGCTTGGAGCTGCCGGTGATGAAAACCAGGAGCCGGGCACCGGCAGCAAGGGCCTCGTCTGCCGCGTACTGGATCAGCGGCTTGTCGACGATGGGCAGCATTTCCTTCGGGCTCGCCTTGGTGGCGGGAAGGAAGCGCGTCCCGCGTCCGGCTACCGGAAATACCGCGAATCGGATCGGGGCGGGTCGGCTCACTGGGGGTCCTTCGGTTCCGGATTGCTGACGCGGCAATGATACCGGAGCCGCCGTGAGCCGACCCGCGCCTTCAGTTGGCGTTCTTCAGCCCGGGGACTTGGCAGCCTCGAACTTCAGGTTCGCCTTGTTCTGGTCGACGAGCTTCTTTCCAAGACCCTTGACCTTCGCGAGGTCGTCTGCAGTCTTGAATGGCCCGTTCTTCTCGCGGTAGCTGACGATCGCCTCTGCCTTCGCCATTCCGATTCCCTGCAGTTCGCGGGCCAGCGTCTTGGCATCCGCCGTGTTGACGTCGACGGGCCCGGCGATGGCGATCGGCGCGAGCAGCGTAGCGGCCACGAAAGCCGCACTCAGTCCTTTGATCAGCATGACTTCACTCCCTTTTCTCGCGCGCGGCGACCATCGCCGCGCCCGGGGAGTGAATTTAGGTGCGCGGGCCACTGCGCGCCTCTCGGCTATCGCGCGCGTTCGGCTGCAAATGAATCGAACGGAGCGTCCCGTCCCCGCGACGACGACGACTATTGCCCGGGGGCGCCTTCAAGGCCGGCAACGAGGTCGAAACGCAGCAGTGGCCGCTGGCTATCCCAGGTCTTGCAACCCGGGCATTGCCAGAAGTGGTCGATGCTCGAGAAGCCGCAGTTCGCGCAGCGGTAGCGTGGCGTCCGTGCCGCGAGCCGGCGCAGTACGGCCGCGATGTCGGCGACGGCTCGCGCGTCGAGTGCGGCCGGATCGCGCCCGATCGCCCGCACGAGCCCCGCAATGGCGTCGTCCTGGGCGAGGCAAGCTCGAACCCGCTCTTCGAGGGGCGCAAAATCGAGCGCATCCGCCATGATCGAGGCAATGGCAATCGCATTGACCGCGTCGGCGCGACCGGCGACCACGCGCGCGACGACTCCCTCCCCCTCGCTTCCCACAGCACGGGCAAGCCGCACGAGTCTCGGTATCGCTTCGATCGCGAGCGCGGCGTCATGCGCGAGGACCGCGCCGAGCAAGCGCTCCGCGAGCGCGTAGTCGCCTTGCTCGATTGCAATATCAACACGCACGAGGGCGCCGCGCGGAAAGCGCCGGACTTCCGCGCGGGCGGCGCGCAGGTGGCCGCGGGCCTCGTCGAGCGCACCGCGCCCACGGGCGGCCTCCGCGAGCTCACAGTAGTAATGCGCGATCGCACTCTCCTGCGGTGCCCGGCCGGCCTTCTCGAGCTCGCGAAAAACCTCGATCGCGCGCAGCCACTCCTGCTCCTGCTCATAGATGCGCATCAGCTTTCGCATCGCCGCCATGCGGTGCGCGCCGGATGCTGCGAGCGGCTCGAGGATCTTCTCCGCGCGATCGAGCATGCCGGCCTTCAGGTAGTCCTGGGCAAGTGCAAAGCCTGCCTGCTCGCGCTGGTTTGGCTCGAGTGTCTCGCGCGTTGCGATGTTCTGGTGGATCCTGATCGCGCGGTCCACTTCGCCGCGACGGCGATAAAGGCTGCCTAGCGCGAAATGGGTTTCGACCGTGTCGTCGTCGAGCTCGGCCGCACGAAGGAACGCCTCGAGCGCACGATCTGGCTGCTCGTTGACCAGGAAGTTTACGCCCGCGAGGTAATTGCCGCGCAGCCGCTCCTCACCGATGGCGCTCGGCCGAGGCTTGCGGGAGGCGTAGAAGCCGATCGCCCCGCCGAGGAACAGGACTCCGAGAAGGATCCAGATCGACTCCGGATTCATAGTTCAGCAGCCGCACCGGCGGGCGGCACCTGCCGGCCTAGTTCCGGATCGGGTGGGACTGTCCCGCATTGACACGCTCGCGCAGATCCTTGCCCGGCTTGAAATGCGGAACGTACTTGCCGGCGAGCGCGACGGCTTCGCCGGTCTTGGGATTGCGCCCCTGCCGCGGCGGGCGGAAATGCAGCGAGAAGCTGCCAAAACCGCGAATCTCGATGCGCTCGCCGCCGGCGAGCGCATCGCTCATGATTTCGAGCATTTGCTTGACGGCCAGCTCGATGTCCTTGGCCGGCAGGTGCTTCTGCTTGGCGGAGATGATCTCTATCAATTCTGATTTTGTCATGGCTCCCGTCCTCAACGCCGGAACGCCGCCCATCCCCGGCGGCGCCCCGGACCGGCTTACTGTCCGGAGATCTGCTCTTTCAGCAGGTCGCCGAGCGAGGTTCCGGTCGCCGAATCGCTGCCGCGATACTGCTGCACCGCTTCGGCCTCTTCCTCGGCCTCGATCGCCTTGACCGACAGCACGATCGCGCGGCTCTTCCGGTCGACGCCCACGAAGCGCGCCTCGATCTCGTCACCGACCTTGAGCACCGTGCGTGCGTCCTCGACGCGCTCACGCGCGAGCTCCGACGCTCTGAGGCTCCCCTCGATTCCGTCTCCCAGGTCGATGATCGCGCCGCGCGCGTCAACGTCCTTCACCGTACCCTTGACGATGCTGCCTTTCGGATGGTCGGCGAGATACGCCGAGATCGGGTCCTTGGCGAGCTGCTTGATGCCGAGCGATATGCGCTCGCGCTCGGGATCGATGGACAGCACCATTGCCTCGACCGTCTGCGCCTTCTGGTAGTCGCGCACCGCCTCTTCTCCCGGGCGGTCCCAGGAGATGTCGGACAAGTGCACGAGGCCGTCGATGCCGCCTGACAAGCCGATGAAGATGCCGAAGTCCGTGATGGACTTGATCTGGCCGGAGACACGGTCGCCGCGATTGAAGCTTTCCGCAAATTCGCGCCACGGGTTCGGCTTGCACTGCTTGAGCCCGAGCGAGATGCGGCGGCGCTCCTCGTCGATGTCGAGGACCATGACCTCGACCTCTTCACCGACGTGCACCACCTTGGCAGGGTTCACGTTCTTGTTGGTCCAGTCCATCTCCGAGACGTGGACCAGGCCCTCGACGCCTTCCTCGATTTCCACGAAGCAGCCGTAGTCGGCAATGTTCGTGACCTTGCCGAAGAGGCGCGTGTTCGGCGGATAGCGGCGCGCAATGTTCTGCCACGGGTCGGCGCCGAGCTGCTTGATGCCGAGAGAAACGCGCTGGCGCTCGCGGTCGAACTTGAGGATGCGGACGTCGATCTCGTCGCCGACTTTCACGATCTCGGACGGATGCTTGACGCGCTTCCACGCCATGTCGGTGATGTGCAGCAAGCCGTCGATTCCACCAAGGTCGACGAATGCGCCATAGTCGGTCAGGTTCTTGACCGCGCCCTTGACGACGTCGCCTTCCTTGAGGTTGTCGAGGAGCTGCGAGCGCTCCGCGCTGTATTCCTGTTCGACGACTGCGCGCCGCGACACCACGACGTTGTTGCGGCGCTGGTCGAGCTTGATGACCTTGAATTCGAGTTCCTTGCCCTCGAGGTAGCTCGGGTCGCGCACCGGGCGCACATCCACGAGCGAACCGGGCAGGAAGGCGCGCACGTTATCGAGCTCCACGGTAAAGCCGCCCTTGACGCGACCGTTGATCACGCCCTTGACGATCTCGCCCTTGGTGAAAGCCTCTTCGAGGCGGGTCCAGGTGCGCGCACGCTTGGCCTTCTCGCGCGACAGGCGCGTTTCGCCGGAGCCGTCCTCGACGGCATCGAGCGCGACCTCGACTTCCTGGCCGACGGTGACATCGATTTCACCATTCTCATTGCGGAATTGATCCGCGGGTATCACCGCTTCGGACTTCAGCCCGACGCTGACGATGACCACGTCTGCATTCACGTCTACAACGATGCCGGTCAGGATCTGGCCGGGCCTGAACTGCTGGTTCGCGAGACTCTGCTCGAAAAGTTGCTGGAAAGATTCGGTCATTGGGTCTTCCGGGCCGCGGGGCCCACTTGGGTTTACCTGCCGTACGGCATCCTGCCGATCCGGGTCCTGCTCACCGCGGCCAGGCATCCTGCCCCGCCGTCCTCGCCGGCCTCAGCCGGCTTTTCAACGCCCGCGCGCCGCATCCGGAAACCGCTCGCGCGCGAGTTCAATGACCCGCCCGACGACCTCCTCGATGGTCAACGCAGTCGAATCCACGACGACCGCCTCCGGAACTGCGACCAGCGGGGCCACGGCTCTCGTGGAATCCCGCCTGTCCCGCTCGGCGATCTCCGCGGAAAGGGCGGCAAGGCTACCACTCAACCCCTTTCCTTTCAACTGCTTATGGCGTCTCCGGGCTCTTTCCTCGGGGCTCGCGGTCAGGAAGATCTTGAGGCCGGCATCGCGGAAAACGATCGATCCCATGTCGCGCCCGTCGGCCACGAGTCCAGGGTGGCGCGCAAAGGCCCGCTGGCGGCCCAGCAAGGCCGATCGCACGGGCTGCCAGGCGGCGACCCGCGAGGCCGCCTCGCCGGTCGCCTCCGCGCGCAATTCCAGCGTGACGTCCTCGCCCTGAAGGTGCACTCGCTCTCCTCCGGCGCGGTCCATGCCGAACTTCACGTCGAGGCTCACCGCAACCTCTGTGTGGCCCGCGACGTCGTCGACCGCGAGCCCGGCCCGCATGCCGCCAAGGGCCACCAGGCGGTACAGGGCGCCGCTGTCGAGGAGATGCCATCCGAAATGGGTTGCAACTTGGCGGGCGATCGTGCCCTTGCCGGAGCCACTCGGGCCGTCGATCGCGATGACCGGAACCTGACTCACTTCTTCTCCGTGATGTCGAGCCCGACGGAGCGGGCCGTTTCCGCAAAGCCCGGAAACGACGTCGCGACATTCTGCACGTCGCGAATGGCGATCGGGGACTGCGCACAGGCGCCCAGAACCGCGAACGACATTGCGACCCGATGATCGCCCCGGCTGCCGACGCTGCCTCCGCCGATCTCCCCGCCGCGTACGCGCAAGCCATCAGGAAGCCGATCCAGGTTGACTCCGATGGCTGCAAGGCCCTCTGCCATGGCAGCGAGACGATCACTTTCCTTTACGCGAAGCTCGGCAGCGCCGGTTACGATCGTTTCGCCCTTCGCCACCGCTGCGGCCGCGAAAAGTACGGGAAATTCGTCCATTGCTGCGGGAATGAGCGCTGCGGGCACGACGATCCCGTGAAGCGCGCTTCGATGCACTTCAATGTCCGCGCGCGGCTCGCCGGTCGCGGAGGCATGCGGCCGAACGCGGATGTCGCCACCCATCAGGCGCAAGATGTCGATCAATGCAGTCCGCGTCGGGTTGATTCCAGTGTCGCGGACGACGAGCGTACCGCCGCCCGCAATCAGGCCCGCGACGATAAAAAAAGCGGCCGACGAGAAGTCTCCAGGGACGTCGATCCGGATCGCCCTGAGTTTCGCGGGACCGTCGACGGCGACCGCACTCCCCACGCGCGTGACGGGCACTCCAAACGCTTCGAGCATGCGTTCGGTGTGGTCGCGCGACACGGCCGGTTCACTCACGCTTGTCCTTCCCTTCGCCGCAAGCCCGGCGAGCAACAGGGCCGACTTGACCTGTGCGCTCGCGAGCTCGAGCCGATGTTCAATACCTTTCAGGGAGCGCCCACCGCCAATTGCGATGGGCGGCTTGCCCTCATTCGTGCGGACGTCCGCCCCCATGCGTCGCAAGGGCGCGGCGACCCGCTCCATCGGGCGCTGCATCAGCGATGCATCCCCGATCAGGATCGAGTCATGGGCCTGGCCGGCCAATATTCCAGACAGGAGGCGCATCGACGTGCCTGAGTTGCCGAGGTCGAGCGCTTTCAAAGGCGCCCGCAGGCCGCGCAGTCCGGCGCCGTGGATGCGGAGTTCACCGGGCGCCGGCCTCTCGATGCGCACGCCGAGTGATTCGAGCGCGGCGAGTGTCGCGAGACAATCCTCGCTTTCGAGAAATCCGGCAATCTCGGTGACGCCCTCCGCGATGGCGCCCAGCATCGCCGCACGATGCGAGATCGACTTGTCTCCGGGAACCCTGACTTCACCAGCGACCCGGCCGCCGGGATTCGAAGTGAAGCTGGCGGGCGACGCAGTCACGTTCGGTCGGCGAGCGCCGTCGACATCGACGTGAGCAAGCGCTCGATTTGCCCTGCCGTGCCGGTCGTGATGCGCAGGTGATTCAACAAGCGATAGTTGCCGACCGGACGAACAATCACGCCCTGACGCAAAAGCGCCTCATCGACCGGCGCAGCCGGGCGTCCGAGATCTGCAAGAACGAAATTGCCTGCCGAGGGCGGAACGCCGATGCCCAGCGTCGACAGCCCGGAACGCAACCGGTCGATGCCGGCCCGATTGAGTGCAAGCGTCGCCTCGAGGTGCGCGCGGTCGTCCAGGGCCGCAGCGGCGGCCGCGAGGGCCGGCACGGAAACGTTGAAAGGCTGCCGGATGCGATTGAGGATGTCACCGATGTCGGGGTGCGAAAGGGCATAGCCAATGCGAAGTCCCGCGAGTCCATAGGCCTTGGAAAACGTACGCGTGATGACGAGATTGGGATGCCGGGCGAGCCATCGCGTGCCATCCGGAACGCCGGTCGCCGCCGAATACTCGTGATAGGCCTCATCGAGAACGATGATGACGTTGGCCGGAATCGCGTGCAGCAGGGCATCGAGTTCCGATTCGTCGAGCCAGGTGCCCGTCGGATTGTTGGGGTTTGCCAGAAACAGCATGCGCGTGCGCTCGACGACCGCTGCGACGAGCGCTGCCGGGTCATGTCCCAGGGGCTGGTCATGACCGGGCGGATGCGCCGGCGCAACGCGGGCAATCGCGCCGGAAGCCTGTACCGCATTCGGATACACGGCGAATGCATATTGCGAGTACACAGCCTCTGTCCCTGGCGTCAGGAATGCCTCGGCAAGCAGCACGAGGATGTCGTTCGAGCCGTTCCCGAGCGTGACCTGCCCGAGCTCGAGTCCATGCCTGCTCGCGATCCTCGAGCGAAGGGCGTGCCCGCTGCCGTCGGGGTACATGCCGACGCTTCCAAGCGCGCTCGCAAGGGCGGCGCGCGCCAGTGGCCCCGGACCCAGGGGGTTCTCGTTCGAGGCGAGCTTGATGCTGTCCTTGATTCCGAGTTCGCGTTCGAGCGTCTCCGGCGGCTTGCCAGGCACGTAAGGCGAGAGCCGGCGCACACCAGGTGCCGCGAGCGATTCGAAGCGATTTGCCGGACTCACGCTACATCGCCCGCGCGTTCAACACGCCGTGTATCGAGCCGATCTTCTCGACGAGGCCCGCCGGCACCTTGCCGTCGATGTCGATCAGCGTATACGCGACTTCGCCCTTCGACTTGTTGAGCAGGTCCGCGATGTTGAGCCCTGCTTCGGCGAGCCGCGTCGAGATCTGCCCGACCATGTTGGGGACATTGCTGTTCGCGATCGCGATGCGCGAACACTCCGGCATGCGCGGCAGCGACGCTTCGGGAAAATTCACCGAGTGCCGGATGTTGCCGTGCTCGAGGTAGTCCTTGAGCGTGTCTGCAACCATCATGGCGCAATTGTCCTCGGCCTCGCTCGTCGAGGCGCCGAGATGCGGCAATGCGACGACACCGGGCACGTTACGCGTGACCTCCGACGGAAAGTCGCAGACGTAGGCACCGAGCTTGCCGGAGCGCAGCGCGGCGACGATCGCGGCTTCGTCGACGATTACCGCGCGCGCGAAATTCAGCACGGTGCCGCCATCCGGCATGAGCTTGATGCGCTTCGCATTCACCAGCCCGCGAGTGGAGTCACTCAATGGGACATGGACTGTCACGGCATGGGAGCGCGAAAAGAGGTCCTCGAGGCTCAGGGCCTGTTCGACGCCGGACGACAATTGCCAGGCGCGCTGGACGGTGATCTGCGGGTCGTAGCCCAGCACATGCATGCCGAGCAGGTGCGCCGCGTTCGCGACTTCGACGCCGATCGCGCCCAGGCCGACGACGCCCAGCGTACGCCCCGGAAGCTCGTGCCCTATAAAACGTTTCTTGCCCTGTTCGACCGCGGATTCGAGCTCCTCGCCGGAAAGCCCGAGCGACCGCACGAAGTCGAGTGCGGGGCCGATGTGCCGGGCGCCGAGGAACAACCCGGCGAGCACGAGCTCCTTGACCGCGTTTGCGTTTGCACCGGGTGCCGTGAACACCGGAACGCCGCGCTGTGAGAGGAGCGAAACCGGGATGTTGTTCGTGCCGGCACCGGCGCGTCCGACCGCCAGCACGCTCGCCGGGATTTCCATGGCGTGCATGTCCGCAGACCGGACCAGGATCGCGTCGGGACGGCCAATCTCGGCCGCGATCTCGTACCGGTCCCGCGGCAGGCGTTCGAGGCCCTTGGGCGAGATGCTGTTGAGCACCCTGACCTTGAACCGCATCAACCGTACCGCCGCTCGAATTCGCGCATGAACTCCACGAGAGCAGCGACACCCTCCATGGGCATGGCGTTATAGATGCTTGCGCGCATGCCGCCCACGGCGCGATGACCTGCAAGATTCGTGAGGCCGGCATTGTCCGACTCAGCCAGGAAAGCCTTCTCGAGCTCCGGCTTCGCCAGCCGGAACGGCACGTTCATCCAGGAACGGCAGTGGGGCGTCACAGGATTGGAATAGAAAGCCGAAGCGTCGATCGCGGCGTACAGTGCATCCGCCTTCGCGCGATTGCGCTTCGCCATGGCGGCAAGTCCGCCTTCGCGCTTGAGCCACTTGAACACGAGGCCCGCAAAATACCAGCCAAAAGTCGGCGGCGTATTGAGCATCGATCCCGCGTCGGCAACCGCACGATAGTCGAAAACCATCGGCGTTCCGTCACGGGCCCGGCCGAGCAGTTCATCGCGAACCATGACGACGGTGATGCCGGAAGGCCCGATGTTCTTCTGGGCACCCGCGTAAATGATCCCGAATCGGCCGACGTCGAGTGGACGCGACAGGATCGTGGACGACATGTCCGCGACGAGCGGAACCCCGCCGGTGTCCGGGACATAGGGGAACTCGACGCCGCCAATGGTTTCGTTTGGCGTGTAGTGCAGATAGGCCGAATTCGGCGCGGGCTTGAGTGCGGCAGGCTCGGGCACGGTCGAATAACCCGACGTGGCCTCATCCGCCGCAATGCCGACCGACACGAAGCGCCGTGCTTCCTTGATGGCGCGCTCTGACCAGTGGCCCGTATTCACGTAGGCCGCCGGCGCACCGGGCTCAGCAAGGTTCAACGGTACGGCGGCGAACTGGGCCGTTGCGCCGCCCTGCATGAAAAGCACGCGATAGCCTGGTGGAATGGCGAGCAGTTCGCGGAGGTCCGCCTCAGCCTGTTCGGCAACTGCAATGAAGGCGCGGCTGCGATGGCTTATCTCCATCACCGACGCGCCACCCTGCCAGTCGAGCAGTTCGTCGCGCGCCTGCTCCAGCACGGGCAGCGGCAAGGCCGCGGGTCCCGCGGAAAAATTATGGACGCGCACGCGACATCCGCTCCGGCTTCAGCCGGTTCCTTCGCCGCTCTGTGAATCATCCCCTGCGATGCGTTCGAGTCCGACGAGTTTCTCGCCTTCCTCGAGGCGCATGATACGAACGCCCTGCGTATTGCGGCCGAGGACCGGAATGTCGCTGACCGGCACGCGCACGAGTGTCCCGCTCGAGTTGATCAGCATCACCTCGTCGTCGCTGCGAACCTGGCGAGCGCCCACCAGCGATCCATTGCGATCGCTGGTTTGCAGCGCGATGACGCCCTGCCCCGCGCGGCCGTGGCGCGGGAAATCGTCCATTTCCGTCAGCTTCCCATAGCCCCGTTCCGAAACCGTAAGGACGGGGCCCTCGCCCAGCACGATCAGCGACGTGACGCGCTGTCCATCCGCGAGCTTGATACCGCGTACGCCGGCTGCTTCGCGGCCCATTGCGCGAACCTGGTCCTCGTCAAACCGGATCGCCTTGCCGTCGGTCGTCGTCAGCAGGATTTCGCGCTGCCCATCCGTCAACGCGACGCCGACCAGACAATCGGATTGGTCGAGCGATACCGCGATGATCCCGTTGGCCCGGGGCCGCGAGAAAGCCGGGAGCGGCGTCTTCTTGACGGTGCCCAGGGCAGTGGCCATGAACACGAAATGCGACTCGTCGAAATCGCGGATCGCGAGCACCGCCGTGATGCGTTCGCCCTCCGCAAGCTGCAGCAAATTGACGATCGGCTTGCCGCGCGAGCCGCGGCTTGCGAGCGGCAGCTGGTAAACCTTGAGCCAGTAGCACTGGCCTCCGTCCGAAAAGCACAGCAACGTGTCGTGGCTGTGCGCGATGAAGAGCTTGTCGACGAAGTCCTCGTCCTTCATCGTCGTCGCCATCTTGCCCTTGCCGCCGCGACGCTGTGCCTCGTAATCCGTCACTGGCTGCGTCTTCGCATAGCCCGCGTGCGAGAGCGTCACGACCAGGTCCTGGCGCTCGATGAGGTCCTCGATCGTGACATCCGACTGGTCCGTCACGATCTGGGTGCGGCGCGCGTCCCCATACGACTCTTTCATCGCCGCGAGTTCCTCACGGATCACCGCGAGCAGCCGATCCGGGCGGGCCAGGATTTCCCCGAGGTCGCGGATCAGGTCGAGGAGCTCGTTGAACTCCGTGACGATCTTGTCCTGTTCGAGCCCGGTCAGCCGGTGCAGCCGGAGGTCGAGGATCGCCTGCGCCTGGACTTCCGACAGCCGGTAATGATCGCCATGCAGGCCGAGCTCATCCGCAATGCCCTCGGGTCGGGTCGGCACATTCCCGGCGCGCGCGAGCATTGCCGGCACCGCGCCCGGGCCCCAGGTCCTCGCCTGGAGGGCAGCACGAGCTTCCGGCGGCGATGGCGAAGCTTTGATCAGGGCGATCACCTCGTCGATGTTCGCGAGCGCGACCGCGAGGCCCTCGAGAATGTGGGCGCGATCGCGCGCCTTGCCGATATCGTGGATCGTGCGCCGCGTCACGACCTCGCGGCGGTGGCGCAGGAATGCGTCGAGCATCTCCCTGAGCGAGAGGAGCTTCGGCTGCCCGTCCAGCAGCGCGACCATGTTGACGCCGAAGACTGCTTCCATCGGAGTCAGCTTGAAAAGCTGGTTGAGGACGAGCTCGCTGTTCTCTCCGCGCTTCAGCTCGATGACGACGCGCAACCCGTCCTTGTCCGACTCGTCGCGCAGCTCGGAGATGCCCTCGATTTCCTTGCTGCGCACCAGGTCGGCGATGCGCTCGAGCAGGCGCGCCTTGTTGACCTGGTACGGCAGCTCCGTCACGACGATCGCCTCGCGGCCGCGCTCGTCGATTTGCTCGACCGAAGTGCGCGCGCGCACGGACAGACGGCCGCGGCCCGTCTTGTAAGCGGCGACGATCTCCGCTGCGCCATTGATGATGCCCGCGGTCGGAAAATCCGGGCCCGGCACGAGGCGCATCAACTCGGCGAGCCCGAGGTCCGGGTCGTCGACCAGCGCGATGCAGGCGTCGATGATCTCGTTGAGGTTGTGCGGCGGGATGTTCGTCGCCATGCCGACGGCAATGCCCGACGAGCCATTGACCAGGAGGTTCGGGATGCGCGCAGGCAGCACCGCCGGCTCGTGCTCGCTGTTGTCGTAGTTGGGCGAGAAATCGACGGTTTCCTTGTCGATGTCCGCGAGAAGCTCGTGTGCGATGCGCGACATGCGCACCTCGGTGTAGCGCATGGCCGCTGCGGCATCGCCATCGACCGACCCGAAATTACCCTGTCCGTCGACGAGCAGGTAGCGCATCGAGAACGACTGGGCCATTCGCACGATCGTGTCGTAAACGGCCGCGTCGCCGTGCGGATGGTACTTGCCGATCACGTCGCCCACGACGCGCGCAGACTTCTTGTACGGCTTGTTCCAGTCATTTCCGAGTTCGCGCATCGCGTAAAGGACGCGCCGGTGAACGGGCTTCAATCCGTCGCGGACATCCGGGAGCGCGCGGCCCACGATCACGCTCATGGCGTAATCGAGGTAGGACTTGCGCATCTCGTCTTCGAGGTTTACGTGCAGGACTTCGCGCGCGATCTCGCTCATGCGGATTTCGTCGTCTTTTTACGGCCCGAGGAAGCCGTGAATTTTACCACAGCGCGTATACTTCCCGGATGCAAAACGGCCCGAATGTCGATCCTGCGGAGATCGCCAAATTCGACTCTGCGGCGCCGCGCTGGTGGGACCCGGACGGCGAGTTCAGGCCCCTGCACGACCTCAATCCCGCCCGGCTCGACTACATCGATGCGCGCGCCGGACTTGCGGGTTTTCGCGTGCTCGACGTCGGTTGCGGGGGCGGCCTTTTGGCCGAGGGGATGGCGCGACGCGGTGCCCAGGTAACTGGCATAGACCTGGCGCCGGAAGCGCTTCGAGTCGCGCGTCTGCATGCGCTCGAGTCCGGGACGGCGGTCGAATACCGGCATGTCGCGGTCGAGGTCCTGGCCGAATCGAGTCCGGCGGGCTATGACCTCGTGACCTGCCTCGAAATGCTCGAACACGTGCCGGACCCGGCGGCAATCCTCGGGTCCCTCGCCCGGCTCGTGCGGCCCGGCGGACACCTGATCTGCTCAACCATCAATCGCAACGTCAAGGCGTTCGCGCTCGCCATCGTGGGTGCCGAGTACCTGCTCCGCCTGCTGCCGATGGGCACCCACCAATACGCCCGCATGATCCGGCCCTCGGAGCTTTCACGCTGGGCCCGCACAGGCGGACTCGAGCTCGCGGATCTTGCCGGGCTCGAATACGATCCGGCCAGCCGAAAGGCGCGCATCAGCAATGACGTATCGGTCAACTATCTGGCGCATTACCGGCGACGCATGTCGGCTGTCCCCGCATGACCGGCCGCCGCGAGCTGCGCGGTGTGCTGTTCGACCTCGACGGAACGCTGCTCGACACGGCCCGGGACATGGCGGAAGCGCTGAATCGCGTGCGCGTTGCCGAGGGACTCGAGGTGCTGCCTTTCGAACGCATCCGGCCGCTCGTCTCGCACGGTGCTCCGCGACTGATCCGACTCGCGTTCGGCGAGGCAGACGCTGACCGTTACGAAGCGCTGCGGTACCGATTTCTGGAGTTCTATCGCGCAGCGCTCGCGGTTCACACGCGCCTGTTTACCGAGTTCGACCGCGTGCTGGCGTCGATCGAGCAAGCGGGACTGCGTTGGGGCGTCGTCACGAACAAGCCCGGCTGGCTGACTGCGCCCCTGCTGGCCCAGCTGGGGCTCGATTCACGCTGCGGATGCATCGTGAGTGGAGACACGCTTGCGGAGCGCAAGCCGCACCCGCTGCCCTTGCTGCACGCGGCGGGACTGCTCGGGCTTGAACCCCGGGAATGCGCGTACGTGGGCGATACGGAGCGCGACGTGCAGGCTGCCCGCAACGCGGGCATGATTCCTCTGGTGGCCGGCTTCGGCTACCTCGGTGACGGAGAGGATCCCGCCGCCTGGCTGCCCGAGGCTGTTTTTGCAAGACCTGAAGACCTGATCGATTGGCTTGGGCTCAACTAATGGCGCTCGACCTGACAGCTTTGGTCGTCATCCTGTTCGCGATTGCCGCGGCGCTTGGCGCCGGCTGGTGGATGGGAAGACGCCGCGCGGCCGCCATCGAGGCGGAACGAACCGTCGCGCTCGATCGGGCCATGGAACAGCTCGACCGGCGCTTCGACGATCTCGCGGGGCGGCAGCTGCGCGAGAACATCGACAATTTCCTGCGCCTGGCAAAGGAAAATCTCGGCCAGCACCAGCTACAGGCACAAGGCACGCTGAAGGAACGCGAGCAGGCGATCGAAACCCTTGTAAAGCCAATCCAGGAATCGCTCGCCAAAACGTCCGAGGCCTTGCGCGAAATCGAAGTTGAGCGCCAACGCGACTTCGGCAGCCTGCGCCAACACCTCGCCGACATGCGCGAGTCCCACGTGGCGCTGCAGCGCGAAACGCGCAACCTCGTCCAGGCTCTCAGCAAGCCGCAGGTGCGAGGCCAATGGGGCGAGGTTGCGCTGCGCCGGCTCGTCGAACTTGCGGGCATGACGTCGCACTGTGATTTCGAAGAGCAGGTGCACGTGATCGGCGAGGACGGCGCCCTGCGCCCGGACATGGTCATTCGCATGCCCGAGGACCGCAACGTCGTCGTCGACGTCAAGACTCCGCTCGACGCATACCTGCTGGCCGTGGAGGCGGTCACGGACGAAGCTCGCAGCGCAGCGCTCAAGCGACATGCTCAGCACGTTGCTGAACGCGTCCGACTTCTATCGTCCAAGAAATACGCCGCGCAGTTCGAGAACGCGCCGCAGTTCGTCGTGCTATTCCTGCCTGGTGACCAGTTCCTCGCCGCGGCACTCGACCAGCAGCCGGACCTGCTGGAAGCAGCCATGGCTAGCGGCGTAATCCTCGCGACGCCATCCAGCTTCATGGCTCTGCTGAAGGCGGTGGAGTACGGGTGGCAGAACAAGCGCCTCGCCGCGAATGCCGAGCGCATCCGCGGCCTCGCGGAGGAGCTGTATGGCCGCCTGAGCACATTCCGCAATCACCTTGCGCGAATCGGTGGCGCCCTCGAGTCGAGCGTGCGTGCCTACAACGATGCGGTGGGTTCCCTCGAGCGCATGGTGTTGCCGAGCGCCCGCAAGTTTACGGAGCTCGGCGTTCGCGGCGACAAGCCAATCGAGGAACTTGGCGAAGTCGAACTTGGAGTGCGTATTGTCAGCAGCACGGCGCAGCTCATCCCTCCCGAAGAGCATTGACGAGCGACCGACAGGCTCAGGCCGTGACGAAGAATTCCGAGGCGCGCGCCTACGCGCCGGTACCTGAGTCCCATGCCGGCCGCGTGATCGTCGTGACCGGCGCGGGCGACGGCATCGGCCAGGCCGTGGCGATTGCGCTCGCCCGGCAAGGTGCGACCGTTGCGCTCCTCGGACGCACGCAGCGCAAGCTCGTGCGCACTTATGACCGCATCGTCGAGGCCGGCTGCCCGAAGCCCGCGCTGCTGCCATTCAATCTCGAAACGGCAGCGTCCCCGGAATACGACGCACTCTTCGAGGCACTCGATCGCGAGTTCGGCAGGCTCGATGGCCTGGCTCACGTCGCCGGGTTGCTTGGCGACCTGAGTCCCATCGACCAGTACGACGTTCCCACCTGGTGCAAGGTGCTGCACGTCAACCTGACGGCCGCCTTCCTGGTCACGCAATCATTGCTGCCACTGCTGCGGCGCTCTGAGGACGCCACCATCGTGTTCACCTCGAGCACGATCGCGCGCGGCGGCCGCGCCTACTGGGGCGCTTACGCCGCCTCAAAGTTTGGCGTCGAAGGCCTCATGCAGGTTCTGGCACACGAGATGGCGGGCACGACCCACATCCGGGTCAACAGCCTCAATCCGGGACCCGTGCGCACCGCGATGCGACGCCAGGCGTTTCCGGCCGAGGACCCCGATCAGCTGCCCCAGCCGGCGGACATCGTCGCTTCCTATCTTTACCTGCTGGGACCCGCAAGCCAGGGCGTCAACGGCGAAGCCCTCGACTGCCAGTGAAGCGGATCGCCGCGGTTTCCCGAAGTGCCTTCAATTCGCCGTCCGTGAGCTGGCGGCTGCGTCCACGTGCAAGCACGCGATCCATCGAGATCGGCCCCAAGCGTGTACGCAGGATGCGATTGGCCTCGAGGCCGCAAGCTTCGAAAATCAACCGGAGCTCGCGCGGCCGCAGCCCCGTAACCTGCACTTGCAGCCAGCGATTGCTGCCTTCACCGCCAGCGGGCGTCACCGCCGCAATCTCACCCTTCGCCGCGACGGAGCCGGCGTGTTCCTTGAGCAGGGCATCGATGCCCGCCTCATCGAACCCGCCTCGAACGCGCACGCTGTATTCACTCGAAATGGCGACATCCCGCCGGGTAAGCGCGGCGGCAAGCTCCCCGTCGGTCACGAAGAGCTCGAGGCCTCCATCGCGGGCCGCGAGCGGACTGATCGGAATCCAGCGCCGGCCGCTTGCTTTAGGCAGCCGTTCCATCGAGCTTGGCGCGGTCCCGCCGCTGCCCGCCCGAACGTCCTCCTGCGCAGGACGGTGGTAGACAATGCCCTGGTGCGGCGCATCTGCTCCGCGCCCGAGGCGTAGCCGCCTGCCATCAAGACGAATGTCGTCACGTTCCCCGACCGCCTGTCCGGGGGATGCGGGCTTGCCATTGACCGTTATTCGGCCGGCCGTGATCCATGCTTCGACCTGGCGGCGGGATCCGACACCGCGGGCGGCGAGGACTTTCTGGATTCTTTCGCGCATCGACTATCCGGATCGCGGCCGCGCCGCGCCGGCTCAGCTCACTGCGTCTGCGTCGTTTGCGGCCGTGAGGCCCGCTGCGGCCGCCTGCATCGTGACGGGACCGTCGAACTCGAGCTGGATGCCGACGTCGTCCATGTCGCGAAGCGCCGCAAGCGACGGCAGTTCATCGAGACTCTTGAGTCCAAAGTAGTCCAGGAACTCGCGCGTCGTGCCGAGCAGTTCCGGGTGACCTGGCACTTCGCGGTGGCCGACCACGCGGATCCAGCCACGCTCGGTCAGAGTCCGCACGATGTTCGGGTTGACCGTCACGCCGCGCACGTCCTCAATCTCGCCGCGCGTAATGGGCTGGCGATAGGCGATCAGTGCGAGTGTTTCGAGCAGCGCGCGGGAATACCGGGTCGGCCGCTCCTGCCAGAGCTTCGACAGCCGACCCGAAAACTGGCTACGGACCTGCAAGCGCCATCCGCTCGCAACTTCGACCAGTTCCATCGGCCGCCCTTCGCAATCATTCGCGAGAGCCGCAAGTGCCTTGCGGATTTCGGCCGACTCGGGACGCTCGTGCTCGTCGAATATCTCCCGCAACTGCTCGACTCCAAGTGGCTGTCCATGGGCGAGCAGCGCGGCCTCGATGATGCCTTTCAGTTGTCCGGTATCCATTGATTGCCTCGTCACGCGGTCGTGATTTGCACGTCTTCAATCGGTAAGGCATCAGGGTCAGGATCGACGCGCCGCACGTGCAGCGGCTGGTAGGGCTCCGCCTGCACGATCTCCACGAGTTGCTCGCGCAGGAGCTCGAGGATCGCTGCAAAGGTCACGGTCACGCCCAACCGGCCTTCCTCGGGCCGGAACAATCGGATGAATTCGACGAGCCCGACTCCCTCCAGCAACATGAGCACATCCGACATGCGCTGCCTGACCGAAAGCGTTTCGCGCTGCACGTGCAGGCTTGCGAACATCGTGGCCCGCTGCACCACGTCCTTGAATGCGACCAGCATCTCCTGCAGCGCGACTTCGGGCAGCATCCGCACGACCTGCCGGTGGGTCAGCTCGGCGACCGCCGGATGAACGTCGCGATCGAGTCGCGGCAGACTGTCGATGTCTTCGGCTGCGCGCTTGTAGCGCTCGTATTCCTGGAGCCGCCGCACCAGCTCGGCGCGCGGGTCGTCCTCTTCCTCTCCGCCTTCCGAAAGCCGCGGCAGGAGCATCCGGGACTTGATTTCGGCAAGCATGGCGGCCATCAGCAGGTATTCGCCGGCAAGCTCGAGATCCAGCTCCTGCATCAGCTGGATGTACTCCATGTACTGGCGCGTGATGTCTGCAATCGGGATGTCGAGAATGTTGAGATTCTGACGGCGAATCAGGTACAGGAGCAGGTCGAGCGGGCCTTCGAACGCCTCCAGGAACACCTCGAGTGCCTGGGGCGGGATATAAAGGTCCCGCGGCATTTCCGTGACCGGCTCGCCATCCACGATCGCGAACGGCATCTCGCCCTGCTGCGGCGGCATTTCTCCTGCTGCGTGCTCGCCGTCATTCGCTGCGGGACGGTTGGCTAGCTCGGTCACCGGTACTCCAGCCGCACGGCTTCGCGGACCTCGGACATTGTCGCACGCGCGGCATCACGCGCGCGTTCGCAGCCTTCGGCAACGATTCCCCGGACGAGGTCCGAATTCTTTTCGTACTCGCGAGCACGCTGACGGATGACTTCGAGCTCCTTCAATACGGACTCGATCAAAGGCTTCTTGCAGTCGAGACAGCCGATACCGGCCGACCGGCAACCCGCCTGCACCCATTCCTTCGTCTTCTGGTCAGAGTAAATCTTGTGGAGATCCCAGACAGGGCATTTGTCAGGATCGCCAGGGTCGATGCGGCGCACGCGCGCGGGATCCGTCTGCATCGCCTTGAGCTTCTTCTGCACGCTTTCCGGGTCCTCGCGCAACCCGATCGTGTTGCCGTAGGACTTCGACATTTTCCGGCCATCGAGGCCGGGCACTTTCGGAGTCCTCGTGAGGAGCGCAGAAGGTTCCGGTAGGATCGCGCGGCCCCCGCCTTCCAGGTAGCCGAGAAGTCGCTCACGGTCCGCAACGGTGAGACGCGCTCCTGATTCGACCATGGCGCGGGCCCGCGCCAGCGCGTCCGCGTCACCTTGTTCCTGGAACTTCCGCCGGAGCTCGTCGTACTGCGCGGCGTTGCGGGCACCCAAGCGCTTCACGGCGCCCTCGACTTTCTCCTCGAAATCCGTCTCGCGCCCGTAGATATTATTGAAGCGTCGCGCGATCTCGCGGGTGATTTCGACGTGCGCGACCTGGTCCTCGCCAACGGGCACGTACTCGGGCCGGTACATGAGGATGTCCGCGCTCTGCAGCAGCGGGTATCCAAGAAAGCCGTAGGTGCTGAGGTCCTTGTCCTTCAACTGCTCCATCTGGTCCTTGTACGTCGGCACCCTTTCCAGCCATGAAACCGGCGTCACCATGGAAAGGATGAGGTGCAGTTCGGCATGCTCGGGCACGCGCGATTGCACGAAGATCGTGCAGGCGCTCGGATTGAGGCCGGCTGCCAGCCAGTCGATGAGCACCTCGTTCGTGTTGGACTTCAGGTCCGCGGTGTTCTCGTAATCCGTGGTCAGCGCATGCCAGTCGGCAACGAAGAAATAGCACTCATAGCGGTACTGCAGCTCGACCCAGTTCGCGAGCGCCCCGTGGTAATTGCCGAGGTGGAGCTGGCCCGTTGGCCGCATGCCCGAAACGACGCGCTGATTCTGACCTGGCTTGGCCGACATCACGCGACTCTAGCCGACCTGAAGCCCGAACGCGGCGATCAGGATGTCCTGCAAAATTGCGATCGGGCGGCTGACTAGCGGAGCCAGCAATCCTGTCGCCAGCAGACCCAACACTATGAAAAGCCCGAATGGCGCAATTCGTTCGAGCATGGCGCTGAATGGTCCGGGCGGCAGGAGATTAGTCAACAGCTGGCCGCCGTCGAGCGGCGGTATCGGTAGCAAGTTGAACACGGCGAGCATGACGTTGATAAATATGCCGATGGCTGCCATGGACTCCAACCAAAGTCCGGGAATCCCGAGCTCGAACCGTTGCGCAAGCATCATCAGGAAAGCCCAGAAGATTGCCATAGCGATGTTTGCCGCTGGTCCCGCCGCAGAGACCCAAACCATATTGCCCCGCGGATTGCGCATATACCGCGAATTCACGGGAACGGGCTTTGCCCATCCGAACAGGAATCCACCGAGCCACAGCATGAGCGCGGGGACGAGCACCGTGCCAATCGGATCGATGTGGCGAATCGGATTGAGGCTCAGGCGCCCCTGCGCCTCGGCGGTCCGGTCCCCGAAGTACTTCGCAACCCAGCCATGCGCGACTTCATGGACTGTTATTGCGAAGACGATGGGGACTGCGGCGATCGAAACTTTCGTCAGGAACGAAGCAGGGTCCATGAATCGTCCAATGCTGCGGCAGGCTAAACTTCCCAGTAGCGCCGGCGATTATACGATGTGAGACCCGCTACCGTTCATTGGAAGGGCCGCGGATCTCCCTTGCCCGCCCGCAGCAACTTCGCCGCGTCTCCGGTCAGGTCGACGATCGTGCTGGGCTCGAGCCCGCAGTTGCCGGCATCCAGTATCAGGTCGATGGCATGTCCGACTCGTTCTTCTATGTCGCCGCCATCCGTCAGTGGCGCTTCTTCGCCCGGCAACTGTAACGTCGTGCTCATGATGGGCTCTTCGTACTCGTGGAGCAGCGCGCTTACGACCGCATGATCCGGTACGCGAATCCCAATTGTCTTGCGACGCGCCTCGAGGAGGCGCCGCGGCACCTGTCGCGTCGCGCGAAGGACGAACACATAGGGTCCCGGGGTAAAGCTCCGGAGCAGGCGGTATTGCCAGTTCTCGACGACTGCGAATCGTGCGATCTCCGACAGGTCGCGGCAGACGACCGTAAAGAAATGCCCCTTCCGAATCTGTCGCAACGTCTGGATGCGCTCCATCGCATTCTTGGCGCCCAGGGCGCAGCCCAGCGCATAACAGGAATCCGTCGGGTAGGCGATCACCCCACCGTCGCGGAGGCAGTCTGACGCCATGCGCAATACCCGCTGCTGCGGGCTGGACGGGTGGAGTTCAATTCGTTGAGCCACAGTACATTATGAACCGGGCGCAAGCCGCTGCCGGTTCCGCTATGATTGGCGCCCTTTTTCGTCGGTTTCACGAATGCAGCTTCTGTTCGATTTCCTGCCGGTCATCGCGTTCTTTGTCGCTTACAAGTTCGCCGACATCTACGTTGCCACGTTGGTTATCATCGTTGCGACCGTGCTGCAGATGTCAATCCATTGGCTGCGGACGCGGAGCGTCAACCGAATGCACCTGGTTTCCGCGGGATTCGTCCTGGTATTCGGCGGTCTGACCCTCTTGATCCGTGACCCGCAGTTCATCATGTGGAAACCGACTGTCGTCAACTGGCTTTTCGCAGCCGCATTCCTTGCAAGCCTGTGGCGCCGCGTCAGCGAGCGTCCGTTGATCCAGCGTATGTTGACTGCGACAGGCGCCGAGTTACAGCTCAGCCCTGCGATGTGGCGCCGGCTCAACTGGATGTGGGTCGGTTTCTTCTTGATCATGGGAGCGGCGAACCTTGCCGTGTTCAACAACTTCGACGAAGACACCTGGGTCAACTTCAAGCTCTTCGGAATGTTCGGCTTGACGCTCGTCTTCATCGTCGCGCAGGGCTTCTGGATCGCGACCCAGGCGCAAGGCAATGACAAGCCCGCGAGTTGAACGAATCAAGGCAATGCTCGAACAGGCATTCACGGCCGCCCGCGTCTCGGTGCAGGATGACAGCGCAAAGCACGCCGGCCACGCGGGCGCCCGCGACGGTGCGGGGCACTTTCTCGTGCGCGTCGAGTCTCAGGACTTCACCGGACGCAGCCGCCTCGAGCGCCATCGTCTGGTCTACGAGGCGCTCGCTGATATGCTGCCGCGCGAGATCCACGCACTCAACATCGAAGCAGTTTCACCCGAAGACGACTCTCCATCGAGGACAAAATGAGACAAACGCAGATTTTCGTCATTTCCACGCTCGGCATGCTGCTGGCGATCGGTTGCACCAAGGCTGAAACGCCGGTTGATCCCGCCGCCAAGCCGGTCGCCGTGGTCAACGGCGCGCCGATCTCGCGCGACGTCTGGAACCTGTACGTCAAGACGCGCCATGGCGGCAAGACGCCTGGCGACCTCACGGCCGACGAGCAGAAAGAGGCGCTTGATGAGTTGATTGGCATGTACACCGGCGCGCAGGAAGCCGAAAAACAGAAGCTGGGCGCGGGCGAGCCCAACGCCCGGCTCGAACTGGTCGGCAAGAGCGCAATGGCGGAGCTGCTCTTCAAGAAGTACACGGAAGGCGCCGAGCCAACCGAGGCGGAGCTCAAGGCGGAATACGAGGCCCGCATCGCAGAAGCTCCGAAGCAGGAGTTTCACGCACGCCACATCCTCGTGGAAGACGAGGTGAAGGCGAAGGAATTGATCGCGCAGCTCGACAAGGGTGCGAGCTTTGAACAACTCGCGAAGGACAATTCAAAGGATGGGTCTGCAACTGAAGGCGGCGACCTCGGCTGGTTCAACCCCAACCAGATGGTCAAGCCTTTCTCCGATGCGGTGCAGCAGCTCGAGATCGGAAAGTACACGGCGACACCGGTCAAGTCCGAGTTCGGCTGGCATGTGATCAAGCTCGAGGAAAAGCGTGCAACGACGCCGCCGCCCTTCGACGCGGTGAAGGCCCAGCTCGGTCCGATGGTCAATCAGAAGAAGTTCGAGACGCACCTGAAGGAGCTGGTCAAGGCGGCCAAGGTCGAGCGCTCGCCCTGAACCCGGGCTAGCTAGCCCGCCGGTCGGAATTGCCGCGAGTAGGTCCGGTTCATGGGATTGATGGCGGGTGCGGCGATTCGGGGCTGCACCAGCCGCCTGGTTACGTAGAAGTAAACGGGCAGCAGCGGATAGTCGTTGAGCATCAACGACTCCGCCTGCTGCAGCGTGACGCGCCTTTTTGCCGGGTCGCCTTCGTTCGCCGCTGCGTAAAGCAGGCTCGCGTATTCGGCGTTGACCCAGCGACCGAAATTCTGCGGGCTGTCCTTGGTCATCGTATCGAGAAATGTTGACGCATCGTTGTAATCCGCCGTCCAGCCGACGCGCACGACGTCCCACTGGGCCGGGTCGGCGCGGGCCGCGAGATACGCCTTGAACTCCATCTGGTTCAGCTCGACTTCGACGCCGAGCTGTTCCTTCCACATCGCTGCGATGGCAATGCAGACCTTCTGCACGAGCTCGTTTTCGTTGTATAGCATTCGCAGCCGCAGCGGGCGCGCGGCCGAGTAGCCCGCCTTTGAATACAGCTCGCGCGCACGCGAGACGCGCTGCTCAGGTGAAGCTTCGCGCCAGTCGTAGTGCGCAGGCTCATAGTTCCACGTGTCGTCCGGAACCAGGGAGTACGCGGAAACCTGGCCGGCGCGCGTGACGGACTCCACGATGGCCTGCCGATCGACGGCAAGTGACAACGCCTCGCGCAATCCTCGCTTGCCGCGCAATGGTCCACGATCGGTATTGAACGTGAAATAGATGGTGGCGAGCGTCGCGCGGTATTGCAGACCTGAATCCGGCTTTGCCAGCAACTCCTGAAACCTCTGTTCCGGTACCGAATAGGTGACGTCCAGCTCACCTGCGCGAAAGCGCATGAACTCAGCGTTCTCGTCCGGCACGAATACATACCGAACTTGGTCAAATGCTACCGATGCCAAATCCCAGTAGTGAGGATTACGCGCAAGAAAAAGACTGCCGCCGGGCGTGAACTCCGCGAGAACATACGGACCGTTCGACACCGTCGCGCCGGGCTTTGAAAAGCCGCCGGATGGGGCAGATGACGAGGAGTGAACGGGCGAAGCGACTGTGTTGGTAAGTATGTCCGGAAAGTACGGTAAGGCGTGCGTGAGACGGATCTCGAGCGTGTAATCATCGACTGCGCGAACGCCGAGCGTCTCGGCGGGCATTTCTCCTTGAAGGATTGCCGGGGCATTCTCGATTGAGCGCAGAAGGTCGGCAGCGCCGGACACCGTCGCGGGATCGAGCGCACGCCGGAAACCTTTGACGAAATCGGCAGCAACGACAGGGTCGCCATTCGACCATCGAGCTTCCCGACGCAACTGGAACACGTAGACTTTGCCGCCTTCCGCGATCCGCCAGGACGTGGCGGCCGCAGGAATAACTTCGCCATCCGGTTTGCTGGAAGTGAGGCCCTCGTACAGGTCCCGCAGTACGTCGTAAGAAAAGGCGTCTTCCGCACGCTGAGGGTCGAGCGAGCCAGGCTGGCCAGCCAAGCCACGCGTCAGCAGGAGCGGTGCAGTCTTGCCAGCGGCCTCATCTTGCCCGCAAGACGCCACTGCGGTGGCAGCCAAGGTGACGATGATTGCCGCAGAAGCACGTCTCCGGGCGGCGCCAGGCATGAATTTCCGCCGATACATCAATTAGGCCTCACACGCGTGCCTACGCGCCCGTGGAAGCTTACGACAGCGAGAGGAACCTGACTGAGAGGTGGCGCCTTGAATTGGTGCCGGGGAGCGAAGCGCGACCCAGACGGCTCCTATGTGCCGTCGGGTTTGTCGAACAGAATCCTTTTAGTCCGCAAAGCTGGGAGATCTCAACAATCGCTCAACAAGACCGGCACCAAGCGATCACTTATGTTCGCCCAGTTCCGAGCTAGCCCTCAGCGCGTCCAGTTCCCAGCGACCCGTCCTGCTTGCCGGTGCCAAGTGAACCCTCGGCGCGACCGGTTCCCAGGGAGCCATCGACACGACCTGTTCCCAGCGATCCGTCAACTCGACCGGTGCCAAGCGAACCCTCGGCGCGACCGGTTCCAAGGGAACCAGCTGGCTTTCCGGTGCCTAGCGAGCCATCCACCTTGCCGGTACCGAGTGATCCATCAGCCCAACCGGTTCCCAATGAACCGTCGGTACGTCCCGTACCCAGCGAGCCCTCAGCGCGTCCAGTTCCCAGCGACCCGTCCTGCTTGCCGGTGCCAAGTGAACCCTCGGCGCGACCGGTTCCCAATGAACGGTCCCGCAAAATGGAAACACAACTGCTTAGGACAACCCCATTTGGCAGTGGCTGCGTGCCCTTAATCGCAAGCGTCGAGCCCGCCTTTGCATTTCGTTCAACAGAAAAAGCTGCATTCGAGTAGTCGACACGGATTGAACCGAGGCCGACATGCGCGCGAAGGGAATCATTGCTCGACATCTTGGACTTCAGGAAAACTTCGCTGACGCCGGGGACATACCTGCTCGACAGAGGGCGCACTTCGAGGATTCGATCTGTCGAACCCTTCATCGTCCAATCGAGTACAACTGCATAGTCACCAACTTGGAAGTTGTCGTACGCGCCAGGCATTACACGAATTCCAAGCACATCAACACCCTGCTGCCGTGACACTGCATCAACTCGGCCGACCGCGACAACGCGACCACCGAAGCTGGCCAATGCAGAATTGACTTCACTGTGTGACGAAGCGGCGGACTGTGTAATCAAGCAACTGCCGCGGGCAGCGGCTTCGCCAGAAATCGACACTAAGAGTAGCGTTGCAGCAACTCCTGCAGCACCTTTCGAACGCCATGTAGTCGCCATGTGATCCCCCACTCTCATCTCCCCATCACTGCGGCTCTGCACTCACGTCGTCGTCCAACAAAGTCGTGAGCATTTCCTGAAACTTCTTGTCGTCGGCCAAATCGTCTTTGTAGAGATATAGCCCGACGCCAACACTCAAAACTCGATCCACGCCATCTCTCGGTCGCCTAAACAACACGAACTGCGTTTCAAGGTCCTCGATTACTTCCTGCAAGCGATCGCGCACCATGTCGCTAAACGGAACCCAATCTTCTTCACGAATGCCGTAGTCAGGAAAAACCCACCTCTCAAAGCGCCTTTTCGATGCGTCCTGCTCACCCAGGTTGTGGTCAATTGTCTCGACGTACCGCCGTACCCCACGCGCGAAAACTTCTATCAACTCTGGCGCCATCTGCTCCGGTATGAAAGTGCGCTTCAGCACACGAATCATTCCGCTCTCTTCTGCGATGGTCGCCGCACCCACTCGCATCAACTCTTCAAGCATCAATTGCGGCTCGATATCTGTTGCGAATCGAGCTACCAAATCTTCAAAAGACGGCCCGCCTCCTGCCTCCCTCTCAAACCCTAGATCGCGCGGAAATCCATAGGGCCCCATGAACTCCGGATCGTTGTGCCACCCCTGCAGTACGTTTGCGATTCGACTCGCGTTGCTTTCGAGCGCTCGTCGAAGACGGTCTTCTTCGCCGAGGACTCGATCAAAATCACGCCTTGCAATTCCAGTTGTGATCGACAAGCGCGAGTACGACATCGGTCGTCCTGGTACCGCGAAGTCAGTTGCCGCAACTCTTGCGTAAGCTCCCTTGATGACTTCCGAAATCTCGTTAAAAGAAATCCCGTTCCGCAAAAGAATCCGCACGAGCGGTACAAGCAAAAACCTAAATGCAGCGAGTAGCCTTAAGTTAACGGAGTAACCCGCTGACATGACTTAATGTAGCTTTTAACTTATTGAGAGTAAACATAACTTTCCAATTGGGATCGCAAGTAGCTACTTAGGCGCGTGCAAGCCCAAATGGTGGGTCAAAAGTGCTGGTAAGCCGCCTTGAACGGCTTATAAATCAATTAGATATTGGCCAATGATGACTCTAGCTTGCTAGAGTGCTTCGTAAGCGCCTAAAAAGAGACGGTTTCTAGGGCGCTATGGTGTGCGCTTTCGTCCGGGACGCTCTCCAAGATCAACGAAGTAGGCACCGGCACCGAGCTCGACGTACGTGCCTGAAGGGCTTTCGAGCTTGGTATTGCGCTCGAGCCATTCATCGATCGAGTCAATGAATTCCTGCCCGCGACTTCGAACAAGTCGATCGAATATGGGCTCGAGTTCGCGTGCAACTGTGACGGTGCATGCTCTCTCGAACTTAGGTCTGCCTTTGCCTGAGACGCTAAGGACGTTGCGATGAACGCATCGCAAGAATCCCTCCAGATGCTTAAGCAGTGCGTCTGTCGCAAGTCGTCCGCCCGCAGACGTCTTGCTTAAGAGAAATGTTGGAGTTTCTGAACGAATCAATCCGTTATCGTCCTTCGTTACTGCTCCGAAATCCAAGAGCACGCCCAAGATTTCGGGCGCAGAGTGTCTGCAATCGGCCTTCTTGCATAGCACTTCGAAAGATGCCCTTCCCTCTGACTCTGTAAGTGGCAGTGGCTCGCCGGAGCTGTCAACTAGGTCAATGTCTCTCCTCCAAGCGCACATGACTTCCATGCAATCGCGCAAAAGCGCTCCCAAATCTGTAAAAGTAGTGGAATCGAAATTATCGGTGGTACTTTGAACGGATCGATCCATTGCCGACTCAATCATTGCTAAGGTCGCACCACTTGCAATCAACAAGTCCGTAAACAACTGAACAACCTCGTTCAGCAGTGCCTGACCATGACTGTCGGATTCATGAATACTTGAGATTGCAGCAACCATGTTTGAAATCACCCGAATGATTGTTGTAGTTCGTGATCGAAGAAATTTGTCTGAAAATATCCAATGAGCTCTAAATCAGAACAGGCTAGCGAAGCCCCCAAGGCTTCGACTCGAGCAATTGAACTATTGGCCGCCGCCTGCCTCCGTCTGCTCCGTCCCCTTGCTCGGATCATGCTCCGACAGGGCATGTCGACCTATGATTTCTCGCGTATCGCCAATATTGCCTTTGTTCGGGCGGCCGGCGATATCCTCCGAGAGCAGGGGAAACCGGTGAGTTTCTCGCGCGTTTCTGCAATTACTGCCCTGCACCGGCACGTGGTCAGCGATATTGTTAACTCGCCGGGCGTCGGCTCGGCGGACCCTGCGTCCGATAAGGACTATCGGCGAAATCGCCTGTCGCGCGTGCTAACCGGCTGGTTTGAAAGCCCGCTTTACACTGACGGCGAAGGCAAACCGCTCCCTCTGGCCGTCGACGGGCCGGAGCCTTCTTTTGCATCGCTGGTCCGCGCGTTCAGCGGCGACATCTACCCCAGGATCATCCTGGACGAGTTGATCGAGGTCGGTGCCGTCCGGATTCTCAAGGACGGCAGAATCCGCGCGGTCGCGCGGCGGTATACCACCGGCGGCGCCGAACCGGCAGCAATTCAGCAACTCGGAAGTACGGCTCGCGATGTCCTCAGCACGCTGGAACACAATCTCGGCACCCCGCCGGAGCAACGTCTTTACGATGACGCGGTCGTGTCGGTCCGCCTGGACAAGTCCGCGCTGCCGTTGTTCCGTCGATTGCTCCGCCAGCGCGGCGCTGCGTTTCTCGAGGACGTCGATGGTTGGGTTTCAGAACACGAGAAGCCCGACGATCCAGACGCGGTCCGGGCCGGTGTGATCATCCAGATGTTCGTGGATGTCGAACCTGAGAAGAGAGAGGAGCCAACCGGCCCACGCCCCGTCTAGTCAGCGCTTTCTGCCCACCAGTTTCAGGAATTCATCCTCATCAAGGATCTTGATCCCGAGTTCCGTTGCCTTCATGAGTTTTGAGCCCGCATCCTCGCCGACGACGACGAAGTCCGTCTTTTTGGAAACGCTGCCCGCGACAGTTCCGCCCAGCTCGCGCACGAGATCGCCCGCGTCGTCCCGTGACATGGACGAGAGCCTGCCCGTCAACACGAAAGACTGGCCTTCCAAGTCCTTGCTCCGCGACCTGGACGCAGGAATTTCCGGCCATCGCACGCCGAGCGCGATCAACTCATTGATCACCTTCGCATTCCGCGCTTCCGAAATGAATGCGTGTACATGTGCGGAGGTAACAGGACCGACATCAGGGACTTCCTCGATTTCGGCCACCGAGCTCGAGCGCAGCGCCTCGAGTGTGCGGAAATGGCGCGCGAGGGAGTCGGCAGTCGCCTCTCCGACATCGCGAATCCCGAGCGCGAACAGGAATCGCCCGAATGTCGTCTCCTTGCTTCTCTCGAGCGACTTGACGAGCTTCTCTGCCGATTTGTCGCCCATGCGATCAAGCTCCGCGAACTGGCTCGCAGTGAGCCTGTAGAGGTTCGCGGCGTTCTTTGCGAGCCCCTGGTCAACAAGCTGGTCCACGAGCTTGCTGCCGAGTCCTTCGATATCCATCGCGCGGCGCGAAGCAAAGTGGCGTAATGACTCTTTCAATTGCGCAGGGCATACGAGTGCGCCGGTGCAACGTGCAACTGATTCGCCCTCCTCCCGCTCCACGTCCGACCCACACACGGGGCAACGATCCGGCAGGCGCACAAGCACGGTCCGGGCAGGCCGCTTCTCCATGATGACGCGGACGACTTCCGGAATGACGTCACCGGCCCGCCGCAGGACGATTGTGTCGCCAACCCGGACGTCCTTGCGCTGGAGTTCATCGAAGTTGTGCAGTGTGGCATTCGCAACAGTCGCCCCCCCGACGAAGATGGGGTCGAGTCGGGCAACCGGCGTCAACGCGCCTGTCCTGCCAACCTGCCATTCAATCGCGCGAACGCGCGTCATGGCCTCTTCCGCCGGGAATTTGTGCGCGATCGCCCAGCGCGGCGCGCGCGCGACGAACCCGAGCTCACGCTGCTGATCGAGCGAATCCACCTTGTACACGACGCCGTCGATCTGGTAGTTGAGCTTGTCGCGCCGGCGCCCGATCTCGTCGTAGTACGCCAGCAGGCCGTCGACTCCCTCGACGATTCGCGATTCGGGCGATGTGCGAAGGCCCAAGCCCCGGAGCATCTCGAGAACGGCGCTGTGCCGACCCGGCAGTTTTCCGTTTTCGACGACGCCGGCGCCATAGAAGAAAATTTCGAGTGGGCGCGACGCCGCAAGGCGTGGATCCAGCTGCCGCAGGCTGCCTGCTGCCGCGTTACGCGGATTCACGAATACCTTCTCACCCTTCTCAATGGCGCGCCGGTTCATTTCCTTGAAACCCGCGATCGACATAAATACCTCGCCGCGGACCTCCAGGATGCCGGGAACGGACTTTCCGGTCAGGCGTAGCGGAACGCTCTGAATCGTCCTGATGTTATGCGTGACGTCTTCGCCTACCGATCCGTCGCCGCGTGTCGCCGCGATCTCGAGCGCGCCGTTGCGGTAGGTCAGGCTGACCGCGAGGCCATCCAGTTTCGGCTCGCATGCGTAACTGATCTCTTTTTCCGTTTCCAAGCGCTCTCGCACCCGCCTGTCGAACGCGACCACCTCCTCCGGCGTGAACGCGTTGTCCAGTGACAGCATGGGCGTGTGGTGGCGCACCTGCGCAAACGCTTCGACAGGCGCACCACCAACCCTTTGTGTCGGCGATTCGGGGACGACGAGCGCGGGATGCTTCCGCTCGAGATCACGCAGTTCGGTCAACAACCTGTCGTATTCCGAATCGGGTATCTCCGGGTCGTCCAGCACATGGTAGCGATGGTTGTGCCGGTCGATTTCCGCGCGCAGCCGTTCGACGCGCTGCCGCACGCTTGCAGACGCCGGTTTCATCAGCTGCGTCGCAGTCGCCGATTGCGATGTTCGAAGTGGACCAGCTCCTCGCGCAGGTTCAGGATCCGCTGAGAGGTCAACGTGCTTCCCTGTTCATCCTGCAGTTGGCCCTTCATGCGATCCGCGAGGTTGCGTCCGGCTGTCAGCACGAGGTCGAATGTAGACGGTGCATCGAGTGGACCGGGCACTATGCCGAACAGTGAAATGCCCGGAAACGTCTGTTCGTCCATCCGGTCGAGATCGAACGATCCTGGTTCCATCATGCTTGCGACGTAGAAAAGCGTCTTGCCGTCTTCGCGCTCGCGATGAAATATCGAATACGGCCCATGGTAGAGGCCCTCGGCCTCGAGTGCCGCGCGCAATTCGGCCCCGTTCCATTGATCGCCAGCGGCGACAAGCCGGAGTGCGACGATGCGTTGCTTGGATGCTTCGGCAGTGCGCCTCTCCATGGCATCGGCGGGCGGAGGCTCGTATGGCTCTTCCTCCGGCTTGGGCGCCACCTCATCCCGATCGAGCGGATGAGTGCGAATCCAGGGGGCGCGATGATGGTCGTCGGGCTCTTCTTCCTTGGCGGAGAACAGTCCTTCTTCGTTTGCTGCATCCGCAACCTCTGGCTCGAGCCCAGATTCCGGTTCAAGGGAGAAATCCGGCTCGGTCGCATGGCGACGGTCGATTCCCAGGAAATCCGAAACATCGACCTCCAGGTCTTCCGGAATCTCGATCAGCGGAGGGCGCCGCGGAACGCGTACGCGCTCGATGGTCGGCGCATACGTGGCAGGCCCGGTGAGGTTGTCGAATGTGGATGCGTCTTCGGCCGACCCCATGCCGTTGACCGGACGCTCTTGCGGCGAAATCCCAGCGGCAGCGGCAGTCGATTGCAGGCGGGACTTTCGCGTCTCCCACCACCATAGCCCGAGTATCAGCGCGATGCCGGCTCCGAGCAGAATCCAACGCAGCTCAGTCACGGCTTTGGATCCGGCCTAGCCGACCGCAGCCATCCGCACGGCTTCGTCGACGTCCACGGCGACGAGTCGTGACACGCCGGGCTCTCCCATCGTCACGCCGATCAAGTGGCTCGCGAGCTCCATGGTGTTCTTGTTGTGTGTGATGAAGACGAACTGTACGCGCTCGGACATGTCCCGGACGATGTCGCAGAATCGGCCCACGTTGTGGTCGTCCAGCGGTGCATCGACCTCGTCGAGCAGGCAGAACGGCGCCGGGTTGAGTTCAAAGATCGAGAACACGAGTGCGACGGCCGTCAGAGCCTTCTCACCGCCCGACAACTGGTGAATCGAGCTGTTGCGCTTGCCGGGCGGGCGCGCCATGACTACGACGCCGGCGGACAGCAGGTCGTCGCCCACCAGCTCGAGATAGGCCGCGCCGCCGCCAAACAGGCGGGGAAACTTTTCCTTCAGTCCGCTGTTGATACGGTCAAACGTGTCCTGGAAACGCGCGCGTGTTTCCCGGTCTATCTTCCGGATCGCCTGGTCGAGCGTGTTCAGCGCATCCGAAAGGTCGGCAAACTGGCGGTCGAGGTATTCCTTGCGTTCGGACTGCTCCTTCAGTTCGTCAATCGAGGCGAGGTTGACCGCGCCGAGGTGCTCGATTTTCTCGGCCACCTCTGCCAGCTGCTGGTCCCAAGCGACCGCCGTGGCTACTTCGGGCAATGTCGCGGTGACTTGCTCGAGATCGAACTGTGTCGCTGAGAACTGCTCGAAAAGAGACTCGCGGCGAACGCGCGTCTCCTGCATTCCCAGGCTGATTTCAGCCAGTGCGCCGCGCGCCGACTCGACAACCGCTTCCGCTCTCTGGCGCGCAATGTCCAGTTCTCGAACCTGCGCGTCCGCATCCTCGACCGCGCGGCGTGCATCGCCCAGTTCCCGCTCGACCGCGAGCCGCTGCTCGAGGAAGGCCTGCAACTGCTTTTCGAGATCGGCATACGGCGCTTCGCCGTCATCCAGCTGACGCTCCAGGTCTTCGCGACGCGCCTCCAGCTGGCGAGACTGCTCGCTCGCCCGCTCGAGACTGGTGCGCAGGGTTGCCAGCGTCGATCGCTGAGACTCGACCCGGATGGCCACCTGCTGTGCCGCGTCCATCTCATTCGCGTGACGCTCGCGGGCCGTCGAGACGTCATCGCGGCGCGTGTTGCGTTCGCGCTCGAGCCCGGACCCGCCTCGGGTCAGCGCCTGCTGCCGCTCCAGCGCCGACTCGAGCCGTGCCCTGCAGCCGGCAGCGTCTGCCTCGTCCCGCGCGATGTCTCCATCAATCTGTGCGGACTCTTCGGAGAGCCGCTGCACTCGCTCGGCGACCTGCTGTGCCTTCGACCGGATTGCCTCATGTGCGCCACGCACGTTAACGAGGTCGTGATGCAGGCGATTTACCTTGGCATGCAGGTCGTCGCGACTTGCATCCAGCACTGCGAGCTGCGATTTCGTGTCTGCCAGCTTGCGCTCGAGCGCTGCGGTCAATTTCCCTTGCTCGGCGACCGCCTGCTGCAAGAGCCTCAAGTCCTGCTCGCGCGCTATGACGCCCGCGTGACCCGCCTCGCTGCGAGCGACGCGAACCCATTCACGCCCGAGCCAGACACCATTCCGCGTGATGACGGACTGCCCAGCCTGCAATGACCGGCGTTTCGCGACTGCATCGCCGAGTGACTCGACAGCGATCACTCCGGCCAGCAACTCGGTCACTACCGCTGGGCCACTGACCTTGGATAGCAGTGAACCGGCCCCAGCTTTACCGGCCATCGAACGTCGGGTCTCCGTGATCGTGAGCTGCCCCGAATTGAGCTGGTCCATGGATTCCGCAACCGCGTCGATGCCATCGACGCAGACCGCCTCGAGGTAGCTCCCCAAGGCTGTTTCAATCGCGCGCTCCCAGCCTTTCTCGACTTCGAGTTGCTGTGCGAGGCGCGGGCTTGAATCCAGCCTGTGCTTCTCGAGCCATTCCGAGGGACCGGCCTGTCCCTTGCCGAGGGCCGCCTTCTGCACGGCTTCGACGGTCATCAATTCGCTTTGCGCGGCCTGTAACGCGGCCTTGGCAGCGTCGAGTGCGGACGCGCCTTCCCGTTCAGCCTCGCGCAACGACTGCAGCGTTGCGAGCGTCGTCTCGAGCTCCTGCTGCGCCTCGCGACCTCGATCGCGCGTCTGCTGCTCCGCCGCGGCAAATTCATCCGGCCGCGCGCCGGACACACTGTGCTCAAGCTGGGTGCGCTCCTGCGCCAGGCGCTCGCGCTGTGCCTTTAGCCGCTGAAGACCGGCATCGATCTGTTCGATTCGTGCTTGCTCAACCTGGGAGTTGCGCATGGCATCAGCCGATTCGCCGCTGAATTCCTCCCAACGCTGCTGCCAGCCTGTCATCGAAGTCTCAGCGGCAGCCAGGGCAATGCGTGCCGTCGTCTCCTTTTCCTGGGCAGCAAGCAGTTCCGGTTCGGCCTGAGCCAGGAATCGGCTCAACTCACTGAGTTGTTCCTGGTCGCGCCCGACCAGCACGCTGGCTTCCGAGTGCTCCGTCCTGACGCGCTCCAGATCGACTCGCTGGCGCTGCCGCAACTCGCGGGCGTGTTGCAGGGCTTGCTCGGTCCGCGTGGCGTCGGCCCCAGCCTGGTAGTAACGCCCCTGCACAGCCGACAGAGCGTCGGAGCACTCCATGTGTTTTGCCCGGGCCCGCTCGACCGCCGCCTCCGCGGAACGCATTTCCGCGATCGCCGCCTGCGCTTCGGTCTCGCGCTGGCTTGCAAGCGCATGCCTGCCGGCGATGTCGCTGTCGAGGTCCCGGATGCGCAACGCCAGCAACTCCGCCTGTAGCTGGCGCTGGCGGCTCATGTTCTCCTGGTAACGGCGGGCAATGCCGGCCTGGCGCTGCAGATGACGAATCTGCTTGTCGATCTCCTCGCGAAGGTCGTTCAAGCGTTCGAGATTCTCGCGCGTGTGCGCGATGCGGCTCTCGGTCTCGCGACGGCGGTCCTTGTAACGCGAGATGCCGGCCGCCTCCTCGACGAAGGCCCGCATATCCTCGGCTCTCGCTTCGATCAATCGCGAAATCATCCCCTGCTCGATGATTGCGTAGCTTCGCGAGCCGAGCCCGGTGCCGAGGAACAGGTGCGTGATGTCCTTGCGGCGGCACTTGGACCCGTTGATGAAATAGGTCGAGTTGCCGTCCCGTGACACGAGGCGCTTTAGCGCGACCTCGGCGTAATTGGCATATGGTCCCGCGAGCTTGCCGTCGCTGTTGTCGAAAATGAGCTCGACCGAGCCGCTGCCGATCGGCTTGCGGCTGCGCGACCCATTGAATATCACGTCGGTCATCGAATCGCCGCGCAGGTGTTTCGCGGAAATCTCGCCCATCACCCAGCGGACTGCATCGATGATGTTGGACTTGCCGCAGCCGTTCGGGCCGACGACGCCCGTCAGGTTGGCGGGAAAAGAGACAGTAGTGGGATCGACGAAAGACTTGAATCCGGCGAGTCTTATCCTGGCAAGGCGCATTGCCGCTAGTGTAGATTAACCGCCCGCAATTGACGACGACCGAATCCGATTTGCATGAGCCCGACAGCGCCGTCCCGCGAGATCGAATCGTTTCCGAATCCGCAGCCGGGGCGCGATTACACGATTCGAATGCGCATTCCGGAGTTCACCTGCCTTTGTCCGCGCACAGGCCAGCCGGATTTCGCGACGCTGGAACTCGAATATGTTCCGGACAAACTCTGCGTCGAACTCAAGTCGTTGAAGCTCTACATCTGGTCATTCCGCGACCGCGGCGCCTTCCACGAAGCGGTTACGAATGAGATCGCGGACCTGCTGGCCGGATCGCTCAAGCCGCGATTCCTGCGCCTCGCCGCTCATTTCAATGTGCGCGGCGGCATCCATACCACCGTTGTCGCCGAGCACCGACAAAGCGGCTGGACAGCCCCGCCCCAGGTCAACCTGCCCTGACTTGTCCCCAGCCCAATGGCCTGCACGCCATGGCACTGGACCCCGGGAAAACGAGGGCTATAATCCGGCGCTCGATTGAATAGGCTGCGGAGAACTTGATGCCTGCCAAGAAGGCTGCCCGATCCAAAAAACCCGTCGCAAAGGTCGCGCCGCGCAAGGTGCAACCGCCACGCAAGACCGCCAAGCCCGCGGCACGAAAGGCCAAAACCGCCGCCGTTCGGCCAAAGGCCGCAAAGCCAATCAAGACCAAGGCTCGTGTCCCCGCGTTGCCTCGTCCGGCCCCGCGTAGCGCAAAGCCGGTCAATCACGCGCCAGCCATCCGCGAACCGCTGATCGCAAAGCCGAAAGGACCTGCACCTATTGTTCACGTCGCGATTGCGCGCGCTACTTTCACGGCGCTGCAGCCGCGTGCCGCTCGTCGGCCCGGCTGGGGTGACGAGGACGAAGACGGTACCGCCCACAATTTGCTTCTCGGGCCTCGCAACGTCCGTCCCTACCGTGAGCGCAAGGGCGAGATGTACATGGGCCGGGAGCAACTCGGTCACTTTCGGGGAATATTGAGCAACTGGAAGCGCGACCTGATGGAAGAGGTCGACCGCACCATGTCGCACATGAAGGACGAAGCGGCCAATCCGCCCGATCCAAACGACCGCGCAACCCTGGAGTCGGAATTCGCACTCGAACTCCGCACACGTGACCGCGAGCGCAAGCTGATCCGAAAGATCGAAGAGGCGTTGAGCCGAATCGAGGACGGCAGCTACGGCTACTGCATCGAGACCGGTGAGCCGATCGGCGTAAAACGCCTCGAAGCCCGGCCCGTGGCGACGCTCTGCATCGAGGCGCAGGAGCGGCGCGAGCGCCGCGAAAAGCAGTACGGCGACCGCGACGACTGGTACCGCTAGCGCGCCGGCAGCTTGCGGCCGCTTTGCGCCGACCCCTTCCGGACCCCTTCACCTGGGCTCGCTGCTGGCCGCCGCCGGCAGCTACCTGAGCGCCCGCCACCGAAACGGTCGTTGGCTGCTTCGGATCGATGACCTCGACCGGGATCGCTGCATTCCTGCACTTTCAAGCCAGATTCCCGAAACACTATCGGCGTTTGGCTTCGAATGGGATGGAAGCATTAATTTCCAGTCCGATCGAATCGACGATTACCAGGAAGCAATTGCCTCCCTGCAGTACGCCGGTCGCTGTTATGCGTGCCGCTGCAGTCGATCGACGCTGGTTGCGGCACAGGCGGCGGATCCGGCGTCCGAACCGATCTATCCAGGGACCTGCCGCAGCAGGCCTGCGGCCGCCAGCGGGCCCCACGCGCTGCGATTCGCCATCGACGCGAGGGAGCACCCCGTCGAGTTCATGGATGAGTTCCAGGGCGCATGCCAAGAGGACTGCAGGATCGAAGCGGGCGATTTCATCGTCCGGCGACGCGACGGACCCGTTGCCTATCACCTCGCGGTCGTGGTGGACGACGAGCGGCAAGGGATTACCGAAGTCGTCCGTGGTGCCGATCTCCTCTCGAGCTCGCCGCGGCAGATACTTCTGCAGCGGTCGCTGGGCTTTCGCACGCCGCATTACGGTCACCTTCCGGTCCTGACCGAGCCGGACGGCCAGAAACTCGCGAAGTCACGGCGCGCGGTGCCGTTAGCCGCAGGGGAAGCGCCGCGCCAACTCTGGCAAGTTCTTGAATGGCTGGAACAGGCGCCGCCGCCGGAACTGGCACGTGCGCCCATCAGGGAAATCTGGGCCTGGGCGATTCCGAATTGGCGGCCGGAGAGGCTCGCAGGCCAGCGCGAGCGGCGACTGCCGCCCGCAGGCCCTGCCTGATACTTTAGGCGACTCCGCGCATCGACAGGCGCACGCGGCCCTGCCGGTCGACCTCCAGCACCTTGACCTTCACGACGTCGCCCTCCTTCAGCTTGTCGCTGACGCGCTCGACGCGCTCGTCGGAGATCTGCGAGATGTGCACGAGACCGTCGCGGCCCGGCAGGATCGCGACGAAAGCGCCGAAATCCATCAGGCGGACGACCTTGCCCTCGTAGATGCGGCCGACTTCGACGTCAGCCGTGATCATCTCGATGCGCCGCAGCGCTTCGCGGCCGGATGCGCCGTCGACCGACGCAATCTTTACGGTTCCGTCGTTCTCGATATCGATCGTCGCGCCGGTTTCCTCGGTGATCTGCCGGATCACCGAGCCGCCCTTGCCGATGACGTCGCGGATCTTCTCCGGGTCGATCTTGATCGTGACGATGGTCGGCGCCCAGGCGGACATCTCCGCGCGGGGCTTGTCGAGCACCTTGTTCATCTCGCCCAGGATGTGCAGCCGGCCGGCCTTCGCCTGTTCGAGCGCCGCCTTCATGATTTCGGCCGTGATGCCGTTGATCTTGATGTCCATCTGAAGCGCAGTCACGCCATTCGCCGTGCCAGCCACCTTGAAATCCATGTCGCCGAGGTGGTCCTCGTCGCCCAGGATGTCGGTCAGCACGGCAAACTTGTCGCCCTCCTTCACGAGGCCCATCGCGACGCCCGCGACCGCTGCCTTGATCGGAACGCCTGCGTCCATCAACGACAAGCTCGTACCGCACACGCTCGCCATGGAGCTCGAGCCGTTCGACTCCAGCACCTCGGAAACGACGCGCAGCACGTAAGGAAAGGTCTCGAGGTCTGGCATGACAGCGCTGATGCCGCGCCGGGCGAGGTTGCCGTGGCCGATTTCGCGGCGTTTCGGCGACCCCATGAAGCCGGTCTCGCCGACCGAGAACGGCGGGAAGTTGTAATGCAGCATGAAAGGCTCGCGGCGTTCCCCGGCGAGCGCGTCGACGATCTGCGCATCGCGGCCGGTACCCAGCGTCGTCGTGACGAGCGCCTGGGTCTCGCCACGCGTGAAGATTGCGGATCCATGGGTACGCGGCAGTGCGCCTACTTGGATCGTGATCGGGCGGACCGTCTTGAGGTCGCGGCCGTCTATCCGCGGCTTGCCGGCCAGGATCATGTCCCGAACCAGCTTGTATTCGAGGTTGTGAAGCTCGGTTGTCACCTGGTCCTTGGTGAACTGCGGCTTCTCCCCTCCGGCGAGCGCCGCCTGGACGCCCTGGCGGATCTCGGCCAGGCGCACGACGCGCTCCTGCTTGACCCTGATCCCGTACGCCTCGGTAAGCGCCGCTTGCGCCTGCGAAGCAATCGCCTGCTTGAGCGCCGCATTTTCTTCCGCCGGCTTCCAGTCCCAGCGCGGCTTGCCGGCCTCTGCAGCCAGCTTGTTGATCGCCTCGACCGCGGCCTGCATCTGTTGGTGCCCGAACAGCACGGCACCCAGCATGATCTCTTCTGAGAGACCCTTGGCCTCGGACTCCACCATCAGGACCGCGTCCTTAGTGCCCGCGACCACGAGGTCGAGGTCCGATTCGGTCTTCAGCTGCGTGCTGGTCGGGTTGAGGACGTAGTTGCCGTTCTTGTACCCGACCCGGGCCGCGCCGATCGGCGACGTGAACGGGATTCCGGATACGGCGACCGCCGCCGATGCGCCAAGCAATGACGGAATGTCGGAATCGATTTCGGGATCGAGCGACAGGACCGTCGCAACGATCTGGACTTCATTGTAGAAGCCCTCAGGAAACAGGGGTCGCAACGGGCGGTCGATGAGACGGGACGTCAGCGTCTCTTTCTCCGATGGACGGCCCTCGCGCTTGAAGAAGCCACCCGGGATCTTGCCGGCGGCATAGGTCTTCTCGACATAGTTGACTGTCAGCGGGAAGAAGTCGCGTCCCGCGACCGCTTCACGACGTCCAACGGCAGTGACGAGAACCACAGTGTCGCCCATCGTGACGACTACTGAACCATCCGCCTGGCGGGCGAGGCGGCCGGTCTCGATCGTGACCGTGTGCGCGCCGTAATTGAACTTCTGCGTGGAAACGCTCAAGCGGGTCCCCTTTAGATTAATTGAACGGATGGGGCGCCTGGATGCGCGCCCGCTGCGCCTTAACGGCGCAGGCCAAGTTCGTTGACGATCTTGGTGTACCGCTCGGGGGCCGTGGCTTTGAGGTAGTCCAGGAGCCGCCGACGTTGTGCCACCATCTTCAGCAAGCCGCGCCGCGAAGCGTGGTCGCTCTTGTGCGTGGTGAAGTGCTCGGTCAGCCCGTTGATTCGTTCAGACAGCAAAGCAATCTGCACTTCAGGCGATCCGGTGTCCGCCGGAGCGCGCCGGAACTTGCCGACGACTTCCGCCTTGCGTGCATTGGTGAGAGGCATCTCGTTCACTTAACCCCTTAAAAAGGCGCGCATTGTACCCGCAGGACAGGGTCGCCTCAAGCGCGTTGCTGCGGCTGGTTTGATACTTCGACCATGATTCGCTCGGGTGCCACTCGGGCCCCTTCTGCGCTCATGCGGCCGATGCCCAGGAACCGGCCTCCAACCCCGTACATTCGTACGCGTGAGGCGCCAGGACCGACTGCCGGCACAGTCCGCCCCTGCAGGACCGCAGCCTGCTCGGCAATCCCGAGCTGCACGGCAGGATACGCCGTCAGTGCCTGATCTGCAGGGAGAAGCATCGATTCGGGTCCACACCCGGTCATAGCCGATTGTTCGATGGCGTCGAGGGTGTGCATCTGCGCGCTCGTGAACGGCCCGAGCGCCAACCGGCGAAGACTGGCTACGTGCCCAACCGTTCCGCAGCCGCGCGCCAGGTCCTCGGCAAGGCTCCGGACATAAGTCCCCTTGCTGCACACGACTTCGAGCGTGACCCAGTCCGTGCCGATCTCGAGGATGTCGAGCCGGCAGATCGTAATGCTGCGCGGCGGCCGCTCGACCTCGACTCCCTTCCGCGCAAGCCGGTACAGGCGCTCGCCCTGGTGCTTGAGAGCCGAATACATCGGCGGCACCTGCGTCGACTCCCCGATGAAGCTGGACGTGACGCCACGCAGGAATTCCGCGCTGAGCGTCGGGACCGGTGCCGTTTCGGCAATTTCGCCCTCACGGTCGCCGGTCGTCGTGCGCGCGCCGAACACGACGCGCACGCCATAGGTCTTGTCAGCGTCCAGCAGAAGACCGCTCGCCTTGGTGGCCTGACCGAGGCAGATCGGCAGCAGGCCGCTCGCCAGCGGATCGAGGCTCCCGGTGTGGCCTGCCTTGCGTGCGCGAAAGGAACGGCGCACGCGTTGAAGGGCCGCATTGGATGTCAGGCCCTCGGGCTTGTCGAGGAGAACGATGCCATCCACGTCGCGCCAAGGGCCGGCCTGGGTGCGGGCCGCGGGGGCCGCGGTCATTCCGGATCCGGCTCAGGCTCGACGTGACGCTGGCGATCGTCGTCGACGGCGTCAGCAATGAGCGCCGACAGGCGCGCGCCCCGCTCTATCGAGTCGTCGATGTGAAACACGATCTCGGGAGCCATGCGGAGCCGCATCTGACTACGCACGTGGTGACGCAGGAATCCGGAGGCATGACGGAGTGCCTCGAGCGCGGCCGCAGCATCGCCGGCGCCGGCGAATGGCGTGAAGTAGACATTGGCGTGTGTCAGGTCCCTCGACACTTCCACCGATGTAATCGTGATCAGGCCGACCCGCGGATCCTTGACTTCGCGGCGGATGAGTTCGGAGAGGAGCCGCATGAGCTGCTCCTCGACGCGCCGGGCCCTCGGGTATTCGCGCGGCATGGCTCTCGCCTCACGTTCCGAGCTGCCGGGCGACCACGACTCGCTCGAAGCACTCGATCTGGTCCTTGACCTTCACGTCGTTGTAGCCCTTGACGCCAATGCCGCATTCGGTTCCGGCACGGACCTCGGACGCGTCGTCCTTGAACCGCTTGAGGGACTCGAGCTCTCCCTGGAAGACCACGACATTGTCGCGCAGCACGCGAATCGGGTTGTTCCGCCGCACGTAACCATCGACTACGAGGCAGCCGGCAACGGTGCCGAACTTGCTCGAGCGGAAAACTTCGCGCACTTCCGCGAGGCCAACGATCTGTTCCTTGACCTCCGGCGCGAGCATCCCGGTCAGGGCTGCGCGAATGTCGTCGATCGCCTCGTAAATCACGCTGTAATACCGGACTTCGACGTTCTGGTCTCGCATCGCGTCGCGAGCGGCGGCATCTGCCCGGATGTTGAAAGCGACAATCTGTGCCTTGGAAGCAGCGGCCAGCATGACGTCGGACTCGGTGAGTCCGCCGACACCGCTCGAGATCACCTTGACCGAGACCTCGCCGGTCGAAAGCTTGGTCAGCGCTTCACGCAGTGCTTCTGCCGAGCCCTGCACGTCGGCCTTGATGAGCAGGTTCACCGTGCCCTTGGAATCCTCGCCCAGCTGCGCGAATGCGTCCTCGGATTTCTGGCCGGCCTGGCGCGCCAGGCGGACGTCGCGGAACTTGCCCTGGCGATAGAGCGCCACTTCGCGCGCCTTGCGCTCACTATCGACGACGAGCAACTCGTCGCCCGCATTGGGCGGGCTCGACAGGCCGAGCATCTGAGCCGGAATCGAAGGACCGGCGGAGTCGATTTCCTTGCCAAGCTCGTCGAAGAGCGCGCGCACGCGCCCGAATTGCTCGCCGGCAACGACGGAGTCGCCGACCCTGAGCGTCCCGCGCTTGACCAGCACGGTTGCGACCGCACCACGGCCCCGCTCGACGCTTGCCTCGAGGACGACGCCGACCGCCGGCGCGTCCTGCACGGCCCGGAGCTCGAGCACTTCCGCCTGCAGCAGGATGGATTCGAGCAATCGGTCGATGCCGTCGCCGGTCTTGGCGGAAACGGGCACGAAGATGTTCTCGCCGCCCCACTCCTCGGCAATTATCCCTTCCTGCGAAAGCTCGTTACGCACCTTTTCCGGGTCCGCGCCGTGCTTGTCGATCTTGTTGACTGCGACGACGAGCGGCACGTTCGCCGCTTTGGCATGCTGGATCGCTTCTTTCGTCTGCGGCATGACGCCGTCGTCGGCCGCGACGACCAGCACGACGATGTCCGTCACCTGCGCGCCGCGTGCACGCATCGCGGTAAACGCTGCATGGCCCGGGGTGTCGAGGAAGGTGACGACGCCGCGCGGCGTTACGGCGTGATAGGCGCCGATATGCTGCGTGATGCCACCCGCCTCGCCCGCCGCAACCTTGGTGCGGCGGATGTAGTCGAGCAGCGACGTCTTGCCGTGGTCGACGTGGCCCATGATGGTGACGACGGGCGGCCGCGGTAACGCCTCTTCCGAAGCGTGCATGCCGGCCTGGAGCGCCTCCTCCACCTGGTCGGCCTTCAGCACTTTGGCAACATGGCCCATTTCCTCGATCACGAGCACGGCGGTGTCCTGGTCCACCGGCTGGTTGATCGTGGCGATGACGCCCATGTTGAGCATCGTCTTCATGACTTCGCTCGACTTGACCGCCATCTTCTGGGCGAGCTCGGCGACGGTTATGGTTTCCCCGACCGCCACTTCGTGCTGCATGGGCTGAGTCGGAAGCTCGAATCCGTGCTTGCGGTCCGCGCTGACGTTCGCCGCGCGTCGCCGAGTTTCGGGGCGCGTGCGGCCTTTCTTGTGCCGCGCGGACAAGCCGCCTGCAATGTGCAGCTCCTGGCGGCCGTAGCGCGTGTTCTTGTCGTCCTCGGTCGATTTCCGCGCTTTCTCCTCGCGCAGGCGTCGTTCTTTCTCAGCCTGATCCCGGGCCTTCTGCTCGGCCTCACGTCGGGCCTGCTCCTCGGCCTGGCGCTTGCTGGCCTCCTCGACCGTGCGGCGCTCGCTTTCCTCGCGCTCGCGGCGCTGCTGTTCGCGCTGCTCCGCATCGCGACGAAGCATCTGTTCGGCAGCCACTTTCTCGGCGTCTTCGGCTTCGCGTTGCTGGTCGAGCGCTTCCTGCGCAACCCGCGCCTGCTCTTCGAGAACATCGCGCTTGATGTAGGTGCGCTGACGGCGAACCTCCACGCTGACGGTGCGGGCCTTGCCCATCGGCGCGGCGACCTTGATCTCGCTCTGCGCTTTGCGCCGGAGCGTAATCTTCCGCGGCGCTCCGCCGTCTTCGCCCTTGCCGTGCGCCTTGCGCAGGTGGGTCAGGAGTTCGTGCTTGGCATCTTCGCTGATGCGGTCCTTCGGACCGAGCGACCGGATGCCCGCTTCCTCGAGCTGCGACAGCAGCTTGTCGACGGTGACTTTCAATACTTCGGCGAATTGTTCGACCGTGACGTCGGACATCTGAATCTACCTCCGTCCGGCCTCAGGCCTGACTCGCGGTTTCGAACAGGTGAGCGCGGGCGGCCATGATCAACTGACCGGCGCGCTCGGGATCGAGGCCCGGCACCGACTCGAGGTCGTCAGTCGACTGGTCCGCGAGCTCATCCCTCGTGCGAATGCCGCGCGACGCAAGCTCGTAGGCGAGTTCCTTGTCCATGCCTTCGATGGCAAGCAAGTCCTCGGCGGGACCGGATTCGTCGATTTTCTCCTCGCTCGCAATCGCCTGGGTCAGGAGCATGTCGCGAGCGCGATTCCGGAGCTCTTCGACCATCTCCTCGTCGAACTCCTCGATGCCGAGCAATTCGCTAGTCGGCACATAGGCGACTTCCTCGATCGTCGAGAACCCTTCCTGCACCAGGACGCTCGCGACGTCTTCATCGACGTCGAGCTGTAACTTGAACATTTCGCGGAGCACGATCGCTTCCTCGTCGCTGCGCTCGGCGGCCTGCTGTTCGGACATGACGTTGAGCCGCCAGCCGGTCAATTCGCTCGCGAGCCGCACGTTCTGGCCGCCACGGCCGATTGCCTGCGACAGCCGGTCCTCCGTCACGGCAATGTCCATCGAGTGCGCGTCCTCGTCCATGACGATCGAGGTCACTTCGGCCGGCTGCATTGCGTTGATGACGAACTGTGCCGGGTTTTCGACCCACGGAATGATGTCGACGCGCTCACCGGCAATCTCGTTCGAGACCGCCTGCACGCGCGAGCCGCGCATGCCGACGCAGGCGCCAACCGGATCGATTCGCGGATCGAGGCTCTTTACCGCGATTTTCGCGCGCGCGCCTGGATCCCGCGCCGCGCCGAGAATCTGGATCAATCCCTGGCCGACCTCGGGTACTTCGAGCTTGAAGAGCTCGATCAGGAAGTCCGGCGATGTCCGGGACAGGAAGAGCTGCGGGCCGCGCGCCTCCGACCGAACTTCGCGCAGCAGCGCCTTCAGGCGATCCTGGGGCCGCACCATCTCGCGCGGGATCATATGCTCGCGCGGTACGAAGCCTTCGGCGTTGCCTCCGAGGTCGACGTAGACGCCATGCCGGTCAACCCGCTTGACGATGCCGGACACGAGGGTTGCGACGCGATCCTTGTATTCGTCGACGACCTGTGCGCGCTCGGCCTCGCGCACCTTCTGCACGATGACCTGCTTGGCGGTCTGCGCGGCGATGCGGCCGAAGACAACTGATTCCATCGGCACCTCGACGAAGCCGCCGACCTCGGCCTTGGGGTTGACGTCCGTGGCATCGTCCAGGCGCAGTTCGCGCTCGGTAAACTCGAGTTCCGTGGAGTCGTCGGCGAAGACCTTCCAGCGGCGGAAAGTCTTGTACTCGCCGGTTTTCCGGTCGATCTCGACGCGAACGTCGATGTCGTCGCCATGCTTGCGCCGCGTGGCCGAGGCAAGCGCCGCCTCCAGCGCCTCGAATATGATTTCGCGCGCGACGCTCTTCTCGTTGGAGACAGCCTCGACGACTTCCAGGATCTGTTTGTTCATGCTCATTAGCCCACCAATCGTGCTTTGCTGATTCCGGAGAGCGGCAACTTCCACTCTTTCCGGTCCACTTCGATCGTTACCATGCCTTCCTCGACCTGGCCCAACCGGCCCCTGAACCTGCGGCGGCCATCGATCGGCGCCGCCAATTCGATCCTGGCCTCGTTCCCGGCAAACCGCGCAAAATGCGCCGCGGTCCTGAGCGGCCGGTCGAATCCCGGTGACGAGACCTCGAGCTGGTACTCATGCCCCACCGGATCCTCGGCATCGAGCACGGCGCCGATCGAACGGCTTGCACGCTCGCAGTCGTCGAGGCCAACCCCGCCGCCGTCAGTGCGATCGATGAAAACACGCACCAGCGAACTGCCGCCGGACGAACCGAATTCGATCTCGATCAGCTCGTACCCGAGCCCGGCGACAACCGGCTTCAGCAAGACGAGCAATTTCTCCTTCATCCGGTCCTCAACCGCCCCGGAAAAAAAAATGGGCACGAGGCCCATTTCCTTCGAACCGACCGAAAACAAAAAAGCCCCGCGAGGGGGCCTTCCGATCGACCATTCGGTCCCGGAGGACCACGACCGGGCCTCGCTGCCCGGACCGCGGTGGCTGACGCCCAGCCCCCGGCCGGCGCGGATGATACCGCAGGCTGGCCTTCCGGCTCAACCTGCTTGCCGCCGGCGAGCCGGGTGCCATGGCTGCGATAGACTCGCGCGAATCTGCGGAGAAATCGATGAAAGCGGCGATATTCCTGGTACTCGTGCTGACATGCCGGGCTGCAATCGCCCAGGCCGAAATCTCCGCGGCGGAACTCGATGCAGCGGCGGCCGCAATTGAACCGCGAGTCATCGAGTGGCGCCGGGACTTTCACCGCTATCCGGAGCTCGCGAACCGTGAGTTCCGCACTTCGAAGAAAGTTGCGGAACACCTGCGTTCCCTCGGTCTCGAGGTCCGGACCGGCATGGCGCACACCGGCGTCGTCGCCGTCATCGAAGGCAAACTGCCGGGACCCACGATTCTCCTCCGCGCGGACATGGATGCCCTGCCGGTAACCGAGAAGACCGATGTCCCGTTTCGTTCTGCGGCGACCGGAGAGTTTCGCGGCCGCCCCGTTGGCGTCATGCATGCCTGCGGACATGATGCCCACACGGCGATACTGATGGGCGTCGCGGAGATCCTGGTACGACTGCGTGACCGTCTGCCTGGCAAAGTGTTGCTCGTATTCCAGCCAGCCGAGGAAGGCGTGCCCGAAGGCGAGCGTGGTGGGGCCCCGCTCATGCTTGACGAAGGACTGCTCGACATTGAGAAGCCTGAAGCCGCGTTCGCCCTGCACGTCGGTTCGATGCTGAATTCCGGTCAGGTCATGTTGCGTGCCGGACCGCTGATGGCAGGTTCCGACTTCTTCAAGATCGTCGTGACCGGCCGGCAGAGCCACGGTTCACGCCCGTGGAAGGGCATCGATCCGATCGTGGTGTCGGCAGAGATTGTGGGCGCGCTGCAGTCGATCGTCAGCCGGCAGACGGACATCACGGACCTGCCCGCCGTCGTCACGGTCGGTGCGATCAATGGTGGCGTGCGGCACAACATCATCCCGGATTCGGTGGAGATGCTTGGCACGATTCGCACGTTCAGCGAGGCGTCGCGCGCTGACGTCATAGAGCGCATGGGTCGAATGGCGACAAATGTCGCCGAGGCGAGCGGCGCGACCGCGACGCTCGAGCTGATGCCGGCGCCGAATCCGCCGCTGGTCAATGACCCCGCACTCACCGATTGGGCGACGCGCTCGCTCAAGCGGACACTCGGTGACGGAGCGGTTACGACGAGCCGGCTCCTGACGGTGGCCGAGGACTTCGCCTACATCGCCCGGATGGTGCCGAGCGTGTATTACTGGGTCGGCGTGACGCCGGCCGGCAAGGATCCGGCGATTGCGCCTGACAACCACTCCGACCTCTTCTATGTCGACGAGGCGGCATTGCCCGGAGCGCTGCGCTCCCTTCTCGGCCTCGCCGTCGATTACCTTCAGTCCCCGCCGCGGCCAGACCCTGCCAGCAAATAGACGGCAAAGCTGCCAAGCCAGTGCCCGCCTTCGTAATGCTCGCCTGTCACGGCGGGCAAGGCCGCGCCAGCATGACGCACCGCTGCCGCTTCAAGCGTCGCACGGCGGGAGTCGCCGCATGGAAGTCCCGATGCGATGCCGCGCAGCATCCAGGCGCGGCTCAGGTTGAGCCCGTCGATGTGCGCGAGCTTCGGATCCGCGCGGTCCGTCACGATGCCCGGCTCCAGCCAATTGCCGGTAGTGTCGCGCGGAATGCCCGGCAGGAATCGGGTAAGCCAGCCCGCGAATTCCTCCGGACTGAGCACGCGACGCATGAGGTCCGCCTCGGCGAGGCAAGGCGACAGGAAATCCTCTCCGGAAGGTTCGTAGGCGAGCGGGCATGCGACGTCCGCCTGGTAGTAGTTCCTGCTTCGCTCGTCGATGAGTTCGCGCATCGAATCTTCGCCTGCGATCATTGACCAGTCCCGGATCAGCCCGAACGCAAACGCGGTCTGCGAATGCTCACCGACGCGGATGGGGTAGTGAAGTTTCGGCAGCCAGGCGCGAACGCGGTTTGCGGCCTCGATTTCGAGCGGCCGCAGCACGGTCGCCCAATGGCGAGCATCGGCGTCGTTCCAGCTCCTCAGCTCCGCAGAAAGCTGAAGCAGCCAGACAAGGCCATACGGCCGCTCGAATGATGTGCGGCCGGAATCCCGCAGGTATTCAACTTCTATGGCGACTTTTTCTTCGGTCAGGCTGACCGCAATGGCGGCCCGCGCAGGCGCCGCAAATTCCGCGTTCGGGTGCTCGCGCGCAAGGCGCGCAAGCAGCCAGTGTCCGTGTACCGAAGAGTGCCAGTCGTAGCAGCCGTAAAACACCGGCGTCAGCGTGCGCGGCGGCTGCACGTCGGCATCGCCGCCCATCACGTGCGAGATCTTGTTCGGATATTCGCGATGAACGCAGGAGAGCGCCAGCTTCGCGAACCGGCCGGCCGCCGCCGCGTCCATTGAATCGTCTGCAGGCGTCGCCCGCGGGCTTGCGAGGACGACGGCGAGCAATGTCATGGCAAGGATCGATACGCGCATGGGCCGCCACTCTATCGCAGCCGGCCTGCTAGGATCGAGGCGTGGGACGATCGACTGCGGCTGCCGCGCTGGCATCGCTCGGGCGCATCGGCAGGCGCTACGGACCCGGGCTCGGCGCGCGCAAGCTTGCGCTACTCGCCGCGCTCTCCCGCTCCCGATTGTCGACGGCCGGCCACGTTCGCCGATTGCACGAATTGCTGTGCTTCCTCGACGCGTATCCTGACGATCTCCAGGTGCGTGCGCGCGCCCGCAACATACTCCAGTCATTTCAGCGTCGTGCGGACTTGCGGCGTCATCGAGCGGCGCTAGCAGGCAGCGGAATCGCGGGGACCGATACGCCGTATCGCTTCTTCTGGCCGACCGCACAGTGGATTTCACGCGCCTGGCCGGGCGCGCTCTCCATCGAGCGCGATGACCCCGAGCACGCTCGAGCGATCCTCGACGCCTTGCCCCAGCTGCTCGCGCTACCGCAGGCGGAACTCCTGCGCCGCGTCGATAAGCCGACGCTCGCAGTGCTCGACCGGCTACGGCCCCGACGAATGACGGACGCCGACTATTTCATCAGTCTGGTCGAAGCGATGGCGGGTGACGAGTTCACGCGGGAAGCGTTCTTTGACCGGATCGATCCGCCCTTCGTCCTGCATCCCGGTCCTTCCACGCCGGAGCGGACGACGGCACGCTTTGACCGGCTGCCCGTTCATCCGCAGCGGGATCCACCCCGTGGCGCGCGGCCGGACCTGCGAGAAGAGGTGCGGCGGCCGCCGCGGCGAGTCTCGTCCCTGAGCGCCGCGCAAGCGCGGACCTTGATCCGGGTCGCGCGCATTTCGATGGTCACGCGTGAACGCGATCTGGCGGCATTTCAATTCGCCAATTCTTTCGACGCCTGCTTCGTGGACGACGGCCAAGGCCTGGCATTTGCCCTCGTCGGCATGCTGCCCGAGCGCCGCCTGTTGCTGCCGGCATTCTACGGCGGCCTGACGCTCCAGAACGGCGTCCCGATCGGCTATGTGGGGCTCGACCTGCTGGGCCGCCACGCCGAATTGTCGTTCAACCAGTTCGAGACGTTTCGCGGCGGCGGTGCCGCACGCGCGTTCGCGCGATTCGTCGCCATGACGCATCATTTGTTCGGTTGCGACCGCTTCAGCATCGAGCCGTACCAGCTCGGGCACGGCAATGACGAAGGCATCGAGTCCGGCGCCTGGTGGTTTTACCACCGTTTCGGCTTTCGCCCGCGCGCCCGCGAAGGCCGCCGGCTCGCGGCGCGTGAGCTCGAACGAATTGCGCGGAAACCCGGTCATCGCAGCTCGGCTCGCAGCCTGCGGGCGCTGGCAAGGCATCATCTCTTCTTCTCTCTCGATCCTGCGCGCGAGGCGCACCTGCCGCGAACGACCGCGCTACTCGACGCGGCCGCGCGCGAGTTGCGGCGCTTTCAGCAACGCGACACGGCGGATCGTGCGGCCGCGGCCTCAACAGCGGCGCGCGCATGGCTTGGCGCAGCCAAACTTCGCCCCGGAGCGGCGCAGGTTTTCTCTCAATGGGCGGCGGTCGTGCTTGCCCTTTCGCGGCGCGGACGCTGGAGCCGGCGCGAACGCGCACAGCTCCTTCGCCTGATCGAAGCCAAGGCGGGCGCAAGCGAGCGCGAATACCTGCGCCGGCTGCAGCGACACCATCGACTGCGCAATACGCTTGGCTGTTGAGCCCGGCGGCAAATTCGTAGGCGCGAAATCCACGTCGCCGTTGCGCGACGGGCCACGCTAACTTCCCTGGCCAATGGCCGGTATTTGTATGCGTGTACTCGACAATGCGGCACGTGATAGGGCCGCTCAAGGAGTCAAAGTGAATAACACAGCATTGGCAGGGATCATCGTGGGTGCGGTCGTCATCGTGACCGCAGGCGCCGTGGCGGCAAACAGCGGCTACAACCCGCTGCAGGATTACGCCACCGTCGTGTCGGTGGAACCGGCTTTCGAGACGAGCCGCACGCCACGACAGGTTTGCGGCGACCAGACGACACTTGAACAGGCGCCCGTCAAGGATGAGAAGCGCATTGCCGGCACCGCCATCGGCGCAGTAGTCGGCGGCGTGCTCGGCAGCCAGGTTGGCAGCGGCAGCGGACGCGATGCGGCGACCGTCGCCGGGGCTGCGGCCGGTGGCTACGCGGGCAGCAAGGTGCAGAAGCGCCTGCAGGAAGGCAACCTCCAGGAAAAGACCGAAGAGAACTGCGTCGTGGTCTACGACACCGAATCCGTACAGGCGGGATTCGACGTCACGTATGAGCTCGACGGCGTCCAGAAGGTCGTGCGCATGGAACGCGACCCGGGCAAGCGCATACCCGTCGAGGACGGCGAACTGGTCGTGTCGCTGCGCTAAGCGGCTGACCCCGAATGCGCCCGTTCGCACGGCATTCGCCGTGCGGACGGGCGCTATTCATTGTTCCGCGATTCGCGCCGATGCCACCGCGATACGGAACTGGTCAGTGCTCTGGAACGGGCCAAGGCCTGTTGCGACCTGAGTCTGCTGACCTGCCGCGAGTGTGCCGTTGAAGTTTCGCCGCACCTCGCGCAGACGGCCCTCTGCATCGGCGTACTGGACCGCGACCGCAACTCCCGTCACAGCGACCCGCGTCGGGTTTCCAATGGCGACGACAAGCATGCCGCTCGAATCGAGCGCAGCCTGAGTACGTATGTATTTCCCCGGATTCTGAGGAAGCTCGAGCCGCATCAATTCGAGGCTGGCGGCCTGGCCGATCTGGCCCTCGTCGCTTGAGGCCGCCGCATAGTACTGCCTGGCCGCATCGAGGTCGCGCGCACGGGACGCGATGTTGCCAAGCGCGTAGTAAGCGGCACCGGTCGGAAGGAGTTTCACGCTGGTTTCGAGATCGTGGCGCGCATTCTCGTCCTGCTTCTGCCGTTCCGCGATCAGTCCCCGCTGCAGGTGGTAGTAGAAGAACCCGTCATTGCGAGCGATAGCGTCGGTATACGCCTGTGTTGCCGCCGGCAGCTGCTTCTGGAGCAGGTAGGCATCGCCCTTCAGTGCGTGGAAGTGACCCTCACCCGGCAGCAACTTGATCGCCTGCCCAGCCTTCGCGAGCGCGGCGTCGGGCTGCTTTTCCTTGAGCGCCTTGCGGCCTTCCTCGTAGGCATCGTACGCGGGCTTGGCCTTCATCGTCTGCGCCATGGCGGCGGCGAAGGCCTCTGTTCCCATCTCCCCGCCCGCCGGAAACTTGGCCGCGTGCCTCCGGTTTGCGTCGACCCGCTCCTGCGACGGCGGGTGGCTTACGAAGAGTCCTGCGAGCCAGCCGCTGTCCTTCTTTTCGCTCATCCGCACGAACATTTCCTGCAGCGACACCGCGCCCTGCGCGTCGTATCCCGCCTTGTTCATGTACTCGATGCCGTATTTGTCGGCTTCCAGTTCGGCTTCCCGCCCATAGCGCTGCAACGCGAGCTGCGCCGCCAGGCCGGCGCCCGCCATGTAGAGGTTGCCGTAGTCGCTGTCGCTGCCTGCCACCTGCGCAGCCAGCAGACCGCCCTGCAACAGCATGCCGCGGCTCATTTGCTGCGCCGAGTGCCGAGCCGCCGCATGTACGATCTCATGACCCAGCACGGCAGCCAGCTCGGATTCTGATTTCAGCTGCATCAGCAGGCCGCGATTGACCGCGATCTTGCCGCCCGGCAGCGCCCAGGCATTCGGAATCGTGTTGTTCAGTACCACGAATTCATACGGCAGCTTGCGATCGCTCACGGCTGCCAGGCGATTCCCGACTCGCTGCACGTAGCTCGTCAGTCCCAGATCCATTGCGTAGTCGCCACCCTCGGCCTGGCGCATCGGCGCGTAGTTCTTCTGGCCGATCGAGAGTTCGGTTCCCTCGCCTACGAGCATCAACTCCTTCTCGCCGGTCACCGGATTGGTCGCACAGGCGACGAGGGCCGCAGCGAGCGCCGCGGCCGGCCAGGCACGGATCGTCTTGTAGTTCAATTCAGCACCTCCAAGAGTCGACGGGTTACCCCGGAACGACACCATTCAGGATGCTCGTCAACTTGTCGACGTCGATGTTTCCGCCTGACACAACGCAAACGACCTTTCCGCTTCCCGCACGGCCCGAGAGCGCGGCCGCGACGCTCGCTGCTCCGGCTCCCTCGGCAATGATGTGGTTGCGTTCTACCATCAATTTCAGCGCGGCACTGATTTCCCCGAGCGTAGAGACAAGCGCGCTGTCCACCACCGCACGTGCCCGTTCCAGCATCCGTGGAAATACGGTCCTGCTCCCGATCCCATCCACAAATGATGCGCGGTAATCGACCACACAGGGTGCGCCAGATGCAAGAGAAGCGGCGAGCGGTGCGCCCGTATCGGCTTCCGCGGTGTACACGCGGCAGGCCGGAGCGACCGCACGGATCGCGGCTCCGATGCCGCTCGCAAGTCCGCCGCCACCCCAGGGAATGACAACCGCCTCGACGTCCGGCAGGTCCTCCACGATCTCGAGTCCGATGGTGCCATTGCCCGCCATGACATGGGGATCGTCGAACGCGTGGATGAAAGTTCCGTCGACGCCCGGATACGCGCGGTCCTGAAACGTCTGCCACCAACGTTCGAAAGGCGCTTTGATGACCCGACCGCCGAGCCGCTCGATCGCGGCGAGCTTGGCAAGCGGCGCAGTGTCTGGAGCGATTATCGTGCAGGGGATGCGACGCTCACGCGCACACCAGGCAACGCCTTGTGCCATGTTGCCTGCCGAAGCGGTCAGTACGCCCCGCGAGAGCTGCTGCGGCGAAATATTCGCCATCGCGTTAGCGGCGCCGCGAATCTTGAAGGATCCGATCGGCTGCAGATTCTCGAGCTTGAGCCAGATCTCGGCGGGTGCATCGTGCACGTTGAGACGCACGAGCGGCGTCCTGAGCGCAATACCATTCAGGCGGGCACGCGCCTGCCGGAAGTCGGCGAGTGTCGGCAGCATTGTCCAGGCCGATACTACCCGTAATGGATGTCGCGTCCGCCGAGTTTCTTCCAGGCGTCTGCGACCTGACGCGCATCTTCATCCGAGCGCGCCGCGACCATGATGAGAATGGCGCCTTTCTTGATCGCGGATTCATAGCCGCGAATCCGATCCTCCGGGACACCCCAATCGCCGAGCACGCCGATGAGTCCTGCCGTCGCACCCGCGGCGCCGGCCGCCGTTAACGCGACGGCGACCGGACCCGCGATGAAGCCGAAGGCTGGCAGGGCCACAGCCGCGCCAACCGCCGCCAAGATCGTCAGCAGAATCCCGATCCTTCCGCCGGCCGGGCCGCCGAGTTCTCCGCCCTCTGCTTTCCGTTCAGCCATTTCGGTCTTGCGCTCGTCTGCACTGGCCAGCAGGCGCTGTCTCGTGCCTTCGGAAACGATGACGTTTAGCTGGCCGATTTCGTAGCCGCGATCGACACAGGCCTGGTAGGCGCGCTCGGCGGATTCGCCGTCCGCGAAGAGTCCTGTCAGTAGTCCCTTCTTCAGTTTAGCGACCGCCGGCGACGCCGCCATGTTGCCTCCAAATCGCCAGGAACCCGCCGTTAGCAAGGCGATCGTGCGGCGGTCGTGGGAGCATGGTCTGTCGGTGCGAACCTACTTCGGACGTCACTCCTCGCCAGAATCGGGGCCAAAGGGTCCAGTCCTGTGATTCACTTCACGAAATCCCGGGCTCTTTAATATGTAAGGAAGTCCAGCGGTTAGAATGGCTGCCTAGGGGTATTTCTACAGGAATAATCACGATGTCGTATTTCCGACGCGCTGCGGCCCGAATTTCTGGGTTTGCCGGCCTGCCGGTACTTGGTTTCTTGCTTGCTTCGACGTTCGCGGGCGCCGCCTTGGCCGAGGTCGAACTTCGCCTGGAGGCAAGGCCGGCAAGCGATCCGATCCAGGCCTATATCACCGTCACCAGTGCGGGTGTCCCGGTAGCCGGTCTCGGCGCGGCCGACTTCGCGATCACGATCGATGGCGTGCCGGTCGTCATCCAGGGTTCGGACGTTACGCTGCCGCCCTCCCAGGATCCGAACCAGAAGGTTTCGGTCGTCTTTGTCATGGACTATAGCCAGAGCGTCGTCGAAGAACACCGCAGTCAAATGCAGGACGCCGTCATCGACTTCATCGATGCAATGAACGATGGCGACTACGCCGCCGTGGTCAAGTTCAATTTCGACAATCCGCTGGGCGCATCGGTTGTCGCGCCGTTCACCGAAATCGACACGGTTGCCGGCAATCAGGAGCTGGTGGATGCCGTGCGGTCAGACTACCCGGGCAACGGCACCAACTTGCTGGATGCGCTCGAAGTTGCGCTGAATCACATGCTCAATCCGCCAGCCGCCCTTCCGGAGGGACCCAAGGCGATCATCCTGGTTTCGGACGGTGCCGACAACAGTTCCGAGATCGAAGCAAGCGACTCGATTGCGCTTGCAAACGCGAACAGCATACCGATCTTCACCATCGGCGTCGGCGACCTGAACCAACCCGGGGCCGAGGCGTTGTTGAGTGACCTTGGCTTTCAGACAGGTGGTGAATACTTTCCTGCACCGGATCCAGGCGAGATTGCTGACGCCTATGCCACGATTTCGACGCGCCTGAACAACGAGTACCTGATTACGATTCCAAACGGCATCAGCGACTGTGCGGCGCATGAGTTTGCAGTGACCGTCACCGGCCAGGCACCGGTCGACGTGCAATTCACGCGCCGGACTTGCGACACCGAGCCGAATCCGTTCGCCTTTACTTCCCAGACGGGCCTGGACCCCGAGGAAGTGGTCGTCTCCAATACCGTGACGATCACGGGCCTTGAAGCTCCGGCGCACATCAGCGTCATTTCGGGTGCGTACTCGATCGGCTGCACCGGCGCGGATACGCAAGCCCCCGGCATGATCAACAATGGCGACACCGTGTGCGTCGGGCAGCGGGCCTCCGCTCAATTCTCCACGTCCAAGACCACAACACTGACGATCGGTGGAGTCGCCGCGACGTTCACCACAACGACACGTGCCCAGGGCGGCGGCGGTGGTGGTGGCGGCGGTGGCGGCGCGACCGGCCTGCTCGAGCTCATGCTCGGGCTCGGCGTCCTGCTACTGGGACGTCGCCGCGCGGCCTGATCTCAGTCTCACTCTGACACCAACGACAAACCCCGGCGCAATGCGCCGGGGTTTTCTTTGTGGAGTTTGATCATCGCTTCCTGCGCTCGCCGAACATCATCTCCAGAGCTGCGCCTGCCCCCCATACAGACTCGCGTTGCTCGAGCAAAGTTTCTCGCGGCCACGCAAGGCTTGAACGCAGTTCAAGGAACAACCAGTCCCGATCAAAGATGGTGCGCCTGTAGATAAGCCGCAATCCATAGTCGGTGACAGGAACCTCGCTGTCCGACTCCCCGGTGATCCCCACCTGGTAGGAAAGGGCGCGTCCGTTACGCAGGTTCTGATACAGCGTCAACTGCGAGAACCAGCGGACTCCTTCCGTCTCCTGGGCAAAGGTGCCTGAGCCGGTCCAACGCACAAGCACATCGTCAGTGAAGAGCCGCTCCAGGTCGAAGCGCGTCGTTGCGCCGAAGCCTTCACTGTCCTCCCAGAAAATGGTTTCGCGCAGACGCAGCAGGTTGCGCTCCAACATCGGCACGGCGATGCGGAAGGTCCCCTTGGCGTACATGTCCTCAGGGGAATCGAGCTGGGTACCGACGCTGGTGTCAAAGCGCCCGCCGCGCCGACCAGGCTGACTGTATCCAAGACCAAAGAGCACCTCGTCGTCGACCTCACGGCCGAACTGCCGTGGCAACGTGTCAAAGTCGTCTCGCTGCTCGGTCACGTATTCGTCGGGATCGACCTTGCCGACGAACGCATTCAGGCGGTCACGCATCTGGGGCAGCTGCATCTGTACCCGGAACCGTACGCTCGGATCCCAGTGATCGCGCTCATCCCACCAGGCACCCAGGGAGAGACTGCCGTGAGTCGCCTGGTACTCATCGTCAAAGCGGGCGCTGCCGAAAAAGCCGTCGAACCGGACGGCGCTGGAACATATGGATCTGTACAGCGCTGACTGCATGCGATCGATCCAGGCTGGACCTTGCGGCTTGTCACGGCAGAGCTCACTGGCGTCGGCCAGCGGAAACGCTGGTTCAATCGGCACGGGCAGAGTGCGGATCCACTCCAACGCCGCGGACGCGCCAACCGGCGCCGAATTGGCCTCACCTTCCTGGGCAACCGCACCCGACCACGGCAGCATTGCGATTGTGCCCGCGATCGCAGGGCGCAGGCAGCATGTAACGAGCCAGCGTGGGGTCTGTTTGCTGGGTTTTTTTCTCGCGTAGCCCCAGTCAGGCCCCGGCACCATCGTAAAGCTTCGCGCCGATTGCTGAGAACGGCACCATGCGCTGGGCCCGCGCGTCCCAGAGCCGGAGCCTCGCCGAGCGCAAGCTGGTCCGGAGCGTCAACCGCTTCGCCTGTTGCAGGCGCGGATGCGAATCGAAGCACTCGCGGAGCCGATAGTTCGGGACCCGCGTCGCCATGTGGTGCAAGTGGTGGTAGCCGATGTTGGCACTGAACCAGTGCAGGATCGCGGGCAGATCGTAGTAGGAGCTACCCTCAACAGCCGAACGCTCGAAGTTCCAGGCACCACTCCTCGCCCAGTAAGCGCTCTCAAACTGGTGTTGCACGTAAAAGAGCCAGACCCCCGCTGCTCCCGAAAGGAGCATCACCGGCAGATGCACCAGCAGCACCACTTGCCAGCCGAGCGCCAACGATAGAAGCGTGACGGCCAGCGCAAGCACGGCATTGTTGACCCAAATGCTGGCCCATTCCTTCTTGCGGGAACGCGGGAGGTCGAGCGGCAAACGATGTTTAAGGACGAACTGGAACAACGGACCGAGGCCAAGCAGCACGGGCATGCTGCGGTAGAAGCGATAGCCCAGGCGCCGCCACCAGCTTGCCGCTTCATACTCGCTCACGCTCAGAGTGACGATGCCGCCGATCCCAGGACGGTCCAGATTGCCGGACGACACATGGTGAATGGCGTGAGTGTGTCGCCAATAGGAATACGGCATCAGCGTGACAACTCCAATCGCGCGCCCGACTGTGTCGTTCAGGCGCTGGCTCGTGAAGAATGAGCCATGACCACAGTCGTGCTGAAGGATGAACAGCCGAACGAACACTCCTGATACCGGTAGCGCTAGCAGCAGCAATAGGCCGTAGTTCCACCCCAGCCGCACGCCAAGAGCCATGACGCTCCAACCCGCGATGAACAGCAGGCCCGTAGTCACCAACTGGAACCAGGCCCGGCGATCATCGGCACGGGCAAACGGCGTAATCAACTTGCGCAACGGCGGTTCGGCGATCGCGCCTTGCGAGTCAGGAGGGTGGGATTGGTCAGACACGTCGAACTACAAGATACACGATCGATCCCAATGGCACACAGAACTCAGCAGGAACCTGCGCCAACGGGTCCATACCCGTCTGTGCGGTATAGCACATATGGCCGCTTTCGTGCGCTGGCGAACAGACCTGCCCTCGCCTTACACGCATCCTTCTTCGCGCGTCGCACTTGCGGCGCGACAGTTAGTATCGAGGGGCCTTTATGAAGAAGTTATTGATCGCAGTCCTATCCCTATTCACAGTGGCCCTGGCGGCGCCACTGCAAGCCGCTCCGGAGGCCGAGAAGAGTCTCTATGAAAGGCTCGGTGGCGTTTTCGCCATCGCCGCGGTCGTTGACCACTTTAGCGACGCGGTCGTGCAGAACCCGATCGTCGGAAAAACATCGCAGAATCCAGCCCTCAGGGCATGGCACACGAAGAACCTGGGCAGGTTGCCGGGCCTCAAGTTCATGCGGACCCTGTGGGTCTCGGAGATCACGGGCGGACCGTTCAAATTCTCCCCGACAAAGCCGGGTCAAACGCATTTGGGCCTTGAGGAAGCGCATCGTGACCTCAAGATCTCGCCCGCAGAATTCGACGAGGTAGCGGCCGAGCTTGGGCGCAGCCTCGACTTCGCTAAAGTGCCTGCGCGTGAGAAGGGCGAAGTCCTCGCCGCCTTCGCAGCGCATAAGAAGGAAGTAACGGCAGGCTATCAGACGAAGTGACGATGAAATGCACTCCGGAGCGTTGCTGCGCCGGATCGTCATGCGATTGAGCGCTCTATTGGCAATCGCCGCGAGTTTCCTGTCCTACATTGCGACAGCAACCGAGCTGACAGGCGATGAAGAGACGGTATGGAATCTTGAGGAAGCGTACTGGCAGTTCGTGAAGGCAGGCGATGTCGATTCCTACAAGAAACTGTGGCACGAAGATTTCGTCGGGTTGTCATCGTGCACTATGCAGCCGAGTATATGTACGACTACGGTGACGGCACCACGAGCGGATCAGGCATTTGGCGGAAATTCACGCACACCTGGATGAAGGCCGGCGACGGCTGGCAAATAATCGGCGGCATGTGCGCGGCTCAGGAGCCGGTCAAGACCCCTCGAACATAGCTCGCGCAGCGAGAGTCGCGCCCCGCCGTGCGCCCTGTCTGGGTCTGCCTGGCCCAATTGAACAGTGACATAATGATTTTCTCACCGTAACCGCTATGGGGAGCAGGAAATGAAGAACTACTTCGTGGCCATATTGTTGGCAATGGGGATGGCGGTGATCATCAGTTGTAGTGGGAACAAGGACGCGACACCGCCCTCGCCGGCCGCGCAATCCGAGGCACCAGCCCCGTCCATGACCGCTGCACCACAGAAGTCGCTTTACGAACGACTCGGTGGTGAAGCAGCCATCAAGGCGGTGGTAGACGAGTTTGTCGCAAACGTGGGCGCCGATACTCGAATCAACAAGTACTTCGCGAATGCCAATCTCGACAGGCTCAAGGGGCACCTGGTGAATCAGATCGGACAGGCCAGCGGCGGACCCCAACAGTACACGGGACGCGACATGAAGACCGCCCACGCGGGCATGGGAATCGACGGGCCAGCATTCGACGCTCTCGTCGAAGACTTGGTGAAGGCCCTCGACAAATTCGCCGTTCCGGAGCAGGAAAAGAGCGAGTTGTTGGCGGTGCTCGGACCCATGAAGGGCGACATCGTCGAGAAGTAACGGGGGCGACTCGCGGCGGACGACCGCCCGGCCCTTCCGAGCCGGGCGGTCAGTTCACGAACGGCTTGACGCCCACCGCCTGGTAGAGCGCGGATGGGTCGTAGATGGCACCGCCCTTCATCACGAGCCGCACTTTGCGGATGTCGGAAATATTCGCCGACGGATCGCCCTGCACCATCACCAGGTCCGCGAGCTTCCCGCGCGTCACCGAGCCGAGCTCCTGGTCGGCCTCGAGCAGGCGTATTGCGTCTATGGTTGCGATCTGCAGCACGCGCGGCGCCGGGATACCGGCTTTGACGTACAACTCCATTTCCCGATGCAATGTGAAGCCGGCGATGTCGTCCGTGCCAGCAACCAGAGGTATTCCCGCCTCGTGCAGCTTGCCGATCAGCCTGAGCATCGCAGGCATGGCCGCGGCGTATTGCTTTTCGTTGCTCGCCGTGATGTCGAGCACACCGGCCTTCAAGGCGCGCTGGATTGCTATCGGCATGTGGTCGGCAACCATCGCAAAGGGCGGCTGGAACTCGCCTGCCCGGCTCGCATACATGCCCTCGAACGCCGTCACCGTCGGATCGACGACGGTGCCGCGTTCCTTGAGGAGCGCGATGAAATCGCGTACCGCTACGGAATCGAGATCGAGCGTGGCCGCCTTCTCGCCGACGAGCGTGAAGCGCAGCGGCGTGCGCGTGTCGTCTTTCGGGCCGGCGAAGAAATTCAGGTACAGCATGTTCAAGTGCTGAATCTCGTCGTAGCCCGCGCGCACGGCCTGCTCGGCAGTCATGAAAGCAGGGATGTGGCCGCTTACGCGCATTCCGTGCTTGTGAGCCGCCTCGGTGAGCGGCGCGACCCACTGCGGATCCAGCGAGCTGTAGAGCTTGATCTGCACGAAGTCGCGGTGCGCGTACCATTCGATCAGGCGTAGGCCCTCTTCCAGGCTGCTGATCACGTTGCCAGTCGGCGCGGAGAACGGACTCTTGCCGTCGATGAAGCCGGCCTTCCACATTCGCGGCCCGATGACCTTGCCGGCGAGGATGCGATCCTGAAGATCCTGCAACTGCCGGTTGTCGTTCGCCAGGTCGCGGATCGCGGTCACGCCGCCGGCAATCTGCAGCACCGCACCCCACGGGTTCTCGTGATCGTGCATGTCGACGAGGCCCGGGAGCAGGGTATGGCCGGCACCATCGATCACTTCTGCGCCATCTTCAGTTGCGGCGTTCGTCGGATCAATGTTCGCGATCCGGTCGCGGAACACGTAGACCGTCGATGGCGCGCTGGTCTGGCCGGTGAGGGAATCGAACACGCGCACGTTTCGAATCGCCACCAGGCCCTTGGGATGGCGTGTGAGCCTGGTGGCCAGTTGCTCGAGCATCGCGAAGCCCGCACGGTCCTGGGCATCTCCGAGTTTTTTCTCGGACGCTTCCCAGCCTTCGCGAACGATAGCGGACCATCCGTAGTGCTCGCCGAAGAATTGCTGCTCCGAATCCAGCCACACGTAGTAGGGCTGGAAGCCGATCCCGGTCAGTGCGTAGAGGGTCACGTCGATCTTGCCGCCGATATCCTCGAGCGTCAGTGTTTCCACCTTCTGCACGCCAAGCGTGCCGCCCGGCAGCGCGGTGAGCCCTCCGCCAGACGACGCGAGGAGCTGGCGCGTGATCACCGCGTCAAAGGCCGGCGTGCCGTTGACCGGGATATAGACGTACGTGCCTTCGATGCGCTGCTGGCCCTTGTCGCCCGCCGTCGACCAGCTTGCCTGCCCCTTCGAAACGCCGAAGTTTTCGATCACCGGACTGCCCATGTACGCGCGCCCGGTAACCTTGTAGCTGCGCACCAGGCCGGTCGGATCGAGGGTGAACTCCTCGCGCAGCCTGGGACCGCGGCCACGATCGTTAAATTCGTAATCGACGCTGACGCGCGCGCCGTCGGTCTTGACAACCTGGCCACCTTCGCGCTTTCCAGCCGTGACGAATGTGTAGCGCACCTCCTGCGGAGCGGCGAATGCCGAGGCCGCGAGCAGCAGTGCCGGCAACATCGCAAAGGCAAATCTTCCGGTCATATAGCGCACCGCATGGCTGAGGTTGGAGGGGTCGTTCGGCGGCGACCGATGGGACGAAACGTAACATACTGTAGAAGGCCTGACCGAGCTCGAACAGCGCGACCGTCGCCTGATCGAGTGCTGCCCTGAAAAAGAGAAACGCCGGCGCGGGGCCGGCGTTCCTTTCTCATGCCAGACAGCAGCTACCGCATCACTGTATCAGGCACTTGTTGTCCTTGTGTGTCTGCATGTTCCCGAACGTGAGGAATCCCGAAACGTTGGGATCGCCCGGCACGTCGAGCACGAGAGTATTGTTGGAGTCAAACACCTTGATCAGTGCCGTATCGCTCGTTCCCGGCTCTCCCGCGTCCACGAATTCAAACTCGATGCGAGCGCCAGCCTGATTGTTATACCTCCCGGTGCCAGTCCCCTTGAACGAATCAAAGGGCGATGACTGGGGCGGAGCCTGAACGGCAACGGTGTCGGTGCAGACCGCCGACGTCAGCTCCGTCATGTGGAATTTGTTGTCCGGCCAATTGACCTGGATGTTGTTCGGCTCCCGAAGGTCGCAGTGGATTTCGAAGCCGCGGGTCACACGCACATCGTCGATCCTGAACACGCTGCCGCCGCCCGTCATCCGGCCGCAGTCTTTCGGCTCGAATGCGAAACCGGCGGCCAGCCAGGCCAATGACGCCGGCAGCCTGCCGGTACCGAGGTTGTCCTCGGAAAGCGCCTGTACGGTCAGCGAGGTCGCCTTGGAGGGGATGTCGATTGATATCGAGAAGGAGTCCCATTCCTCGCCGTCATTGCTGTCGAGCAGATTGTTCAGCAGCGTCGTGCCTCCGTTGGCGCCGTTCGTGGTGAGTTTCATCACCGATGGCCGGAAGCCGCCTGTTGAAGCTGTACCGGACACGCTCGCGAAGAACATGTTGATCTGGGCGGTCCGATCCTTGCTGGATGACGGGAACGTGAACGTTTGCGGAACAGTGGTCTTCAGGTTGCCGGCGAAGTTGATGAACGCCAGATCAGACCCGTCGCGAATGACGATGCCTGCATCGTTGAGGCCGGCATCGTAGATCACGATGACACCGGCTCCATTACTGACACGCGTGAAGTCCATGCTCGAAACCTCGAGGGTCGTCGAACCGACAGCCACGAGATTCTGAGCCGTTATGTCGGCCCGAAAGGTAGACGCATGAGCGTTATTGAAGAAAAACGTCTGTCCGCCGATCAGGGAGCCGATCACCGGCGTAGTTGTAGCGCCGCCATTGTTGGAAACCAGAACGCTGTTGTCGCCCGCCACATTGGCGATCATGAAGCCTTCCCAATACAGGAGCACCTGCTTGATGGTCGCTCCAGCCGGAATCGAAACATCGATCGTGCCCGGCTGTGTGAACGTACCCGTTCCTTTGATGAAGACGTTTGTACCGGTCGCAATGGCGATGTTGGGTGGCCCGAGCGTTTCAGTGCCGTTCGCTTGAGCGGTACCGGATGCGACTAACAGTAGCGTTGAAAAAACCGAGCTGCGCGCCCAGTAAGAGTTCATGTTGTTTCCCCTTCCGGTGTTCCCGCACCGATGTCGCCTGTTTTGCGCTCGAACTCGGGCAAAGTCAATCAGCGCAATGACTACACGCGACATAATTCAAGTCCGCAGTTCAGTGTGCGTGCAGGCGCAAACTAAAGATGCGGTTGCATGGTCCCGATTTGTCACGGATTCCGGCGGCACCAGCGTGTAGGACACCGCCGCCCGCCTCCGCGCGGCGCGGCGTGGATGCCATGACAGAAACCCCGACACAAGGCAGGGTTCTAGAAAGTGGTAGTGCGGCGTGCCGCCGGACGTCCCGAAGTCGTTCCAAGCGCAGCGAACGTGAGTGTCGCCGTCAAGCACGTCAATATTCTGGATTTCATGATGCGCTTCCTCACTCGGTCACGACGATCGCGTCGACGTGTGTCGAGCCCCAACCACTCGCGCCGATTCGGATCGAGTGCGTGCCCGAGGTCGGCCAGTGCCACGAGGTCACGATCTGCGGGCCGGCGCCGGGGACGTAGAGCACGTAAGCCGCGTCGCGACCCGTGAACGTGAACCTTAAGTAACCCCCGGACCCCAAGCCAGCTGCGTACAGCGTCGTCACAGTGCCGCCGTACGCCTCGCTCTGGAGCTCTCGCTTCCAATTGCCTCCACGCGCGACGTAGAAGCAGCAGGAACGATCGTCGGTCACGGTCGGGGTGAACGTCGGGCCGTAGGCAGCCGCACTCGCGTTCCCGGCGTTGTCATAGGCGCGGACGCGAAAGCGGTACGAGTTCCCGACGGTGAGCCGGTAAGTGTGCGACGTCGCGGTTGGTGACAGCGTTGTGTCGAGAACGGCAGTCCCTCCGTTGGTGCTGAGCCACAGTTTGTACGACTGGATCCCACTCGCGTCCGAAGCAGACCAACTCACCCTGATAGGCACAGTCGAACCAACCCTTCCATTCGCGATGGACTGGATCGGTGCGGTCACCGTGGGCGACGTGGTGTCGGCCCCGATTAAGGCCAGCGCCACCAGCAAGTCGGGTAACGGCCCGATGTTGCCCTCGAGGGCGTTCTGCGACGTGGTGTCCTGCGCGGTTCCGGTCGACATCAGCGCCTGACGTACATGCCAAGACGTCGGGCGCATGCCGGTGGCGGACTCCGTCGCGCTTGAATACGCGGCAGCCGCACCTGCAACGATCGGCGACGCGCTGGAGCATTCACCCCAACCCTGCAAGTCGACAAACTCGCCGTAATTCGAGAATTCCAACCGTGAGTGGGCGGGCCTTCCCGACTTTCCCGTGCAGTTTGCTGGCGACGCGCCGGCGCCGACGACAATGGCCCCGGAATCGGGACGACCTGTTCTGGTATTGAAGGTGTCGTCGTACTCGGCCGCGTCCAGATTCTGGTGACCATTCCCGGCTGCTTCGACCACGATGATTCCGTAAGCGGTCGCCCAAGTGATGGCGGCGTACACGACCTCGTCGTACTCGATTGCGACCAAGCCACACTGGTCGTCTATTGAGCACGGGTAGTTGGGGCCGGGGGTCTGCTGTTCGAGCAGGATGACGTCGCCAGCGCCGACATTCAGGGTGGTGAGGAAGATCGCGTTCGCGACGCCGTGCCGCTCGTCGGGTAAAGAACTAATAGTGTTGAAATGCGCATTGGGCACAATTCGCGTGAGCGCCTCGTGGCGCTTTACAGCAGAAAAGTCCTGGTGCTTCACATCACGGTTGTATTCGATGTCGACGATCCGCACGTGGTCGCCGAGGACACCCGCCACACCAGTTACCTGCGTCGCACCGATGCCGTCGGGAGAGGCGAATTCATGCGCCGTGTACTTGTTCAAATCAAAACTCGTTAGGGGCGCTGGCATGGGCACGGGCCCCGCGAACTCCACGATCGGGAATGCGTTGAGCGCGTCGATGAGCTTCTCTGAAGACGTGCCTGTCGCGCGAGTTTTGAACGTCACGTGGAAGTACAGCGAGAGGTCTGCCAGATCACGCCCCGATCGTTTTTCTAGTCTGGTCTTCTCGTGGCGCAATTGGCGGGGCGGGCCGGTGAAAATCGGGGCCAACTGAAGTTCGGGAACAGACGCCAGCAGTTCGTTAACGGCGGCCACGTCCACACTCGCCGACACAAACGACTGGCCTTGAAGCTCGACATCTGAGCCCTCGACGAACTTCAGCTGAATGTTTCGCTTCGAAAAGCCCTTCTTGATCGAGGTGTGTTGGGGCTTCGCAGGCACATGCCGCGCGCCCTGGGCCTTGAAGGGCGATTCATCCACCGCCGCCTGGGCCGACCCCGCGATCAAACGGTCGTTCGCAGTGGGCGGGCCCGCCTGCGCCGTGGGAGCGAAGGTGGTTGCAACCAGCGCCACCAGAACACAGAAGAAGGCCAGGCCACGCAGGGCGAGCTTGCAACAATTGATTTGCGTCATGTGGATTCCCGGTCTACTGGACGAAAGGTTTGTGTCATGGCTGTATTCCCCTGCAGTACCGGCGAGATGCGCCTTGCCGGAAGCCCAACGCTCCTCGATCGAGCACGCGACCCACATCATTGATAGATCTCAGCCGTCGAGAGCGTGGCAGTGCCCGCTCCGCCCGTCACGAGCACCGTCCCATCTTCGAGCAACGTTGCGGTGTGCCCATCACGTGCCGTTCCCATACTGCCCGCTGGCGTGAATCTTCCCTCGATGGGGTCGAACAACTCCGCGCTCGCGAGGCCGTCATATCCCCCGATCACGAGAACGGTCCCATCATTGAGCAACGTGGCTGTTTGACAGGCGCGTGCCACTGCCAAGTTGCCGGTCAATGTGAACGATCCTTGATCGGCAACAAACAACTCCGCGGTCGCCGCGACAGTGCCGGTGAATCCACCCGTGACCAGAACTTTGCCATTGGTGAGCAGCGTCGCAGTATTCGAATCGCGTGCCGTCGCCATGCTGCCAGTCGGTGCAAACGTGTGGGTGGAGGGGTTGTACAATTCGGCCGTCGGGAACGTAGGTCCACTACCCGCACCTCCCGTCAGGAGCACTTCGCCGTTAGTTAGCAACGTCGCGGTGTGTAGTTCCCGTGTTGTTGCCATGCTGCCGGTCGGTGTGAATGTTCCCTGCGCCGGATTGAACAGTTCCGCGCTCGCGACTGGATGAAATTCGGCGTCGTTTCCACCCGTTACGAGAACCGTCCCGTCACTGAGCAATGTGGCTCGATGTGCGAAGCGCACCGATCCCATGCTGCCGGTCGGCGTGAACGTGCCGTTGGCGGGATCAAACAGTTCGGCGGATGCGGACCGCTCGTTGGCGTCCATTCCGCCTGTCAACAGCACTTTCCCATTGTTGAGCAACGTCGCCGTGTGCCCAAAGCGCGCAAACGTCATGCTGCCGGTCGGCGCAAAGGTCCCGCTGCCTGGATTAAACAACTCGGCTGTCGCAGTGACGCGGCCTGTTTCGACGGAGTGCCCACCAGCGACAAGCACGTTGCCATTGCGGAGCAGCGTTGCCGTGTGCTGACGACGCACCGTTGCCATGCTGCCGGTCGCCTTGAATGCAGCCGCCGCGGGGCTGATGACAATCTGGTAGGTCGCACTCGCCTGGCCGGCCGGTGAAGCCGAATCTGTCACAGTGACGACGACCGTGTAAGTCCCCGCTGTTTGCGGACGACAACAGGACTCACTGAATAAGAACGTACCGGCGGCGGAAACACTCAGACCCGGCGGCACCCCCGTTGCGGCCCATGCGTAGGGCGGCACTCCTCCCGCGGCACCGAAGCGGAAACTGCCTTGATACACCCAGCTGCCCGGACAATGTCTATTCCCACCGCCCACGGAACACGGCCGACAAATACCACTTAAGTAAAAGCAGGCTCTGCCGTTGCCGTGGTTGTAATAGACCCCGACAGTGCCATTCGGCGGATTCCCGGAGGCAATGTGCAGCAGATCCAGCGACGCGATTACGCTGACCGACGCAGTGTCACTTGCAGAACCGCCCGCGCCCGCACAAATTAACGTGTACGAGGCGTCGGCACTCAGAGGACCGACCGATTCCGATCCGGACCTTGCCTTCGTGCCGGACCATCCGCCGGACGCGGTGCATGATGTTGCGTTCGCAGAGGACCAGGCCAGCGTGAGCGATGAGCCGGAAACGATCGACGAGGCACTCGACGTCAATGTGACCGTCGGTGCAGGCGCAGCGTTACTGCCAGAATCCCCGCCACCACCCCCGCAAGCGGCGAGCCAAACGGTGGCGAGTATCCCCAGGCTCGACCGAATCAAGACGCGGCTCTGCATAACCTCTCCTTAGCCGCACGGACTTGGTGCCTCTGTGGCGAAATCGTCTCCGTGCAATGAAGTAAGAGGCCGCTAACACCACTGCGGGTACCAGAATCGGCAAGGGCCATGCGATTGCCAAATATCAGGTACCCGAATTGGGTGCCGCGGGCTCATAGTGAGTAGACGTGCAAGCACTTCGCAGGACGCTACCCCGGCATGACTGAGCCCAGCATGGCGCTCATCGAAAGGCTGTTTACGCGGCACCGAAATGCGTTGCAGGCTTTCTTCTTTCGACGCCTGCGGACCAAGGCTGACGCTGCCGACCTCGCGCAGGAGGTGTATCTGCGGATGCTCCGAGTCAACGACCCGGACACAATCCGCAACCCGGAAGCCTATCTCTTCGCGGTCGCGGGCAACCTATTGAAGGAGAACGCCGTGGCAGATCGCCGCCAGGCAGCCAGTGTGGACGTCGAAGAAGCCGATGCCATGCAATTGCTCGCCGCCCTTTCTGACTTCGGCGCTCCCCTCGACAGCAGCCAGCGTGTCGACCGACTGCGTGTCGTGCTCAAGCAGCTGCCACCGAAATGTCGTGCCGTGGTGGTCCTGCGGTACCAAAACGAGTGCAGTTACCAGGAGATCGCCGAGCGCCTCGAGGTGTCCACGCACATGGTCAAGAAATACCTCGCGCAGGGTCTCAGCCATTGTCGCCGCCGAATGGCGCGCCTGGGATGAGCCAGATGACTCGAAACGACGAGCAGATTCTCGCCGCAATCACGGAACAGGCGGGCGCATGGTTCGTGGAGAACCGCAGCGGGCCGCTCAACAACGAGGCGCGTGCCAGCTTCATCGCCTGGCTGAGAGCCTCTCCGGTTCACGTGCAGGAGTACCTCGGCATCGCGGCGCTTGCAGGCGATCTCGCAGAGGCCGTGAACGATCCGCAACTCTCGCCCGAGTTGCTCCTCGCTGAAGCGCGAGCTGATGTAGACAACGTCGTGAGCCTCGGCCGGCCGCTGCCGACGCAGGCGACCGCGAGGCCACGATTGCGCGTGTCGCGAACGTGGTCGCTTGCGTCCGCAGCAGTGACGGCCATTGTCTTCGTGGCTTCTGCCGCCATCTGGTCCGGGCGCGACGGCGAGCGATTTGGGCTGCCGAAGACCTACAGCACGGAACACGGGGAACAAAGTGTGCGGCAACTTCCGGATGGCTCGGTGCTGCACCTCAACACGGATACTGCGGTGACCGTGCGGTACTCGCGCGCCGAGCGGATCGTTGACCTCGACCGCGGGGAAGCGCTCTTTCAGGTGGCGTCCGACAGCCAGCGCCGATTTCGCGTGGCGGCCGGTGAGGCGGGAGTGGTTGCCGTCGGCACGGAATTCGACGTCTACCGTAGAACTGGGGCGGTGACGGTCACAGTCGTCGAAGGCACGGTTGCAGTTTTCACTGGCACGCCGCCGCTGCCCACACCGAGCAACCTGCTGCCGCCGACGGCGATACGGGTCGGCGCCGGCTACCAGGTCGAGGTACACAGCCGGGTAGGATCCCCGCGGGCGGTAGACGCGCGTGCAGCCGTCGCCTGGCTGGAACGGCAAATTGCGTTTGAAAATCGCCCTTTAGGTGAAGTCGCCGACGAGTTCAACCGCTATGGCCGCGTTGTGATCGAGATCGATGACGGGGACCTGCGTGCAATCCCGATCAGTGGCGTCTTTGACGCGTATGATACGGACTCTTTCGCGGCCTTCCTCGCAACGCTGGAGGGAGTCGTCGTGCAGAAAACGCCGACTCACATCCGTGTATTAAGGCTGGCTTCCGCGAAACGGCAACGGCTCCCGGTCGACCAGTAGCGTCCTGCAACGCCCGCGCGAACCGATGGCACGGGATCAGATGTCCTGAAGGCGATCCAGTGACACGAGCGACCAGCGACGGCGAACGGCCACATGCCGCGGCCCAATTGCTCGTCGTGTGTTGCGTGCTCGGCGGACTGTTCTGCGGCTGGACCCACGATGCTCGAGCGAACACGGCACTGTCCGCCGACATCCAGCCGCAGCCGATGGCTGAGGCACTTGCGGAATTCGCCGATCAGACGGGGCTCCAGTTCATTTACGTATCGCGGATCGTCAAGGAGCGCGGATCGCGCGGGGCGCGCGCCGGACTGACACCCGCGGCGGCACTGCAATCGCTGCTCGACGGAACCGGCCTCGATTTCCAGTTCCTGAATCGCCGTACCGTTCGCATCTTCGAGATCGTCACCGCCGCACCGACTTCGCCATCAATTGCGGCTGTAGCGCCGATCACTAATGTCAAACGCCGCGCGTCTTCCTTCCCTCAGGCCGATGAAGTCATCGTGCAAGGCTCACGGATCGTGCACGGCCTGGGTAATACCGAAGACATACGGAGCATCGCTTCCTCGGTGAGCGTCGTGAATGGTGACAGCCTCGAGGCGCAAAAACTCGAGCAGCTTTCCGATTACGCAGCCTACCTTCCCGGTGTCAGCCACGTCAGTTTCGGTTCGCCCGGCCTTGGCGCTGTCATCCTGCGCGGAATTACGTCGTTCCCGGAGAACGCGACGGGCGCTTTCTACCTTGACGACGCACCCATGGGTCCGAATGGGCCCTGGGCGGACGCGTGCTGCGAAGTCCTGGATCTCATGCCGTACGACCTCGATCGGGTCGAAGTACGACGCGGGCCACAAGGAACGCAATATGGCGCCAACTCATTATCGGGCCTGATCCGGTATGTGCTCACTGAGCCAAGCTTCGGTGAGTTCGAGGCACACGTCGGCGCGGACGGCAGCGCGATCCACGGGGCGTCCGGAGCGGGTGCATCGCTCCGCGTCATGGTGAATGCTCCCCTCGTGAAGGACGTGCTGGCAGTACGCGTCAGCGCCTACGACAGCTATAGACCTGGATTCATCGACAATGCCTATAGCGGAGCTAGTGATACCAATGCCGTACGCCAGAGCGGTGAGCGCTTCTCGTTGCTGTGGCACCCGTCCGAATCGGTCGCGGTGAAGGTCACGGCATTCTGGCCGAGGATCGATGCGAACTCCGAGGCAGTAACCTCGTCAGCCGGCGTCGCCATCGTGCCCGAGACGGGAGATGCAAATATCGTCAAGTCGTCGGGATCCTTTGGCGACCTCACGGAATACCATGCCTTTCAGTCGCCGTTCAGGAAGAGCATCGACTACTATGCGGCGACCGTAAACTGGAACCCGGGCTCATTTGAGATCCTCTCCGCGACAGCGTGGTCGCGCACTCGGAGCCACTCAGCCTCCGATCAAACCTTGTTCCTCGGCGCCAGTTTCCCGGAGTGGAGTGACGGCGCGATTCCTCCGGGACTGGTGGCTTTCGAGCGGGATATCGCGTTCGAGAAATTTACCGAGGAGCTGCACGTCGCCTCCCCTGCGGGCAAGCGCTTCGCTTGGCTGCTGGGCGGCTTCTACACGCACGAGACCGCCACCGACCAGATGGCTCAGCATGCATTCGACAACAACTACCAGCCGATTGCGGCTTTCGCTCCGGGCATCAGCAGTTCAACCCGGCGGAGCACGTACGACGAATGGGCGGCGTTCGGGGAACTGACGTGGCATTTCACCGACCACATCGACCTGACGGGCGGAATCCGCTTCGCCCACAATGACCAGCAATGGACCCTGGACGAGAGCTCGATCTTCGAGACGGCATACGTGACAGGCCAGAGCGACGAAGGGACAGCGACCTGGATGCTCGCCGCGACCTATCGATTCACGCCCGACGTAATGCTCTATGGCCGAGTGGCAACCGGCTCCCAGCCCGGCTCCCCGAACGGTGTCCTGCGGATTCTGAACGACGAACCGGTCACCGCTCCGCAGGACTTGCCGCCGACCGTAGCGGCGGAGACCGTCACCAATTACGAGCTGGGCCTGAAATCCGAGTTTCTGGACCGGGCAGCGTTGCTCGATCTCTCAGTGTTCTACATCGACTGGGACAACATTCAGCTCGAGACGAGCTTCGACGACGGAACCTTCGGCTTGGCGAACGGTGGAACAGCCGTGTCCCAGGGTGTCGAACTCGCAACTTCCTATGCTCCGTTCGCGGGGCTGAAGCTTGGGTACAGCGCGGCGTTCACACAATCCGAGTTGACGACGGTCAGTCCCGGCGCCGAGTACTTACTGCCGGGCTATCAATTGGCCGATATACCCAGGTGGAGCATGGCGCTCACCACCAACTATGACTGGGCTCTGACGGACGTTTGGGATGGCCACGTTGGCGGCACATTGCGCTGGATCGACAAGCGCTGGGACGCGATCGGCGTGCAAAGTCGTTCCGCTGGCGGCGGGCCGACAATGGAAATGCCAGCGTACTCTGTGGTCGACCTCAACGCGAGCATCGAGAGGGGGCCACTCTTGCTCCGCGCCTTCATCCTAAATCTCACGGACACCCGCGCCAATCTGCATTCCTTCGTCCAGGGTGACGCCACCAATCCGCCCGCATCGGTCCAAGCGCGGATTCTGCAGCCCCGAACGATCGGGGTCGGCTTCGACTACGCGTTCTAGCGTCATGTCGCCGGACGCGACCAGGTCCGGAAAGTCGAGTCATAGCGGCAGGGTGGCAGGATTTGTAATTTGTTTGCTGCGCCTTCCTCACCCCAAAGTTCACTTTTGAACGAAGCTCGACCCCGTGCTAGCTGGGCCAAGGCCCTAGTGTCTGCGTCAGCTAGATGGACCGGTGACCAGTCCACGCATCCAGCTGTAACGCACATGCCGCAAGAATGAGTGAGCACGCGACCTGAGTCTTTCACTCCAAGCGGGACCGTCAGGAGGTATCCAGGCAGCATCCGCATCAGCGTAGGTTCCATCTTGCCTATCAAAATGGCATCGGGAACTGAGCTTTACGCGTTCCTCCCAGGATAGTGGCAAGTCTTCCGGTCGGGCTGGGCCAGGCACAATGCGTCCTCCAAAGACCCAGTTAGCCCGCTTCTCATGCAGGAATTCACCTCTTTGCATCGGTTCGCGCCGAGTATTGAGACGCGTCCGAATTTGGTCTGGTGATCGGTACGCGAAATGCTTTAGTCGTATGCGGCGCGGATAGATCGGATGAAGCCTGTTACCGGGAACATGCGTTAACGAATTTGAATGCCGGAAAAAGCGTAACTCGGAATATTCACCGTTTACGTAATGTCGCAGTCTCTGCTCAATTGGGACGCAATCGTCGTAGAGGGCGGGATCCTGCCGGTAAGCAGCCAGGTCCCTGTCCGTGAATAGATAGACATATAGCTGCATCCAGACTGCGTGAAAACTGCCAGGAACGCGCTCCAGGAACTCCCGCGGATCATCGATATAGAACTCGTCCGCATCCAGGATGCACCACCAATCTCCGTGATTCGCGTGGGTCGCGTAACGGCTTAGGATTTTGCCTCGGATGCCATCGTCGAATGGCCGCGAATCCTGCATGTATGGAGTGACGCACGGCAGCTCGTGCGCCAGCGCTTGCACCTTTTCCCACGTGCCGTCACTACTCCCGTTATCCAGCACGTAAATCCAGTCGCACCATTTCGCGGCCGACCGGAGCGTCTGCTCGATGATGTCCGCCTCGTTCTTCACTACACACAGGCCATGAATCTTCATTTCAGTGATTCCGGTTGAAGGCGTGCAACGCAGAAGTCACCGGAATCAACAACAGCAGATTGACGCCACAGGAAAACGCCGCCAAATGGATCAGCGAACGTCGAAGCATCGCGGCGAGTGGGTTCATGTCGGCACCGGCCCAATGGCCGCAAACTCCCTGGTTACCGATCGCGCACCAGCATCAAACGAGCGTGGTTTTCACCAGTCTCGCCAGACCCAATAGCTGGTTCGGTAACCCGGCGGTCGTCCTGGAACAGGAGATCCGTGGTTTTGCGGCCTCGCCTCGCGGCGAGTGTGCCGGTTCGTCAGACCAAGTCTGGTCGGCATCTACGGTATCAACAGGCTAAAAACGCGCGATAGTGATGCTACATAAGTGATCAAGTAACCTTGCATTCGCGATCTGCGTCACACGCATGCCCACATATTCAAGATGAAGTGATTGTCAACAAAATGCCGGTCATCAAATAGGAAGAGCCCTTACAGGAATCGATCGTCATTGATCTCATGTTTCCTCTTTTGCATTTTTTCCGAAGAGATAGCCGGCCACGGCGCCAAGTATTCCCATTGAGGCGGTCAGCTGCGCTTCGGTACTGGCAATAACGACCAACAATATTGTGCCGAAGATGATGTAGATAAGACCTGTGGCACTTACGATCGCGACGGAGGCCTTGGTACTGCCATCACGTCGTAGCGAGTAAAGAACTGAAAGGTGCGCAAGGAGCGCGGTCGCCGCAAGAATGATCGCGAAATAGAGTGTATTCAGTTGACGCCTACTGTAGAAGTCGTCGTAGCCGGCAGTTAGTTCTTCGGTAAGCGAACCATAATTCGCAGCGGACTGATCAGCATGTTGCGCAGCACTTTCAAACGCCTCAGCAGCCATTAGCTCAGCCGCTTTCACGGGATCGGCGGAATCTTGAGCCAGCGCAACTCCGCTCATTGCCAATGCTACGAATGCAGCTAACACATTCAGCAACAACCTTTGTCGGCGGATCATGGCTTTCTCCCTAGAATCTCGAGCAAACGCTGATAGTGAATCAATTGCCATACATCTCCTAGCTGGCTGGCATTGATTCGACTCTGCTCGAATGTGGCCACCAATTGTTTGCGCTGTTGATCGGTCAGCTTGCTTGCGCGCATTTCAAAGTCCATGTAGACGCTTTCGGGTACCACCACCGCGACCTTCTGGGGTACTGTTGCGGCCGGACTCACTGGCGCAACAGCCCGCGGGACGGGCGGTGCGTATGGCACTAACTCGCCGGCAGTAGCCATCTGAGTTGTGATCAGGAACCCTGCGACACCGATTGCGCTGAGCACCGAGTAGATTTGCGCGACATTCTCCTTGTGCACATCCTGGACCACGCCGACAGTGTCCAAGCTTGCGTTGATCGTCGGGAGCAAACGTGTAAATGGCAGCTTCATAGACCGTACTCCAGTGCCTGTCCTCGTCACCTTGGCTGCCATGGTGACCTGCTGCGTGTATTTAGACTGTCAACTACCCGTCACGAGTACAACAAAATGGTGAAGCTGCATTTGTGCCCGGCCTCTATTGGGATTCCAGAAGTTCAGCGTATGATTATTTCGTAATGAGTCGCACTGATCCTCAACCGGCCACGAGCGCCGGATTGTGAGATAGCCATGCCAAACACATTGCAATTCGCTGGACGAACTCAACCCGCCCTCGTCGCGATTGTTGCTGCCGCGAGCCTCGGAGGGTGTCAGAGCGATCTATCGGACCAACAAGCCACAGTAGATCCGTCAGCGTTTCGAGCAGAAATCGACAAGCTCCGCTCTGAATACGAGACCGCTGTCGCTACGAGCGACGCCAATGCGATGAGCACACTGTTGGCGGATGGAGCGGTGATGATCCGACCCAACGGACCAGACTGGGACGCCATGGCGGCAGCTGCGGCAGGGGCGCCCTTTCCTCCCGGCGCCAAAATCGCGATCTCGCCTATCGAGGTGGTCTCATTGAGCAAGGAGTGGGCTTACGAGTTCGGCACTGCCACCACAACCTACATGCCTGAAGACTCAGACAAGGTACTGGAGCTGCGGGACACGTATCTCATCCTCTTGCGCAACACAGGCAAAGGATGGCAGGCGTACCGCGAAGTAGCGAGTTCCGTCCCTCCCCCGAGCGGCTGGCCAGACGACTGAGGCTCTCGTTTTTTGAGGCTGCGAATGTCCGCTAATGCGGACAGGTTACGCGAATGCGCGCGATCCATCTTCGGACAGATCGTCGTGAGGCCGCACAACGGTGTATTTATCGCGGAGATTGGTCTAAACGAAACACCCCTCACTGCTGTCGCAGGAGGAGTGCCTATGAAAATGGTAGCGGGGGATTCCCTACGGGGCTTATATACAAAGTGAGACTCCGAAGCAGTTGATCATTTACGCCCGATACCGGTCATCGACGAAGGTCTGGTGCGGCGACTGAGCTGCCGGCGTCGTCTAGGGACCCGGCGGGCTATTCGCCGACCAAACCGCTTCGACGTCAGCGTGCAGACTGCACGTGACGGCTGATGTCGCCATGCGGCGCACCAGCCATCAGCTTCTGGAAATCGGTCCCGCTGACGTGCACGAGGGCGCGGTGATCGCCGGCCTCGAAATAGACGTCCGATTCCTCCTTGAGGCTGTCATCGAGAACGCTGTCGATGCCATACGCCACGCCCAGTGGAGGCACCGCGCCCGGCTCGCAATCGCCGAATAGACTCGCCACCTCGCCTTCGGTCGCAAGCCCGAGTGGGCGCCCGAATCGCCGGTGCATGGCGCCGAGGTCGACCCTTCGCGTGGCTGGCACGACCGCGATGACGAAACCCTGGTCGTCCTTCAGGACTGTTCCCTTCGCGAGCTGGGCGCCCGGGACATGCGCCGCCTGCGCGGTATGCGTACTGTCTAGGGTGCGAGCATGTTCGATCAGCTCGTAGCTCACGCCCTCGCGGACGAGGTGATTCTGCACGGATGCTGCAATCGTCATGACGGGCCCTCCGGTGCGGCTGCTCTGATGGTTCGGTAACTATACGCCCGGGTGGCGGGAGACGACTCGCGTAGAGGGTTATGCTGGTGATACCCCGGCCGAGCGCCGCGCGGGCCAGTCAGTTAGGAGCTAGGATCATGGCGATTATCAAAGTCCGGCAGAACGGGCCCTATCTCGTCGACGGTGACGACGTGACACTGGTGGACTGGAACGGTGTGTCGTATTCCATTCCGAGACGGCCCTTTGCGCTCTGCCGCTGCGGCGGTTCATCGACCAAGCCGTTTTGCGATGGCACGCATTCGCGGACAGGCTTCGCGGCGGCAGAAGCCGCCGTCCCGGGCAGTCGTGACCGGCCTGCTTCAGCCGATACTTGAGCGGATTCGCGCTCTGCGGGCGCCCGACTACGTGCCGCCAGCGGAACACCACGGTCGGAGGCTTGCACGGCCTTGTGCAAGAGCCTTGCGATCCTCTTCATGTCGGCCTTCTGATGCCTCGCCAGCAGCTTCGGATCGCAGCGAAGCAGTGCAGCCCAGTCGAGCATTAGCCGTTCGAGGACACCGAAAAACACGATCGCGCGGCCGAGCTCCATCATCCACCGCTTTGTGCCTGGATCCGTAGTGATGATGGGCTTAAATTGTGGCTTATTCACATCGCTGCTCCACGCAAAGACCAGGCATCTTCATACCTGACCAAAAGACGCACCTGCACAGTATCAACACGGCTATCGCGTCTCCTTCGCGCATGTGACGTTCTACCGTGCGCCGGTGCAGGATGGCCGCCTGTGACTGCGTTTCGCGGGGCGACGTGGATGCAATAACAGAAACCCCGGCGCGAGGCCGGGGTTTTGATGAGATTGGTAGCGGGGGCAGGATTTGGCCAATCCGTAACCGCTCGATCAGCGTCACTGCCGAAGTGCGCAAATTGACGCAAACACTGTAGCTCAACCCGGAAAAGTAGAATCCCGGCGCTTGGCCGGGGTCATCACGCTAGTTCCCGCCGTTCTCTAACTTCGGTTTCCACTCGCGGGCGAGCTCCTGTTCCAGCTCTGCAATTCGGCCTGCGCTTCCCATTGCGCGCTCACGTCCGCGGCGCGGATGTTGAAGACCAGCCCTTGCGCTTTGCCTTCACGCAGCTCGAAAGTCCGATCACCGCTCTCCGCTTCGAAGTCGCCGCCGAAAAGATACGCGGCATAGGGAGTGAGCTCGAAACGCGGCGGTGCGTCCTGAGCCACCGCGAGCGTCTCGCAAGCGACGGCCAAGAGCGCGAATGTGCGACACGAGCGCAGGAGACGCTCGGGCGGCGCCGCTTTTCCTGCGCGAGATCGGATCTGCAAATCCTTCGCACGCCGTCCGGGCTTGGAAGTGCGGTCAGCAGACGCCTCCTAATCGTCCCACAACGCGCGGTAGGCGGCGGTCGCTTTGGGGTTCAGGCCGGTTCCGAGCTTGTGAACACGCTCGTTGAAGTAGTTCTCGAACGCGATCGCCGGAACTCGTCCCTTCGACGTAAGCACCGTATCGGTCCTGTGGGAGTTGAAGAAGTTGTACATGTTGCGGATATATACGTCGTTATCGCCGCCCGCAAACGATTCGGACGAATTCCAGACACCCCACTCATCGACGCTGAGAGGCTTCTTCATGGACATGGCAAAGTCATACCAGGTATAGAGGCCGAAGGGCTTGCTGGTCGTTCCCCGGCTTGCCATTTCCCTAAATTTCGCGTCGGTGCTGTTGTTGAGTCCCCAGTTGATGAACTTTTTATCGTAGTAGTCGACACCGATCGTGTCGACGTAGCTATCGCCGGGATACAATTCGCTCAAGGGCCTTTTCAGCTTCGCCGAATCGCGAATAAAATTCCAGGACACCATGAATGTCTTGCCTCTCTGGGCAAATTCGGCGCGGAGCATATCGACGATTTTCCTGTGGGTGTTCTTGTAGGCGTTCACCTTTTCCGTTGTGTCACATCTTGCGATAGACCAAGGGAAATTGTCATTCAACTCCCAACCCACTCGAATGATCAGGAAATTCGGCGCAAAGATCGCCAGTTCTTCAGCCATGTTGCGGTAGTAGGTGTCGAACTGCGTGGTGTTCCCCGTGGACAGATATGTTTGGCAATTTGAAGAATAGGCGTTGTGTGAATCCGGAATGGTTTTCAGGGCGTAGATGAGGTACCTGCATTTGCTCACAGACAACGATTGACGACCTCGATTTGTCGGATGGGCAATGTCATCCCACGTGTTAGTCCCGCCCAATCCGTCGTCGCTGATGCTGTACTTTTGGCACGTGTCTATCTGATTCTCATGCACGCTCAAGAAGAAGCTATAGTCTCCAGCGGCGTTACGTGCCCCACTCGCCCAGTTAGGACCGGTCGTCCCAGCCGAAATCGTTTGGGCAACCGCGTCTGATCCGAACGTTGAACTCAGCAGCAGAGCTGTGACAAAGCCAGACACCTTACCTTTTGTGAACATCCTTGTTCTCCCAGTAATTAAGTTGCTGCCCCAGCATGGCGCAGGTTTACCGCCGTCGCCGTCCCGAGCGGACGGTACTATGCGGGCTCGTGTGCTGCGTCCCCGCCTTGTCGTTTTTCGCCGACTACACGCACAACCTCGAGATCGCGGGCAAGCTGCAGGCTTTCAGCCTCTCTGACCCGGCTGTCATCATCGGCCTCTTCATCGGCGGCCTCGTGCGTTACCTCTTCGGCGCGATGTCGAAGATGAGGAAGCGAAGGAATGTGGCAAGTCAGAGCGCCCATGCCAGAATTCTTCGGATTCAATCATTACGGGATGCACTAAGAAAAACCCCGGCGCGAGGCCGGGGTTCTTGAAAGTGGTAGCGGGGGCGTGAGTTGGATTTCGCACACCCTTGAATTCATTGAAATTGAATTGCGCTGATTCCAGGCATCACTGACCACGCAGAACCTTTCAGTCAATTGCGCACAATGCGATAAGTCCCCTCACCGAACCCATTCGCGAGAGTCAACTCTCCGGCACCGACCAATTCGTTGTTGACACGCGGCCAGGGACTCTCCCTTCCCGGCTGGTTGGTGCGTGTGACAGTCAGGTGGGCTATGAAAGAGTGGTCTCCCCAAGGATGTTGCATCGAGCCCGGTAACCCTATGTGGGATATAACGACGATGCTGCCGGAGCCGGAAACGACGTAACCGTCGGCGTAGATAAGGTCAAAAGTCGTCGCGTTGATGCCGAGCGCCAACCCGATGGGATTGTCATCGCACTCGTAAAAGGGATCGGCTGCCCCAGGTGACAGATCTCCATAGAAGACAAGTGTGACCTGCTGCCCGGTGTTCTGTGACTGCAATGGGTCTTCCAATGGCCCATCGAACGTAAGGACATCAATCAAGTTCGGAGGGGGTCCCGGCTGCGGTTGGTCCGAAATTGCCTCCGTCATTTGCCCGACAATCAACCCCAAGGCGAGAATCGCCAACAGTTTGTGCTTCATCTTTGAATCTCCCATGCGCCGCTAAATGCAGCGCTCTTGAATTATAGGAGTTCGGCGACGCCAAGTTGCGAACCAGATTCTTTACGCCTAGGACTCCGGTACCCGATGTGACGACCGCAGACTTGAAGCGGGATACACGCCCAGCGGCCACCCGCGGCAGCGAGTGAAAACTACCGGCAGCCCACACACCGGCCCACGTTAAGCGAGCCTTCGCGCAAGCCGCCAAGGTAAGGTCAATAGTGCAAATTGGATGCAGTAACAGAAACCCCGGTGCGAGGCCGGGGTTCTTGAATTTGGTAGCGGGGGCAGGATTTGAACCTGCGACCTTCGGGTTATGAGCCCGACGAGC
>DAIQBB010000009.1:61596-97821 GCA_036781365.1 Steroidobacteraceae bacterium | reverse complement strand
ATCGCTCGCCCAGCAACTCGAGCAGGACGTTCCCGTCCTGAGCGACGAGATCACGGGCCGACTTGAAGGCTACAGCTACAAGGAAGGGCCGGAGTCGCATCTCGAGTTTCGCGGCACCTCGATCGCGCTCGCGGCCGATGGTGACGCCGAAGTCGAGTTCCAGGAAGGCCGTGCGCGCGTCGATGTCTCGGTGCGCAAGCTTCCCGACCCTGCGAGCCTGGGGCCGTTCTCGACCTATGTGCTTTGGGCAGTCTCCGTCGATGGCCGTGGCAACAACCTCGGCTCCCTGGAAGTCAAGGATGGGCGCGGTTCGCTCGAGGCCAGCACACCGCTCTCGCAGTTCGCGCTGATCGTGAGCGCGGAGCCGCACTTCGCGGTGAGCGCACCGAGCCGCGCAATCGTGCTCCAGAATCTCGGAACGCGGGTCCAGGGCGCGAAGATCAACATCGCGGCGTTCAAGCTGCGCATGGACTACTCGGCGCTAGAGGCACAACCGCGCGCGGCAACTGCGAATATGCCGAGCGACCTGGTCCAGGCGCGTTATGCGCTCGATATCGCCGAGGCTGCGGAAGCCGACCGGTTGGCGCCGCGTGAGTACACGGAAGCGGAACAGCTCCTCGCCCGTGCCGAAGTGGCGCAAAAGGACAAGAAGTCCAGCGTGCGAAACACCGCGCCGCAGATTGCGCGCGAAGCCGTGCAAAAGGCTGAAGACGCCCGCTTTCGGGCGGTGTTGGCCGCTATTACGGAGCGTCGCGAGGCGGCGGCCCGCGCCTCGCGCGAGGAAGCCGTGATCGCGGCGGAAGATGCCAAGCGACGCGAGGGTCTGGCGGTCGACGCGGCCGCACTCGAGGCCGAAAAGCGGGCGCGTGCGGATCTCACGGCGCGCCTGAACCGCGCGCTGCCGACACGCCAGACCGATCGCGGCATCGTCGCGGAGATCGCCGGCGTGCAGTTTGCGACTGGGGCGGTGACGCTGAACCCGGGCGCCCGGGAAGCACTCGCGCGCTTCGCGGGGATCGTCGGCGTGTATCCGTCGCTGAGCTTCAAGGTCGAAGGCCACACCGACACCACGGGCAGTGACGAGACCAATCGCAAGTTGTCGCTCCAGCGCGCGATGACGGTGCGGGACTACCTCATCGGGCAGGGCGTCGATGCCGCCTCGATCAAAGTCGAAGGCCTCGGGCCGCTCCGGCCGGTCGCCGACAACGCGACGAGCGAAGGCCGCGCACGCAATCGCCGGGTCGAGATCATCCTGACAGGCGACCTGGTGACGGCGCCGTGAGGCCGATCAATCCGTGACTGGGCGCCGCCCGGACGACTTACTCGGCTGCCGGGTCTGACTCCGTCTTCGCCGCCAGCGTGTAAACGTAGTCCCCTGCCTGCGACTCATCGCCATCACCCGCGACGGCCGCGGCGTGCAGGGTCACGCGCCCGGCGCTCTTCGGCGCGGTCCACGCGATCTGCCAGCGTACGGTGTCTTCACCCGTTGCCGGCGCGGCGGTGAGCCGGTGCTGCACAAACTGCACGCCGCGCTCGTCGAGGATCCCGAGGCGCTTATCATCCGAGATCGTAACGTCACCGGCTTGCGTCCGATCTTCGGAATTGCGCACCGCGAGCTGGAACCCAGGTTCACCGCGACGCAACCGAAGCCCGGAAATGCATCGGGTCCCTGAGATTCTGCAGCTCTCGATAATAGTAGAGTGAGCTTGGTCGCTTGCCTTTGAACGCCAGCCTTCTCAGAAATGCGATTTCGTCTCGGCTGGCATTCCCGCTGAGTGCAGTGTCTTGCAGGAACTCGGTCAATCCCGGCTCGTCCTTGACGGGGTCGTTGAACTCCCGCTCCACGAAATCCAGTTTCTTCAGGTGCCCAGGGACAAGCGTGTGGTTCAACACGATTTCCATGCCGAAGGTCGAAAGATCAATATTCCAGGACTCGAGCAGCGGCTTCAGGAACGAAGCGCAGTTCTCGGCGAAAATGCTGAAGACGTCCGTGTCCAGGAACTCCAGGCTCGTGACTCGCATCTGTTTGTAGCTTCGGCCGCTGACTCGGGCCACTTTGCGGAGCCATTGCTCGTTCTCGAGTTCGCTTCTGACGACCCGCTGAATCACGTCCAGCAGTTTTTGCGTGACGAAGCGTTCGAATTCGCCAAATGGCTGCCGCTCGAATATCTCCCGAATTTGCTGCCGCTGGTCCGCCGCACACTTCTGCAGAACCAGCTCCCGCACTTCATGGAACAGGGGTGCCGGCGGATCCTCGAAACCTCGCCTAAATTGTTCGGTTCGCTGCGCGTGCGCCAATTTCGCCAGCTTGCCGGTCGAAAGCTTGAGCAAGCCTTCCATCTTTTCGTAGATGTCCGTTCGATTCGGCGCGGGCGGCAGTTTCTTCCGGCTCAGTAACTGGGAAACGTAGGATTCCGTCACTTCGGCCGCTGCCGCCAGGTCCTTTTGCTCCAGCCCGAGCTCCTCAAGTCGCGATTTGATGACTCGACAAACATCCATCTGCAAGCCCGCCTGATTTACCACGGTTATATAAGTCACGTAACTATTGCAATTATTGCTTGACAAATCAAGTTAAGTAGCGGACTATGACGCCAGTACTGAAGGGGCTCGCCGGTAAAGGGAATTGGTTATCTGACATGTCCTCTCAGCCTATTCATCAACAAGGAGACGACATGTACGCACGTTGTGTATCACTGAAGCTCACGCCCAAAGGCAGGGCCGAATTCACCAACAAGCTGGAAGCGGAAATCATCCCCCTGCTGCGCAAGCAGAAAGGGTTCCAGGATGAGATCACCTTCATTGCCCCGGCCGGCAATGAGGCGCTCGCAGTGAGTCTGTGGGACAGCAAGGACAGCGCGGAAATCTACCACCGCGGTACCTACGTCGAAGTGACCAAGATCCTGTCGAAGCTGGTTGAGGGAACGCCGCAGGTTGAAACCTACGAAGTCGCCAACTCCACCATGCACAAGATCGCCGCTGCACTCAAAGCGGCCTAAGGTCAGTCGGTAGTTTTTGCGCGCGCGGCGGACGGGGTCAGGCCCCGTCCGCCGCTCTTCTCGTGCATCAGCAAAATCATGCGACCGATGATGCCCTTCGCGCGCGAGATAATTGCGAGGATTGACCGTCTCTTCGTCGTGACTCGCAGAAGCAAGCCTGACCTAAATCAATGATCTAGACTCCGGCCATGGCCGGCACGCAGATTGCCTTGCGTCAGGTCTCGAAGTCGTACGACGCTGCCGGTCGAGGCCCGCCGGTGCTCGATGGCGTCGACATCGAGATCATGCACGGCGAGTTCGTCGTGCTGATGGGCCGCAGCGGTTCGGGCAAATCGACGCTGCTGAATCTCATCGGCGCGATCGATGTGCCGACGGCTGGCGAGATCTTCATCGACGGTGTCGAGCTCGGCTCGCTCGCTGTATGATGCCCTCGTCAGCATCAACGTCCCGTCCGACAAGGCGCGGGCGGTCGTGGATGCGATGGAGCGCGACATGGGCACCACGCTGGCGACGAAAATGGATCTCGAGGCTCAGACCCTCGCGACGAAGAAAGATCTCGAGCTCCTGCAGCGAGACATGGACAACCGCTTTACGCTGGTGGACCAGAAATTCGATGCCTTGCAGTCGCAGCTCGGGATGAAAATCGACGCACAGGAACTCAGGATCACGGTCAAGCTGGGCTCCATGATGATCGTCGGCTTTGGTCTGACGATCGCCGCACTGCGGCTCTGGACCTGAGCGACTAGATTCCGAACGCCTTCATCACGGCATCCACGAATCCTTCGAGTCCTCGTCCCGTGATTCCCGTCTTTCGGGTCGACGAGGGCACCTCCTCGTAGACGAACCGGCCGGGCCCCCCGCTGAAGAGGTCGTTAAACAGGTTTTCTTTCCCGCGCAGGTAGGAAACGAAGGTCTCGCAACGCGTGGTCTGGTAGCTCAGGTTCGCACTGAATCCGATCGTGGCGGCCTGGTTGATGAGCCGCGGCTGATTCGCGCGAGGCTCTTCCGAGCGCACGCCGCGGCATCCCTTGAGGATGAGCTTGCAGGGTCCGTGGAATGCGAGATACCTGAACTGGAAGGTCAGCCAGGCGTGGAGACTCAGCAGTCGCCAATGGCGGGAAATGTGGACGGGCGACGCGGCCGGCTTCACGACGCCGGCGAGTGACCGCGGCTGGATGACCATCGCGGCGCCTTCCGGAATCTCGATGACGCCGACTTCCCCAAAGATGTCCTGTTGGGAGGAGATCACGGCGCGGGTTGGCGTCGTGCCTTCAGGCTGAATGCAAGTGAGCGCAAACATGCCCGAGGCGACGCTCGTGAACGGAATGCGCGGATTGAGGAGCCAGACGGTGTATTTCCTCGCAGGCAGGCTGCTGCTCTGCAGGAAGTCGGATTGGACGAGCAGGGCTTCGTCCGGCCCGATATCGAGCGGTACCGAAACTCCGGACGGCGTTGGCTCGGGAATTTGTGGAGACATTGCATCCGGAAGGATGCTGATCGGCGGAAGCCGGCTCGCAGCAGGAGCCAGCACGAAGTAGAGGAATGTCCGCACGATGAACGGCGCGAGCAGCACGCCGACGAGGATCAGGAGCGCGGTCGGCAGGTTGGCCTTGACCGCGGAAAGCAGGCGCGAGGAGGGATCGTTGGCTATCTGCTGGCGTTGAGCGTCGATCTGATTCTCGAAATCGCCAATTTCCCGCGCCTTGCCCTGGCTTTTCTCGCGCAGGGCCGCACTCTCCGGAGACTCTGTACTGTCGAGATTCGCGATGAGCTGGTTCTTGCGCCGGCTTTCCTCGATCAGTCGCGAAACTGCTGAGTTCTCGATCTGGGGAGCCACGCGGTCCCGGACGGTCTCGATCGACACTGCGGCCCGATCGAGGGCGGAGTAGTTCGCCTTGGCGAGTTCGAGTTCGATCAGCTTTTCGGGACTGACGAACTTGTCCCACCAGCGAATTCCCCGTTGCAACGCTCGAACCCTGGCCTTGGCTCGATCGGCCTTATCCCTCGCGGCATCGGCGAGCGCCTCGACCTGTTGAAGATGCGCGAGCGCCCGGTCCCAGTCAGGCTTCGCGCGATCAATGCGCGCGTTGAGGAGAGACAGTTCGCCCTGCATCGTGACTCGCAGCTCGTCGAGATGCGCTCGCCATGCCTGGTCTTCTTCCGCGAGGTCATCTTTCAGGGACGCCAATTCGGACTGCAGTTCACCCAGCGCGCTTTCCTTGTTCGCGATGTCCTGCTCGATTGCGTCCATCCGGTCCCACTCGGCCTTGAGCCAGGTGATGGCAACCAGCACGCCGACGATCAGCAGCAGCATGGCGAGCGTGCGGACAAGCCAGGCGAGGAACTTGGCGATCAATGTGGGCATTGCCCTTCGCTTGTCGCATTTTTAGCGGAAAAATGCTAGAATCTGCGTCGTGAAGAGTGGAGCAGCAGCTCCCGCCAACCGACCTGATGGGCACGGTGGTTCCCCTGGCAAACAGGGCACACGGCCGAAAGGCAAATGTAAATTCAAGCGGGCCGTGACGATCTGCTCAGGCCCGGTTCCGAGAAATACTGACTGACCGGCGGCCGTCGAAGACGGTGGCCCAGTGAACCGCGCGCGGCGCGGCGATGGAAAGTCGCGTGGCGCGCCTGGATGGAGGTGCGTGACAAATGACGATTTTGATGGTCGATCCCGATGGCGGCTGCATGATGGGAACCCGGCTCCCGCCGCCGCCCGATTTCGTTCCCCCGACAATTGCTGAAAGCCTTGCGCGGGGATTCAAGGGCGAGCCGGAATTCTATGTCTTGAACGGGAATCCAGTCGCGCTCTGGCCGATGTGGGATTACGCCGAGGACTGGTCAAAACATCCAATTCGAGAACTCCACCCGTTCATCCCCGTGCTCTATGGAAAGGAGATTACGGAGGTGGAGTTCAGGGCCCTCGTGAATGAGCGCCACACGCTGAAGTGACTGCAGGAGGAGATACGCAACTTGATGCCGCAATTTGCGGCATCAAGATTGGCGAGTAAATCAAAGGAGTCGTCTGATTTGCCGCCGACACGGTTGGCGCGACTTCGCAATCATCCCAGCGGATGTCCGGAGTCGGCTTCCAAATCGCAGAAAGGATCCTCATTCTCCGCGGGCAACGCGTGCTGCTGGATGTGGATCTGGCGGCTCTCTATGGCGTTGCACCAAAGCGGCTCAATGAGCAAGTCAAACGGAACCTGACCAAATTTCCCGAAGACTTTGCATTCCAAGTGGAAATCAATGAGTTGCGACTTCTAAGGTCGCAAATTGCGACCTTAGACCGCGGCCGGGGGCGCCATAGCAAATACGCGCCAATGGCCTTTACTGAGCACGGCGCCATCATGGCCGCGACGGTTCTGAACAGCCCGCGCGCAGTGGAAATGTCCGTTTACGTTGTCAGAGCCTTCGTGAAAATGCGGGAAGTATTGGCATCTAACGCCGAACTCGCGCGGAAGCTGAAGGCGTTGGAGAAATCGGTCGCGACGCTCGACGCCAGGACACGCCGGCAGTTCGAGGAGGTCTACGGAGCGATTCGCGCGCTGATGGCGCCGGCGGCAAGCAAGACGCGACCCATAGGATTTACCGCCAATCTGAATGAGGGCCAGTGACAAATGTCGCGCACCAAGATCGCACTACGAATCAAATTGATTTGCGTTGGCGCCGTGCTGCGAGCGGCGCGCTAGAATCGCGCCATTCTCGCGGCTGCAAGGAGTAGCCATGAAACTCGACACCAAGGCCGTTGCGGCAACCCTCAACAAGATCCTCGAATTCGAGCTCGCGGGCATGGTGCGCTACACGCACTACTCGCTCATGGCCTACGGCTATAACCGCATCCCGATCGTGGGCTGGCTGCGCGGCCAGGCTACTGAGTCATTGATGCATGCGACGCAGGCGGGCGAGCTCATCACGCAGCTCGGCGAGCATCCGTCGCTCGGCATCGGCCCGCTCCTCGAGACGCACAAGCACGACATCGGCGACATCCTGCGCGAAGCGATGCAGCACGAGCGCGACACACTCGCGCTTTATCACAAGCTGCTGGGGCAGGTGCAAGGCAACTCGATCCTGATCGAGGAATACGCGCGCGAGATGATTCGCGCGGAAGAACAGCACCTCGGCGAGGTGGACAAGATGCTCAGGAAGCCAGGGGATATCGGGAAGGCGGGCGGGTAGGCCAGTACTCGCTACACACCGTTCCCGAATTTTTCCACCATGATGTCCGTCAGCGCCCGCACCTTGCGCGGCGGATGACTGCCGGGCGGGCGCACGACATAGAGCCCGGCTTCGGGCATCGGATGTTCCGCGAGCAGCGACACGAGCGCTCCGCTTGCGAGGTGCTCCTCGATCAGGAAATCCGGCAGCGCGGCGATGCCAAGTCCGGCGAGCGCGGCCGCGACGAGCGCATGGCCATTGTCGGCCTTGAAGCGGCCCTGGGGGTGCACCACGCGGACGCCGTCCGCGTCCTTGAATCGCCAGGACTCCGTGCCCTGCATCAGCGCCGGATGCATCGCCACCTCGTCGAGCGTCACCGGCGCGCCATGCAGAGCGAGATACGCCGGGCTCGCAACCAGCCGGCCCCGGAATGGCCGGATGCGCCGTCCGACGAGGCTGGAGTCTGCGAGATAGCCGAGCCGGATCGCCGCGTCGAATCCCCCGGCGACGAGATCCACGAAGCGATCGGTGTACGCAGCGTGCACCTGGAGATTCGGATGACGCCGTGCGAGCTCCGCGAGCACCGGCGCGATGTGCGTCGCGCCGAAGGAAAGCGGCGCGGACACGCGCAACAGGCCGCGCACCTCGCCCTCGGGGGCGAGGCTGTCGCAGGCAGCCTGCATTTCCGCCGAGATGCGCGCCGCGTGCTCGCGGAAAGTCGCGCCGGCCTCGGTGAGCGCGGCACCGCGGGTCGTGCGCGTCAGGAGCTGCGTGCCGAGCTCCCGCTCGAGGCGCGACAGGCGCCGGCTCACGATCGATTTGGGCAGCCCGAGACGTCGCGCGGCTGGCGAGACGCCGCCGGCTTCGGCCACGGCCACGAAGGTCTGCAGATCGGCCAGATCAGGCATGGCGTTCCAGTTTATGCGACACAGAATGACAAATTAGGCGGCTAGTGTAGCTGTTATCGGTACGCGATGCTCCTATCCGACGGGCGCCAGTTCGGAGCCCCAGGATCGGGAGAACCGCCATGCCGAAAAACCAGGGCATCTGGAAACACGACGAAGTTGCGCTCGTCCTCATCGATTACCAGGAGGAAATGTTCGAGAACATCCGCTCCGAGACCGGCGCGGAACTGATCGACCTGAACGTGCGGCTGCTGATCAAGGCGGCCAAGGCGTTCGGGATACCGGTCGTGCTGAGTACGGTCGGCGTGGAGATGGGCGTAAACCGCCCGACCCGCAAGTCGATCCTGAACGAGCTGCCGGGCGTTCAAGTAATCGACCGCAGCTCGATGAATGCCTGGGAGGATGAGGCGTTCCGCACGGCGGTCGTGAAGACTGGCCGGAAGCGCCTCATTTTCGGCGCGCTCTACACGGAGATCTGTCTCGCGTTCCCGGTCGTGCACGCGCTCGCTGACGGCTACGACGTCAGCTTCGTGGCGGACGCGGTCGGCGGACTTTCGCAGCTCGCGCACCGCACTGCGGTCGACCGACTGGTGCAGGCGGGCGCAGTGCCGCATACGGCGCTCGCGCTGGTGACGGAGTTCTTCCGCGACTGGAAGTCGCCGCTCGCCGCCCGCGGCCGCGAAATCATCAAGGATTATCTCACCGAAGCGCCGAAGCTCGCGGCGCGGCGGGCGGCGTAGGGGCACTGCCATGCGAAACCTGCTCGTGATCCAGGCGAGCGCCTCCGGCGAAGGCTCGGTGTCTCGCCTCCTCGTCGAGGAAACGGTCGATCGCCTGCTCGAGGCGCACCCAGCGGCGGCCGTCGTGCGCCGTGATCTCGGCGCCGCACCTGTGCCGCACCTCACGACCGCGACGCTCGCGGGCGTGCGGGGCGAGCCCGCGACCGATGCCGAGCACGAAGCGCGCGCATTGTCGGATGCGCTGATCGCGGAGCTGCACGCGGCCGATACCGTCGTGATCGGCGCCCCGATGTACAACTTCGGTATCCCAACCGGACTGCGCTCGTGGTTCGACTACGTGCTGCTCGTCGGGAAAACGTTTCGCTATACGGAGGCCGGCCCGCAAGGCCTGCTCGCCGGGAAGCGCGTGATCGTCATCGAGCCGCGCGGCGGGGCATACAGCGAAGGACCGGCCCAGGCGTTCGATTTCCAGGAGCCGTATCTTCGGCAGTTGCTCGGCTTTATCGGCGTCACCGAGGTGTTGTTCATCCGGGTCGAGAGGATCGGTTACGGTCCGGATGTGCGCGCGGCATCGATCGCGGGGGCGCAGGCGCAACTCGCGAATCACCTCGCGTCGACACTCGGACGAGCGGCCTGATCAAATTGATGAGACCTCCCGCAAGATTTCCGCAGTTTCACGCTCGAGCAGCTCCAGGAATCGGTCCTTCAGCAAGGTTCTTTCCTGCACATCCTGCGGAATGAACCGCGACATCTGGTCGCGGAACTCCTTGCCCTGGACGATGCCGGGCAGCCTCTCGATCAGCAGCGCATTCAGATCTCCGTAGTCGGCCACGCCATAGTCTCGGATCTTGCGGGCAACCATCGTTGCGTCGGGCCGGGCGCCTTGCTGGCGGAGCCAGTGCATGTCCCAGATGTCGCGGTGTCGAACGTAAGCCGTGCAGGCAGGCAGGGATACCAACTTGTCGGCGAGGATCTCGTCCAGTGATTCCACGAGGACGATCAGGTCGCGGTAGCCGTCGGGCAGGAAGTCGTAGTGCGTTTGCAGCGATCTCGGCTCGCGCGTGTAAGCCGGCACGCGGGCGATCTCCACCTTGATCATCTGCTGGGGGAGGTCCCGGCGTTCCGGCGCCGTGAGGATCCGGATCTGCCACTTGTCGACGATGACGCGGCGATTGCCGGGTTCCTGCGCCAGTTCTTTGGGTTCCTTGACGCGAACCGCGAGGCCATATCGCTTCCCGACCTGATCGGAAACTGCAGAGGAGATGCCCTGAAACGTTCCGGCCGGAACGTCTTCGCCGATGACGAAGTCCAGGTCCTCGCTGAAGCGATGGGCTCCATAACACAGGCGAAGCGCCGTACCGCCCTGGAACGTCAGGCGCTCCAGCAGGCCCGCCTGATCGAGCGCAAACAGGATGTCGTGATGCAGCAGTTCCTTTTCGATGACGGGCCGCATGTGCGCGCGGCCGCCGGTCCGCATCGCGCGCTCGACCAGCGCCTCGAACGATTCGTCAGCCATCCGCGATCGCCTGCGGGTCCACCAGCCCGAGATTGCGTCCGACACGCTTCAGGTCGCGCCACGCGATTGACGGCGTCGCGACGCGCAGCGGCCTGCCCTCGAGTTGCCGGATTCCAGCCAGCACGTTCGCGACGAGTCGCTTCGTATGCGTGAATTCGATGACGCCGTAGGGCGTCTTGTAGACGCCTTTTCTGCCGGTCGTCATGACAGTCAGGCGGTCCAGCGGAATCTGCGAGATCGCACCGGATTCCGAGAGCAGGGATTCCAGGCTGATGTAGCTGTAGGCTCCCGGACGCAGGGCTTGTGCGATGCGCTCGATGGTGCGGCTGTCAAAGGAATGTGCATGCGGATTGACGTACACGCCGCGGCAGGCACGCACGAGTTGGCCGGTTCGCACGAGCCGGTTCAGTCCTGCGGCAAAGGCCTTCGGGCTATCGTCGGGGAAAAGCTTGGAGAGCTGGCGCCGGGTGAATACGTATCGTCCCTGTCTGTCCCAGTCGGCTAGTCTTTTAAGAGCTTGGTTTCGATCCATAAGTGGACAGTAATGCTACAATAAAGTAGTATTACTGTCCACTTCGGCCACTATTGGAGGCGCGAATGAACGATCAGGCATTCGAATACATCGGCTTTTGGCCCCGCTTCGGCGCCACGATCATCGACACGATCCTGATGTTGATCATCTGCCTGCCGCTCGTGCACCTTGTCTACGGCGGCGCGTACTGGACCTCGACTGAGTTCATCCAGGGCCCCGCGGATTTCCTGATCACCTGGGTCGCGCCGGCAATCGCCGTCCTGCTCTTCTGGATGTATCGCCAGGCGACGCCCGGCAAGATGATGATCAACGCAAAGATCGTGGACGCGAAGACGGGCGGCAAGCCGAGCACCGGCCAGCTGGTCGGGCGCTATCTCGCGTACTACGTCTCGACGATCCCGCTGCTGCTCGGCTTCATCTGGGTCGCGTTCGATGCGAGGAAGCAGGGCTGGCACGACAAGCTGGCGGGAACGCTCGTCATTCGCGCCAAAGCCGGCGAATAGCCGGCCCATAGGATCTACCTGAACCGACTCGCTCTCCCGAAGCGAGGTGGAGCCAGTACTCCGCATGGAGGCGCGGCACGACCCGCACGACGCGGTCGACCCGGACGATGATGCGGCGATGAACACGCAAGAATCGTGAGCCGAGGCGCTTCTCCAGCCGCGCCATGGTGTCACGTACGAGGAAGCGGCCCTGTGAAGTCGAGAGCCGCGCATAGTTGCCCTGGGCATCGATCCATTCGATCTCTTCGGTCGGAACCAGACGAACACCGTTCGCTGAACGAACCACGATGTGATCGGTGATGTCTGCCTTCGTCGTCGCGGCGCCGTCCTTCCCGTTCGCGAAGCGCTCGTGAAAGACCAATGCATGGGTGAAGCAGGAGAATCCCCAGATGGCGATGACTTCGTAACTGAGGTCCTCGGCGAGGATGTCCGTCAGGCTGAATACGCCGGGCCGGAACAGGTTGCCGACGGCCACGAAGATGCCTTCCTTGAGGATCGCGATGGGAACGCTGGCGAGCAGATGGATCGGCAGCGTCCGCGTCCACTGCTGCCGATCGACGGGATAACGTCGCGCAAGCCAGAACAAGAGTGGCATGAAGAGTGCGCAGCTATACCAGTCGACCAGTCGTGCCTTCAGCAGTCCTGACCAGGGAATTTCCTGGCCCTCGTGTGCGAGTGCGAGACCAGCTTGGGCCGTGGTCAACAGCGCCAGCGTCGTTGCGACCGCAACAATCACCAGAAGGAGCTGTGTTTGGCGAAGCTGGGGTGAGTCGGCAGTGGAGATGTGCACGACCGCCTCCGGCGGAACCCTGGTGCCGCGACTATAGCCGCTCCGCGACGCGCCAGGAGCCGGCGGAGACGGCGCTCACCCGGCCCTGCGAATCTCGTGCGAATCCAAGCATTCGCTTGCCGTCATCGCGGATGAAGAGATCTTTCTGCAAGGAAATCCAGACCTGGCCCCAGAGCGACAGGCTGCCTTCGCATTGCACTTCAACGGTGAACGGGGGATCGTCCGCGTCGGGACAGCTGTGGCAGGCGAAGCTCGATCGGTAGGCGCCGCCATACTCCTGTAGAGCGGGAACGCTCTCGGGGCGTCGCGCCGGGACAACGGGTTTCTCGCGAGCCGGATAGAGCCGGTCGATCAGCGCTTCCTTGACCTCGAATCGCAGATTGCTGCCTTCGCCATGATTCACGATGAAGAATCCCGAGTCTTCATCGGGCAGGACGGCGAACAGGGCGGAGAAGCCGCCGATGTCGCCGCCATGTTCGGCGACCGTCCGGCCATTCACGCGATCCATTTGCATGCCGAGGCTCCAGCCGGGAATGGCGGGGTGGATGCTGGCCTGCTGTTCATGCATCGATTGCGTGCGCGCCGGCGAGAGGATCTGGCGGTCTCCAGAGCGGCCTTCCGCCAGGTGCACGAGCAGCAACCGGCCCATGTCTTCGGCTGTCGCCGCGATCGATGACGTGGGCGTGCTGACGTACCACTCGAAGGGCATCGCTTCGGCAAGGCCGTCTTCAACGCGATAAGGCGTCGCAACACCTTCTTCATCTCCGCGCACGGACATCACCCGCGCGCTCGCCATGCCCGCCGGCTTGAAGACGTGATTTTTCACGTACTCGTCATAGGGCTGCCCAGCGACATCCTCCAGGACGATCGCCGCGAGCAGGATGCCGTAGGTTGAATAGGCTGTCCGGAGCCCCGGCGCGCGGTAGCGAACGAGCTTGTCGCGGATGAACGCAGCCATGTCCTGGCGGGTGCTGCCGTCGAATTGCCGGCCGGGCAGCTCGTCGAGGCCGCCGGTGTGGGTCAGGAGGTGACGCAGCGTGAGCGGCGGATAGCCTTGCGCCGTTACCTGGATCCGTCGCAGGTAGCGGTTGACGTCGGTGTCGAGGCCGACGCGCCCGTCGTCGACGAGTTGCAGCACCGCCATCGCGGTGACGATCTTGCTGATCGATGCAATGGGCCAGAGGGTGCGCGCCGGATCGTCGGAAACGCCGTATCCGCGCTGGTAAACGATCTTTCCATCGTGAACGAATACGAATGCCGCGCCGGGTGTGCCGGTTTTCGCGAGTTCTGATTCGATGATCGGGTCGACGGTGGCGGCAACGACGGCCTCGAGCCCGGGTTCGACCGGAGCCGCTATTGCATGAGTCGCACCCATTCCGCCCGCGAGGATCGCCAGCATTGCGCCAAGATTCCGCATGGCATGACCGTATTCTCACCGCACCGGGTGCTTCAAGGATTCGGTGACGAACAGGGACGGATTTGGGACGAAACGCCCGCAGTCAGGCGGTGTACATTTCGCCCTGAACATGCGCAACGACATCGAACATCACACCTCGCTCGAGGCGACGCTCCGCGAAATCATGGCGATGATGGCGCGGCAGGAAGTCGTGAGCCAGCTCGTGGCGAGGGAACACACCGGCAAGCAGGAGCTGGTGCAGGCGCTGGTCGCCCGCCAGCACGCCGTTGAGCTCGAGACCAAGCTCAACCGCCTGCACCCGGCGGATGCCGCTTTCGTGCTCGAGAGCCTGCCGCAGGAGCAGCGCGATGCGGCCTGGCAGCTGATCCGCAAGGAGCGCCGCGGCACGATCCTGCTGGAGCTGGCCGCATCCGTCCGCGCGCCTTTCGTTGCATTGCTCGACAACGACGAACTGCTCGCGCTCGGCCGGCAGATGCAGTCCACCGACTTCGCCGACCTGGTCGAGAACCTGCCGAAGGCGCGCGCGCGGCGCGTGCTGGCCCTGCTCGACAGCGGCGAACGCCAGCAGGTGCAGACCGCGCTGTCCTTCCCGCCGGAAAGCGTCGGCGCGCTGATGGATACGGACGTCGTGACCGTGCGCAGCGACCTGACACTCGAGGATGCCATCGCCGCACTGCGCGCCCGGCGCACGCTGCCGGAGCAACTCACGGCGATTTATGCCGTCGATCGCGAAAACCTGCTCCAGGGCGTGGTGCCGCTGGCGAGGCTGCTGTTCGGTGACCCGAAGCTCAAGGTCGACGCAGTGATGGATGACGATCCCGTCTATTTTTCCACGACGGATAGCGCTGACCAGGCCGCGCAGGCATTCGAGCGGTATGACCTGATTTCCGCGCCGGTCGTCAACCTGCATCGCCAGATGGTCGGATGGGTGACGGTCGATGCGGTACTTGATCGGCTGAAAGAGGATTCGTTCAAGCAGTCGCTGAGCCAGGTGGGCCTCAGCGATGACATCGACCTGTTCGGGCCGGTCTGGGAGAGCGGGCGCAAGCGCTGGATCTGGCTCGGCCTCAACCTGTTCACGGCCTTCATCGCCTCGCGCGTCATCGGCGCGTTCGAAGGCTCGATCACGAAGCTCGCTGCGCTGGCAGCCTTGATGCCGATCGTAGCGAGCATCGGCGGCAATACCGGCAACCAGACGGTCGCACTGGTGATCCGGGGTCTCGCGCTCTCGCAGTTGAACGAGGGCAATCGTCGCTACTTGCTGCGCAAGGAGCTCGCCATCAGCGCATTGAACGGGGCGCTATGGGGCATGCTGATGGGATTCGTGACCCTGTTGCTCTACGGGTCGCTGCCACTCGCGGGCGTAATGATGGTCGCGATGTTCCTCAACATGCTGGTTGCCGCCACCGTCGGGGTGCTGTGCCCGCTCCTGCTCCAACGCTTCGGGCGTGATCCCGTGATGGGCAGCAGCATCCTGCTGACGGCAATGACCGACAGCATGGGATTCCTGATCTTCCTGGGACTGGCCTCGGCGGTGCTGCTCTAGCTCCGCGTGGAAAGGGGACGCGCACCTTTAAAGGGGACGCGCACCTTTAAAGGTGCGCGTCCCCTTTAAAGGTGCGCGTCCCCTTTAGATGACAGGTTGCTCGTAGCCCGTCAGTCGAGGCTTGGTAACAGAGAGGTTACGACTCCGCCCTACGCCAAGTATCGGTGTCGAGGTGTCGAAAATGCCGTATGCCGTTCGACAATGCGGGGAAACCAGGAGGATTACCCCATGAGCCAGCTCGATTCCTATCTCTTCTTTGATGGCACCTGTGCCGAGGCGATGCGTTTCTACGAGAAGACGCTCGGCGGCAAGATGGAAATGATGATGAAGGCGTCGGAAGCCCCGGCCGGCGGGGGTTGCCCGGAGGGCAGTCCCGACGCGGTCATGCACGCCTGCATCGACGTCCAGGGCAAGCGCCTGATGGCGTCGGACTGGATGAGCGGGGAGCCCTACGGCGGCATGAGCGGTTTCTCACTCGCGCTGAATTATCCGACCGTGAAGGAAGCGCGCCGCGTCTTCGATGCCCTGGCCGACGGCGGCCAAGTTCGCATGCCGCTCGAAAAGACGTTTTGGGTCGAGGCCTTCGGAATGCTGGTCGACAAGTACGGCACGCCCTGGATGGTGGGCGGCGGGAAGCAGGCGAACTAGGCGACCGGTAAGATCCGGGCGTGTGGCAAGCGCCCGGATCGTTACTTCTCGCGGTTATGCTGTCGTGCCTGACAGGCACGACGGCGTTCGCGCTTGACGAAGCACCCGGGAATTTTCGAGTCGTCGCCTACGTCGCCGGCTGGTCGCCGCCGCCAGTCATTCACGCCGGAAAGCTGACCCACATCAACTTTGCCTTTGCGCGCATCGGAAGCGAAGGCAAAGTCGCCTTCGAGAATCCAGGATTCGCGCCGGTCCTGAAGTCCCTCGTCGCGCTGAAGCAGCAGAATCCGCGCCTGAAAGTGCTGATCTCCGTCGGCGGATGGGAGGCCGACGGGTTTTCGGATGGCGCGCTGAGCGTCACCTCGCGACAGGCATTCGCGCACAGCGCGATCGAGTTGATGCGCACGCACGGTGCGGACGGCCTCGATCTCGATTGGGAATACCCGGGCCAGGGTGTCGCCGGTATCAAGTTCCGCCCTGAGGACAAGCAGAACTTCACGCTCCTGCTCAAGGAGGTGCGCAAGCAGCTCGAAGCGGCAAGTGACGCGGATGACCGCATGGCGCCCGATCGTTACCTGCTCACGATTGCGTCAGCGGATCGCGAGTATTTCCATCACACGGAGATGGATCGGCTGCACGTCCATCTCGACTGGATCAATGTCATGGGCTACGACTTCTTCAACAGCCTGACGCCGACCACCGGGCATCACTCGGGACTCTACGCATCCGAGCATGCCGCGCCGGCCGACCGGAATGCCGACGCATCGATCCGGCAGCACCTAGCCGCCGGCATTCCACCGAAGAAGCTCGTGCTTGGCGTCGCGTTCTATGGGCGCGGGTTCGCCGGGGTCAAGTCGACTCACGACGGGCTGCACCAACCCTACGAGCGGTATGAGGGGGATCACTCCTATGCCGAGTTGGCCGGCAAGCTGATCGACCGCCAGGGATTCCTCCGCCGCTGGGACGAACGCGCGAAGGCGCACTCCCTGTGGAACGCGGAGAGCAGGACCTTCATCACCTATGAAGACCCCGAGTCGATCCGCGCGAAGGCGCAGTACGTGCGTGACCTGCGCCTCGGCGGAATGATGTTCTGGGAGCTGAGCCAGGACCGCAACGACGAATTGCTCGACGTTATTGTGACGTCGCTTCGCTAGGCCCGATAGGCGAGTACTTCGACGACTTCGACGTGGTCTTTCCTGCCCTTGACGGGCAGTGATGCGGATCGTCCGAATGCGAACGAGCGGCTGAGCCGATCCGCAATCGCGCGAGTAACCAGCACCGTTGCGTGAAATTCCCGGGTCAGTGCCTCGACGCGATTGGCGAGATTGACGGGATCGCCGACGACGCCGTATTCGACGCGGTTGTCCGGGCCGATCAATCCTGCGACGACCGCGCCGCTGTCGATTCCAACGCCAATCTCGAGTGGCGCGATGTTGCGGTCGCGCAGGCGGGCATTCAACAAAGCGAGCCGGTCGACCATGCCGAGCGCAGCGCGCACCGCCCGCTCGGCGTGGTCCTCATAAGCCTGCGGAGCGCCGAACAGGGCCATCACGCCATCGCCGATGAACTGCTTCACGACACCGCCTTCGTCCTCGACCGCGGCGACGGCCTCCGTGAAAAACTCGTTAAGGAGGGCGAGCAGGACGGCCGGGTCCAGGCTCTCGCTCAATGCAGTGAAGCCCCGGATATCCTGGAACAGGATGCTGACATCGCGCCGCTCTCCTTCGAGCGGCACGCGCCCCTTGAGCACGGCCTCGGCCACGTCATGCGAAACGAAACGGCCGAACATGTCTTCAATGCGGGCCCTCTCTTCGAGACCGCCGACCATGTCGTTGAACGACCGGGCAAGAAAACCGATCTCGTCTTCCCGCTCGATGTTCGAGCGATAGCGCAGGTTGCCCTTGACGACTTCGCGCATGCCGACCACTAGCCGCTGCAGCGGCGAGGTGATGCCGCGGGCCAGCGCTCTTCCGACGAGGAGCGCGAGCAGGAGCGCCGCCGCGCCGATCGCGGCGATCCGCCACTGCAGCGCGCGCAGAGGAGCGAGCGCCTGATCGTAGGAGCCCTGCACCAGGGAAAACAGCGGCTGCGGCAGGCTCGCGCCGACGGGAATGACAAGCGACAGGAATCGCTCGCCTCCCAATGTGAACAGGCGCGACTGCTCGGCGTTCTGCTTCGCCAGCATCGTCGGCGGCCTGACGGACCGTAACAGGAGCGCGCGGGTCTCGTTCGGCCACGACGACGCGAACACGCTGTCCGCCGTCAGGAAGGAGATGTCCGATCCGGTGGCCTCCTTGAGTTGTGCGGCGAATCCGTCGTCGATCGCCTGCCCGAGCACGAGATAGCCGATCACGTCGGGCGCGAACACGGGAACCGCGACGAGCTGGAACAAGGCGCCGTCGACCGCGGCGATCGCCATGCTGGGCGCCTGCGTTTCGAGTGCAGTCTTCAGCGGCGGAAACTCCGCCATCTGGCGGCCGGCCTTGGGCATCGCGGGCAGGCCGACGAGCAGTGTCCCCGCATCGTCGGCGATCCAGAAGAGTTCGACGCCGATTCGGCCCTGATAGCTCTGGGCCGCCGATTCGAGCGTCGCCGGATCAAAGGTCGCAGAGTCGAAGTAGGTCGCGAGGACCCGCTTCAGCGCGAAGTCCCGCGCGAGGAGCTTCGAATTCGACTGGAGGCGGGTCGCGCGCTCGCGCACCAGCCGCTCGAAGACTTCGCCAGTGGTCACGAGCTCGTGGCGAAGTGTCCGCTCGGCTTCGCGGCTCACGACCCATTGCGTGAAGCCCAGCGTCGCGATGAGCACGGCGAGCAGCAGCGCCGAGAAGGCGACGAAGATGCGGGTGCGCAGCCGGCTACGCGCCCAACCACTCATGGATCGGTCCGGGCTCCGTGCTTCGCCGGGCGGCTGCGCTGTTCGCCAACTGTCATTTCAAAATCGGCGACGACATCGGCGCCGGCGGCGCGTACCGGCTGCGCCATGTCGTCAGTATTCTCGAGGCTCTGCGCATGCCATGCGGTGAGCGTGTATTCGCCCGAGGGAACTCCGCGGAGCAGGTATCGGCCGTCATCGTCGGTCATCGCGAAATGAGGCGTCGGCAGCACCAGGATGATGGCCGACATCCAGTCGTGGATGTTGCAGCCGAGCTTGACGACGCCCGGCTTGTCGAACAGCACCGGATTCGCGTCCTCGCCGCGGTAGAGCGGCAGCTCGAAGCTCTTGGTGCGGGAGAACGAATACACGTGGTGTTGGATCTGGTCCCGGTTGGGAAAGTGCACGCGCGTCCCGGCCTGGATCGGCAGCACCGCCGGCACGAAGGTCTTGTTGATCTGGTTCATCTCGGCCAGATGCAGTTCGGCGGAGCTCGGCTTTGATGCGGGCGCCTGCACGAAGACCACGGCCTGGGGGATGCCCTTGCCGTCCGGCCCGGCGACACGACCGGAAATCGTCGCGGCATTCGCGTCCACGGAAATGACTGCGAAGAGTGCGAGCGCAGGTGAAGAAAAGCGATGATGCCGGGATTGAGGCACGGTTGGCCCTTGATCAGTAGCGGAAACGATAGCTGATCTGCCAGCCGTCCGAGGAAAGCTCGACCGGCGCGTCAGCGGGGCGGCGGCTGTCCAGCCAGATGTGCTCGAAGCCGATCCGGTGGCGCAAGCCCCACTGGAAGAAATACGCGGCCGTCACGCCGTCGCCGCGCTCGCTGGTCGGGTTGCCGCCGTCGACGTCCTCCACCCGGAAGTCGTCGTAGCGCACGCTGATGCGATGGTCGCGGTAGCGATATGACATGAGCGCATAGAACGCGTTGAGGTCGCTATCATTCGCGGGATCGCGGACCCGCGCCTCGCCTTCGAGGTACTGCACGACGAGATCGAGGCTCGGATGCGGGCGCAGCGTTGCGCCGACCGTGCCGATCCGCGTGTGCCAGACACCGGTTTCGCCCTGATCACCCCGGTTGTCCAGGTAGCCGAACTTCAGCGCGGCGCGCTCCTTGGCATCGCCGATCGTGATCCAGGTGTAGGCCGCGGGCCGGTCGTCGCGCTCGTCGAAGATGTCGGTGCGCGTTCCATTCGGAAGCGGCAGATCGCCATTGACGCCGCCGACGCCGTCACCCATCGCCCAGCCTCGAAGCGCGAGCAGCCGTCCGAAAAGGTCCGGCCCGTAACCGACGCCGCCGAGCACGCCGAGCCGCAACCCGTTTCCCGTCTCGCGCCACCACTCGGCTTCGAAGCCGGCGACGCTGAACTCTTCCCATAGCCAGCTGTTGAGCGCGGAAGCAGAAATCGTGTTCTCGGGCGACCAGGCGGCGCCGTTGTGCTCGAGCGAGAAGGGGATCGTCATCACGCCGCCCTGGAGGCCCCATCCGCCTTCGGGCTCACCCCATTCCTTGCGGACGAATGCCTCGACGATCCACGGGTTGTAGTTGCCCGCGATGTCGTTCTGCACGTTGAGCTGCGCCTCTGCGCTCCATCCGCCTGGCAGGCTTGCGCCGGCCTCGATGGCGAATTCGGCGAGGTCGAAGCGCGTGACGCGCTCGGCTCCCGAATCCGTGAATCGTCCGCCGTAGCGCGTCTTGCCTGGACCGGAGTCAGTCCAGCTCGGCGCTTCGCCGCCGCGCGCGAGGCGGATGTCGAGCAGGGCGCGGAACCAGACGCGGTCCTCCGATTCGACGTCGTATTGGGCAAGGGCCTGCGGCGGCGTGAAGCAGCCGAGGATCAGTGCCGACACGGCGAGTCTGGCAGGGGCGGGAAGCATTGGAATCGACACTAGAACGCGGGTTTGCGCGTTGTGTCAACCGCACGACAGTCCTATGGAGCCTGGTCCGCCATCATCTGCACCGACGGATCTTCAAACCCATTCAGTGCAGGAGAGAGTCATGAGCAACAAGGGCAAGTTCGAGTCGTTCCGCGCGGCCTTCGCCGAGTTTTTCACCGCGGTATTGTTCTGCGCCGTGGTTGTGGTGGTAGTGGGCGGAACGACTGCCATGCTGCTGGATCGGCCGGCGATCTACGCGTGAGACCGCCTGGGCCCCCGGCGGCGGCCGTTTCGGGGGAAGACGGCCGCCGCCCCGCGTTTACCGGAATTCGTAGACGGTGGTCGTACCGCTGACCTCGTTGCCGACGATCAGGAGCGGCTTGCCGATCGGCGACTCGTTGGCCGGCACGAACTTGAGGCCTTCGGGACCGAGATCCTTCGCCGCCGAGTTCGGCTTGACGCAATCTTCGATCTCGTCGGAATCCGGCGGGTCGAACTCCGCGCAGGTCGGGATTGGCTCGCCGGCGGCGTCCCGGAATCCGCGGTTGTTGAGGTAATCGACAAACTCGGGATTCGCAGGGTCTGAAAGATCGAGCACGAGGACTCCGCCGATCCGCTCGAGGCCGACGAAGGCATACAGCTTGCCCTTCACCTTGCCGAGCGTCACGCCCTCCGGCTCCGGTCCCTTGTTGTCGCTGCGGTTGTCGAAGGAATCGTTCTCTTCGTGGTTGGCGTTGAAGTCCTTGGGCAGCAGGTTCCTGAGGAGCTGTTCGAGTTCCGCGCCGCTGTCGAAGACGAGCGCGCCGGTCGTCGCATTCCAGATCGAGAACGAACGCCCGCCCGGCACGAAGAGCTTCTCGAAGTCGCCGTCCTGGCCACTGTCGCCGAGCGTCGTGGTGACGGTGAGCCGCCCGAGTTTCGTGTCGTCCTGCAGGACCGCGGCATTCGGAAACGCCACGGGATCGAGCGTGAGATCGGCGACGCGCGCTTCCTCGGAGAAGCCGTCGTAGTCGCGGGTATCACCCTCGTTGACGGTGATCAGGTAGCGCGTCGTCCCGTTCCGGAATACTGCGAGGGCGTCCGGCTGGTACATGCCGAATACCGGCCACCGCTTGATGCGGATCGCGTCGTCGTCGTCGCTGACGTCAATCCTGTTCTCCAACTGCCTGTGATCCTTGAACCCAAGTGCGAAGATTTTCCGTACGCGGCCGTTCCTGATATTGATCATCGCGATCGCGTTGTTCTCCTGCAGCGTCACCCAGGCGATGTCGCCATCGGTCGTGATGTACTCGGGCTCGAGGTCCTGGGCGACGGTCGCGTTCGGGCCGTAGATGCGGACCCTGGCGGGCAGTTGGTCGTGCCGCGGACCGCCGGCGTTGAATTCGGCGAAGCCGACGTTGCGCACGAATCCGGGCTGGCCGAATTCGATGGGGTCGATGATTGTCACGGTGCCCTCCGGGTCGTTCGTATAGCTCGCATCGGGCTCGCCTTCGTTGGCGGCGAGCACGTAGCGGCCGTCTTTTGAAAAAGTGACCATATCCGGCAGCGCGCCGGCGGGTGCGACGAATAGCAGCGAGAGCGTCACGGTGGAATAGAAGGCGACGTAGCCGTCGTCCTGCTTCGGGTCCGCCTCGACGGCGACGGCAAGGAGGCCAAAGCGCGTGTCGACGCTGTTGGCAGCGCCGACCGAACGGGGTGCCAGGTCGGCGACGATGTCCAGGCTGCCGATCTTGGTCGGCGTTGCAGGGTTGCGGAGATCCAGGACGTCGACGGTCGCCGACCCGGCATTGACCACAAAGGCGCGGCGGGTCAGGGGGTCGTAGGTCGGGATCTCGGCGCCGCCGACGTTGAAAAGGCCCGACTCATGAGTACCGAGCACGCGCAGCTGCGGTGGCGCGTCGGCCGATACTGACATGGAGAAGCTCGCCAGGACGGCTAGCGGTACTGCGTATATTTTTGTTTTCATCAGGGATTCGGGGGTCTCGTCATCGCGCCGTACTGGCGAGCGCGGACAACAATAGGCCGGTCAGGTTGCAGCATGATGAACGTTCGATAACGAGGCGGTGTCGTAACGGAGGCCACCGGTGCTGGAGTTGCTCATGGCGCTTTCCCTGAATTCCCCGGTCTTCGCGCACCAGGGTGCGATCCCGAAGAACTACACCTGCCAGGGCAAGGATATTTCGCCCGCGCTCAAGTGGAGCGGGCTGCCGGACGGCACGAAGAGCCTCGCGCTCATCATCGACGACCCGGATGCGCCGGATCCCGCGGCGCCGCAGCGCGTCTGGGTGCACTGGGTGCTGTACAACATTCCCGCGAGCGCGAATGGCATGCCGGAAGCGGTGACCGCAACTACGCTGCCGCGGGGAACGCGCGAAGGAACGAATGATTGGGGTCGAGTTGGCTACGGCGGGCCCTGTCCGCCGGTCGGCCGGCACCGGTATTTCCACAAGCTCTATGCGCTCGACACCGTGCTGCCGGATCTCAGACAGCCGACGAAGGCGGCGCTCGAGAAAGCGATGGAAGGCCACGTGCTCGAGAAGGTCGAGCTGATCGGCACCTACCAGAAAATTTGAAGGGGACGCGCCCCTTCATATTCACTTCGTGAGCAGCACCGTTTCCACGAACCCGCGCCGGCAGGCGTTGCAGGGCGAGACGAAAGTGTAGGGTGCGTCGCGCGCCGTGCCGATCACGATGACGGCCGTGCCGGCCGGGTATTCGTCGAGCGCCTGGCCCTTCTTGCCGGGCGCGTCGATCAGCGCTGAATCCTCCGTCAGTGTCATGAGGACGCGCGGCGCGACATCGATCGGGTGGCCCTTGAAGGCGATCCAGGTGCGCTTGTACGCAGTGCCGTTCCATTCATAGTGGGTCAGCTCGCTGCAGGGCTCGAGGCCGGTACAGCCGCCGCGCAGCGTTGCGTACTTGCCTGCTTCCGCCGGCAACACCGAGATGCCGGGCCCGTCGTCGGCGTTGAAGCTGCCGAGTTCCGCCCAGGTCTCGCCACGTCTCTTGAAGAGAAGGAACGGGCAGCCGGAGGTTCCGCAGGTGAAGACGCCGGGGGCGCCTTCGCAGTCGAAGTTCGCGACCAGGTCGACGAGCACCTCGGCGCTCGCATCGCCATCCACGTCCAGCGACCAAGCCTGGGAGGGCTGGCGTGCCTTGAGCTTTCCGCCGCTCGCGCTGCACTGGCTGCTCATGTAGTCGAGCGAGAGCAGGGCGAAGGACGGACAGCGTGTCGACTGGGCCGCATCGTCGGCGATGTCTTCCGCGAGGCAGGAGGCGAAATCGAGGCGCTTGGTCAGGACGGCGGGCGCGCCCGGCGGGCCTGCTGCAGCCGCAGCAGTCTTGCCTTTCCTGGTGCTGGCGGATTCCCGGGCGGCATCGCCGCCGCAGGCGGCCAGAACGGCACACGCCGAGAGAACAGCGACCAGGATCCGCATACTCGCCTCCACGCCGGCGGAACCGGGCCGGCGCCGTGCGCAGCGTATCAGAGTTGCGAGGATTTCAGCGGCGAGCGGACTTCAGGCGGCGTCGGATCGCGGCATGACGGGATCGAGCGCAAGGTCGACGCACACGGCGTTCTCCAGCCGCCTCGCGACATCGGCCCAGTTGACCATCTCCCAGAAATTGACGATCCACTTTTCTTTCTTGTTCTTGAACTGGAGGTAGTACGCGTGCTCCCACATGTCCATCACGAGGAGCGGCACGCTGCCGGTGGCGACCCGGTCCTGGTGGTCGTGGATCTGCTCGATGAGGAGCATGCCCAGGGTGGTTTCCCAGGTCAGCGCGACCCAGCCCGAACCCTGCAGTGCGGCGCCTGCGGCCCCGAACTGCCGCCGAAACGCATCGGCGCTGCCGAAGGCAGCCTTGATACGGGATTCGAGCTGGCCCGACGGAGGCGCCCCCTCGTTCGGCTCGAGGTTGCGCCAGAAAATCGTGTGCAACAGGTGGCCCGAGTAGTGGAACGCGAGGTCCCGCTCGAGCTGGTTGATGTGCGCGTAATCGGCCTTCCCGCGCATTTCGGCGAGCCCCCCGAGCGCGCGGTTCAGACCGTCCACGTAGGCCTGGTGGTGGCTCCCGTAGTGCAACTCGAGTAGCTCTGCGGAATAGGCCGGCGCCAGGGCGTCGTAGGCGTATCCCAGCGGCGGCAGCTTGAACTTGGGTAACTGCGTGCTCATGGCTCCTCATCGCCTCTAAAGGGGACGCGCACCTTTAAAGGTGCGCGTCCCCTTTGAGGGTTCGATCAGTTCTTCTTGCGATCGTCGTCGCGCATCGGCTTCGTGCCTGACTTGGCGCCGGCGCCGTAAGACATGTCGCTCGTACCCGGCTCCAGCGTGCCCGAGAAGCGCTCGATCTGGCGCTCGGCCTCGTCCTTCGAGATTCCGTAGACCTCCTGGATCCGGCCGGCGAGTTCCTCGCGGTGGCCGTCGATCACTTCGAGGTCGTCATCCGTGAGCTTGCCCCATTGCGCGTGGACCTTGCCCTTGAACTGCTTCCAATTTCCTTCGATACGGTCCCAATTCATATGCTCTCTCCTTGAGGCTGGGGGAAACCGCGGACACTCCGCGGCGTACTCAAGAAGGATGGGCGATCGGGATTTTGTCCTCTGTAGGACTACTGCTGATTGCCGCGTAAGTCCTGAAGTCCCGCTTCGATTTCAGCGAACGCGGCATTCGCTTCTTGCTCGCATTGCGTGCGCATCCTTTCCGGCTGCGCCGCGCAGCGTTCCAGCGCCTGGTTGCGATCGGCGGCGGCGGAAGCGATTGCGACTTCGTAGCTCGGCGGCGCCGCAGGGTCAGCAACCTCGCCCGGCGCAATGATGGCGGGTGCAATGGCTCCAGAATCTTTCCCTGCCGCTTCAAGGGCGGCCGTGTCGTCCGGCGCGCGGCCGCAGGCAGCGAGCAACAGCAGGTTTGCAAGAATTGCGATCGGGATGGTCTTGTTCATGTTCCGGTGTTCCTTATCCGCTCGAGCGGTATCGTGATACGGCATTCCGTGCCGACGCCGGGCCCGAGCGAGCGGATCGCGAGGTCGCCATCGAACGACTCGATGCGATGCCGCATGCCCAGGAGACCGTGAGATTGTGGCGTCTCGATCCGGCTTTCGTCGATTCCGACGCCGTCGTCCCGTATGACAACGGACAACTCGCCGTCGTTCGCCGTGATCGAGAGCAGGACTGATTTCGCCTTCGCGTGCTTGGTGATATTCATCAGGCACTCCTGCACCACGCGAAAGACGGCGATCCGCGCGTCGGGCGAGAGATCCGGCATCGTTTCCGGATAACGCTCTTCGCAGGCGATGCCCGCGCGGCGAAGGCTCTCGTCCACCAGCCAGCGCAGCGCGGCGATCAAGCCGACGTTGTCGAGGAGTGTGGGCCTCAAGCTCTCGATGATCCGGCGCTTTAGCGTGAGTCCCTCGTCCATGCAGCGCAGCACGCGCTCCCAGCGGAGCGTGCTCGCTTCGCTGCCGTCGTCTACGCGCTTGCGGAGCCAGGAAACGTCAATCTTCGTGGCCACGAGAAGGCCTCCGAGCTCGTCGTGGAGCTCGCGGGCAAGCGCGGCCTTCTCGCGCTCGGCCACCTTCTGGAGGCTGCTCGAAAGATGAAACAGCATGGCAGTGCGCTGCTGCACGGTGCGGTCGAGCTCCCGGTTGCGCTCCCCGAGTTGCGTCGACTCTTCGGCGCGCCGGCGCATGTCGCGGCCGAGGAGCGCCCCGATCAGGATGACGAGGACGAGGGAGAGAAAACTCGCGGCCCCCAGCAGCACGCGCGCGGTCTGCAGGTCCCGCTCCGAACTTGCGTGAGCCGCTGCCAGCCGCTCGGCTTCATGATCGTAGAGCTCCCGCAGCTGATGCCGCAGGTCGGTCATTGCGCGCTGGCCGATGTCGGTATCGACCAGCTGTAGCGCGGATTCGCGGTCGACCTCGCCATAGAGGCGAAGCGCGGCCTGCATTTCGCCGACCTTCTTGCCGGCGGTCGTGCGCATCTCCGCAGCTTTCGTCGCGTCGGCCTCGAGGCCGGATTCGCGAAGGTCCGTGACGATGCGATTCAGCATCGGATCGAGCGAACGCACGGCCGGATCGAATCCGCGCAGGTAACGCTTGTCGCCGGTCAGCAGGAAGCCGCGCTGGGACGATTCGGCGTCGAGCACGAGGCGCAGGTAGCGCGTGAGCAGCGCCTGGCGTTCCCCGGAGGCGGAGATCACGTTGCTCGCTTCGTGCTGCCGCTTGTAGCCTGATTCCGCGACGATGAAGAGCGTCGCAATGAAGGCGACGCCGAGCAGGATCGGCGCATAGGTCAGGCGGCTGTCGGGCGTGGTTGCCATGGCCGCTCAATCTATAGGCAAGTCAGTCGCATGCGCCATTAGCCATAAGATCCAAGTCAGAGTCGTCCTACACGCGCCGTAGGCATCACCGGCTCGCTTTGCCGACGCCCGACGTGCGAATTAGGGGTTATCTTTCAGTAGGATGAATCACATGATGAGCGCCAGGGTTTTGATCGCAGACGACCACGCCGTAGTCAGGGCAGGCCTCCGGCAGCTCTTGGGGGAGGACTCCTCCGTGGGCGAAATCGGCGAGGCGGCCACTGGCCAGCAGACACTCGAACGGCTGAGGGAGAGCCCCTGGGAGCTCCTCATCCTCGACATCGGCATGCCGGACCGAAGCGGAATGGACATCTTGCGGCACGTGCGTTCGGGTTATCCCGACACCCGGGTGCTGATCCTGTCCGGCTTCCCGGAACGGCAATACGCGATCAACATGCTGCGCGCCGGTGCGCATGGCTTCCTCGGAAAGGAAAGCGCGCCCGACGACCTGCTGAAGGCAGTGCACGTGATCCTGGCGGGACGGCGCTACCTGAGCTCCACGATGTCGGAGCTGTTGATCTCCGAGATCGACAACGGCGGCGCGGACCGGCCGATACACCAGCAGCTGTCGAAGCGCGAGTTCCAGATCTTCTGCAAGCTCGCGAGCGGCAGCTCGGTCTCGGAGATCGCGAAGGAGCTCTGCCTCTCCGTGAAGACCGTGAGCACCTATCGCAGCCGCGTGCTCGAGAAGATGCATTTCAAGACCAATGCCGACATCACCTCGTACGCGCTGCGCAACGGCCTGATCCAGTAGCACCGCATCGTGCCATTGCGCGTACTGCTCGTTGAAGACTCCCAGGTGCTGGCTGAGCGCCTGCGGGAAGCGCTCGCCATTCTTGACGACGTCGAGATAGTGGGCACCGTCGCGGACGAGAGCGCGGCGGTTGCCGCTGCGCGCAACAACCAGGTCGACGTGATCGTCCTCGACCTGCAGCTGAAGGAAGGTACCGGCTTCGGCGTCGTGCAGCGGCTCGGCAAGAGCCGGCCGACGGTCATCGTGTTCACGAACTACATGCTGCCGGAATACCAGCGACTGGCCGATACACTCGGCATCGAGTATTTCCTCAACAAGTCCCGCGACTACGAACGGCTGCCGCAGCTCATCCAGGAGCTCGGCGCAAGCCAGCGCCCGCACTGAACTTCAAAGGGGACGCGCACCTTTAAAGGGGACGCGCACCTTTAGCGAAGTGACGCAGCGATTCCGAGGCACTGGTGCTAAAGGTGCGCGTCCCCTTTAAAGGTGCGCGTCCCCTTTAGACAAAAAGATGGGCCCGCGCCTTCCGACGCGGGCCCCATGCAAAGAACATCAGCGAACTGTATCGAGTGTACGAGGGGGGGTCAGTACGACTTGACGCTCAGCTCGTTCTTGACGTCCTTCACACCGGTGACTGACTTCGCGATATTCGTCGCAGCGGACTTCGCAGCCGCCGTATCGACGAAGCCCGAGAGCTGCACCACGCCCTGCTTGGTTTCCACGTTGATCTGGTGAGCCTTCGTTTCCGAGCTCGTGATCAGCGCGGTTTTCACCTTGGAGGTCAGGATGGAGTCGTCGATCGTGTCGCCGGTCGACGAATTTTTCGACTGCACGGCGATATCGTTCTGGACGGTCTTCACGCCATCCACGCCGCGGGCAACATCACCCGCCTTCGACTTCTCCTGCTGCGTATCCACGAAGCCCGACAGCTTCACGGTTCCGCGGTTCACGTCGACGTTGATCTCACCCGCCTCGGTCACGGGATTCGAGACCAGGGCGGACTTCACGCTCGTGAGCAACGCCGCATCGTCAACCTGCTCTCCCGGCGCTCTTTGAGTCCGGGTCGACGAGCAGGCCGCTACGGTGAGCAGCGTTCCGCTCGCGATCAGGGCTACAAGTGTCTTGTTCATATATTCAAACCTCTTTCAGCTTTCAGCTATTTCAGGACGGGCCCGGCAGATCGGCCGCGGCCTTGGCAGCTTCGTACGTCGCGTCGGCCTCATCCTTGCAAGCCTTCTGCTGGTCGCCCGGCAGCGCTTCGCACTGCTCGATGGCTACCTTGTGCTCGCCTTCAGCCTTCGCGAGCGTGGTCTCTTCCTGGCCTTCCATGGTGCTTTGGTTCATGTCGGCCTGGGCCTCGGCCACGTCCTGGGTCGCCTCGGACTGTGCCGCGGCCACGTCAGCCTGCGTCTCTGCAGGATCCTCGGCCTTGTTACAGGCGCCGAGTAACGATGCGGCGAACGTGCCCGCAATCAACATCGTCAGTAAACGGTTCATCTTCACTCTCCTGGCTCTCGTGAGAATTGTGCCGGTCGCAGTCTGCTTTGATGCAGTTACGGGGGCAGTCGGCCCCCGGCGCGGCCCGATGTCGGAGAGACTCCTACGTCGTCTGACAACGACATTCCAGCCGCCGCTTGGGCCTTCAGAACCGATAGGCCCCCGTAAGCCATAGGGCCGTTGAATCGTCCGCGTTGTCGAAGTCGAACTGCTCGTACTCGAGCCGGACGTTTACGCGCTCAAAGAAGTTGAGCCCGAGGCCCGCGGTCCAGGTGAAGGTGCTGTCGCTGTCCGAATCGCTCGCGTTGCCGAGCGGCGAGGCGATGCGCGCATCCACCTCGTACCAGTAGTAGCCGGCCTTGGCGAACACCTCGAACCAGTCGCCGATCGGCAGCGTGCCCACGACATAAGGCGCGAAGCCATCCGTCTCGATCGTCAGTGTGGTGTCCGGGAGAATCTCGTCGTCCGGGCTGCCGAGGTTGACGTAGGCGAGCTCGAGCGCGAGGAACTTGTTTGCGCGCCAGCCGGCGAAAGCCTTCCAGGCGGTGTCGTCGCTGTCGTAGCGCTCGATTTCGGTGGTCACGTCGTCGACGTCGTCGATCTGGACGTCGAAGGTGCCGACGCCGCCGCCGGCGTAAAAGCCTGTGTCTTCGTCAGCCTGTGCGCCTGCCGCGGCCGAAAGGCCGACCAGCAGAAGGGCGGCAGTCATGCCGTGCTTCATCATTGGGACTCTCCTTGTCTGACCTGTGGTATTCCGCGCGCAGTGTTGCCTGCGCGCGAAGCCCGCAGAGTCGGCGAGCGGCCCCGAGTCAGGTCGGACAGCGCCTAGCCGGACGTCAGGTCCCGCGGCGCAGCAGCCCCATGATCAGCGCCACACCGGCGACGACCAGAAACACGAAGAAAAGGATCTTCGCGATCTGCGCGGCGCCTGCCGCGATACCTGTGAAGCCAAGGAGCGCCGCGATCAGGGCGACAATGAAGAAGATGAGCGCGTATCTAAGCATGAGTGGACTATGACGCCGTCGTCAACCGCAGACATCGGCGGGCGTGACGCCAAGGCGTAGGAATACGCTGACGGCGATCGCGCTATCGTCAAATCACCAGCGGAGCGAAAGACAGCTGAGGCCACCGTCGAGCTTGCGGAACTCCGACATCTCGAGCGCGATGACTTGGAAACCGAGCGCCTCGATGGCGGCGCGGGTTTCCGGATATCCGGCGGCCACGAGCACGTGATCGTTCACGCGAAGTGCATTTGCCGCATAGCGCTCGCCGGCCGGCACTTCGACGATTTCATATGACGCGAGCGCAGGCTCGCGCGGAACATCTACCGTTGCGAGCATCCGCCCCTCTCCGAGATAGGCGATGCCGGCCTTGAGGTGCAGCAGCTCCCGCGACTTTCGGATGTCGAGGATGCCGGTGCGAAAGCCGAGGCCTTCCAGCAGGTGCGCCAGCTCGATCGCGCCCGCCTCGTTCGTACGCGTGGACAGCCCGATCAGGAAATGCCCGTCCGCTTCGCACACGTCGCCCGCATCCACGGTGCCCGGCGCGCGGATGCGCGGGATTTCCGGGAAAAGTCCCTTGAGCGCCGCCTCTATCACGTCGACTTCGCCGCGCCGCGAGGGCGCGCCGGGACGCGTGACGATCGCGCCGCGTTCTGTCACGAGTGCCGTGTCCTCGACGAAACAACCGTCGGGATGAGCGGGATCTGCGGGCAGGACGGTGAGGGAAAGTCCGCAGTCCGAGAGCGCTTCGCAGTAGGCCCGGTGCTGTTCGAGCGCGAGCTCGGGATCGGGCGCATCTTCCCCGGCCTGGGACAGGCCCGCGGCAAAGTTCGACCCGGGCAGTCGGAGCAATGCATGCGAGAACATGACCCCAGTCTAAGGATGTTGCAGCGCAAAAGCCGACCCCGATCGCTTTGAGTGCATCCGATTTTTTCCAAGCCGCGTAGTATTTCGGCCAGCGGCTCGGTCTCTTGACTGACCGTTGGGGATGTCTCAACGAGTCGACTCATCACTAGTGAGGGGAATTGACAATGGCTATGAATCGTCGTGATTTTGGAAAGGTAATGCTCGGTGTGACGGGCGGCCTGCTCGCGGGCGCCGAGTTCGCGAAGGTCGCCTACGCCGGCGAAGAAGGCGGCGGCGACAACCACGTCTGTAAAGGCCATAACGAGTGCAAGGGCAAAGGCGGCTGCAAGGGCGGCGACGGCGGCTGCGCTGGCAAGAACTCGTGCAAGGGCAAGGGCGGTTGCGCCACCAAGGCCAAGCATGAGTGTGCGGGCAAGAACGCGTGCAAGGGCCAGGGCGGTTGCAAGGGTGGCGACGGCGGCTGCGCCGGCAAGAACTCGTGCAAGGGCAAGGGCGGATGCAGCGTCCCGGTCGACCCGAAGCACATGGGCGGCTGATCGACTGATGGGCATGCCCGGGCCGCCATGTGGCCCGGGCAGTTCCCTTTCCTGATGTCAGCCAGCATTCGTCAATCGGAGCCGGTTCCAAACCGGTGGGACCTGCCGGACCTCGGTCTCGGCGTCGGTCTTCGCACGCCGCATTTCCGGCATATCACCGAGAAATGGCCGGCGATGGACTGGTTCGAGATCGTTTCCGAGAACTTCATCGACACCGAGGGAAGACCGCTCTATTTCCTCGATCAGATCGCCGAGCGCTACCCGATCGTAATGCACGGCGTGTCCCTCTCGGTCGGCAGCACCGATCCGGTCGATTTCAAGTTTCTCGACAAGCTCAAGGCGCTCGCCAGGCGCGTGAAGTCGAAATGGCTCGGCGACCACATCTGCTGGACCGGAGTCGCGGGCCTCAATGGCCACGACCTCTATCCCGTGCCGTACACGGAAGAGGGGCTCAAGCACATGATCTCGCGCGTGCGGATCATCCAGGACTACCTGGAGCAGCCGCTCGTGCTCGAGAATCCCTCGACCTATCTCACCTTCGCGGCGTCATCGATGCCGGAAGAGGAATTCATTGCGCGGCTCGCCTTGGATGCGGACTGCGCCCTGTTGCTCGACGTGAACAACGTCTATGTGACCTGCCGGAACCACGACCTCGACCCGGTCGCCTACCTCGACGCGATCCCGTACGAGAACGTCGTGCAGGTCCACCTGGCGGGCCATACCGACAACGGTACGCATTGCATCGACACCCATGACGGCCGCGTGATCGACGAGGTCTGGAAGCTCTACGCCCGCGTGCACGATCGCGCAGGCCCGCGCGCGACGCTTCTCGAGTGGGACGCCAACATCCCGAAGTTTTCCGTTCTGCAACAAGAGGTTAGGAAGGCCGCCCGGTTCCGGAACGGGGCCCGGCGGGTCGCCGCATGAGCGCGGACCTCGCAACCCTCGAGCGCTGGATGCAGGCGGTCATCATGCATCCCGGTGGCGCCGGCTCGGGCCTCGGCGCGCGCCCTGCGCGGCGGCTGATTGCAAAGGCCGCGAGCAACCCGGATTCGGTCGTCCTGCCCTCGAAGAGCCTGACCTCCGTCGAGCGGCTCGAGATCTATGCGTACATGTATTACGCACGGCTCATCGAGATCCTCGAGGAAGAGTACCCGACGACGCGCCAGCTCCTCGGGCCGCATGAGTTCGCGGTCATCTGCCGGAAGTTCATCGCGCGCCATCCCTCGCGCTCGCGGGTGCTGAATCGCCTGAGCGAAAAGTTTCCGGATTTCCTGGCTCGGTCGCTCCCGAAGGGTCACAAGGGCGGGCTCGCCATCGACGTCGCGCGCATCGAGCGCGCGATGGAGGATGTCTTCGATGCACCGATGGCCGAGCCGATGACCGCGGTCCAGTTCGCGGCGATCGGTGCGGACCAGTGGGAGAACGTGCGGCTCGCAGTCAATCCTGCACTGCGAATGCTGAAGCTGCGTTATCCCGCAAACGTTTACATCCAGGCAGCGCGCGCCGGCCGCAAGCCACGCATCCCGCGGCCGCATCCCACTTTCGTCATCGTGTTCCGTCGCGGCTTCCAGGTTTTCCGCCGCGACCAGGAGCCGGAGCAGTTCAAGCTGCTCGAGGCGCTCGCCGCGGGCCGCGTGCTCGCAGCCGCGGTGCGCGCGAGCATCGGCGGCCGCTCGCGCAGCGCCGACCGCCTCGCCGCAAGACTCGGCGGCTGGTTCCGTGAGTGGGCCGCCGCCGGAATCTTCGTTTCTAAAGGGGACGCGCACCTTTAAAGGTGCGCGTCCCCTTTAGATGTGGCTGTCCCCTTTGAGTTACCATGGAACAACGCGTTCAAGAAGAAGGGGATGTCTATGAACATCCGAAGCCTGGCCAAGGGTCTCGAGTTTTGCGGCGAAGCGTCCGGCAAAAGGCAGACGTATTACATCTTCGAAAGCGGTGCCGGCTACGTCGTGATGTCGGCGTCGCGCACGAAGCGCGCGAGCGGCTATTTCAATCTCGTCAGCCGTAATGCCGTGAACCGGATCCGCAAGAGCTATGCCGGAAAACAGGACGTCACGGCGAAACAGCTCGCCACGCGATCACGCGGCGCGGGTGTCCGCGACGCGCTGCAAGCGCTCAACATCCTCTACGTACTCGTGGCGACCGGCGCCGCGAAGCGCGACGATCGCTACCAGGACACGCGGCTGCACTTCAACATCCACCCGCGCTAGACCCACGGCGCCCGCGGGAACCATGAACATTCGAGTTCCTGCTGGCGATTTATTCGATCGTCGCCGGCCTCGTTCACGACATGCGTTGGCTAGGGCAGGCTCGCGGCTGCCGAAATCGGACCAAAGCGGCGGTAAAGCCAGACAGCGCCTGCGACGGTCAGTCCGATCCACATGATTACGATTATTGCGGCGGCCACGCGGCCATAACTGCAACCGTCGAGCTCGCTCGATCGGTCGCGGAATTCGTCCAGCAGGCCTCTCGGAATCAATGCCTTGACCGCCAGGATGCCAAGCGGGACGAGCACGAGGTCGTCCATATAGCCGAGTATGGGAATGAAGTCGGGGATGAGGTCGATGGGGCTCAGGGCGTAGCCGACGACGACTAGCGCCATGGCTTTCGCGTACCAGGGAACCCGGGGATCGCGCATCGCCAGGTAAAGCGCGCCCACTTCGCGCTTCAGGGCCTTCACACGCAATTTCCAGCCTTCGAAGCTCACAATCGAACGATACCGCCCGGTCCTTGCAGTCCGGAAAGAAAAAGGCCCGCCTTTCGGCGGGCCTCCTCGTATTTGCCGCGTCCTGCGGACTGGGTTCAGGGCTTGTAGCGCCTCCAGATGTTGCGCGAGATGATCATGAGCGCTGCCCCGGCAGCGAATGTGCCGATCGCGCCATAGATCGTTGCCAGGTACTGACCGACCTCCGCAGGGATGTTCGTCAGCACGTGGGACAACGCGGTTAACACGAGGGCTGAGACCAGCACCCGGACATGGTCTTCCGCCGCGATGGCAAAGCCGCCGGCCAAGCCGAGCAGCACCAGGAGTAGCCCCGCGTACGGGATCTCCACGAAGGCGCCAATGACCGCAATGGCAATGGCCACCCAACCAATGATCTTGAATGGATTCACTATTCATCCCCCTGAGCTTGTTATGGACGCGGCCCAGTCAGCCCGGAACCGCTGGCGCGATCCTACGCGGGGCTGGGGGCTGCGGCAAAAGCGGGGTTAATGTGTACAGCGTATCTTGTTGAAATATAAGGATTCCGGACAGCACCGCGAACGGGCCGGATCGGCGCCGGTCGGAATGCAGTGCCGCTGGGGGTGGAATGGTCCTGCCGTCGAGTTGGAACCGCTCCCGCGCGACGGCGCTCGGAATCACGCTGCTATTGCATCTGCTGGCAGCGTATTTCTTCCTGATGCATGACGTCCTGCGCCTGCGGGGCGTCGAAGAGTCGAGCCTCATCTGGCTTCCGGCCGAGCGATCGCCACCAAAGCTGCCGCCAGCGTCCGCCATCGCGGCGGATGCTCCTCCCTTGCGAATCGGACCGATCCACGCCGAGCCCTTGCCCATGCCTCTGCCAGAAGTGGGGGCCCTGGAACCCCCCGACTGGAGCGCCAGCGCGCGGGAGGTCGCGAAAGGGTTTGGCGCCAAGCCTTCGTATCAGCCATTCGGTTAGGTGCCGAAAGGGCCCCCGCAGCGGCCGAAGGAGCAGTACCCACCATCCATCTGGGAACAGCCGCTGCCCCGCGTCGGCAAGACCGTCGTCACGCCGGAAGGCGAGTCGATTCTCTGGGTTTCGGACAACTGCTGGGTGTCACTCAGCTCGAGAAGCCTGACCCTGCAGGATCTCCACCAGGCGCGGCAGGGTGTCCGCATGTGCCAGATCGGCGCGGGCAAGAAGAAAGTCCGCGGCGACCTGTTCGACTCGATCAAGCGTCCGCCGCCACCGCAAGAACCGGGTTGCGGCCCGGATGGCGTCGGCCAATCATGCGGACGATGAACTTCCAGCTACGCGGACTCGAACCCGCCTTGTTCGAGGACCTGTTCGGCCTGACGGAATCGGCGCTCGCCGAGCGCGGCATGCGCTGGATGCGCGTGGACAAGCCGGTTGGCTTTCCCTGCCGCATCAGCCTCGAGGACGCGCCGGTCGGGGAAGACGTCCTGCTCCTGACGTTCACGCACCAGGACAGCCGCTCGCCTTACCGTGCCTCGGGCCCGATCTTCGTGCGCCGCGGCCTCGCGAAAGCCGCCCAGATCGTGAACCGGCTGCCGTCGTACCTGACGCTCCGCCCGCTGTCCGTGCGCGCCTACGACGCCGCGGACGAGATGGTGGACGCGGAAGTGGTGGACGGCGCGGCGGCGGCGCCGCTCATCGAGCGCTACCTCGCACGCGAGGACGTGAGTTACCTGCACATCCACTTCGCGCGCCGCGGCTGTTTCGCCTGCCGCGTTGACCGGTCCTGAGCGCGTCATCCGGCCGTCATTCGTTGCCGACTAGAATGCGGGCATGTCCGCTCGCATCAGTCGCCGTGGGTTTCTCGCGGGCTCGGCCTCGCTCGTTGCGCTCATCGCCGCGATGCATTCGCGCCGGGCGGAGTCCACCTCGCGTGCGGCTCGCAGCGTCGAGGGTCCCTACGGTCCCTTGCGTGAAGCGCTGGATCTCGAAACCGGCCTGCCGCTGATCCTCCTGCCCGAGGGTTTCCAGTACCGAACGT
>DAIQBB010000009.1:0-61496 GCA_036781365.1 Steroidobacteraceae bacterium | reverse complement strand
CCCTCGCTTGGAGGCACGATCTACAACTGCTCCGGCGGCGCAACGCCGTGGGGTACCTGGCTCAGCTGCGAGGAAACCGTCATCGACCTGACGGCGAAGGGCGGGCGCCAGCACGGCTACGTGTTCGAAGTGCGGGCGGATCCTGCCGCGACGACCGGCAGGCCGATCGTCGACATGGGCCGCATGCAGCACGAGGCGGTCGCGGTCGATCCGAGGACTAACATCGCGTATCTCACGGAGGACAATGCGCGACATTCGGGTTTTTACCGGTTCACGCCAAGAGACGGGGGCGGAACTCCCGGAAGTTACGAAGCGGGCGGGCGACTGCAGGCGGCGCGCGTGATCGGCAAGCCGAATGCAGACCTTCGGACACCTGCAGTCGGGGATGAATACCGCATCGACTGGGTCGACATTCCGAATCCGGTTGCCGCGTCGGGCCGGGTGCCGGCGGCGCGATCGCGGGCGACTGCCAGCGGGCCGTTCCTCCAGGCCTGGGCCGAAGGCGCGCTGCGCCTGAGCCGCGCCGAAGGCGTCTGCCATCACGACGGCAAGATCTATTTCGTCGACACCGAGGCAGGCGTGGATGCCGCGGGCAGGCCCGGGTACGGAGAAGGCGCCGTCTGGGAGCTCGATTCCGTCTCGAATACGATGCGCGCGCTCTTCGTCGCAGGGAGCCACCAGGTCGGCGACAACATCGACAACATCACGGTGAGCCCGCGCGGCGGAATTCTTCTCTGCGAGGATGGCGATTCGCTGAAGGACTCGTATGGGCCCGGCACGCGGATGATCGGAATCACGGAAGAGGGCGATTCTTTCCCCTTCGCCAGGAACAACATCAAGCTCGCGCATGAAGAGATCGTGGCCGCCGGCAAGCACATATCCCCGCGCGACTACCGGGCGGAGGAATGGGCGGGCGCCTGCTTCGACGCGGAAGGCGAGGTGCTGTTTGCCAATATCCAGCTGCCGGGCATCAGCTTTGCGATCTGGGGGCCATGGGAGCGGGGCAACCTCTAGGAAATGGATACATCCGACAGCCAGTCGAGCTCGCCACCGGTTGCGACGTCAGGATATCCTGCGATCAGCTGTTCAGCCGGCTTCGTGAACCAACGAAAAGGGCGGCCCCCTTGCGGAGACCGCCCAAACAATGCAGTCACATGCGGGCCAGTTAGAAGTTGGCCTTCATGGCAATGAAGACCAGCCTGCCCGCTGAATCATACGGACCCCAGGTGTTCGCCGTGCCCGGACCAGACCACCCGGTATCGACCAGCGGCGGATCCTGGTCGAACACGTTGTTGATACCCAAGCGCACACTATAGGTGTCGTTGATGTCCCAGTTGCCAGACAGGTCAATATAGGTTCTCGCACCCAGGTCGCCACCAAACTCGACAGGGTCACCACCGAGCGTCTCGTCATTTGTGTTCTGCTCGTGCGTGACGCCGCTGACGTAGCGCCATTGCGTCGTGATCTGCACGTCCGCCGGCAGCTGCCAGGTCAGGCCCAGCACATGCCGCCAGTCCGGAATCGCGGGACCACAAGTGTTTCCATACAGACCGGAGCAATTGTATTCGTGCTCGCCGGGCAGCGGGATCGTTGTGGTCTCATCCAGGTAGACGCCATTCAACGACGCCACCAGGGACCCGAGATTGCCGAGGCCGAAACGGTAGGACCCCTGGATGTCGATACCCGTAAAGGTTCCGGCGGCCACGTTGAAGTTGATGCCCTTGATCCAGCCGCCGCCTGCAATGGTCTGGCCAAACAGAATGCCGCCCGGACCGCGCACGACATTGTCGCAGTAAAGCAGGTTGGACCCATCGAGGCAGCCAGTCAGCGAGACATCCAGCGGAACGATGCCGACGAGTTGCTCCATCTCGATCTGGTACCAGTCGATGCTCATCGTGAAGTCAGGCAGAGCTTCCGGAGTGATCGTAAAACCAAAGCTGAGCGTATCGGCTGTCTCTGGCTCGAGCAGTGTATTGCCACCAATCAATGTCGCGCACTGCTCTGCCGGGCACTGCGTGATGGTGTTCGTCGCCAGCCCGTCGCCGTACTGCGCTGCCGTCACGCCGGTACGCTGGCAGTCCTCGAACGAGGACGCCGCAGCCACCGTGCCGCCTTCCGTGGGCGCGCAGGGGTCCTCTGAAACTGCCGAGGTCTGGGTCACGGTCTGCGGGCTGTAGAGCTCGAGCAGGGTCGGCGCGCGGATCGCGTGGTTGAAAGATGCACGCAGCCGCAGGGAGCTGATAGGCGCCCACTGCAGGCCGAACTTGTAGGTGTCCGTCCCGCCCGAAAGCGCGTAATCGGAATAGCGATACCCCGCCTCGAACACCAGGTCCTGGGCTCCCGTGTGGTCCTGTATCAGCGGCACGCGGAACTCGACAAAAGCCTCGTTCACATTGGTCGAATTGTCGACCGTCGTGGCTTCGCCGCTGCCTCCCGACAGGTCACCGCTCCCAATCACGAGGTCCGGCAGAAAGGCCAATGTGTCAACGCGACGCTCGAGGCCGAAGGCAGTGCCGATGCCTTCCGAGGCGGTCGGCAGCTTGATGCCGTACACGCCGAGGTCACCCGTAACGCTTGCAGAAACGATCTGTTGCGAACTCGTTCCGTTGGTGACGGCGTAGGTGGAGATGTAGTCGGTGGCTTCCGGCGTCACTCCGCCCTCGGTCCAGATGTCCCACGGGACGCATCCTGGCGCGCCGTCAACACAGTTATCCAAGGCACTCTGCCCCTTCGATTTCGAAACGTAATTATGGTTCGTGTTGTACAGGGTCGTGTAGTAGTACGACCCGTAGGCGTCATAGCTCCACGCTTCGCCGATGTCGCCCTTGAAACCGAACACGCCGCGATAGTTCTCGTGCTCGTTCAGGAACTGACGCGGGCCGCCCTCGATATTGCGCCGGCCAAGGAAGAGGTCGACGGTCTCGTCAGGGCCAGGGGCGGCCGAGCAGCCGATCGCTGCCCGCTGCTGGTCGCTCAACATCGTGTTGTTGCAGTGGACGAAATAAACATCGCCAATAAACAGGCCTGAAGGTGCGATCTCCGTGTAGGCGCGGTCGTTCATGAACATGAAATCCGCATAGGCTTCGACGTAATCATTAAAGGCGTACTTCGTCAGTACGCCGGCCTGCTTGCGTTCGCCCTGATGCAGCAGTCCGTACATGTACTCGTTTGAATTGAACAGCGGCGGTGGACTCGTGCCAGGCGTACCCCACGGTACGAAAGTATCACCGAGGACCGCCAGATCTTCGCCATTCGTCAGCGATATGACCCGGTTGGAATTACTCGAGCCACCGCAAGTCGCGCCGTCGCCCTGCAACTGACAGGCCGCAAAGTCCCGGTTCGACAGCTTGGTGGGGTCCGATTCGAGATAGGAGAGGTACGCCACGGCATTGCCTTTGCCGTCTGCGAAGTTCCCGCCCACGAGTACGTTGATATTCCTTTGGTAGCCGTCCGTAATGTTGCTGTCGGGCTGCTGGATCGTCGGGGCGTCATCGAGCAGTCCCTGCATGTGATCGCTGTGCTGATTGTGCTGGTTGAACGAGTACTGCGCATCGACCTGCACACCCTCGAAGTCGCGCTTCATGACGAAGTTCACCACGCCGGCGATGGCATCCGAGCCGTATACGGCCGAGGCACCACCGGTTACCACGTCGATACGCTCGATCAGCGCCGCGGGGACCTGGTTGATGTCCGCTGAAGGATTCGGATTGGCGGTGTTGGGGTCGCCGACGCCGAGGCGGCGACCGTCGACCAGTACGAGGGTCCGCTGCGGGCCGAGACCGCGCAGGTTGACGGTCGTGATGCCGGCAGGTTGCGCCAATGGATTGCTGTTGTTGCTGAGGTCGGCACCGGTCGTGATCTGCTGCGGCAGATAGTCCACCAGGTCTCCGGTATCGACCACACCCTGACTCCTGAGACTATCGGCCGTCATGACCAGGATCGGGCTCGAGCTGGTCGCGTTCGGATTCGCGATACGCGATCCCGTAATGACGATTTCTTCGAGCGCAGAATCGGACGCCTCCGATTGCTGGGCGAGGGCGACGCCCGAGGCCAGGCCGGCCGCCGCGAGCGCAGTGGTGGCGAGCCCTGCGCGGCGGATTCGTGTGAGATTTGCCATCTTTAATTCTCCATTCGTGTCGGACCGAGCGGCCGCGATCTTGCCTAAGCAAACGTTGCAGACATGCAACAATGTGTGGCCACGCGGACGCTGTAACGCTGCGGACGATACGGCGGCAAACGTCAGAGAATCCGGCACTTGGCAAAGGAAACCGGCAGTTCGCAAGTCTTGCGGAACGAACCCATGGATTTCCGGGTCTTATGTTGCAGAATGCCAACGGCCTGGCGAGGCGAGCTCGACATGGCGGATAACGGCGCTAACAGGGTGCGGGCGCTCATCGTCGACGACGAGGAGCTCGGCCGGCGCATGCTCCGCTCATTGCTCGCGGCCGACACGGAAGTCGAAGTCATCGGCGAGGCGGGATCCGCGTACGAAGCGCGCCGCCGGATCACCGAGCTGCAGCCCGACCTCATCTTCATGGACATCGAGATGCCGGGCGGCAGTGGGATCGAACTGATCCAGGAGCTCGGCGACCCGCTTCCGTACGTCATCTTCGTGACCGCGCATCCGGAATTCGCGCTGCCCGCGTTCGAGCTGCAGGCAGTCGACTACCTCGTCAAGCCGGTGGAGCGAAAGCGATTTGTGGGGAGCGTGCTCCGCGCCAAGCGGCGCATCCGCGAGCGACGCGTGGCGGGAATCGCACTGCAGCTTGCCGGTGCGGTGGGATTGAATGGCGAGAGCCCGAATGCCGGGACTGTCGCGTCGCCTCCGGCTGCGACCTATCCCGGCCAGATGACGATCCGCGTGCGCCGGCGGATGTTCTCCCTCGAAGTCAGCGACATTTCCTGGATCCAGGGTGCGAGCCAGTACAGTCGCGTGCACACCAAGAAGGGCGAATACCTGCTGTCACGCTCCCTGGCCTCCCTCGAGACCGAGCTCGACCCGAAGCGCTTCTTCCGCATCCATCGCTCGACAATCGTGAATGCGGCGCACGTGCGCGAAGTCCGTTCGAGCGGCGACGGCCGCTACTACATCTATCTGCATGGCGGGCTGGCGCTGCCGATGGGCCGCGCACGCCGCGAGATCCTGGACAAACTCCTGGGCGGCATCGGCAGTCGGGACAACTGACGTGGAGCACGTGGAAACTGCCGCCGCCGGCGGAATCGAAGCCGGGAAGGGCGTGGAGTCGGCTGACTGGCTGCTGACCGAAGAGAGTCCGCCAACACACGGTATCGTGGTCGAGCACCTGATCGGCGATCAGCTTTCGCGCTGGTGGTCGCTGTCCGGGGTCTGGCTCACGGTCGCGTTCACCGCCGCCTTCGGGCTCTACGTGAACGACCACGCGCAGGGCGTCGACTCGAGCTTCACCTCGACGCTGATGGTAATGCTCCCCCACTATTCGTTCTGGGTGCTCGTCAGCCCGGCGATCTATCGTTCGCTGCACAAGTCGATCGAGGGCGCCGATCGCCTGTCGTCAATCTCAATGCTCGTCGGCTGGAGTGCCATCGCGCTCGCGGGCTCGACTGCGATGTCCTTTTTCAATTACGTGATCCGGCACGATCTCGCACCGACGTTCCGCCAGCTCGTCGAGATCTACTTCCTGCCGCCCGCAGGGCCGGCGTTCTGGGCCATGAATTTCAGCACGCTCGTCGTCGCGCTCGTGGCCTTCGGTGCGATACGGACACTGCGGTTGCGCGACCAGGCGCTCTGGAGTGCGGCGCAGACCGAATTGCGCGGCGCAAGGCTCGAGGCACAGCTCGCGGAGGCGCGGCTGCAGGCCCTGCAGGCGCAGATCAACCCGCATTTCCTGTTGAACAGCCTGAATGCAATTGCGAGCCTGGTGCAGATCGGCGAGCGGGAGCGCGCATCCGACGCCATCGGGCGACTTGGCAACCTGCTGGGGATTGCGCTCCGGAACGGCCGCGACCTCAACGTGACGTTTGGCGATGAACTGGACTTTCTTGACGGCTACCTGAAGCTCTGCAAGCTGCGCTTCGATGCGAATTTTTCCTATTCCGTGTCGGTGCCGGAGCTGCTGCGTACGCGACGGGTACCGGCGCTGATCGTGCAGCCGCTGATCGAGAATTCACTCCGCCATGGCATGGATCCGCCGCGGAAACTGCACGTCGACATACGCGCCTACGAAGAGGACTCCGCGATCGTCATCGAGGTCGAGGATGACGGCCGTGGCATCAGCGCGGAGCGGGCGGCGGCGCTTCCCGCAGGTCACGGACTCGCAAACGTCTACGAACGGCTGCACCTGTGCTTCGGTTCCGCAGGCGACCTTCGTCTCGAGCCGCTTGTGCCCCGGGGCACGCTCGCACGCATTGTCATCGGCGGCTGAGCAGCAGCGCAAGAAACGCGACATTCAGTGCAAGTCCGACGAGGCCGCTCTCGGGGCCGAAAATTCCGGCATCGGCGACACCAAGAGCGCCGCTCTTCTGGCCGAAGCCAAAGACCACGTAGGCCCCACCGTTCCAGAGGCCGTGGCTGACGCTCGCGACCAGGATCGAGCCCGAGCGCAGGCGCATCCAGCCCCAGATGGCGCCAATGACCGCCGCGTTCAGGAGGAAAACCGGAATCCGTGCCGGCGGCAGGTCGAATCCCGTCGGCAACGTGACCGCCGACACGTGCCACAGCGAAAACGCGATGCTGCTCCATGCCAGGATCCCACGCGTCGTCAATCCTTTGCGCCGGAGCGATGCCACCAGCCAGCCGCGGAAGAATCCTTCTTCCGTCAAGAGGGCGGCCGGGATCGTAGCGCCCGCCATGATTGCAAAATCACGAACGGCCCGATCCCACTCGACGATCGTGAAATCAGCGGCCCCCGCGAATCTCGCGCCGGCGGCACAGGCTCCCAACACGAGAACCGGATGGGCGATCGCAAGCAGGTAGTCAGGTGCCCGTCCCTGGGCGATCCCCATATCCTGGCGCGAGTGTCGCTCGAGCAGCCAAAACAGGACTGCGAGTGGCAAGAGCGGCGGCGCGCTGTATTCCGACAGTCCATTGGCATCCATGGACGCTGTAATTCCGATCGCCACAAGCACCGCGCAAGCGGTGCCCCAAGGGCCAAATCTAGGCATCGCGTTTCGGGTCGTGCCCGTTGCCATCTTTCTTCTTCGCCTCGACGAAATAGCTGACCAGGTTCGCCACGCCGATCGCAGCGGGGATCAGGCCGAACAGCGCGACATCACTGTCGACGACCGCGCGCAATGCGAAATACAGCACGATGCCGACGAAGAGCCCGATCAGTCCGATTCTCAGGCTGCTGTGCTTCTTGCCGTTCTCTTTGCCGTTTTCCGACGGCTCGACGTCGGGCGGCAGCTCGAGGCCTTTCTCGATCGCCGCGAGGCGCTCCTTGTGGCGCATGTCGTTGCGCTGCATCTTCAGCCGATGCGAGGTGACGATCGACACGATCGCGATCAGGACGCCCAAGATGAGCCCGATGATCGGAATGAACAGGGCGAGAAGTTCAATGGCCATTGACGTGCTCCGTCGGTGTCATAAGCCGAGCAGCAGGCGCAGAGCCTGCCAAAGCGGGGCCAGGTTCGCACGGAACGCATCCGCTGCGAGCATCGCGGCGATGGCCACGACCGCGCACTCGAGGGCGCGCGATCCGGCAACCGGTCCTGTTCCCTTCATGGTCGTTGATACGACGGCCATGGCCGCGGGGTTTCAGCGGGACCCGATAAAATCCGCTGAAACCGGCCACGCCCGGCGCGCGTATCAACCGGGGAGAAGGTCCAACGCCAATGCCGGCCGACGAGGCGATCAACCAGTTGATCCAGACCGGCCGGGCGCAGGAAGCCTTCGAACGGCTGGTTCCGGCGTACCGGCGCAGGGTGTTCGGCCTGGCAGTCAGCATATTGCGCGACCGCGCCGCCGCCGAGGACCTGGCGCAGGAGGTGTTCGTGAAGCTATGGCATGCACTGCCTCGCTATGACGGGCGCGCCAGGCTTTCGACCTGGATCTATGCGATCACCCGCAATGCGGCGATCTCGGAACTGCGCCGGCGCCGCCACTCGGTTTCGATCTCGGATCCGGCGGTGCTCGCCGAGGTGGAGACCCGTGCGGCGACGCCGGGAGACGAACCGGTAGACGCGGCGCTGTGGCGTGTGGTCGCGTCGTTGCCGGAAAAGCAGCGGCAGGCGGTCATGCTCTATTACCAGGACGAGCGGTCGGTGGACGAGGTCGCGGCAATGATGGGATTGCCGGTCAATACCGTGAAGACGCACCTGCACCGGGCACGGGCTCGCCTGGCCGACTTGCTCGGGGCGAGGAAACGGACATGAACGGCGAGGATCCGCGTCTCGCGGCTGTCGATGCGCGGCTGCGCGGGCTGTTCGCGGACCTCGACACGCGCGAGGGATTCGAGTCTCGCCTGATGCAGCGCGTGGCGGGGCTGCCTCTACCTGCGCGCGCGGCTCAGGACAGTCTGCGCGCGCAGTTCGAGCGGCGACGCGAACTCGTGCGCCGCCGCCTGCGCCGCGAGGCCTGGTCGAATGCCGTCACGATCACCGGGATCGGTATAGCGGCCGGCGCGGCGGTCCTGAGTTACGCGCCCGAGATCATGCGATGGGCCACGTCGAATGGTTTCCTTGCGCTCGATCCGATGCTGATCGCCACCGTGACGGTCGCCGCCGTCGCTGCGGGCGCCTTGCCGTTTCTCCGCCGGTCGCGCGAGCCCTTATAGCGGACGGCACGCCAAGCTAGAATGCCGGCCCGAAGTTCCCATGCCACAGGCCGGCCATGAAAAATCCTGCTGTCGATGCCTACATCGCCAAGTCCGCCCCATTCGCGCGGCCGATCCTGAAGCGCGTGCGCGCGCTGATGCATAAGGCCTGCCCGAAGATCGAAGAATCGATCAAGTGGGGCGTGCCCCACTTCGATTACAAGGGCATCGTCGCGAACATGGCGGCATTCAAGCAGCACGCGGCCTTCGGATTCTGGAGCCGGAAGCTGCTTAAGGAGAAGCTTGGCAAGGATGCCGAGACGATGTTCCCCGCAAAGGGCGAGTCGAGCATGGGCGGCCGCAAGATCCGCTCGCTTGCCGACATGCCGCCGGATGCACTCATCCTGCGCACCATCAAGTCTGCCGTCGCGCTCAATGAGGCAGGTGTACGGCCGTCGCGCGAGCTGAAGCGCAAGCCGCCAGTGAAGCCGCCGCCGTATCTCGTCGCGGCGCTCAGGAAGAACGCGAAGGCACGCGCCACTTTCGCGGGCTTCACGCCTTCGCAGCAGCGCGAGTACGTCGATTGGCTCACGGACGCGAAGCAGGATGCGACGCGCGAGCGGCGTCTCGCGACGACTGTCGAGTGGCTCTCCGAGGGCAAGCAGCTCAACTGGAAGTACCAGAACTGCTGATGCGATGACCTACCGCATCCAGGAATCCGCGGACGCCGTCGTCCTGGCGCCCGCGACGCCCGCCTCGGCGAGCGTCATCTGGCTGCACGGCCTCGGTGCCGACGGCCACGACTTCGTGCCGATCGTTCCCGAGCTCGCGCTTCCCGCCGTGCCCGGCGTGCGTTTCGTGTTTCCGCACGCGCGCGTGCGTCCCGTGACGCTCAACATGGGGATGCGGATGCGCGCCTGGTACGACATCAAGACGCTCACCGCCGAGGGACGCGCGGACGAGGAAGGCATTCGCGAATCGGTCGCCGTGCTCGCGCAATTCATCGCGGCCGAGCGTGCCGCCGGCATCGCGTCTTCCTGCATCGTGATCGCGGGATTTTCCCAGGGCGCCGCGGTCGCGCTCCATGGCGCGCTGCGCCATGCCGAGTCGCTCGCTGGCATCCTTGCGCTGTCCTGCTACCTGCCGTTGCAGGCGCAGCTCGCGGCCGAGCTTGCGGAGGCGAACCGTTCGACGCAGATCCTCATGTGCCACGGCCAGCAGGATCCCGTGCTGCCGTTTGCACTCGGTGTCATGGCCTGCAACTGGCTTCGCTCGAACGGGTACCGGGTCGAGTGGAAGGAATACCCGATGCAGCACCAGGTCTGCCTGCCGGAAATTCAGGACATCGCAGCGTGGCTTCGCGCCCGGCTCCCCGCGGAGCCGGCGCGCTGATGGAGTATCATTCGCCGGTCTTCAGGGGAGTCTCGCCATGGGCTGGATAATTCTCGCGATCATCGTCCTCGCCGTGTTATTCGTGATCGGCCTCTACAACGGCCTTGTCACGGCGCGGAACGCCTATAAGAATGCGTTCGCGCAGATCGACGTGCAGCTCACGCGCCGGCACGACCTGATCCCGAACCTGGTCGAGACGGTGAAGGGCTATCTCGCACATGAGCGGAATACGCTCGAGGCAGTCATCAATGCGCGGAACACCGCGGTCGCGGGCCTCAAGGCGGCGGCCGCGAATCCGGGCGACCCGGCGGCCGTGCAGCAGCTCGCCGGCGCGGAAAATGCGCTCTCCGGCGCGCTCGGAAAGCTGTTCGCCCTGGCCGAGGCCTATCCGGACCTCAAGGCGAATCGCAACATGATGCAGCTCTCCGAGGAGCTGACCACTACCGAGAACAAGGTCGCGTTCGCGCGGCAGGCGTACAACGACTCGGTGATGGGCTACAACAACCGGCGCGAGGTGTTCCCGAGCAGCATCGTCGCAGGCATGTTCAATTTCCTGCCCGCGCAGCTCCTCGAGATCGAATCGCCGCAGAAGCGCGAAGTGCCGGCGGTCAGCTTCGCCTGACCAGGAATTGCTGAGCTTCCATGGACTTCTTCGCGCGCCAGGCCGCGACGAGGCGGCAGTCGCGCTGGATGGTCGTCCTTTTCATCGTCGCGGTGATCGCGATCGTCATCGCGATCGACCTCGTCGTCGTCACGACCGTCGCGGTGCTCTCGCTCGAGGATGGCGGCCTGCTCGCGACGCAGGACATGTCGCTCGCGCGATATCCGGCCGTGGTGGTCTTGAGCACGATCGTCGTGCTCGGAACGATCGGCATCGCGAGCCTTACGCGCACGGTCACGTTGGCGGCCGGCGGCAGCAAGGTCGCTGAGCAGCTCGGCGGTACGCGCGTCGGCGCCGACACGACCGATCCGCTGCGGCGGCGCCTCAGGAACGTCGTCGAGGAGATGGCGATCGCCTCGGGCGTTCCCGTGCCGCAGGTCTACGTGCTCGACCGCGAGGCGGGCATCAATGCGTTCGCCGCCGGATACAGCCCTGCCAATGCCGCGATCGCCGTCACGCGCGGGGCGCTCGTACACCTCAACCGCGACGAGTTGCAGGGCGTCATCGCCCATGAATTCAGCCATGTCCTGAACGGGGATATGCGGCTCAGCACGCGGCTCATCGGGCTTCTCTTCGGCCTCACCATGATCGCGATGATCGCGCGCACGATCCTCCGGTTCTCGCCGCGCAGCAGCGGGCGGAAGGGTGGGGGCGGGATTTTCGTGATCTACGCGGCCGCCCTCGTGGTGCTGCTGCTCGGCTGGATCGGCCTGTTCTTCGGCCGCCTGATCCAGGCGGCGGTTTCGCGGAACCGCGAGTCGCTTGCCGATGCCTCGGCGGTGCAGTTCACGCGCGATCCCGGCGGGCTCAGAAACGCGCTCGTCAAGATCGGCGCGCTCGGTGCCGGCTCGCGTTTTGCGGACGCGGATGCGGAGGAAGTCGCGCACCTCCTGTTCGCCGAGGGAATCCAGCGCGTCTTCGCGACGCATCCACCGCTCGTCGAACGCATCCGGGAGATTGACCCGAGTTTCCAGCCCACTGAGTTCGAATCCGTCCGGCGCCGCCTGAACGAGGAGCGCGCTATGGTGGAGGAGGAGGCACGCAAGGACCCGTCCGCAGCGGCGCGGATGGGTGGCCTGCTCGAAGGCACCATCGTGCTTGCGCCGGCGGCCGTCGCGGGGCTCGTCGCGAATCCGGGCACCGGCCATATGGTGCAGGCGCAGCAGATGCTCGAATCGCTTCCCGATTCGTTCCGGCGCGCGGCGCGCGACCCGCGGCAGGCGACCGCGCTCTTTCTCGCGCTCGCGATCGACACCGTGCCGGAAGTGCGCGAGCGTCAGCTGGCTTACATCTGCCAGTACCTGGGCGGGGACTTCCATGAAGTCGTCAGGGCGATGCTCGCAGAAGTCGATGCGCTGGCGGCCGTGCAGCGCATGCCGGCCCTGCTTCAGGTGTTCGCCGCGCTCAACCAGCTCGCACGCGCGGAGCGTGTCGAGCTGCTGAAGTGCCTGAATGGCCTGCTGGTGCGCGAGAACCGCGCATCGGTTTTCGCCTATACGCTCAGGAAACTCGCGCAGGTGCAGCTACAGGACAACCTCGACGCGAGGCGGCGGACCGCGGGCTATCTCAGCGCACTGGGTGCGCGCGACGACCTGCAGGTGCTGTTCTCGGTGCTCGCCGCTGAGGGCAGCACGGACGAGCAGGCGGGGCGGCAGGCCTATGAGGCCGGAATCAAGGTAATGCTGCCCGGCATCCATCCGCCGTTCCTGCGGCTCAGTCACTGGCCGCCGAAGCTTGACCAGTCGCTCACCCGGATCGACCGGCTGCAACCCGCGGCGAAGAACCAGCTCGTGCAGGCGCTCGTGACCACGATCTCGCACGACCAGCGCATGACGGTCCCGGAGTCCGAGCTCCTGCGCGCGATCTGCGCCGCGTTGCACTGCCCCCTGCCGCCGCTCTATTAAAGGGGACGCGCCCCTCTAGAGGGGCGCGTCCCCTTTAAAGGTGCGCGTCCCCTTTAAAGGTGCGCGTCCCCTTTAAAGGTGCGCGTCCCCTTTTAGTGCCAGAGACCGAGAATCAGGCCGAACGGCGTGAACTGCACCGTCGAGGCTTCGGCAAGCGACTCGCGGTTCCGCGAAACCGCCGCCTGGACCAGGCGGCCTGCGGCGGCGGCGGCTGAATCCCGCGCGCGAATGAGCAGGCAGGCCGGCGGCTATACTCCGCCGCGTGCGCAGGCTCAACGAGTTCTTCTATCGGCTTCGTTGGGGAAGGCTCGAGGACCGGCGGCGCCGCGGCCTGATCCGGCTGCATAAACTTCTATCCCACACGACCTTCGCCGACAAGTACTGGATGGTCATGGGCCTGCTGCTCGGCTGCATGCGCGACGGCGCGCCCATCGCCTGGGATCGCGACTCGGATTTCGGCTTCATGGAGAACGACCTTCCACTTTTCCTGACGGCGATGCGGAAGCTGCGAGCCGAGGGTTACAACCTCCGCCCGCCGCAGGTGAACAACGACGGCCGCACCACCATGTGGACGCTGAAGTACGAGGCGGTCAGGTACGACTTCTTCCAGTTCGACCGCAACGGCGCGAACTTCCGCTGGTACTTCCACCAGCGCAAGCCTCCGCTGGAGCTGATCAGCGAGGTCCCGGCGCATGGCCTCGCCGACTTCGAGCTCTACGGCCGCCGCTGGCGGGTCCCCGACAAAGCCGAGGATGTCCTCGCGCGAATCTACGGCGACTGGCGCAAGCCCAATCCCGAATACCTTTACTGGCGCGACTGCCGCGCGATCGTCGAACGCTATCCCTGGACCGGTGAACGGAGGCCACCCGATTGAGCCTGCGCGAGGATATCGAACAGGCAATCGTGCGGATCGCGACGACCGGCCTCGTGCCCGCGCGCTGGTTCCTGAAACCACCTGACCCGTCCACGGTCAAGGCGCGAAGCGGCATTCTCGACATCGAGATCGTGAGCCACTGCTGGCAGTACGCGCACCTGCTCGCCTACCAGCTTTCCTCGCTCGTGAACTTCCCGCCGGCGAAGGCGCGCCTGCGCATGACGGTTTTCCATGCGCTGGAGGACACGCGCACGCGCGCGATGCTCGACTATTTCAGCGGGCTTGCGGTGCCGGGAGTCGCCTGGAACTGGCAGCCGCTGACGCCGCCTGAACTTTTCCGGCGCGCGATCGGCCGCAACCGCGTCGCGCGCTCGACGAAGGCCGACTGGATTTGGTTCACAGACTGCGACATCGTCTTTCATCGCGACTGCATCGATTCCCTTGCGATTAAATTGCAGGCCCGGCAGGACCTCCTGACCTACCCGAAGTTCGAGCGCATCACGCCGATGCTCACCGAGGACGACCAGGTCCTCGCTGCCGAGCGCGATCGCCCGCGCATCGTCGACATCGACACCAGCCAGTTCACGCTGGCGGCGAACCCGTCGAAGGCGAAGGGCGCATACCACATCGTCCACGGCGATGCGGCGCGCCAGTGCGGCTACTGTGAACAGATCCCCGTGTACCAGCGGCCCGCGCCGCGCTGGGCCAAGACCTACGAGGACAGCGCTTTCCGCTGGCTGCTCGGTACCGACGGCGTCGGACTCGAAGTGCCGGGCGTGCACCGGATCCGGCACATCCAGAAGGGCCGCTATGGCGAGAGCAAGACGGCGGCGCTGGTGCGTGGCAACATCCGGCGGGCAAAAGAAGGGATGCAGCGTTCATGAACAAGGTGGACAGCAAGACTTGGACGATCGCCGAGGCGGGCGCCGCGCTCGTGAAGTCCGGCGCGACATTCGTGAACCTGTTCAGCCAGGGCACGCTCGAGATCGAGATCTATCGTCCTGTAGGCATCGACCGACAGAAGCCACACAGGAAGGATGAACTTTACGTAGTCATCAACGGCAGTGGCACTTTCGTGCACGGAGAGGAGCGGACACCGTTCCACGAGGGCGATACGCTCTTCGTGCGGGCGGGCGTACTTCACCGTTTTGAGGATTTCAGCGCCGATTTTGCGACGTGGGTATTCTTCTACGGCCCTGAAGGCGGCGAGTAGGCACACCGCGTGGTAATTTGGCGTGCAATCTGGACGAACCGGAGGTTCCCAATGCGCATCGAAAGTTTTCGTCGGACCTGTGTCGCAATCGTCAGCCTTAGCCTGCTCGCGCTCGGACTGCAGGCGCCGGCTGCGGCCAGCGTCGTCGGCACGGCCGAGGCGATCGCGGCAGGCCGCAATGACGGCGCCCGCGCCGTGGTCGATGCGACCCTCGCCCGCGCGGACGTTCGCGAGAAGCTCGCGGAGTTGGGTGTCGATGCCGCCGCGATCGAGGGCCGCATCGGCGCGCTCTCGGAGCAGGAGCTCGCGACGCTCGCAGGTCAGATCGAGGAGGCACCCGCCGGCGGCGACGTGCTCGCCGTGATCGGCGTCGTGTTCGTGGTCCTTCTCATCCTCGAGCTCACTGGCGTGATCGACATCTTCAAGAAGACGTGATCCGGGGCGCGCCGGTCATCGCGGCACTTGCGGTCGCGCTGACCGGCTGCGCAGCCTCGCCACCACTCGTCGAGGGCTTGCCGACCTCGGCGCCGCCCCGAGTCGAACTCGCCTCGACGCCATTCTTTCCTCAGGAGGAGTACCAGTGCGGCCCTGCCGCGCTTGCGACCCTGCTCGTCGCGAGCGGTATTGCGGTCACGCCCGAGACGCTCGCGCCGGAAGTGTTCATTCCAGGGCGGCGCGGGAGCCTGCAGCTCGAATTGATCGGCGCCGCGCGCCGCCATGGGCGGCTGCCCTATGTGCTCGCGAAGACGGCCGACGAAATGATCGCCGAGCTCGAGTCCGGCCGGCCGGTGCTGGTACTGCAGAACCTCGGCGTGACGCAGCTGCCAATCTGGCACTACGCGGTGCTCATCGGTTACGACGCCGAGCGCAATGTCGCGCTGCTCCGGTCTGGCGAAGACGAACGAATCGAAATGCGCTGGCAGCGTTTCGCCGGCACTTGGCACCGCGGGGGGCGCTTCGCGATGACGACGCTGCCGCCCGGCAAAATTCCGCCGCACGCTGACCCGGCGCGCTTCATCGAGGCGGCTGCGGGTCTCGAATCGGCAGGGCAGCGGCACGCGGCGGCCGAAGCCTACGATGCGGCGATCGCCCGCTGGCCTGACCAACCGCATGCCTGGCTCGGGCGCGGGAACGTCGCCTACGCGGATGGAGATCGCCAGGGGGCCGCCGACGCGTATCTTCGCGCAATCATGCTCGCGCCTGACGATGCCGCGGCGAGAAACAATCTCGCGGAACTGCTGCTGGAGGCCGGCTGCCTCGACGAGTCGCGCAAGCAGATCGAGCGGGCGGCCGCGCTCGCAGAGGGCACGCCGTTTGCACCGTCCGTTTCGGACAGCCGGTCGAAGATCGACGCGAACGCCGTCAAACTTGCCCGTTGCCAGCTCGAGGATCGGGCCTGGCCGGACTGAGTCCCGTCAGGCCTTCGGCAGAACGTTGGCGTTGAGGCGGAACAGGTTCATCGGATCGTACTTCGCCTTGAGCGCCATCAGCCGCTCGAGGTTCGCTCCGTAGTTGTCGCGGTAGGCCGCGAGCGGTTCATCCGCATCGGCGAGGTTCGTGTAGAAGCCGTGCACAAGCGGAGTCAGCTCCTTCCAGGCCGCTCGCAACTTTTCGATCTTCGCCTCGGCGCCCTCGTTGCTGTCCCAGATGCCGATCATGCCCATCCAGTACAAGGCGCCGCGATTCGGGAAGGCGGTCGCATCCGGAGCAACCCGGTGATAGGCGCCGTCGACCGGATCGAAGAAGAGCATGAACTGGCCGGGGTAGCGCTTGAAGACGTTGAGTGCAAGGTCGATGCCGTCATCCGTGAGCTGGTTCAGGAACCCGTTTTTTACGTAGAAATACTTGCCGAACGCGGTCAGCTCGTCCGCTTTGCGCTGGATTTCGACGTACGGCTTCGGGGCGACATCGTCCGCGACTGGACCGCCGAATGCGCGCAGCGGTTTCAGGATCTCTTCACCCTTGACGCGGTCTCCCGACCAGACGATCTCCATCGACAAGATGGGCCCGTCCGGCGTCCCGACGAGCGCTGGCTCGGTGTGGAGCTCGACCGGCCAGTTCGCCAGGTTGTCGCGGAAATAGCGCAGGACGTCGCGGGCCTTCGCGATCGGCCACACCAGATCTCCGCCGAGGACGATCGGGTCCATGCGGTGGATGCGGTACTCGATCGCCGTCACGACGCCGAAGTTTCCGCCGCCGCCGCGCAGGCCCCACAACAGGTCCGCGTTCTCCTCCTCGGTCGCGCGCAGGAAGTGGCCGTCCGCCGTGACGACGTCGAAAGCGAGCGCGTTGTCGCAGGCGAGCCCGAATCGGCGGCCGAGCCGCCCGAAGCCGCCGCCGAGCGTGAGTCCCGCGGCGCCGGTGTGCGACACCGTGCCGGCGGTCGTTGCGAAGCCGAAAGCCGCGCACTCGTGGTCGAGCTGGCCGAGCACCGAGCCTGCCTCGAGATAGGCCCGTGTCTGCTCGGGCTCAACACGGACGCCCTGCATTGACTGCAGGTCGATGACGAGCCCGCCGTTGCAGGTGGACTTGCCGGAGATGCTGTGTCCGCCCGAGCGGACCGCCGTGAGCAGCCGATGCTCGCGCGCAAAGTCGACCGCGCGGCGCACGTCGGCCGTGCCGGTGCAACAGGCGATCAGCGCTGGTTTCTTGTCGAACATGCCGTTCCAGACGCGACGGCGGGCGTCGTAAGCGGGATTGCCCTGCAGGAGGAGATCGCCACGCAGGCTCGCGGCGAATTCCTCGATCGAAGAACCCGGCAATACGAGATCGCCGCCGTCGAGGGACTTCGCGGCGACTTCGCCTACATTCCTGAGTACTGCCGTCCAGCCTTTGAGCGGCCAGGCCGCAGCGACCGTGAGACCCGCACCGACAAACTCGCGTCGTTTCATGGGACTACCCTCCGGGCCGGACTCTACTCCCCGCGCCGCGCCAGCGCACGAGGGCGCGGATCGCGAATCCGATCAGGACGACGATGACGACGCTGACAACGGCCTTCAAGGTCGCCGTCGCGACGAGGGCGACGCAGGCGGCGAGCGCGAGCACGGAGACGACGACTCCGCCGCGCACGGGCACGGGTGCGGGACCTTCGCGGCGCCGCAGCACGATGAGTGCGGCCGCAGTCGAGCCGTAGGCAAGCATTCTTGCGATGACGAATATGGCCAGCAGGTACTTGAACGTGCCCGTGATCGTGAGCAGCCACGAGAGCGTCGCGTAGGTGATGATGGCGACATGCGGCGTGCGAAAGGCGCGGTGGATCGCGACGATCGGGCGCGGCAGGTCGCCGGATGCGCCGAGCGCGAAGATGTTGCGCGGCGAAACTAGCATCTGCACCGCGAGGCCGCCGGCGCAGGAAACGACCGCCGCCAGCGCCATCAACGTCGCGCCGGTCGGCCCGATGAAGCTCTCCGCGACGTCGGCGAGCGGCAGCTTCGAGGCGGCAGTGTCCGGCAGGACGCCGTAGCAGGCCAGCATCAGGAGCAGGTACAGGAGGCAGGAAATCGCAAGGCCGCCGAGGATGCTGACTGGAAGGTCCCGCTTCGGATCGCGCATCTCGCCCGCGACGATTGCGGCGACGTCGAAACCGACGCAGGCGAAGAGGGCAAGCTGCAATGCGCTCGAGAGGCCGTCGGGCTGCCGCGGCTCGTTGGCAGGAATCTCGCTCCAGCCAGCGAACCAGAGGCCGGCGAGCGCGATCAGGCCGAGCGGGAGCATCTTCGCGATCGTGAGCAGGTTGCCGACCCAGGCGCCGCGGGTGACTCCGCGGACATTGATCGCGGCCAGAAAGATAGTGAAAACCGTGATGGCTACGGCGCGTGGCCAGGGCGCCGCGAGCGCGGGCCAGAGTGCCGCCGCGTAGTCCAGCATGATCTGCGCGATCAGTGCGTAAGACGCGAGGCGTGAAACCGAGAAAAGCCAGCCCACCGTAAAGCCGGTGAGCGGGCCGAATGTGCGTTCGGCGTACACCTGCGGTCCGCCGGTCACGTCATAGCGGCTCGATACCTCGGCCAGCGAAAGGGCGAGAAACCCGACGACGACGAAGGCTATGAAAATAACGGCGAGGCTGTAGCGGCCGGCGTCGATCGCAAGTCCGGCCGGCATCGCGAAGACACCCGCACCGACGATCGAATTGATGCAGAGCGCGACAACGTCGAATCGCCCGAGCCCGCGATGGAGCCCGGGCGATTCGATCGGCCCGCTTGGACTCAAGCTGCGGTCGCCGCGGTCTTAGGGAGTAGCTGCCGCCGCGTTCTCTCCACCCGCATCCGAAGTGGCGCGCCACTGGCCGTCGACCTTGGCCCACGTGGTGGCGAACGAGCCCTGGATGGCCGGCTTCTTACCTTCGCCATCCGGGTCCACCGTGAAGCTGCCGGTTTCCACGGCAAGATCGCCGGAGCTCGCGACGCGCACCTGGTCCGAAGACCAGCTGACGAGCGCATCCGGAGTCTTCTTTATCTGCGCTTCCAGGGCGCCCTGAATCGCAGCCGATCCCTTGTAGGCCTTGTCGTCGGAGATCATGACCGCATCAGGCGCGAAGATCCCGTTGGCGATCGAGGCCGCATCCTTCGCATTGGCATAGTTCATCCACTCGCCTGAGCGATTACGGACTGCCTGTTCTTCGGCCGCGAGGTCGACCGCCGGTGCTTCGGCCTTCGGCTCCTCTTTGGGTTCTTCCTTCTTTGCGCAGCCTGTTGCGAACAGGGCAGCCGCAAGGGTCATCGCGAACAATGTGCGTGAAAACATGAGCCCTCCACCGGGTCGTTACCTATTGTTGCCGTAGTATACTCGCGCGCGCCAAATCCGAAGAAACACGAATAAAGGGCGTCAAGGTTGGTCTTCAACTCGCTCACGTTCCTCGTGTTTTTCGCCGTGCTGCTCGTGCTGCACCGGCTGCCCTTCTCGTGGACCACGAAGAAGGTCAACCTGCTGATCGCGAGCTACGTGTTCTACGCGGCCTGGAATCCGCCATTCATCCTGCTGCTCTGGGCCTCGACGATCGTCGACTGGTTCATTGCCCGCGGCATCTATGCCTCCCGCGACAAGAGCCGCGCGCATCGGCGCTCCTGGCTCGTGATTTCGGTCGCCGTCAACATCGGCTTCATCGGCTTCTTCAAGTACGGCGAGTTCCTGTTGCAGAACTGGCAGGCCCTGATGGCCTCGTTCGGCGTCACCTGGGTGGCGCCCGAGTGGGACATCGTCCTGCCGGTCGGCATCTCCTTCTATACGTTCGTGACACTGTCCTACACGCTCGACGTCTATCTCGGGCGCATCAAGCCGATCGGTTCGTTCCTGAACTACGCACTCTTCGTCACCTTCTTTCCACACCTCGTCGCTGGCCCGATCGTGCGGCCGACGCAGCTGACGCCGCAATTCGAAACGCCGCGGCAGGCGACGCGCGACCAGATGCTGTGGGGCCTCGGACTGATGGTGCTTGGCCTGTTCGAAAAGGTCGTCATCGCGGACGCCGGGCTCGCGAACGTGGCCGATCGCGTGTTCGGCGCGACCGATCCAGTCGGCATCGCCGATGCCTGGCTCGGGACGCTCGCGTTCTCCGGCCAAATCTTCTGCGACTTCGCGGGTTATTCGACGATTGCGGTCGGCGTCTCGCTCTGCCTCGGCTTCGCACTGCCGGACAATTTCCGGATGCCTTACGCAGCAATCGGCTTCTCGGATTTCTGGCGTCGCTGGCACATCTCGCTCTCCACCTGGCTGCGCGACTATCTTTATATTCCCCTCGGCGGCAATCGCGGCAGCGAAGCGCGCACCTACGTCAACCTGATGCTGACGATGCTGCTAGGCGGCCTCTGGCACGGCGCCAATTGGACCTTCGTCGTGTGGGGCGGTCTGCACGGCCTCTATCTCGCGGCCGAGCGCTGGATCCGAAGGCAGACCGGCGTTGCGGGCGATCCCGCGGGCGCGTGGAATCGCGTCGCGCTCGCATTGGTCACTTACCTGCTGGTCAATGTCACCTGGGTGTTTTTCCGCTCGGAGACATTTACCGGTGCGGCACGCATCCTGGCTGGAATGGCCGGCCTCGCGAACGACGCCGCGGCCGTGCTGCCGACGATCTACATGATCAAAGCGGGGGTTATCGTCACAGCAATCGTCTTAGTCCAGTGGCTCATGCGCAATCGGGAGCTCGAGGACGTGGTCGCACGCACGCCGTGGTGGGTGACGGGGTTGGTCACCGCCGCGATGCTGTTCGCGGTGATCATCGCGCAGGGCTCGGGCGAAGCCTTCATCTACTTCCAGTTCTAGGCGGCAGAAATGGCGCATCACGAACAGGACGACACGACGGTGCGGGTGACGCCGGTGGCGTGCTGGCCGGCGATCTGGTGGCTCGTCATCGCGATTGTCCTCGCGGCGTCCGCGGCATGGGAATGGCGGATGCGGGGGCTTGGACTGATTGCCGGCGATCTCGACGACAGCAAGTCGAACTGGTCGGTCGAGCGACGCAAGCTCGAGGCAGGACACCATCAGGGCGTTGTGATCCTGGGCAGTTCGCGCATCCTGTTCGACACGGATCTTGAAGTCTGGAAGGAGATGACCGGCCGGCGGCCGCTACAGCTTGCAGTCCCAGGCATGAGCGGCCTGCCTTTCTTGACTGACGTGGCCGACAACACAGATTTCGGCGGATTGGTCGTGATCGATCTTACCGAAACGTTCTTCCGCGAGCGCGGGCGGGTAAATCCGGAATTCGCCGGGGTGCTGGACGAGTGGAACGAAGAAGGGCCTGCGAAGCGATTCGGGCACAGGTTAGGTCAGTCCCTGTCCCGCCACCTGGCATTTCTCGATGACCAATACACGCTGGCGAAGTTTATTGAGCAACTGGACATTCCGAATCGCGATCAGATTCGCGATCCGTATCTGTCCGTCTGGAAGCTATCGGAGACTTACGACGACCGTCAGACCTTCCTCTGGCGAGAGATCGAAAGAAACGAGCGGCTGCGCGATCACGCCATCCGTGTCTGGCAATCCAGGACCCTGCCACCGCCGGCTGACGAGGAAATTGCCGTTGTCTGCGTGCGGGCGCGCGAGGCGACGGCCAAGATACAGGCGCGCGGAGGCGAAGTCGTTTTCGTCCGGGCGCCGTCCCGCGGCACCTACTACGAGCGAGAACTGCGAAACATGCCGCGAGTCGCAACCTGGGACCGGCTGCTGCGAGAGACCGGCGCCTTCGGCATCCATTTCGACGACTACCCGGACATGCAGGGACTCGATCTGCCGGAGATGTCACATCTTTCCCGCGACTCGGCGACTCGCTTCACGCGTGCGTACGTCGGGGTGCTTCGCGATCGGTACGTCGAGCTGCGATCGCTGGCGACCCCCCGGTCCTGACGAAGCGCAAAAAATGACGCACCACGAACAGGACGACATGACCGTGCGGCAGATTCCGCCGGCCCGCTGGCCGGCGATCGGCTGGCTGGTGCTGGTGCTCGTGATCGCGGCGACCGCCGCATGGGAATGGCGCATGCGCGCGCTCGGCCTTCACGCGGGTGATCTCGACGACAGCAAGTGGCACTGGGCAGTTGAGCGGCGCAGGCTGGAATCAGGGGACCATGACGGCGTCGTCATCGTCGGTTCTTCGCGAATACTGTTCGATACCGACCTCGACGTCTGGGAGGAGATGACCGGCCGCCGCCCCCTCCAGCTCGCGCTCGTTGGCACGAATCCAAGGCCAGTCCTGTTGCGGCTTGCCGATGAGACAGACTTCAGGGGCCTGATCGTAGTCGGCGTCACACCCGACCTGTACTTCATGGACCGATTCAGCGACCTCCCGCAGTACGCGGAGATACTCGATTTCTGGCGCAAGGAATCGCCGTCGGAACGGGCGGGGCACCAGATTGGCCTCGTCCTTTCGGAGCAGCTCGCTTTCCTTGACGAGGCTTATCGGCTTATGCCGTTGGTCGAGCGACTCGACATCGCGGACCGGACTGGCGTTCGTCGTCCGTATCTCGAGGTCTGGAAACTCGCGGAAACGTCCGCGGATCGACAGCACCGGATGTGGCCACGACTCGAGACCGACGCCCGCCTTCGCGATCACGCGCGGCTGGTCTGGGGCCCGTTCGACGGCTCGGGCCCCAAGCCCGAAAGCGTTTCGAAGGCGATCGAGGAATCCCGGCTTGCCGTCGAGAAAATACGTTCGCGTGGCGGCGACGTCGTGTTCATACGCGCACCGTCCGCGGGGCTTTACTACGAGAACGAGCAGCACTTTGCGCCGCGCGCCAGGACCTGGGACCGATTGCTCGCGGAGACCGGCAGTTTCGGAATCCACTTCGAGGACTATCCGGAAATGCGGAATCTGGAAGTGCCCGAGTGGTCACATCTCTCGCGCGCCTCGGCAACGAGGTTCACGCGCGCCTACGTCGAGGTACTACGTGAGCGGTACGTAGGGATGCGGACGCTTCCGGAAGCGAAGCCCGGATCCTGAGTCGCCGTCGCTTGCCGGTGCGCGCCGGAAGAGCTGGTGATTGCCGGGTTTCCAGCTCTCGCCTCCGCCGGGTCCCTTGATTACTGCCGGCCCCGCATAATACGCCGATGCCCAGCCGTTCATTGCAGCGCCGCCAGTTGAGCCGGACCAAGATCGAGCTCTTCACCCAGTGCCCGCGCTGCCTTTACCTCGACGTCGCGCGCGGCATTCCGCGGCCGAGCGGGCCTCCGTTCACTCTCAACAATGCCGTCGACTCGCTGATGAAGGCCGAGTTCGACCGTTACCGCGCCGCGGGCGAGCCGCATCCGCTCTTTGCGAGCGTGGGGCTTGATGCCGTTCCATTTCAGCATCCCGAGCTCGATGTCTGGCGGCAGAACTTCAAGGGCCTGCGCTGGCTGGACGACGAAACCGGCTGGACGCTTTCCGGCGCGATCGACGACCTCTGGAAGGCGCGCACGGGCGAACTGCTCGTCGCGGACTACAAAGCGACGGCGCGCGCGGAAATGCCGACGTCGAGGAATCTCTATCCGTCCTACCGCCGGCAGATGGATGTCTACCAGTTCCTGGTACGGCGCCAGGGTTTCGAAGTCAGCAATCGCGGCTGGTTCGTGTACACGAACGGTGACGGGCGCGCAGGCGTCTTCGGTGACAAACTCAGCTTCACGACGTCGATGGTGCCCTACGACGGCAACGACACCTGGGTGCTCGATGCGTTCAGGCGTGCTGTGGCGACCATCGTGCAGGGCGAGGTTCCGCGGCCGGGAGTGGACTGCGAGTACTGCGCCTACGTCGCGAGTGCCGCCAGTCCCGGTTAGCCAGTCGCCGGAAGCAGTTTCGGGTTACGCAACAACAGCGCCGAGACGAGCGAGACGAGCAGTCCCACCGGGAAAATCTCGAGGAATGTCATCGGGATCCGGAACAGCGGATTGGCGTAATTGACCCGCAAGGATTCCAGCTTCGCCATTTCCTCGGCCAGCGCCGATGCCGACAGGCCTTTCGCCTCGTGGGAGCGCTGGATCCCGGCGATGTACTCGTCCATGAATGCGTAATCGGTCATCGCCAGGTAGGCCTCCCACCCTATGACATAGGCGATGCCCGCGGCTGCGGCGATTCCGAGCCCCATCGCGAACGCAGAACCGAACTTGATCACGCCCCCGCGCTCGACATCGCGATAGCGTTTCACGCCCACGAAGATGAAGGTCAGCGCCACCAACATCACGAGGTAGCCGAACCAGTGGGAACTGAGGAAGCTCCCTTCGCCGCCGAGTACGATCCCGGTGGTCATCGTCGCGATGATCACGAAGCCGGACAGCAGACCGTAGGTCATGAAGTATTTCATTTTGATCTCCTGTCAGGCCTGGGACAGCGTCAGCACGTTGCCTTCGGGGTCGGAGAAGAAGGCCACCTTCGACCGCCCGTCGGGTGACGTCCAAATGCCGAGCGCATCCTGGCCCATGCCCTCATGGATGTTGAATACGATCCCGCGGTCGCGCAGTGACTTTACGGCGGCGCCTATGTCGTCCACATTCCAGCCGAGCACCGGATGAGGATTGGCGGCGTAGTCCGGCATCACGGTCATTCGCAAAAGGCCGCCCCCGAGGTCGATGAAATCGCCGAAATCGTCCGAGCTCTGAAGCGCGAGGCCGAGCGTTCCGCGATAGAAGTTCAATGCCCGCTCGCGATCCCTCACGTAAAGGAAAGCAACGGGAGTGCTGGTTGGCAGGATATTCATTTCGTGTCCCCGATCATGGTTGCCGTTCAAGCGCGACACTCAGCCCGGGAACGCCCTGGCGCCATCACCCAGATGGATGATTCCGGTGATTTCACCCGTCTGGACTACGGGATCAGTGCCAGCTCGCGCGCCTTGTCGATCGCCTGGATGCGACGCTGCACTTCCAGCTTCTCGTAAACCTTGGCGACATGGGTCTTGACCGTATTCGGCGAAATATCCAGTTGCCTCGCCATCTCTTTCGTCGATCGGCCGGAAGCCAGGAGTTCCAGTATTTCGCATTCACGAGGCGTGAGGCCGAGCGAACGCACAGCGGCGTCGTTGCGCTCGAACGACGATGGCGTGCGGCGTCGGGTCAGCCGATGCCCCACCCACAGGCCAAGGCCAGCAAAGCCGGACACTAGCAGGATGATGTAGATCTCCGTCGAAAAGGCGCGCGTCAGGTAGCGGTATTCGAGCCACTCGAGCCCCGCGACCGCGAGGGCGAGCGCAATCGCGTAGAGAAAGACCATCCGCGCCATGGCCGTCAGTGTGACTCGGCCGTGGGCTCGGGCGCCAGCAGGTACCTGATCAGGCTGTCGAGCAGGGCGTCGTCGCTCGTGAGCGAGTCATGCTTTGCGCAGACAAACAGGTCCTGTTGCGTTTCCATGCCCTCCTGCTCGTGGGACGGAACCTCGCGATCCATGTTCCCGCGCGAGAGCAGGGACGAACGGGTGACGCTGCCGTCGCCCGCCTCGAACATCAGCGTCTCGTAATCGACGCCGGGCATCGGCATCAGGATCTGCTCCGGCCGCAGGCGTGCAATCGACTCGCCGCCCACGTTTTCGAAGACGAGCCGCCGCGGCGTGGGGATGCAATCGCTCCCGAGCAGGAGCGGCTTGATGAGCGGCACGTCGCCCGCGGGCGCCATTAGCGACCAGACAAACCGCCGCCCGCGCTCGAGTCGCTTCTGGAACCAGCGTTCGAAGATTTCCTGCAACGGCCACAAGCCGCGCTGACGATCCATGCGGCGCTGGATGCGGTGGTCGAAGATGGACCAGTTGTAACGGCGCCAGAACTCGACGTCGAAGAGATCGAAACCGAGTCGCTTGCCCTGGATGTTGACGAGCCAGTCGGCCAGCGGGTGCGGGAAGAGCTGGAACGTGGACGGCATCGTCGCGACGCCCTCTGTCGGCAGTCCCGAGAATCCGACGCGGTATCCATTCAGGAACTTGTGAACGGCAGTGACCGTGCCCTGGTTCGGCGTGCCGAGCAGGACGACCCGGCGGAGCTTGGACAGGCCGAGGCCGGTGACTGGGAAGGAGTTGCCGTCGAGCACGTCCACGGTGCCATAGCGCTCGTAGTAGCGCACGACGAGGCCACCCATGCTGTGCGCGATCACGTCGACGCGGAGATAGGGATCCTTGTAATCGATCCGGATCTGCTCGATCAGCTCGTCGAGCTTCTTCACGGTCTTGACGTTGTCCTGGCGCCAGTCGTAGGTGAAGACGTAGAGGCGCGCCTTCTGCTGCACGACGGCGCGGCCCGGCTGAGATGGCCGGTAGCCGCCGGCCTCGCGGAGCTCCTTGACGATTCGCCGGTAGAAATCCTTGCCGACCGCGCCGTCGAACAGGCCGCTCGCCACGAGCCCGTCGTCGATCGGCTCGAGCGTCTCCGGGTCGATGCGAAGCGCGAGGTCCTCGTAGTTGCTGGTCAGGAGTTTGCGCGTCGTGCCGGGCCAGAGCTCGACGCCATTGTCTGCTCGGGCGAGCCGCGAACCGAGGAGGCCCGGAATGAGGATGACGGGGACGCGGTCGACCGTCGCGGAATGCGCCGGGTAAAACTGCTCGATCGCCGGTCCCGCGGACGTGCAGGAGCCGAGGAACGCGGTGCAAAACAGCAGGGCAGGCAACGCGATGCGGCTGCGCAAGGCGCCATACTCCAAAGGTCAGGTGGCGGGTGGCAGCAGTTTATACATTACGGGCGTCACCAGCCGGGCGAGCAGCGTCGAGCTGATGAGTCCGCCGATGATCACGATCGCGAGCGGCGAGTAGAGCCCAGAGCCCTGGATCGCGAGCGGCGTCAGGCCGCCGATCGCCGTCATGGAAGTCAGCAGGATCGGCAGGAAGCGCACTTCGCCGGCCTCGGCGATCGCGTCGTCGAGCGCGCGGCCCGAAGCGCGGAGCCTGTTGGTGAAATCGACGAGCAGGATCGAGTTCTTTATCTCGATGCCGACGAGCGCGATCATGCCGATGAGCGAGGTGAATGAGAGGGTATAGCCCGTCAGGAAAAGCGCGACGAGCCCGCCGGTGATGCCGAGCGGCACGACGCCGAACACGATCAACATCGAGCGGAAGCTGCCGAATTCGAGCACGAGGACGGCGAGGATCCCGAACACCGCGACCAGCATCGCGACGCCGAGACCGGCGAAGCTTTCGCTGCGCGCCTCGACTTCGCCGGCGGCGACGTAGCGGTAGCCCGGCGGCCAGGAGATTGCATCGAGGCCCGCAATGACTTCCCGCGTCAGCTCATCGGTCGCATATCCGGTCGCGGGCCAGGCCGTGACGGTCACGGCCCGCTCGCGGTTGTAGCGCTTGATGAGCGGGGCGGCCGTGTGGAACGCGGGGTCGCTGATCTGGGCGAGTGGAACTTGCTGGCCCGCGGCCGAGGAAACCTGGATCGACTGCAGCAGGTCCAGTGTCGGGCGGCCGTCGATCGGCAGGCGGAGCGTGATGTCGTACTCGTCGCCATCCGGCTCGCGGAACTTGCCGGCGGCGAGTCCGGCGACTGCGAGGCGTACGGTCCGGTCGGCCTCGACCGCGCGGACTCCGAAGAGCGCCGCCTTCTCGGTGTCGATGTTGAGATCGAGGTCCGTGCGCTGCAGCCGCATCGCATTCATGACGTCGCGCGTGCCGGGAACTCCGGCGATGAGTTTCTCGACTTCGCCCGCGAGCAGCCGCAGGGTCTCGATATCCGGGCCGATTACGCGGATCTCGATCGGCGCCGCGACGGGCGGGCCGTTCTCGAACTCGTGCACGCTGATGCGGGCGCCGGGATAGCCCTCGAACGACTGCCGAAGCGCATCGAGCATGCGGCCGGATCTCGCGGGATCGTAGTCCTCGATCTCCGCGAAGACCTCGGCGATGTTGGCCGAGGAGTTCCGCGACAGCACGTTGTAGTAAATGCGCGGGTTCTCGTGGCCGAGGTTCGAGAACCAGTAACGGACCGCCTTTGTCTTCGCAAGTTGGCCTTCGACGAAGCGAAGCGCGCGATCGGTCTCGGCGAGGCTCGCGCCATCCGGCGCCTCGATGCGGACGCGAAACTGCGGAATGTCCGCGGTCGGGAACAGGCTGAAGCCGATCGCGGGTACGAGGGTGAGGGAGAGCGCGAACACACCGAGCGCCGCGGCGAGCGTCGTGCGCGGCCGCGAGAGGCCCCAGCGCAGGGCGGGACCATAGATCCCGTGAATGGCACGCATCAGGCCGCCGAGGACGCGATCCGAAATCTCATCCGATCGGTCGACGACGTGGCGAATCTGCGCGTAGGCCCGGGCAATCCAGGGGTTCGGCGGCACGCGCGGCTCGCCTCCCCGCAGCAGGCGGCTTGCGAGGAACGGAATGATGGACAGCGCGATGAAGAACGACGCCAGGATCGTGAAGAGCACGGCTGCGGGAAGCGATCGTATGAAATCGCCGGGGCCTTCCGGCAGGAAGAGGAGCGGCAGGAAGGCGAGCAGGAGCGTGACCGTGCAGCCGAGCACGGCGAGCCAGATCTGGTCGGTCGCCGCGATGGCCGCCTCGCGCCGCGGCATACCCTGGCGGACGTGGCGCGCGATGTTTTCGACGACCACGATGGAGTCGTCGACGAGCAGGCCAAGCGCGACGACGAACCCGGCGATCGAGAGCTGGTTCAGCGAGAAGCCGAAGAGATAGAGCGCGGCGAGGCCGATCGCGAGCGACAACGGGATCGAGATCATCACGATGCCCGCGGCGCGCAGCCCAAGCGGCAGGAGTGTCAGGATGACGAGCGCGATCGCGATCGTGAAATCGACCTGCAGGCGCGAAAGCCGCCGGTCGACGTTCTGCGACTGGTCGAATCCGCGCTCGAGGCGGATGTGCGCGGGCAGGGCGGTCTCGAATTGCGGCAACCGCCCGTAGATCGCGTTGCGCACGTCGAAGACGTTCAGGTTGTCCTTCATGCTCGCCGTGACGAACACGGCGCGCTTGCCGTTGTAGCGCCCGAGGTAGCGCTCCTCTTCGGCGCTCCAGCTGATGTCCGCGAGGTCCCGGAGGCGCACGACGCCCTCGCCTCGCGCGCTGACGACCGTGTTGCCGATCTCCTCGAGCGATTCGTAGCTGCCCGAGGTTTTCAGGTTGTAGCGGCGAAGTCCGACGTCCACGGCGCCGCCGGGGATGCTGGCGTTCTCACCCTGCACGGCCGCGATCACCTCGCCGAGCGTTACACGGGCGTTCTCGAGCCGCTCGAGGTCGATCGCCACGCGAACTTCAGGCCGCGGATAGGCCCAGGTCTCGGCGCGGCGGACGCCGGGGGCCGTTTCGATCAGTTCCTCGAGGTTCTCGGCCTGCTTGCTGAGCTCGCGCCAGTCGGCCGTTTCGCTGAGCAGCGCGAGCTGCACGATGTTGACCGTGCCCGGGGTGAACTGCCGGATCTCGACCGAGAACACATCGTCCGGCAAGGACGATCGCACGACGTTGACTTCGCGCACGACCTCGTCGTACTTGCGGTCCGGGTCTGTGCCGTAGGTGAATTCGATCTCGACCAGTGCGAGCCCGTCGAGCGCAGAGCTATTGAGGCGCTTGATGTCCTCGAGCTCGGAGAGCGCGTCCTCGATCGGGTCGACGACGAGCCGTTCGACGTCCTCGGGATCGGCGCCCGGGTACTGGACGAGAACCAGCGATCCCGGGAACTTGAGCGAGGGATCCTCGGCGCGCGGAATCGACGACAGCGCCCAGAGGCCGGTCGCGATCAGCATCGCGAACACGACCAGCGTGAACTGCCAGTGCCTGACCGAGAACGACCAGAGGCTCATTCGGTCGGCTTTCAGGCGCCGTCGAGGACGCGGACCGGCTCGTTGTCGTCGAGCCAGGCTGCGCCTTCCGTAATGACCTGGTCGCCGGGCGCGAGGCCCGCGACCACCTCGATGCGCTCGCCGAGCAGGCGGCCCGTTCGCACCGAAACCCTGCGTGCGACGTTGCCCTTCGCGACGACGAAGACCGTCGCGAGGCTGCCATCCGCTTCGAGCAGGGAAGTGACCGGCACGACGGCAACGCTTTCCGCGTCGGGGTCCGCAATCACGACTTTCGCGACCAGGCCTTGAATGAATCGCGCGCCGGCCGGGTCGACGGAAACCTTCATCTCATAGGTGCCGGTTTCAGGATCGGCGGCCGCCGCGATCTCGATGACTTCTGCGACGAACCGGCGCCCTGGATAGGCGTCGAGCGTGACTTCCGCGGCGCTACCGGCCTCCACGCGCACGATGTCCCGGTCGGCAAGCGAGGCGCGGACGATCCATCCCGCGGTGGTGTTGCCAACTACGAGGACCGGTTGTCCCGCAGCCACCTGCTCATCCGGTTCCGCTAGCTTTCGCAGCACGACGCCATCGCCTGGCGCCTCGATTCGTGCATGGCGCGCATTGAAGGCGGCGGAGCGCAATTGAGCCGCGGCGACTGCGTTCGCAGTGGTCAGGTCCTCGACTTGCTCGCGCGTCGCGACCTCGTCGGCGAAAAGCGCCTTGCCGCGCTTGAGGTCTCGCGCGGCCTGGTCCGCGACCGCGCGCGCCTGGGTCACGGCGGACGCGACCTCGTCGTCGGCAAGCAGAGCGAGCAGCTGGCCCTTCTTGACTTGCGCACCCTGTTCCACGGCGATCGTGCGGATCACGCCGCCGGTCTTGAAAGCGAGGCGAACTTCGTCGGCGGGCGCGAGCACGCCGATTGCGCGCAGTGACTCCGCGGCGGGCACTGTCTCGACTGCGGCGACGCGCACCGGCGCTGCGGTCTTCGCCGGATCCGGGTCCGGGCCGTTCCCGCAGCCTGCGGCGACGAGAAATCCTGCGACGATGACGACGTGAAATCCTTTCTTCATGGTTCCTGCTCCATGCCACCCATCGCATACTCGACCTGGGCCAGCGCGCCAAGCGCCTGGAATCGTGTGACGTTTCCGTTCAGCCGCGCCTGCGTGAGGGCGCGTTGCGAATCGAGGTAGTCGGCGGGCGTTACCTGGCCAAGGTCGCGCTTCTTCGCGACGATCGTATAGGCCGCTTCGGCCGCCTCGACGCGGCGTGTCGCTGTGGCTAAAGAGGCCTCTGCGACTTCCAGATCCGTGATCGCCTCCTGTACCTCGATGCGGATCTGCGTCTCGGTGAGCGCGCGGCCGGCTGCGAGTTCCGCGGATTGCGCGCGCGCGGCGCGGATCGCGGCCAGGTCGCCGCCGCCGTTGAAGAGGTTGAACCGCAGGATGACGGACGCGAGGACGTAAGAGTCCTGGTCTCTGTAATCCCATTCTTCGCCCTGCGTCCCGGCATCGACCGCGAACGCAAGCTGCGGCTTGAATGCCGCGCGGGCTGCACGCTCCGATTCGCCTGCCGCGGCGAGGCCGGCATCGAGTTCCCGCAGTTCCGCCCGGCGACCAACCGCCGACTCTTCGAGCGCGATCCCGCGGGTCGCCGGAATGCGGTCCGCGAGCCGCGGAAGGTCCGAGTCGGTGACGCTCGCAACCTCCGGCTCGCGCTCGAGCGGGGCGTTGAGAAGCAGGTTCAGGTAGCGGCGGGAGAGGTCCTCCGCGGCGCGCGCGCGCAGGAGCTGTTGCGAGATCTCGAGGCGCTCGGCCTCGGCGCGCAGCAGCAGGTCGCGCGTCACCTTGCCGTTGCGATAGAGGCTGTCGTTGACGCGCTCGTTTTCCGTGGCAAGCAGCTCGGTCGCCTCGAGCACACCGACGGATTCGCGCGTGGCGAGCCAGCGGTAGTAGGCCTGGCGCACGTCGCGCGCGAGCCGCAGCTGGAAAGCCTGGAGACCAAAGCGCGAAGCGTCGTAGACATGGCCTGCGCCGCGACGCTCGGCCGCAAGGCGCGCATCGTAGATCGGTTGCGTGAGCCGGACAAACGAGTCCTGCTCGCGCTCACGGAGAAACCGGAAGTTGAGGTCGAGCGCGGGAATCTCGATCTCGCGGCCGCCATTGGCTTCGCTGTAACGCAAATGCAGGTCGATCTGCGGCAGGAACTGCGCACGCGCCTGGTCAAGGATCGCGAGGCGCTCATCGACATTCGCCTCCACCTGGTCGAGGCCGAGGTTCGATTCGAGGGCTTCCGTGACGAGCGCATCGGTGATGCGGCGGACTTCGGGAGTTTCATCTGACCGAACCGCGGGCGCCACGGCGAGGAGTGCGAAGAGCGCCAGGACCGGGAAGTGAAACTGAGCAATTGTCGAGTAATTGGACATGTGTCAATTCATGGGCGAAAAAATCAGGGCCCGACTTTCGCGGCCAGCATGTAGCGAAGCATTGCGAAGGATCCTTCCATCAACTGAGGTACGTCGACGCCCTGGCGGGCAATCTCGACGGTCTTGTTCGTGGCGATCTGGATCAGGCCGTGGGTGAAGGCCCAGAGCATGATGCAGACCTGCACGGGGCTCCCGAGATCCTTGCGGATCGTGCCGTCGGCCTGGCCCTGCATCAGGGCCTGCACGATCACCTGGATCACGGCATCGCCGGCGGCGGCGCAGGCCTCCTCGGCCGGCTGGCCCGCGGCCTGGTGCGCGTGGAACCGGGTGCAGGCGTCGAAACGGTAGGGCTTTTCCTGCTGGAAGAGCACATAGGCGCGGCCGATGGCCTGCACCTTGTCGATGCCTGTCTTGTGCATGCCTGCAGCAGCAACGAATCGCTCGCGCAACTCGATCAGCGCGCGCTCGGTGATTGCGTGCAGCAGGTCGTTCTTGTCGCGGAAGTAGACGTAAAGGAGGGCGCGCGAAAGCCGTGCGCTTTTCGCGACCCGATCCATGGTGACGGCGTCCCAGCCGACGTCGGCGTACAGCTCTTCGGCCGCATCGACCATCTCCGCGCGGCGGCGCTCTTTCTCTTCTTCGCGGCGGACGGCGACGTAGGACATACTGGCGAGCCTAGTCTCGGATTGACATGATGTCAATGATTAAACAGTTGTACATAGTCCTGTACCTCAGCCTTGGCCTGGGCCAACCGGCAGTTGCACAGGAAGCGAGAAGTGAAGCAGTCGCGAAGGCCCGTGCCGTCGTGCTGGAGATCATGAAGACACATTCGATTCCTGGCATGTCGGCCGCCGTCGCCGTGAATGGCAAGATCGTCTGGTCCGAGGGCTTCGGCGAAGCGGACCTGGAGAACCATGTACCGGTCCGCACGACCACGCTGTTCCGGCTCGCGAGCGTTTCGAAAATGATCACCGTTGCGGCAGTGGCGCGCCTGGTCGAGGAGGGCCGGCTTGAACTCGATGCGCCGGTGCAGAAATACGTCCCTGACTTTCCCGAAAAGCCCTGGCCCGTGACGGCGCGCCAGCTCGCGGCACACGTCGCCGGGATCCGGCACTACCGCGACGACGATCCCATCAGCGACTGCAACAAGCCGTTCCCGACGCTGGTCGAGGGCCTCAAGATCTTTCAGGACGATGCTCTGCTATTCCAGCCGGGCACGGCGCACTCCTACTCGAGCTACGGGTACAACCTTCTCGGCGCGGTCGTCGAAGGCGCGTCCGGCAAGGACTACCTCGCGTTCCTCCAGGAGGGCGTGCTCGATCCGCTCGGCATGCGGCATACCGTCGCCGATCGAAACAAGCCCGTCATCGAGGGGCGCGCGCGGTTCTACGAGGTGAGCGACGACAAGCAGGTCGTCAACGCGACCTGCATCGACGTCTCCTACAAGTGGCCCGGGGGCGGGATGCTCGCGACCGCCGAAGACGTCGCTCGCCTCGGTTCCGCATTCCTGAAGCCCGGCTTTCTCAAGCCGGAGACCTTGAAGCTCGTCTTTACGCCACTGCGTCTCGCATCAGGCGAGGAATCGCCGCGCCACGAGGGGCTCGGCTGGAGGATCGTGACCCGCGAAGACGGCGGGCGGGTCTTCCAGCACAGCGGAAGCCAGGAGGGCGCACGCGCCTACGCCTACCTTGACGAGAATTCCGGCGTCGCGGTCGCGCTGTTGTCGAACATGTATGGAATGTACGGGGAAAAGGAATCCGGCGAGATTGCGGCCCTGTTCGCCCGCTAGGCTAGTCCACCCGATTGCGCCGTCCGCCTGAACGGAAGGACTCGACATTCAGCGCCAGCTCGTCGATGCACCGCTGGCGCGCCTCGCGCGCGGCCCAGGCGACATGCGGCGTGACGATGAGATTCGGAATGGATGGATCGAGGAGCGCGTGATCGGGCGGCGGCGGCTCGCGCTCGAACACGTCGATGCCGGCGCCGCCGAGGTGATTTGCCTTCAGCGCGTCCGCGAGCGCCATTGTGTCGACGAGCGCACCGCGGGCCGTATTGATCAGCACGGCATCCGGCTTCATGCGCGCCAGGCGCTCACGGCTGACGAGGCCGCGCGTGGCGTCGGTCAAGGGACAGTGCAGCGACAGCACGTCGAGCGTGGGCAGCATCTCGTCGAAGTCGCGACGCCCAGCGACGGCGGCGCCGCCCGGGCGATTTGCGATGACGACTTGCATGCCGAGCGCGCGTGCGAGCCCGGCGACCGCCTTTCCGAGCGTGCCGTAACCGACGATCCCGAAGATCCGTCCTTGTAGTTCCCGGATCGGGTAGGGGAATACCGAAAACTGGCCCGCCTGCTGCCAGCGGCCGCTCGCGACGAGTGAGTCGTATTCGGCAAGCCGGTGGGTGAGCGCGAGTAGCAGGGCGAAGACATGCTGGGCTACGGAGGAAGTGCAGTAGTCCCTTAGATTGCAGACTGCGATGCCCGCCTCGCGCGCGGCCGCGAGATCGACGTTGTCGACGCCGGTCGCCGTGAGCGCGATCAGTTTCAGTTGCGGACTGGCCGCGATCGTCGCGCGATCGAAGACGGACTTGTTCGCGAATACGGCTTCGCATCCGGCAATGCGGGCGGGAACGTCGGCTTGAGGGGTCTGTTCGTGCAGCACGATTCCCGGGACTGCGCGCTCGAGCGGTCCGGGATCGAGGTCGCCGTTGCTGACAGTGCCGAAGTCGAGGAAAACCGCGCGCAAACTCAGCCTGGCTCTTCGAGCAGGCCGTCGACCAGCGCAGTCAGCTCGCGGCCCTGTTCCTCATGATCCTTGCCCGCCGCGGGCCCGGCGAATCCCGTGTGAATCTCGCGCACCAGCCCTTTGCGGTCGATCACGAACAGTGTTGGATAGGCCTTGAAGGCAGCGAGCTGCGGCAGCTTCTTCAGGACATCGTCGTCCGTCACCGTCCCCGCGACCAGGACCGGATAGTCGATCGCAAACTTGTCGATGAAATCCTTCGCGGCTTTGGCCGAGCTCGCGAAATCCGGCGTGCGCTCGAACATGAGCTGGATGACTTCGAGCCCCCGGTCGCGCCGGGCGGCCAGCAGTTCCTTCAGGAACACCGCCTCGTCATGGCAGTTCGGGCACCAGCTTCCGCCCACGGTGATGAGCACGACCTTGCCCGCGTGGCTCGCATCCGGAAACTCGTGTGTGTTGCCGCCGGCATCCGGAAACCGGAACTCGAGCCGCTCGATGCCGGGCTTGAGCGCGGTCTTCGCGGCCGGGTTGTCGAGTTTCGCCGTCGGGTCGCGGCGGCCGGAGAACGTGTCGTGCGAGCCGCCGCCCGTGTACTGGTCCCCGGAGAGGACGCCATCGCGACCGAGCCGGGCGAGATAGAGGTATGCAACACCACCGTCGAAACGCGAGAGGAAGAGAGTATCCCCGCGCGCCTCACCGGCGATGTAGCGGTCGTCGCCGCTCTGGCGCAGCACTGTGCCCGTCACAATATGTCCGTCCTGCGTGAGGTCCGCGATCGCGGCGCTCTCCTTGCTATCCTCGTCCCGGTAAGTGAGCGCCCAACGCCCGGAGAAATCCAAGGGCGCCGCATCGGGCTTCGGAAAGAAGCGCCAGCTCTCGCCCGGTACCGCGACCAGCCGCAGGTCCCGGACCACGCCGCGTGGCCGCAGGATGGACAGGCTGCCTTCGAAACGTTCATCGACGAACTGCGCCTCGATGCGATTCTGGTAGCCGGGCATCTGGATCGCGAGCCGATCGCCATCGAGCTGGACGTTTGTCGCCCGCACGCGTTCGGGTCCGTTGATGAGATAGGCGACGATCGCCCCTTCCTCCTCGGCGAGCTCGAGACCGAAGGGAAGGTCGCCGCCGTCGACCGAGGCGACCGCGCGATAGGTTCCGAGCGGCGGTCCATTCGCCTGGCCACAGGCGAGCAGGATGCCGGCGATTGCGAGGAGGGCGAACTTGATGCGCATGGCGGATGCCGCGATCACAAAGTCGATGCCGGCCGCGGGAAGCCGTCCGGTCCCGCGCGCCACGGCTCCCAGGCGATGGCGATGCGGCCGATGGCGATGTCGGACTTGCGGGGCGAGATCCGGACGCGCTCGAGCGCGATGCTCGAGGGATCGAGCGTCGCTGTCAGGTCGGAGGCTTCCTGCTCGATGCGCTTGAGCAGTTCATCGCGCTCGGCCGTGAGCGCCTCGAGGCTGTCGTCCGCGCGCGAGACGTCGCCGCGCTCGCTGAACACACGGCCCGCCGAGCGGGCCGCAGAGCCTGCGCGTGTCGTCGCGACACTGCGGCCGCCGAAGATCGCGCCGAGGACGGACGTGCCGATCGAGATCGCCGTGTCGAGCTTGCGTTGCGAGTATTGGGACTTCTCCCGTTCGACGCGGTCCGCCGCGCGCCGCAGGCGGTCCTCGATCGACTTGAGCTTGGCCGCATGCTTCACGCGCAATTTCGTGACCTCCCGGTCGCGATGCTCGCGAAGGCCCTGGGCGAGGCGGGCGCGAAAATCGCCCTCGCTCTCGCCGGCATTGGAAGTCAGTTTGAGCGCCCTGGCGGCGAGCAGCTCGACGGCGCCGTTCTGGTAGAGCGAGGCGGCGAGCGCCTTGCCCCAGTCGGCATAGTTCTTTGCGGCGAGTGCGGCGGCCGGAAGCTCGGAGAATGTTGCACCGTCCACCGGACCCTGGGCCGTCACCGCCTCAAGTTTCTGGATTGCAGTGGCCTCCGCCCATTCGGGGGAACCATTGCCATCGGCGAGCGGCGCGAGCCAGGCGCTGCGTGTCCAGCTGTCGACGCCGGCGGGCTTGTCCGCGTAATGCAGCTCGGCTGTCGCGACGATGCGCGGCCGGTAAACGAGATCGCCGCTGCCCGGCTTCGCCGCGAGAAATATCTCCTCCACGCCGGATGGAAGCGCCGGCCGGGCGGCGGGTATTGGAGTTGCGCTAGTGGCCGTTGCGGGCTTAGTAGGTTCCGCGGCCTTCCGGGACGACATGAGCCGCGTGATTTCCGGAAGCGTCAGCGGCCCGCGCAGCCAGGAGAGTGCCCAGCGCGTGCGGAAAAGGATCGGCGCGTCGTCGTTGACGTTCCGCATGAGGAAGACGCGCGGCGCAATGCCGGCCATCAACTTCTCGAGCGCGCTCCGGTCGAATCCCGCGCCTGCCTGCGCGCTCATAAGGCCCTCGATGACGCGCTGCTGGTCGCGCTCGGTCTGCAGCCGCCCGATGAACCAGGTGCCCGCGTTCGACAATCCCTTGTAGTCGAGGTCAACCGGGTTCTGTGTCGCGAGCACGACCCCGAGGCCGAAGGCGCGCGCCTGCTTTACAAGCGTCAGCATCGGCAGTTTCGATGGCGGCATCGCCGTCGGCGGGAAGTAGCCGAAGATCTCGTCCATGTAGAAGAGGGCGCGAAGCGCCGCGGTGCCGGGCTGCCGGCGCATCCACGCCACCAGCTCGTTGGCGATCAGGGTGACGACGAACATGCGCTCGGCATCGTTGAGGTGTGCGATGGAGATGATCGAAATCCTGGGCTTGCCATCCGGCGTGAACAGGAGCCGCTGGATGTCGAGCGCCTCGCCCTCGAGCCAGACGCCGAACCCCGGCGAGGCGAGCAGGTTGTTGACCGACATCGCGAGCTCGAGCCGGTCTTTCGCCGGGTAGAAGGTCTCGACGTCGAATACGCCTACTTTCTCGAAGGGCGGTTTCTGGATCGCGCCGATGAGGCCCGCAAGATCGAGGGCGTTTCCCTTGCTCCACGCGGAATCGACGATCGCAGAAAGCAGGATGTGCTCGCGACTCTTCAGCGGATCCGCGGCGATGCCGACAAGCCCGAGCAGGCCCGCGACTGCGGCGGAAATACGGTCGCGCGTCGCGCCAGCTTCGCTGCCCTCCGGTGGAGGCGAGAAGGACCGGAGTATCGAAAGCGGCAGGCCGGCCGTGCTTCCGGGCGTGTAGATCGCGATGTCGACGGAATCGCGGAAGCGGCGGATGCGGTCGCCGTCCTCGCCCCATTCGGCGAGGCCGTTTTTCCAGGTCTCCGCGGTTTTTGCCGCGAGCGCGTCAGGCGTCGTTCCTTTCCGGCCGGCCTCCGCCGGATCGATCCAGGACTGGAACTCGGCAGCCGTGAGATCCGGGAATGTCAGCATCAGGTTCGAGATGTCGCCCTTGGGATCGATCACGAGCGACGGAATGCCGTCGAGTGCGGCTTCCTCGAGGATCGAGATGCAAAGGCCGGTCTTGCCGCTGCCCGTCATGCCGACACACACGGCATGCGTAGTCAGGTCACGCGAGTCGTACATCAGGGGCTTATCGGCGAGCGCGTCTTTTGCGGCGTCGTAGCCGCGGCCGATGTAGAAAGCACCCAGTTTTTCGAAGTCCACCACGCCGCGATTATACGCAGGGGAGTTCCGTGCTACGTTTCTGCGCCATGAAAGCTACATCACCGTGGTTCCTCAGTGTTTTCGCGGCCGGCGCCGCCCTCCTGGCCGGAAGCCAGGCGGCTTCGGAGGCCGCCGGATCCGACCCGAACGCGGCAACGAACGCCTTTTTCGAGCGCGCCCTCGACGAGCGCCTGCTGCTCGACCCGACCACTGCGACCTCGCTGGGGCTCAGGACCGGCTACGACCGCTGGCCGGATACCTCCGAGGCTGGCGACAGCGAGCGGCTCGCGCTCAGCAAGCGCCACCTCGCGGAGCTGAAGGAGATAGATCCTGCGAAGCTCGATGACGCCACGCGGCTTTCCTGGCAGGTCTTCGAGGTGGGCGAGGAGCGTCGTATCGCGCGCTATCCGTGGCGGAACCACGGCTATCTCTTCGACAAGAACGGCGCGCAGGTCTCGGTGCCGGCCTTCCTCATCAACACGCATCGCATCGAATCCGAAGAGGATGCCGTCGCCTACGTGCGGCGCCTCGACCGCATTAGCCCGCTGTTCGCGCAGCAGCTCGAGCGCGCCACGGCTTCTGCGAAGCAGGGCATCGCCCCGCCGAAATTCGTCTATGCGTACGTCATCGAAGATGCAGGCAACATCATCAAGGGGCGGCCCTTTGATGAAGGCACGGAGGACAGTCCGCTGCTCGCCGATTTCCGCGGCAAGGTCGGCAAGCTCGCGGTCGATGAAACGCGTCGCGAGTCGTTGATCGCAGAGACCGAGCGCGCGCTCCTCACCTCGGTCAAGCCGGCGTTCGAATCGGTCATCGCCTGGGCGCGGGCGGCCGGGAAGACGGCGACCGCGGACGACGGCGTCTGGAAACTTCCGGACGGCGTCGCCTACTACAACTACCTGCTGCAGAACTACACGACCACGGAGCTGACCGCCGAGCAGATCCACGAGATTGGCCTGCGCGAAGTCGCGCGTATCCACGGCGAGATGCGCGGAATCATGAAGCGGGTCGAGTTCAAGGGCGACCTGCCGGCATTCTTCGAATTCATGCGCACGGACGCGCAGTTCTACTATCCCGACACGGATGCGGGGCGCGAAGCCTGGCTCGCCGAGGCGAACAAGCACATCACGGCGATGCGCGCGAAGCTGCCGGAACTCTTCGTGACGCTGCCGAAGGCTGAAGTCGTCGTGAAGGCCGTGGAACCGTTCCGCGAAAAATCGGCTGGCAAGGCCTTCTACCAGCGGCCATCGCTCGACGGCAGCCGGCCGGGCGTTTTCTACGGCAACCTCTACCAGATGAAGGAGATGCCGAAGTACGAACTGGAGGCACTCGTCTACCACGAGGCAATTCCGGGGCATCACATGCAGAGTGCGGTGGCGCTCGAGGAATCGTCGCTGCCGCGTTTCCGCCGCATCGGCGGCTACACGGCCTATTCCGAGGGTTGGGGACTCTACAGCGAACGGCTCGGCAAGGAAGTCGGCTTCTACGCCGAACACTGGTCCGAGTTCGGCCAGCTTGCGATGGAGCTGCACCGTGCCGTGCGCCTCGTCGTCGACACGGGCCTGCACGCGAAGCGCTGGACCCGCGAGCAGACGATCCGCTACCACGTCGATAACAGCCCGACGGGCGAGGATGCCGCGATACGCGCGACCGAGCGCTATATCCTCAATCCGGGCCAGGCGACGGCCTACATGATCGGGATGCTGAAGATCGTTGAGCTCCGGGAGCGCGCCTCTGCGGCGCTCGGCCCGAAGTTCGACCGCCGCGAGTTCCACGACCTCGTGCTGCGCACCGGGGGCGTGCCGCTCACCGTGCTCGAATCCGAAGTGCAGCGCTGGGTGGACTCGAAGAAGGGCTGAGAAACCGTGCGCCCCGAGGTCAATCCGTTCCGTCACGAGTCCACGGGGACCTGGAGCTACGTCGTAGCGGATCCGCGCACGCGCATGTCCGCGATCATCGATCCCGTGCTCGATTTCGATGTGAAGTCCGGGCGGAGCTCCGCCGCGAGCGCCGATGTGATTGCCGGCTTCGTGCGCGAGCAGTCGCTGACGAACCAGTGGATCCTCGAAACCCACGCGCACGCGGATCACCTGAGCGCCGCGCCCTGGCTTCAGGCCGCGATCGGAGGGCAGATCGCGATTGGCCAGGGAATCCGCGAAGTGCAGCGGGCGTTCCGCGACGTCCTGAATCTCGAACCGGAGTTCCTGGTCGACGGACGGCAGTTCGACCGGCTCCTGGCCGACGGCGACGAATTTACCGTAGGATCGCTCGCCGTCCGCGCAATTGCGACGCCGGGACACACGAGCGACAGTCTGAGCTACCTGATCGGCGACGCGGTCTTCGTCGGCGACTCGATTTTCATGCCGGATGGGGGTACGGCGCGCTGCGATTTCCCGGGCGGCGACGCAAAGAAACTCTACGACTCCATTCGCCGGCTCTACGAGCTGCCCGGCTTGACGCGGGTCTTCGTGTGTCACGACTACAAGCCGGGCGGTCGGGAGGCGCGCTGCGAGACAACGATCGCCGCCGAACGCGAGGCCAACATCCACCTCCGGGACGGCACGAGCGAGGAGGAATTCACCTCGATGCGCCGCAAGCGCGACGCGACGCTGGATATGCCGGCGCTGCTTTATCCCGCGGTCCAGTTCAATATCCGCGGCGGCCGGCCGCCGCCGGCGGAATCGAACGGCAAGAGCTACCTCAAGCTTCCGCTTTCAGGCCCGGACCCATGACGCCCGACCAGCTTGCCCTGCTCGCGATCGGCATTCTTGTGATCGCGTTCCTGTATTCCTCGGTGGGCCACGCGGGAGCGTCGGGCTATATCGCGGTCATGTCGCTCCTGAGCATTGCACCCGATGTCATCAAGCCGACGGCGTTGACGCTCAACATCCTGGTGGCGTCCATCGGCGCGTGGCAATTCTGGCGGGCCGGGCATTTTTCGTGGCGGCTCTTCTGGCCCTTCGCGCTGTTGGCCGTTCCGCTGGCTTTTGTCGGAGGCTACCTCAACTTGCCCGCCCAGATCTTCAAGGCGCTGGTCGGGATTATCCTGCTCTATTCCGCTGTTCGCTTCCTGCTGCCCGCGCCGCCGGAGCAGGATCCAAGAGAACCGCCGCGGGCCGTCGCGATTGCATCGGGAGGCGTCATCGGATTTCTGGCCGGTCTCACCGGCACCGGCGGGGGAATATTCCTCACGCCACTGCTGCTGCTCGCGCGATGGGCGAGGGTCAAGACCGCCGCGGCCGTTTCCGCGCTCTTCATCCTGTTCAATTCCATCGCAGGGCTGCTCGGGAATATCGGCAGCACGCGGCGGTTTCCGGCATTCGCCCTGGTCCTTGTCGCCGCCGCGGCCATTGGCGGCTCGGCTGGCTCTTACTTCGGGAGCCGGCGTTTTGATCCCGCCGTCATCAAGAAGCTCCTGGCGGTCGTGCTGATCATTGCCGGCACCAAGCTCATATTTACGTGATCCGCTTTGACCGCCTGACGCGGGGCGTTACGCTCCTGCACGACGGCGACGAGCTCGAGCCGGTGGGACGCGGGCTTTACGGCGGGACCGTCGGTTACTTCGGCAACGGTGGCGACATGGGCCAGGCGATCACGATCCGCACCCTCGTGTTCGGCGAGGGACGGTACAGCTGCCAGGCCGGCGCAGGAATCGTCGCGGACAGCGTCGTCGATCGCGAGCACGAGGAAATCCTGGCGAAGAGCGCGGTGCTCCGGCATGCGATGGAACTCGCGGACGGTGGCCTGTGAAACCGCGATTGCTGCTGATCGACAACTACGATTCCTTCACCTACAACCTCGTGCAGGCTTTCCTCGTGCTCGGCGCCGAGGTCCTCGTGCATCGCAATGACCGCATCACCGTCGAAGAAGCGGTCACGCTCGCGCCGACGCACTTGTGCATCTCGCCGGGTCCCGGTGTGCCATCGGATGCGGGCGTCTCCAAGCAGATGATCGAGCACTTCGCCGGAGTAGTACCGCTGTTCGGGGTCTGCCTCGGGCACCAGGCGCTCATCGAGGTCTTCGGCGGCGCCATCGTGCGTGCCGAGCGCCTGATGCACGGCAAGACTTCGGCGGTCGAGCACGATGGCCGCGGCCTGTACGACGGCCTCCCGAATCCCTTCGATGCCGGCCGCTACCATTCGCTGATCGCCGAACGCGAGCGCCTGCCCGGAAAGCTTGAAGTCACCGCCTGGACGCCGGAAGGCGAGGTGATGGGCGTGCGTCATCGGGATCTCGACGTCGAAGGCGTGCAATTCCACCCCGAGAGCATCCTGACGCCCGAAGGTCCGCGACTGATGGCCGCGTTCCTTCGGCGCGGGGCGCGGGCATGAGCCGGCCGGGCGCCGCTGAGCTCGATGCGCTTCTCGAGCGGCGCGACCCCACCGAGGCCGTGGCGTCCGCCGCGAGTCGCCCAGAACTACTTCATCGCGAGCACGTGCTCCACGAACTGATCGACGGCGATCTCGGTGCCCTCATAAAAGCCCGACGCCCTGTTTGTCTCGAGGTCCGCTTCATTCCGGTGCAGCGCCGTGAAGACGTAGCGAGTGCCGGTTCCCACGGTTTCCATCGTCATGATGGCGGTGATCGGAATGTCGTCAAAGACAGCCGGACGATAGCCGGGGAACAACATGGAGGTCCAGACAAGTCGCTCCATCGGAATAACGTCCAGGAAACAGCCGAGGTTGGGAGACTCCTGACCGTCTCCCATTGCGATGTCGATGCTGAAGATGCCGCCCGGTCGCACGTCCATTTCGGCTCGCGACACACGACCCCAAGGCTTGGGCATGTACCACTCCTTGAGATGTTCCGGTTTCGTCAACGCTTCCCAGACGAGCCTCGTGGGAGCGTCGATGAACCGTTCGATAGCGAAATCAAGCTTCGGATCCATCGTGAATTGCTCGCTCATGATTCCGATTCCTTCTCCTTGAGTCGTTTGACGTATTGGTCGAACCGGTCCAGTCGGGCTTCCCACAACTGACGACGCGCGGTCAGCCAGTCTTCAACGACCTTGAACCGTTCGGGTGCGATCTCATACGTCCGCACGCGCCCGCGCTTTTTCGACCTCACCAGTCGGCTCTGTTCGAGCAACGAGAGGTGCTGCACGAACGACGGGAGTTGCATGTCGAACGGTGCCGCCAGTTCGCTGACAGTGGCTGGGCCGACAGACAGTCGCTCCAGGACTTTCCGCCGAGTCGGGTTGGATAAGGCGTGAAAAACTTCGTCAGCGGCTGCGGACTGAACCATTTCCGACACCATCCAAATGCTTGGGTTATCCGATCTGCCCGAGGGATTCTACAGTCGTGGAATACTATTGTAAATACCTAAGTATTGGCTATCTTGCAAGCGCCAACCCTTCACACGGGGCAAAAATTCCGGCGAAGACGGCTTGCCCTTACATCGACTCGACTGCGCCTTTGCTGGCCGGGATGCAGTCATGGCCGCGCGTGGCGAGCGCTTCGATCTGCGGCCTAACGACCGCTGAAGCTGACAAGGGAGCTATTGAGACGTGCTCGCTCCGCGAGCACACTTATCTGATTCCCTTGCAGCTTAGCTCTGGCGTTAGGCAGCAAATAAGTTGCGTGTTGCCAAAGAGGGAGGGTCGCCATGAGCCTGAATTCGAGAGCGTTGTTGCTGGTGCTTTGTTTACTGGGGGCAACGGAAGTCGTCGGTCAGGAAGCCGTCACCGCACTTGACCGTACTCTTTCGAAGACCCACATGCGACAGGACACCACTTCCGTCGCGATCGCCGACGCGCCAGTGCAAGCATTCGCTCCGACGACGATTCAGTGTGGAAAGCAGAGTTGCACGGTGAGGGTTGAGGTCTCCAGCCAGTTTTTCAACGTCACTTCCGGGAACGCCGTTAGACTGCATGTCAAAGCGGATGGCGCCCCATTCCCAGTCACAGGATTTGAAATCGATGGCGGAATCAACAGACCGGTGGCGCATCTCACCACGGTGTCATCACTGAAGAGCGATCTCAGTCCAGGACCACACACCATTTCGGTGGACTTTGATATGCGAACGCCGGGTGGCAACGCGGAGGCGTCCATTCGTACATTGACCATTCAAGTGTTTACCCCTTGAACAATCCAGAAATCGCAGTGCTGCCTAACAACAGCCTGCAGCCGACGGCGCTTCGCGCCGCAGCTGATGCTGAGCGTTAGGCGGCACGAGAGGCATCCCAGTGTGCGGCTGCATCAGAGGACGAACATGAATCAAACGGTATGCGCCTTTGTTTTCGCTGTGCTCTTCCTATCTGGCAGCACCGCCAGCCAGGCGGGAACGGAAATGCAAGGTGGCAGATTTGAATTCGCGCTGATCGGCGACATGCCGTATGACGCCAGGCAGGAAAAGGAATTCGCGAATGTCATGCGGCAAGTAAATGCGGCTGACTTAGCCTTTGTCGTACATGACGGCGATTTTTGGTGGGACGGTGCGGCGTGGACCTCGCAAGGCGGGGGGCTTCCTCCGTGCAGTGACGAAGCGTTTCAGGATCGTTTGAGGTTCGCGCAAAGCTCCAGACACCCCTTCATCCTTGTTCCCGGAGACAACGAATGGACCGATTGCCACCGGGCCAAGCCACGCACGTATGACCCGCTCGAGCGACTGACCAAACTCCGCCAAATGTTTTTCCAGGGCGATCAGAGCCTCGGCCAGCGCACCATACGGTTGACCCGCCAGAGTGAAGACATTCAGTACGCTAAGTACCGCGAGAACGTGCGCTGGACCTACGGTGAGGTGCTGTTCGTCACACTTCACGTGGTCGGCAGTAACAATAACTTGGGGCGCACTCCAGACATGGATGCGGAGTATGCAGCGCGTCGCGCGGCCAACCTGGCGTGGCTGAAACTGGCGTTCGAGTGGGCCAAGCGCAGCGGCAGCAAAGCGATCATGCTAGTCGCGCAGGCCGACCCCAGATTTGAAAACACCTGGCCCCAAGACGTGCAGCAGCGATACATGCTGGCGGGCCTGGGACTTAAATCGCCTGAAGCGCGAAGAGCCACCGGCTTCGACGACTTCCTTGCTGGACTTGAGAATGAAACTGTGGCGTTCGGCAAACCGGTGGTCTATGTGCATGGAGATACGCACATATTTCGCGTCGACAAGCCTCTGGTCGGAAGCACTAGCCGCCGATCCATTGAGAACTTCACGAGAGTGGCGACTTTTGGCTACCCTGATACGCATTGGGTTCGGGCCATCGTTGATCCCGGGGATCCGCAAGTATTTAGCTTCAGACAAGAGATCGTGAGGGAGAACCTGGTCAAGCATTAGGCAAGAAGAACCGAAGAGAAACCGCGTGGATGAAATCATTTGCCGCCTAACAAGGCGTTGGAGCGGACCGGGATCTTGCCCCGATAAAGTAGACATTCCGACCTAACAGTCGAGGAGATCAGATGGCGGCGAAGAAGGGACCGCGGAAGCTGTATCGGTACAGCGCCGAGTTCAAGCTCAACGCGGTCGTCAGGCATCAGGAGACACAAAAGCGTGAAACTTCAAGGTGGGTGTCTGTGCGGCGCGATACGGTATGAGATTGATGGGCCACTCACCAACGTGAGCAACTGTCACTGCTCAATGTGCCGCCGGTTTCATGGTGCCGCCTTCTCAACCTACGCAAAGATCGGCGCCGAGCATTTTCGTTGGTTGTCGGGTCAGGACCACCTGGCCGTCTATGAAACGTCGCCGCGTATCGGCTGGGCGTTCTGCCGAACCTGTGGTTCCAGCCTCGGTATGCCGGCGCAAGGAAAACTCGGCGAGATAGCACTGGGGACGCTCGATACCGATCCTGGTGTTCGCCCCACTGAACACACCTTTGTTGGATCCAAAGCCGCCTGGTTCGATATCACTGACACGCTGCCACAGCACGACAAGTGGCCTCCAGGCAAGACTCCCAAACGCTGAGCGGCAGGCACCACGAGTGACAGCCCACGTTTCCTACGGTGACAACGTCCGCATTCTTCGTACGCCAGAGACGGAGCACCTCGGTATCGCGGAGCAGATCGGAAATGTCTATGGCGAGACGACGCCATCGGACACAAAGGTCGAGGTAATCGGCAAGCTCCAATCAGACTACGCGCTCCACGTGTACTTTGAAGCTCTCGATGTGAGCTACTGGTTTGCGCCGCAGATGCTGGAGTTCGTCAATCATGCGCCTGGAACAGAGATTCACGTTCACGGATCTCCCTTCAAGTCCGTGCGTCAGCCCGACGGCAGTTGGAAAGACATTCCGGTGGATTCCGTTGGTGAATCCTGGTTTGGCCGGCTCCTCGGCCGATTGCGATCACCCAGATAGTGACGTCGCTCGCCCGCCTCATCACCATTCCGCTCAGCCACTATTGCGAGAAGGCACGCTGGGGCCTCGACCGTGTCGTCCTGCCATACCGGGAAGAGCCGCACGTGCCGCTGTTGCACCGGTTCGTGACCGCGCGAAACGACGGCGGCACCGTTCCCATGCTGGTCCATGGAGATACTCGGCTCGTCGATTCGACTGAGATCCTCGTGCATGCCGATGCCGATCGCGGTGGCGGCCTGCTGTATCCGCGCGATCCCGAGCTTCGTCGTGAGGTTGACGCTCTCGAGGAACGCTTCGACACGGAGCTCGGGCCGCATACTCGGCGTTGGGCCTACGCCCACTTGCTGCAGGAATCGGGGTTGCTTCGACAGCTATGGTCGCATGGTGCGCCGCGACTGGAAGCGAGCTTGCTTCCGGTGCTCGTCCCGATCGCGCGCGGACTTGTCAGAATGGGATACAGGATTTCGCCGGAGAGCGGTCAACGCTCGCTCGAGCGGGTGCGCGGAGTATTCCGTGATGTGGATCAACGCCTGTATGACGGGCGTCGGTTTCTCGTCGGCGAACGCTTCACCGCTGCAGACTTGACGTTCGCGGCGCTGGCTGCGCCGGTGCTGTTTCCCGAAGGTTGCCGCGCTGCCGCTCCAGCACTCGACGCCGTACCAGACAAGATGCGCGAAGATATCCTGATCATGCGGAATTCAGAGGCAGGGCGGTTTGCCATGCGCCTGTTCCTGCAGGAGCGCGGCACGAGGGCGCCGCTCGATGTGGCAGATCGCTAAAGCCACGTTCGATGCAAGGACCGAGCGCTGGCAACTTCGCGGAGAATCCGGCCAGGTGCTTTCGTTTGCGCAGGTCGTCCGGCACTGGGGCAGCGACGCAGGCTTCAGGGGGTTCTGGTGCGAAAGCCTGCGCGAAGTCCCCTTCGACGCGTATTGCTGGGAATGTCCGCCGGTAACTGTCGAGACTTCATCGCGGTTATTCGAGTGCGTCTTCATATCGAGCCCGTCGCTGGATCGGATGCCGCCGGATCCCGAGCCATTCTCCGAATATTTTCGCCCGGATCGAGAAGTCGTCAGCTTCGAAAGTCTCGGCAAGGACGCCCTGCTCGTGGCACCGTGTCCAGGAGCGCTGGGCACCAACTTCTCCCACCTCGCGAGCTTCGTGGCGACTGCTTCCGAAGCGCACCAAAGCGCGCTGTGGTCGGCGACGGCCGAAGCGCTGGAGCGCCGGATTTCCGCCAGGCCCATCTGGCTAAGCACCGCGGGCGGCGGCGTTGCCTGGCTGCACGTGCGACTGGATACGCGACCGAAATACTACCGGCATGCCGCTTACCGGCATGCCGGCGAGGGCGATCAGTTCTTTCGATAGAGGTGCGTGAAGCGGTCCGTCTTGCCGCGAATCGCCTCGTCGAACACGCCCTTGGTGTGGTCGTCGGCCGAGTTGCGGAACCCGGGCCAGGCCTTCTCGAGCAGGAAGCCATGGCTCGCGAAGTCCTTTTTCGTGAAGGCTTCTTCGATGCGATGGAGATCCTGCGCGGCAGCCTTGCCGCTACCTTCCTTGGCCGCGTGGTCCACGACCAGCAGATGGCCGCCGGGTTTGAGGGCGTCGTGCAGCTGCGTGACGAAGCGGTCAGCATTGATCTTCGGCCAGCCGCCTTCTTCGTCGACCCAGTAGATGTCGTGGTATGACAGGTAAATGGTGATCAGGTCGTACTGGTCCTTGCCCATGTCCATGTCGGCGGTCTCGACCACGCGCCGCTTGACCTCCTTCAGCCGGTCCTTGCCGAAGCGCGTCTTGATGTCTTCCTGGCCGTAGTTGTAGTACGGCGCGTTGTTGACGAGCGTGACGCTGCCAGTGGGGCCGACGGCGCGCACGATGATCTCGCTCCAGTAACCGCCGCCGCCGAGGAGATCGGCGACCTTCATCCCGGGCTTCAGCCCGGCGAAGGTGAGCAGTTCAGCCGGCTCGTCACGGGCGTCGCGTTCCCGGTCCTTGTCGCTGCGCTCGGGCGCGGCCACGGCCTTGGCGATGTAGTCCGGGATTTCCGCTGCCTGCAAGGGCACAGCAGCAAGGAGCAAAGAGGCAAGCAGTAACGCAAGGCGATTCATGGCGATCTCCAGGCCAGTCGTGGCTGGCAACAATGGTCCAACTCTAAGCCCGCAAGCGCCGGCCAGCGGGTTTCAGTCGACGAAACGCCTGCCGGCCGCGACCGGCGGCGCGGTCATTTGTCGCCACCGCCCGGCACGCCGCGGCGGTAATCGAGTGCGGGAGTACGGTCGCCAAGAATGGCGCTGTACTTGAAATCCGGCCCGCGGCGCTCCTCGAATTCCTTCTTCGCCTTTGCGATCAGGTCCGGGCGCGTGAACAGCTCGCGGCCCATCAGCGCAAGCGTCTGCGACGCGACGTTCATGCCCTTGTAGCCGATGCTCATACCGCCGGCGGCCGTCGCCTGCCAGCTGTGCGCCGGGGTGCCCGGCACCCAGGTTGCGGTGCGCAGCCCCACGGTCGGCACGGTCCAGCTCACGTCGGCGACGTCGGTCGAGCCGAGGCCCGGGCGTTCGAAGTCGAAGGCCTGGACCTTCGCCTGCGATCCGATCTCGACGCTCGGCTTGGCGAGAGTCGCGTAGATTTTCTTCGCGAAGGCCTCTTCATCGGGCGTGTAGGAATAGCCTCCGACCTCATTCAGCTTCTCGTTCATGACCCGCGCGAGAGCCTCGATGGACAACAGGTTGTACACACCGCCGATGATTTCGTGGTCCGTGGTGGTACCGGTGCCGAGCGCCGCGCCTTCCGCGGTCTTGACGAGACGGTCGAAGATCTCGACCACGACATTCGGATCGATGTGGCGCACGTAGTAGTAGGACTCCGCGAAATCCGGCACGACGTTCGGGGCAGAGCCGCCGCTCGTGATGACGTAGTGCATGCGCGCATCCGACGGAATGTGCTCGCGCATCAGGTTGGACATGTAGTTCATGGCCTCAATGCCATCGAGTGCGGAGCGGCCGCGATCGGGCGCCCCCGAAGCGTGGGCAGACAGGCCGTGAAAGCGAAACTTGGCCGTCTTGTTCGCGAGGGACTTGTCGACGCCGGCGAAGTTGACGTCCGAGGCGTGCCAGTGCATCACGGTGTCGACGTCATTGAAGAGTCCGGCACGTACCATGTAGACCTTGCCGGATCCGCCTTCCTCGGCGGGCGTGCCGTAAACGCGGATGGTCCCCGACTTGCCGCTGGTCTTGAGCCAGTTGGCGAGCGCGATGCCTGCGGAGGTAGACGCTGTGCCGAACAGATGATGGCCGCAGGCGTGGCCGGAGTTCTTGCCTTCGATCGGCTTTCGATCGGGCACCGCGTCCTGATTGATGCCGGGCAACGCGTCGTACTCGGCCAGGATGCCGATCACGGGCTTGCCGCTGCCGGCCGTTGCGACGAATGCCGTCGGAATGCCGGCCACGCCGGCTTCCACTTTGAACCCCGCGTCGGTCAATTCCTTTTGTAGCAGTTCGGAGCTCTTCACCTCCTGGTAGCCGACCTCCGCCCACTCCCAGATCGAGCGGGCGATCTCGGCATCGCGGGCCTCGCGCTTGGCGAGAAACTGCCGGAGGCCGTCCCCTGATTCAGCGGCGCCCGCGACCGAGGCGAATATCGTGAGGGCGAAGGAAAGGGCGGCCTTTTTCATGGGTGAATCCGTTGGGGGCGATGGAAGGGCGGTCAGCTTAGCGGCCGACCGCATCCGCATCCACCCCCGATCAGCTAGGATTCTGCGCACGATGAGCGCGAATCGCCTGGTCGTGATCGGTCACCGGTTCTGCGGTCCGCCCGGATCGGGCAATGGCGGTTATACCTGCGGCATGCTGGCCGCCGCGGCGGCGAAGCCCGTCGAAGTGCGCCTGATGCGGCCGCCGCCGCTCGACAAGGCATTGGCGATCCGCGACGACCCGGCCAACTCGGGACTCCTCCTGATGGACGGCGAGGAAACGGTCGCGAGTGCGATGCCGAAGACCTTCGAGCTTGTGGTCCCCAAGGCGCCATCCTATTCGCGGGCGCTCGCGGCCGTGAGCGGATACGAGGGCTTCCGCGATCACACCTACCCGGGCTGCTTTGTCTGCGGCCCACGGCGGGAACGCGGCGACGGCATGCGCATCTTCGCCTCGCCGATCGAGGGCATGGATCTCTGCGCGGCGGCCTGGATTCCCGATCCTTCGCTCTGCGGCGCGGACGGCAAGGTGTTGCCCGAGTTCATGTGGGCGGCGCTCGATTGTCCTGGCTTCTTCGCTTCGGGTGCCGCTGCAAGCGGCGTGCTGCTTGGCCAGTTCGCGGCGCGCATCGACCGTTGCGTCCATGTCGACGCGCCCAGCGTCGTGATCGGCTGGGCGCTCGGCCATGACGGGCGCAAGCACTACACCGGCACCGCGATCTTCGACAATCACGATGAACTTTGCGGCCGCGCGATCGCGACCTGGATCGAGCCGAGGCAAGCCTTGTAGAGGACGCCTGAAATGCAAGTCCGAAAGTCGACAGCGGTTCTTTCTGTTCTGGTCCTCGTTTTCGGTGCAACTTCGGTTTGGCTATGGCGGGCGCAGGAGCAGGAGCGCTCTGATCGACCCCAGGCCGAGGTCGCGCAGTCGCCCGGGAGCAATGACCGCGTAGTCGCGTCGCCTGTCCCGACTGAACCCGCGCCCGCGCCGGCTGTGGTACAGGACGGTCATGAATATTTCGATCAGACACGCTTCAACCGCGGATTGATCCAATCCGGGGACGATCCGCGATTGCGTCAGAGCGCTGAGTACATGGAGGCGAGGCGCGAGTATTTCGAATCAAACTTTGACGCGAACTACCCTGACCTGGTGCGGGTACTCGGAGTTCCAATTGAGACCGCATACCGTGTGGTGGAACTGTCGGTCGAACAGCAACTGCGCGAGTCCGGCATCAGGATTTACAAAACCCGTGAGGGCGACTTCGATCTGGAGCTGCAGCAAAAGACGCAGCAAGCGGACGCAGAGATTGCGGCCCTGATCGGCGAATCAAAGCTGCGGCAGTGGAAGGACTACGAAGCGAGCCTTTCGGAGCGCTACCAGGTGAGGCAGCTGCGGTTCGAGCTCATGGATTCATCGGACCCGCTCGAAAGCGACAAGGCCGAATCCCTGATTCGCGCACTTCACGATGAGCGGCAACGGATCGAGCAGGACTTGGGACCCGCGATCGTGGACAGCGAGTCCGACACCGAATTTGAGGCAGAGTCGGAGCGGCGTTCGCTCAAGGCAGCGGAAAAAGTGCTGTCTTCGTATCAGTTCCAGGCTTTTCGCAAGATGCTGGAACAGCAACGGGCTGCGCGGAGCGCCCGCGAGCAAATGGAGCGCGCCGGAATGGAGGCCTTGAAATAGCCTTTACTTGCCTGAGTGGGATGGCGCCCAGACTTGACACCCAATCGGGCAGCTTTGTTAATAACCCATGACCGAGCAAGCAGCACACGCATTCGTCGAAGACCGGACCGATTTCGATCAGATCGGCGTGCGCGCCATCGAGATGCTGGCCGAGTACCTCCGCAACCTGCCCGCTCAGCCCGTCGATCGCGTCGTGCCCAGGGAGGTCCGCCTTCGACTGATGTCCCTACCATTGCCGGAACAGGGGCAATCGCCGAAACAGATCCTCGATTTCCTAGGCCGCGAGATCATGCCCTGGCCCGTTGCGATCGGCCACCGGCGCTCCTATGCCTGGGTCAACTCTCCGCCGGCGCCGATCGCGATCCTGGCGGACTCGGTCGCAAGCACAATGAATTGCGGCCTCGATGGCTACGACCACTCCGCCTTATTCCTGATGGTCAGCGTCGGTCGCTGGATCATGGAAATGGTCGGATTTCCCGTCGAAGGCAGCCAGTGCCTGCTGCTGACGGGCGGCTCGGCGGCGACGCTCAATGCGCTCAGTGCGGCGCGCCACCGCGCGGCGGAGCGCGCGGGCTGGGACCTGCGCGCCGAAGGCCTGCAGGGCGGCCGGCCGCGGCTCGTCCTCTATGCCAGCACCGAGAGTCACTCCTCGATCCAGAAGTGCGTCGAGCAGCTCGGCATTGGAACGGATCACCTGCGCTCGATCGCGGCAGATGCCGAATTTCGAATGCAGCCCGATGCGCTGCGCCGCGCGATCGAGGACGACCTGAAGGCGGGACATCTGCCATTCGCGATCGTCGCCTGCGGCGGCGCCACCAACACCGGCGCCATCGATTCGCTGGACGAGATCGCTGACATCGCCGCTGAGTTCGGCATCTGGCTGCACGTCGACGGCGCATTCGGCGCATGGGCGGCGCTCGATCCCACCTACGCCGGCCGCTTCAAGGCGCTCGCACGAGCGGATTCGGTCACGCTCAATCCACACAAGTGGTTGCAGGTCCCGGTCGATTGCGGCGCGCTGCTAACGCGGCACCCGGAAGTTCACCGCGCTGCATTCTCGCTGACGCCTGACTATCTCGCCCACGGCGAAAGCGAGGCACCCTGGCCCATGGACCACATGTTCGAGCTCACGTTCGGCAATCGCGCGCTGAAAGTCTGGGCAGCCATCGCCCGGCTGGGGCGCAGCGGCATCGCGGAGCTTGTGACGCGCTGCAACCGTCTCGCCACGCTGCTGGAGGCGCGCGTACGCGCGATGCCCGATTTCCAGTTGCTTGCGCCGGCTTCACTGTCGGTGGTGAATTTCTGCTACCGGCCGGCGGACTGCGACCTGGACGACGCGGCGCTCGATGCGCTCAACGAGCGGATTTCGGAGGCCATCAGCGCCAGCGGCGAAGCGCACCTGCCGACAACTCGCGTGCGCGGCAGGACCTCGCTTCGCGTCTGCTTCCTGCATTACGAAAATGACGAAAGCGACGTGGAGCATCTCGTGCAGCTGGTCAGCCGCCTGGGGCCATCGCTTTTGAGTCAGCTCGAGCGCGCCTAACAGAAGGACAAGCACATGCTTCGGCATTCACTCGCGTCCTGGGCCCTTGAAATCGCGGCTGCCTTGCTGCTGCAGGCGCTGTGCGCGCTGCCGGCGGTGGCGGACACGCCGTTAAATCACCTCCTCGTGGAAAGCCCGCTGTCGCAGGACGTGCAGGTGATAGACGTCGCCACGCGCAAGGTCGTGCGCAACATCGCGATTGGCGAGCACACGGATGACGTGATGGGTTCCCCGGATGGCCGCGTGTTCTATGTCGTCGCCCAGGACGACATGCGCAGCCCCTTCGGTTACCAGAACAACGAGAGCGGCAAGGTCATGGCCTTCGACAGCCGCTCGTTCACGCCCTTGTGGTCCGTTGCGCTCGACGGCTCGCCCAACCATATCTCGCGCTCGCCAGACGGAAAGCGTGTTTACGTGCCGCTATACACACGCCACTGGATGGTCGTGCTGAACGCCGGGGACGGCAGCATCGAGCAATGGTGGCCGGCGACCATCGGCAACCACGCGACCGAGATATCCGCGGACGGCAAGCGTCTCTATGTCGGCAACATGGTGACCGACACGATATACGTTTACGACACCGACACGGGGCGCGTGCTCATGGCGCTGGATGCGGGCGAATCGGTGCGCCCGATCGTGCTCGACGAGCCACGCGGCCTCATTTACTACCAGCTGTCGCGCGTGCACGGCTTCGAGGTGCGGCGACTTGACGACGGCTCGTTTGTGCGGCGCGTCGATCTGCCGACGCTCGAGAAATCCATCCCGGCAACCGGCAGCAATCTCAAGGAAAGGCTGGCCAATCTCGAGGGCGCGGGCGCTTGGCCGTATACCTATAACCACGGGCTCGCGATGACTCGCGATGGCCAGCGCCTGGTCGCAGTCGCAACCGTGGCGAACTACGTGGCGATCTACTCGCTGCCGGATTTTTCCCTGAAGGGTACGGTGCCGGTAGGCGGCAGCCCGAATTGGGTGGTCTGCGATCCCGAGGGCAAGTTCGCCTATGTGTCCAACCCGAAGGACAACTCGGTCTCGGTGATCGATATTGCGGCGGTACGCGAGGTCACGCGCATCCCGGTCGGCAAGGGGCCGAAGCGCGTCGCTTTCAGCGTCGAGTGAGCTGCAAAGTAGCCTTATTTCGCGCCCGAGCGCAGTCGATTCACCATCCAGATTGCGCCGCCGCCGGCGAGCAGCCATCCGATCCACTCGGGTTGTGTCGCGAGAGCGAGCCAGATGATTCCGCCCAGGAATGCGACGCCCGCGCCCAGGATCGCATCGCTGCGGCGCCGCTGCCTTCGCAGTTCGACGCGAAGTTTTTCGAGCGATTCCGACTCCGTGCGGACGACGACCTCGTCGTCATAGGCGCGCCGGATCGCGCGGCGCGCGATCACGGGCAGCACCTTGATCGCCTCGGCAATGTCGGGCCAGTGGTCGCGCAGGCTCCCGAGCACCGCGCGCGGCCCGCTGCGCTCCTGCATCCATTCGCGCAGGATCGGCAGCGCCGTCTTCCAGAGATCCAGCTCCGGATAGAGCTGGCGTCCGAGGCCCTCGATATTGAGTAGCGTTTTCTGCAGCAGGATGAGCTGCGGCTGGACCTGCATCTGGTAGCGGCGCGCAATCTCGAAGAGGTGCAAGAGCACGACGCCGAATGAGATGTCCTTGAGCGGCTTGTCGAAGATTGGCTCGCAGACCGTCCGCACGGCCGACTCAAGTTCGTCGACGCGCGTCCCGGCCGGTACCCAGCCGCTTTCAAGATGCAGTACGGCCACCTTGCGGTAGTCGCGCTCGAAGAACGCGAGGAAGTTGCCGGCGAGATAGAGTTGGTCCCTCGGGTCGAGCGTGCCGACGATACCGAAGTCGACGGCGGCGTAGCGCGGATTCGCCGGATCGCTGACGTCGACGAAAATGTTGCCCGGGTGCATGTCGGCGTGAAAGAAGTTGTGCCGGAACACCTGGGTGAAGAAAATCTTCACGCCGTTCTCGGCGAGCTTTGGGATGTCGGCGCCGAGTTCTTTGAGTCGCGCAACTTCGGAGATCTGCACGCCATGGATTCGTTCCATGACCATGACTTCCTGGCGGCAGAGGTCCCAGTACACCTCCGGAACGTGCAGCATCGCGCTGCCCGCGAAATTGCGCTTGAGCTGCGATGCGTTTCCGGCCTCCCGCATCAGGTCGAGCTCGTTCAGGATGGTCTTCTCGTACTCGACGACTACTTCGCGCGGGCGCAGGCGCCGGGAATCCGGCCAGTATTCGTCGGCGAGCGCGGCGAGCGAGTGGAGAACCTCGAGGTCGCGGCCGATCAGCTCGTGCATGCCCGGGCGGAGCACCTTGACCACGACTTCACGCCCGTCATGCAGGACGGCTACGTGTACCTGGGCGATGGATGCGGCCGCGAGCGGTGCGACTTCGAAGCTCCTGAACAGTTCGCTGACCGGCCGGCCGAGCGCCTCCTCGATGCGGGCCTTGGCGATTTCACCGGAGAATGGCGGCACGCGATCCTGGAGTTTCGCGAGTTCGTCGGCGATATCGGGCGGCAGCAGGTCGCGGCGGGTCGACACGACCTGGCCGAACTTGACGAAGATGGGGCCAAGGTCCTCGAGCGCGCGGCGCAGGCGTTCGCCGCGTGTGCCGCGCCGACGACTGAACCAGGTCCACGGGGAAAGGAAGAAGATGAATCGCAGCGGCCGGTACAGATGCGTTGCGCGGACGAAGTCGTCGAGGCCGTAGCGAACCAGCACGCGGTGAATGGTCAGGAGCCGGCGCGCGACGCGCAGAGAGATCATCGGGTGTTTCGCATGCGCTCGGTAGCGCCGATACGCGCCTCGAGCCGGTCGACCGACTCGCGCAGGCGATCGACGTCGGCAAGGAATTCCTCCACCTCGATCCGCACGGGAAGGTCGCGGCTCTCCTCGGTGAGGTATTCAGCGGCATTGCGCGCCAGCGTGTCGCCGGCGCGCCGGCCGAAATCGACCGCATCCCGCGCAAAGTTGGCCAGATAGTGCGCGGCGACGTCTCCCGTCACGCGTGAGAGCTCCTCCTCAAGGTCCGGCCGGGCGGCTTCGAGCAGCTTCCGAAAGCCTTCCGCGATCTCGGCGTCGCCGTGAACCTCGGTGCCGCCGGCGCGGATCGACTTCGCTGCATCCCCGGTCGCAAGGCGCAGGAAGGAAAGTGGCGTGCCCTCGATGACCGCATCCGACGTTTCATCCCATGCCGGGCGGATCGAAATGCCTTCGGCGGTCGCGGCAAGCCGGATGCGAATGGGCGTCGCAGCGAAGCGAAGTTCCATCGAGCGGCCACCCAGCTCCGCGAGCAGGCCCCGCGCACGGCTCGAAGCCGCAATGTTGCGGTTCAGGACCTTCTCGAACGGCTCCAGCAGTTCCGCGGTCATGCCGTTCAGTACACGAATCCGAGGTGCAGGGCGACGATGCCGCCCGCGAGATTGTGCCAGCGGCACTCGTCGAACCCGGCCATGCGAATCATCGAGGCGAGCGTCTCCTGGTCGGGGTGCATGCGGATGGATTCGGCGAGATACCGATAGCTTGCTTCGTCGCCCGCGATGATCGATCCGAGGCGCGGAAGGATGTTGAACGAGTACGCGTCATACGCGGGCTGCAACGCCGCGAGCTGCGGCTTCGAGAACTCGAGCACCAGCAACCGTCCGCCCGGCCGAAGCACGCGCTTCATGGAGGCGAGCGCCGCGATCTTGTCGGTGACGTTTCGCAGCCCGAAGCCGATCGTCACGCAATCGAAACTGGTGTCGGGGAAGGGGAGCATCTCGGCGTTCGCGATCACGTACGCCACCTGCGACGCGAATCCGCGGTCGATCAGGCGGTCACGGCCACGCGAGAGCATCTCGCGGTTGATGTCGGTGAGAACGGCGAGTCCGCCCGGTCCCACCTGCCGGGCGAGGCCGGCGCCGAGATCGCCGGTGCCTGAGGCCACGTCGAGTGCGCGCTGGCCGGGCCGTAAGCCAGTCTGCGACAGCGCGAAGCGCTTCCACAGCCGGTGCAGGCCGCCGGACATCAGGTCGTTCATCAGGTCGTAGTTGTCGGCGACCGAATCGAAGACACCGCGTACTCGTGCGGTTTTCTCGTCAGCGCTGACGCGCTCGTATCCGAAATCGACGGTCTTCACGGGAAGCCGATTCTACGGGTTCGGCGCCGCGGCGTCAGCGCGCCGCTGCAGGCTTCGCTCGCAGGCGCTGGAACAGCTTCGCTGCGAGCACAGCTAGGAGGCCAGCGACGATGCCGACGAGCGCGTTGGCCAGCATCGGTGTCGCTGCGCCCAGTACCGCGCCGACGCCCGGGATCTGCGCCGCATCGAAGGCCCTGTCCTTGATCCAATCACCGACGACGTGAACGCCATGGGTGAGGATGCCGCCGCCGACCAGGAACATCGCCGCGGTGCCGGCAATCGCCAGCGCTTTCATCAGCCAAGGCGCCGCTCTCAGGATGCCGCGGCCCAATGCGGCATACGCTGAGTTGGCCATGCGGCTCAAGTGCAGGCCCGCGTCGTCGAGCTTGACGATGCCGGCGACGAGCCCGTACACGCCGACAGTCATCACCGCGGCAATACCGACCAGGACGCCGAGCTGTACCGCGAATTCGCGGTCGGCCACGGTGCCGAGCGCGATGACGATGATTTCCGCGGACAGGATGAAGTCGGTGCGGATTGCGCCCTTGATTTTGTCCTTCTCGACGGCGAGCAGGTCACCGTCCGGCCGCAACAGCGCGGCGACGTGCGCGGCGCGGTGCGCGTCGTCTTCTTCCCTGCGGTGCAGAAACCTGTGCGCTACTTTCTCGAATCCTTCGTAGCACAGGAACAGCCCGCCGACCATAAGCAGCGGCGTGACTGCCCATGGCAAGATCGCGCTGATCGCGAGCGCCGCGGGTACCAGGATCAGCTTGTTCCGCGCCGAGCCCTTCATCACCGCCCACACCACGGGCAGTTCGCGATCGGCGCGCACGCCGCTGACCTGTTCCGCGTTCAGCGCGAGGTCGTCGCCGAGCACGCCTGCGGTCTTTTTGGCGGCGACCTTGGTCATCACCGACACGTCGTCGAGGATCGTGGCGATGTCGTCGAGCAGTAAAAGCAGACTGGAGGCCATGTGCGGCCCGATTCTACGGCCGGGAGCCGTCAGGCGGTCGGCTGGGCCATGGCGGCGCTCTTGTGCATCCCGTGATACGCTCGACGGTCACGGCGAGTTCAGATGAATCGGCAAATCTGCATCCTCGGCGCGCCCTCCGCGATTGGCATCCGGCCCTACGACGACGGCACGGTGCGGCGGCTCGACCTCGCGCCCGCGGCCCTGCGGGCGCAAGGGCTTGTGCAGCGACTCTCCGCGCGCGATGAAGGCGACGTGATCCCTCCGCCGTATCGTGAACTTGTACGGCCGCCGAACCGGATCCGCAACGAGATCGACGTTGCCGAGTATTCCCGGACACTGGCTGCAAGGATCGACAAGGCCGGCAGTGCGGGAGAATTCGTGTTGGTGCTGGGCGGGGAGTGCAGCATCGTGCTGGGTTCTCTGCTGGGCATCGCCGATCGCGGACCGCTCGGTCTCATCTACATCGACGGGCAAAGCGACTTCTATACGCCGAAAAACTCGACGACGGGGTCGGCTGCGGCGATGGGTCTGGCGCTTGCGGTCGGAAAGGGCAGCGGACCCCTTGCGACACTGCGCGGCGACCGCCCGCTCCTCGCAGGCGAGCACACCGTCACGATCGGCCGGCGCGATGACGAGGATGATCGGGCTGGCGCGGGCAAGGATGCGCTGGCGGAGTTCGGCGTGCTCGACATCGATGGCGATGCTCTCGCTCGCATGGGATCCGCGGCCGCGGCCACGGTCGCGCTCGAGCGGGTGACCTCACCCCCGGTGGCCGGATTCTGGATCCACCTGGACGCGGACGTGATCGACCCCGGAGAGATGCCGGCGGTCGATTCGCCGGTGTCCGACGGTCCCTCGATTGACGAGGTGGTCGAGCTTGTCGCGCCGCTTGTCCGGCATCCGAAAGCCCTCGGCATGCAGCTCACGATCTACGATCCGGGCCTGGACCCGGACCGTGCATGCGCGGCGAGATTGGCGACGGCAGTGGTGCGGATACTTCGACCGGCTCAGCCAGGCGGCTTTCGTTCGTAACCGAGTTTCTCGCAGCGCTCCAGGTACCGCGCCCACTTCACGCCGTATTTCTCGCCCAGCTCGCGCAGGTAATCCCAGCTGTAAAGGCCGGTGTTGTGCCCGTCGTCGAAATGAAGCCTGACGGCATAGATCCCGACCTGCTCGACCTGCGTGACGAGGACGGATTCCTTTGCGAGCTCGAGTTTGCCTTCGCCGCCGCCGTGGCCGCGCACTTCCGCGGATGGCGAATAAACGCGCAGGTACTCGAAGGGCAGGGCGTACTGCGTGCCATCCTGCCAGGCGACCTCGACGACCCGGGTCTTCTTCTTGACCGTGATGGCAGTCGGTGCAGGCATCAGAGGATATATCGCGAGAGATCCTCGTCCTTTGCGAGCGCGGCGAGGTGGCGGTCGACGAAACCAGCGTCGACTTCGATCTGCGTGCCGTTCCGGTCGGCTGCATCGAATGAAACCTGCTCCAGCAAGCGCTCCATGACGGTATGCAGGCGGCGCGCACCGATGTTCTCGGTCTTCTCGTTGACCGACCACGCGATCTCGGCGATGCGACGTACCCCGTCCGGCGTGAAGCTGACCTGGACGCCCTCGGTTGCAAGCAGGGCCTTGTACTGCGCGGTCAGCGAGGCATCGGGCTCCGAAAGGATTCGCTCGAAGTCGTCGACCGAGAGTGCATCGAGCTCGACGCGGATCGGAAGCCTGCCCTGAAGCTCGGGGATGAGGTCCGAGGGCTTCGCCATGTGGAATGCGCCGGATGCGATGAAGAGCACATGGTCCGTCTTGACCATGCCGTGCTTGGTACTGACCGTGCAGCCCTCGACAAGGGGCAGCAGGTCGCGCTGCACGCCCTCCCGGGAAACATCCGCGCCCATCGACTCCGTGCGCCGGCAGATCTTGTCGATTTCGTCGATGAAGACGATCCCGTTCTGCTCGGCGTTGGACAGCGCCCGCGTGCGCAGCTCTTCCTCGTTGACCATCTTGGCCGCTTCCTCGTCGGTGAGCGCCTTCAGGGCCTCGCGGATGCGAAGCTTGCGCGTCTTCGTGCGGCCGGCGCCCATGCCCTGGAAGACCTGTTGCAGCTGCTGGGTCATCTCTTCCATGCCGGGTGGGCCCATGATCTCGAGACCGACCGGCACGGCGCGCACTTCGACCTCGATCTCGCGCTCGTCGAGCGCGCCCTCACGCAGCATCTTGCGGAACTTCTGGCGGGTCTCGTCGCCGTTCGAGAGTTTCGGGAGCATCGTGTCGAGGATGCGCTCCTCGGCCGAATCGATCGCCCGCGGGCGCACCTTTGCCATTTCCTCTTCGCGCGTCAGCTTGACCGACACGTCGACGAGCTCCTTGACGATCGAGTCCACCTCGCGGCCGACATAGCCGACCTCGGTGAACTTGGTCGCCTCGACCTTGATGAACGG